>CAZKPN010000253.1:0-1503 GCA_964554655.1 uncultured Aquabacterium sp. | reverse complement strand
ATCGGGATAGGGGCCGACCAGATGGTCGGGCCCCTCCCACACCACCCGGCGTGCGGGTCCGCACCGGGCGGTTCGAGAGCTTGAGGTCATGAGAGTCTGGGCAGTCCCAGGTGGTCGAACCAGTCAATCGTCAGCACGCTGTTGAGCAGCTTGGCGCTATTGCGCCACCAGCGCCGGCTGTTGGCCGCCACCTGTCGTGCAACACTTTGCTTGGCTCCCAGCGCTTTGAGTTCACGGTACATCGTCGTGCCCCGTTTCCATTGCCGCAGCTGGATCGCCCGCAATCGGTGGCGCAGCCATTCGTCCAGCTCACGCCAGATTTTGGGCGTTTGCGCCATCCCGAAGTACGCTTTCCAGCCCAGCAGGTAGGGCCTGAGTTTGTCCACCACCTGCCCCATGCTGCGTCCACCCGAGCGGCGCGTGTGCTGCCGGATGCGGGCCTTGAAGTTGTCCATGGCTTTGTGGGCCACTGAGTACTTGACCTCCCCACCCTTAGCCACCCACAGCGCGTAGCCCAGGAATTTGCGCCCCAGGGCGCTGGCTATTGCGCTCTTGTCTTCGTTGATCTGCAGCTTGAGCTTGCTGTACTGCTTTCTCAACAGCGCCATCACCCGCTCGCCAGTCTTCATGCTGCCCACATAGACGTTGCAGTCATCGGCGTAGCGGGCAAAGCTGTAGCCTCGCGCCTCCAACGCCTTGTCCACTTCGTCCAGCAGCACGTTGGCCAGCAATGGGCTCAGTGGCCCGCCTTGCGGCGTGCCCTTGTGCCGCTCGATCACCACGCCGCCATCCATGATCCCGGCGTTCAGGTACGCACGCACCAGCCGGATCACTCCAGCGTCGGCGATGCGTCTTTGCAGCCTGTCGATCAGGATGTCGTGGTTGACCCGGTCGAAGAACTTCGCCAGGTCCACGTCCACCACCACGCGCTTGCCCGACTGCACGCACGCCCGCGCGGCTTTGACCGCATCGTGCGCCTGGCGTCCAGGTCGGAACCCGTAGCTGTGTTCACTGAATGTAGGGTCGATCTGCGGTTGCAGCACTTGCAGCAGCGCCTGCTGGATGAGCCGATCCAGCACCGTGGGAATTCCCAGCTCGCGCTGGCTCCCGTCAGGCTTGGGGATCATCACCTTGCGCACCGGCTGGGGCCGGTACCGTCCTGCCAGCAGCGCTTGGCGGATGGCAGGCCAGTCGGTACGCAGTACCTCGGCGGTCTGCTCGATTCCGAGCCCGTCCACCCCGGCTGCGCCTTTGTTGGCCTTGACCCGCCTCCACGCTTGGCTCAGGTTCTCTCGTGTCAGCGCCGCCTGCAACAAGCCACCAGTGCCTGTCTTGGGTAGCGCCGACCCTGTGCCCTGGTGTTCACGCGGCGGGTCGCTGGCTTCGTCGCTGGCAAGATCACGCGCGGCTTCACCGCGCGCTACACCCACCCGCCCGGGTTGCCCCGGCATCTGACGCATGGCCTTTGACATCACACGTGTCCTCGGTCACTCACTCTCGTTC
>CAZKPN010000252.1:0-1523 GCA_964554655.1 uncultured Aquabacterium sp. | reverse complement strand
GGCGAGCAATTCGGCCTGCCGCCTCATGATGCCCGGCGTGACGTCGCTCATGCGTTTGACGGTGATGTTGAAATCCTCAGTGATCGCCACGGTTGCATCGCTGGACGCCTTGCTGGCAAGCTCGCTCAGGGCGTGGCGGGCGGGGACCAGCAGCCAGCTGGTCGCGAGCAAGGCTGCATGGCTTGGCCGGCGGTGGTGGCAATTCCCTGATGAGTCAAGGGCAGGACCTGACTCATGGTTTAGGATGCCCACGGGTCACACACCATCGTGCGGCTCACGTCGCTCGGACGGTTCCGGGCGCTCACGTGAAAGTCACCTCCATGTCTGCATCTCCAGGCAAGCGCCGCTTTGCGCGCATTGACCGCCTTCCCCCCTACGTTTTCAACATCACGGCCGAACTCAAACTGGCCGCGCGCCGCCGTGGCGAGGACATCATCGACATGAGCATGGGCAACCCCGATGGGGCCACGCCAGCGCACATCGTCGCCAAACTCACCGAGGTGGCCCAGCGGCCCGACACGCACGGGTATTCGGCGTCCAAGGGCATCCCGCGTTTGCGTCGTGCCATCTCGCACTGGTACAAAGATCGGTACCAGGTCGACATCGACCCGGACAAGGAAGCCATCGTCACCATCGGCTCCAAGGAAGGCCTGGCCCACCTGATGCTGGCCACGCTGGACCGGGGCGACACCGTGCTGGTGCCCGATCCCTCCTACCCCATCCACATCTATGGCGCGGTGATCGCGGGGGCGGACATCCGCTCGGTGCCGATCGTGCCCGGTGTGGACTTCTTCGCCGAGCTGGAGAAGGCCATCCGTGGCAGCTATCCCAAGCCCAAGATGATGGTGCTGGGCTTTCCATCGAACCCCACGGCGCAGTGCGTGGAGCTGGACTTCTTCGAACGCGTGATCGCGCTGGCCCGCAAGCACGACATCTTCGTGGTGCATGACCTGGCCTACGCCGACATCGTGTTCGATGGCTGGAAGGCACCGTCGATCATGCAGGTGCCGGGCGCGAAGGACATCGCGGTGGAGTTCTTCACGCTGAGCAAGAGCTACAACATGGCGGGCTGGCGCGTGGGCTTCATGGTGGGCAACCCCGACCTGGTGGCCGCGCTGGCGCGCATCAAGAGTTACCACGACTACGGCACCTTCACGCCCTTGCAGGTGGCTGCGATCGCGGCGCTGGAGGGCGATCAGCAATGCGTGAAAGACATCTGCGCGCAGTACCAAAACCGGCGTGATGTGCTGTTCAAGGGGCTGACCGAGGCGGGCTGGGAGGTTGAATGCCCCAAGGCCTCGATGTACATCTGGGCGCGCATCCCTGAGCACTATCGCGCGCTGGGCTCGCTGGAGTTTGCCAAGCAGCTGATGGAGAAGGCCAAGGTGTGCGTGTCACCCGGCATCGGCTTTGGTGACCATGGCGATGACCATGTGCGCTTCGCCTTGATCGAGAACGAGGCGCGGATCCGCCAGGCGGTGCGGGGCATCAAGGCGATGTTCAAGGCGGATGGGGTGACGGCC
>CAZKPN010000251.1:0-1545 GCA_964554655.1 uncultured Aquabacterium sp. | reverse complement strand
ATCAGCAGTTTTTTCATGGGATTCTCCAGTGAGTTGAAAAATGAGCGCAAGGCTCATAAACTCACTCTAAAACCTCAAGTAACTTGAGGTGCAAGAGGAATTTCAATGGCAACCGTGACCGAAGCAACACTCACCATCGGTGTCCTGGCCGACCTCAGCGGCTGCAATGTGCCGACCCGACCATCCGCTACTACGAAGAGATCGGCTTGTTGCCCAAGGCGCTGCGCCGTCCCAACGGCCATCGCATCTACGCGATGACGGATCAGGAACGATTGACCTTCATCCGCCGTTGCCGGGACTTCGGGTTCACGATCGAGCAAATCCGCCAGCTCATTGATGTAGCCGAGGACGACAGCCGCGACTGCGTGGAGGCCAGGGACCTGGCTCAGTCGCATTTGGATCAGGTTCAGGTCAAGCTGGCGGAACTGAGGGCATTGGAGCGTGGGCTGATCGGTTGGGTCCAGTCCTGCACGAGCCAATGCATGGGCGGTTCGCCCTCGCGATGCACGATTTTCAACGACCTCCAGGAGGCGGCACCCAAGCCCACGCCGAAGAAGGCATGCTGCGGTTGACGCGTTTGGATCACGTTGAAGCAGGCTGCAACGCGATGATGGCCATCCCCACCAGCGCGACAAAGGCCCCCACCAGGTCCCACCGGGTGGGTGTGATGCCATCCACCTGCCACAGCCAAGCCAGGGCGACGGCGATGTACACGCCGCCATAAGCCGCGTAGGTGCGCCCGGCCGCCGTGGGATGCAGCGTCAGCAGCCAGGAGAACAACCCCAGCGCCGCCGCAGCGGGCAGCAAGAGCCACATGGACTTGCCCTGCTTGAGGACCAGCCAGGGCAGGTAGCAGCCCAGTATTTCGGCCAGGGCCGTGAAAAAGAACAGCAGGGTGGTGCGCAGCATGGCGTTGACTTCTTGTCTTTGGCGGGAGGTGTGATGGGTCAGATGGCGAGGGCCAATCCGTGAGGAAACAGCCAAGTGCTGATCGCCCCGATGACGGCGCAGATGCCCAGCAGCTGGATCACCCCCATTTTGAATCGGAACAGGGCCAGGGCCGCACCCAGCGCGATCAGGGCGGAGACCACATCGAACGGGCCTGCCAACCCCTTGGGCCACAGCACGTGGTACGCGAAGAACAGCGCCAGATTCAGGATCACCCCGACCACGGCCGCCGTGATGGCCGTCAGGGGCGCGGTGAATTTGAGGTTGCCGTGGGTGGTTTCGATCACGGGTCCCCCGGCCAGGATGAACACGAACGAAGGCAGGAAGGTGAAGAGGGTCACTACGGCGGCCGCCGCCGCACCGGCCAGGAAGAGCGCATCGGGGCCGAAGACCTGTTTGGCCCAGCCACCGACAAAGCCGACGAAGGCCACGACCATGATCAGCGGGCCCGGCGTGGTC
The DNA here is from genome assembly GCA_964554655.1 of uncultured Aquabacterium sp. Lineage (GTDB taxonomy): Bacteria > Pseudomonadota > Gammaproteobacteria > Burkholderiales > Burkholderiaceae_C > Aquabacterium. Next base: position 138 of record CAZKPN010000251.1, on the reverse strand, counting down.
TCGCCCAGGGCCAGGCCATCGATCATCTGCGGGCCGGTGAGCCAGTGGTGGTGCTCGACCGCGCCCTGGTAGACGTAGGGCAGCACGGCATAAGCCCCGCCGAAGGTCAGCAGGGCCGCCTTGGTGAAGAACCAGCCC
>CAZKPN010000250.1:0-1570 GCA_964554655.1 uncultured Aquabacterium sp. | reverse complement strand
CTGCCCGATTGCTGCTGCGAGAAACCGCCGATCTGGTGGTCCAGCGTGTCGTAGACCGTGACCCGGCCACCCACGTCGATCGCCAGGCGCCGCGCCTGGGCGAAATAGGCATACCGCACGCCATTTTGGGCACCGGTGCTGTTGGGCCAACGCAAGTCGGCCGGCCACCAGTCGTTGGAGGTGCCAGGCACGAACAGGCTGGCCGATTCGTTGTAGCCCCCGCCTTGACCGCCTTGAGATTGCGAACTGCCCTGGTAGCCGTGGTTGTTCTGCTGTTGCTGCCCGCCACCGCGAGCATCCTGCCCACCCTGGCTTTGCGACTGGAAGCTGCCCGAGCGGATCAGGTCGGGCTGGCTGGCGATCAGGTTGGACAACTCGAAGCACAGGCCATCCACCCGCCCCTTGAGGTGGTTGTTGAACATGTCGGACACCATGGTCATGCCGCCTCGCATCCACTGCCCGTAACCACCGAACTCGGGGTGGTTGAACTGGGCCATGCCGCAGTTGCCGTTGATGACCGAATCAAGCATGCTCAGAACCGCGTCGGGGCTGAAGCCGGTGCGGTAGGCGATGTCGTTGATGGCCTGCTGGCCGCTGCTGGAAAGTTCACGCATGATGGGTCTGCCTGCTTGCATTGGATCGGGGAGATCAGCAATTCGCATGCCGACGGGCAGCAGGTTACCCCAGTGGGGGCAAACCGGCCGGCGCGCGGTCAAAAGCCCTCAGCACCAGGGTCAGTGCGATGGCGGCGAAAGGCATGGCCACCGGGTTGACCAGCCCGGCCACGATCGGGGCCAGGAACAGGAACAAGCGCAGGCCCCAGCTGTACAAAATGCCCGCGCGCCGCACATAGTCGATGGCCATGGGGGTTCGGCGCAGGCGCTCTTCGGAATCCACCGGCAGCGACATGATGAAACTGCTGTGGCTGAAGTAGCGCATGGCCGTGGCCGAGCACACGTACGAGGCGAACAAGGTGGCCAGCAGCAGCAACTCCAGCACCAGCCGGGTGGAGAGTTGCTGCATGCCAAACAGGGCCATGTCCTGGGCCACGGTGGTCGAGGTCACGGTCAGTGTGCCCATCAAGGCCAGCGCCGCGGTCGAGGCCGTGATGGTGGCCGACATCAGCGAGTTGCGAAGCGCCTGCACGGCCACGATTTCAGAGCCGGCCTGCCGAGACAGGGCTTGCACCCATTCAGCGCGCAACAGGGCGTGGGCCGAACGGGCGATGGCCAAGGGCTGGCGGCGAGACAGCCTCGACAGGTGCACCTCGTAGGCGCCCAGGATGGCCAGGGACAAAAGCAGGCAGAGCCAGGGGATGGTGCTGTTCATGCCCCAAGGTTTACCACAACGCCAGGAATCAGCTGGCGGCAGAAGCACCCAGGCGACGGGATTCCACTTCGGCGCGCTTCTTGCGCGCTTGCTCGTCGCTCACGGCATCCTTCAGCAAGGAGGCTTGCAGCTTTTGCGCTTCAGGCTTGTCCAGATCAGCATTGACCACGCGCTGAGGCAGGTCGTCCAGCAGTTGCTCGGCCAGCACCTGGCGCTTGGCCATGTCCGTGGAATGCTCCAT
>CAZKPN010000249.1:0-1598 GCA_964554655.1 uncultured Aquabacterium sp. | reverse complement strand
AAGGTGCCGCGCATCATCACTTCGTGGTTGCCACGGCGTGAGCCATAGCTGTTGAAGTCAGCCTTCTGCACGCCGTGGGCCAGCAGGTATTGGCCAGCGGGCGTGGTCTCCTTGAACGAGCCAGCGGGCGAGATGTGGTCGGTGGTGATCGAATCGCCGAACAAGGCCATGACGCGGGCGCCGGTCACGCCAGGGGCCGAGAAGACGGGTTCCTGGGTGAAGTCCTTGAAGAAGGGCGGCTCGGCGATGTAGGTGCTTTGGGGCCATGAATACACATTGCCCTTGACGCCATTGATCTTGTTCCACAGCTTGCCCGGGTCGCTGGTGACCTTGTCGTAGTTCTCGCGGTAGGCCTTGCCGTTGAGCGCGTACTTGAGCAGCTTGTAGATCTCGTCGCTGCTGGGCCAGATGTCGCCAAGGTAGATGTCCTTGCCACCTTTGCCCTGGCCCACCGGCTCGGTCATCAAATCCTTGGTGACATTGCCCGCGATGGCGTAGGCCACCACCAGCGGCGGCGAGGCCAGGAAGTTGGCCTTCAGGTTGGGGTGGATGCGGGCTTCGAAGTTGCGGTTGCCGGACAGCACGGCGGCGCACACCAGGTCGTTTTTGGTGATGACCTCGTTGATCTCGGGCGTCAGGTCGCCCGCGTTGCCGATGCAGGTGGTGCAGCCGTAGGCGGCCAGGGTGAAGCCCAGTTTTTCAAGGTAGGGCAGCAGTCCGGCTTTTTCGAGGTACTCGGTGACGATGCGGGAGCCTGGCGCCAGCGAAGTCTTGACGTGCGGCTTGACCTTCAACCCGGCTTCGACCGCCTTCTTGGCCAACAAGCCAGCGGCCAGCAGCACGCTGGGGTTGGAGGTGTTGGTGCAGGAAGTGATGGCCGCGATCAGCACGTCGCCATTGCCAATGCTGACGACATCGACGTTCTTGCTGGGCTTGCCCTTGGCCGATTCCAACGTGGGTCGGTTGGCCACCATCTCCACCACCTGGCGTGGCGCGCCAGCGGGCGTGGGTGTGGCGGGCGGGGCCAGTTCGCCGCCGCCCAGGCTGTAGCGTTGGCCCAACTTGTCGGCCGGTTGGTTGAAGCCGTTGTCGGCTGCGCTCTTGCTGTAGAGGTTGATGAACTGGCTCTTCACATTGCCCAGCTCGATCCGGTCTTGCGGGCGCTTGGGGCCGGACAGCGAGGGCGTGACGGTGCCCAGGTCCAGCTGGACGACGCTGGAGTAGTCGATCTCGCCAGCCTGCGGGATGCCGAACAGCTTCTGCGCCTTGAAATAAGCTTCAAACGCTTCGATCTCGGCTTTGGTGCGGCCGGTGCCCTTGAAGTAGTCGATGGTTTTCTCATCGACCGGGAAGAAGCCCATGGTGGCGCCGTACTCGGGGGCCATGTTGGCAATGGTGGCCCGGTCGGGCAGGGCCAGGGTGGTGGTGCCCGCGCCGAAGAACTCGACGAACTTGCCCACGACCTTGGCCTTGCGCAGAATTTCGGTCACGGTCAGCACCAGGTCGGTGGCGGTCACGCCTTCACGCAACTGGCCGGTCAGCTCGAAGCCGACGACGTCGGGCGTCAGGAAGTACACCGGCTGGCCCAGCATGCCGGC
>CAZKPN010000248.1:0-1671 GCA_964554655.1 uncultured Aquabacterium sp. | reverse complement strand
TTGACGAGCTCAAGCAGCAGCTGGGCGACATCGGCGCCGATGACCCCGTCAAGGCTGCTGTGATCGAAGAGGCTGCGCGGCGTGCGCGCAAATACGGCGGGGCCCTTGGCACGGCGACGCAAAGTGCCGATGACTACTATGGCTCGGCCCAGATGGAGGCCGCTTTCAACTGCTCGGACTGGGTCTTCCTGCTGCGCCAGAAGCCCGAGTCCATTGAGATGCTGGACCGCAAGGGCCGCCTGACCATGGACGAGCCCAAGAAGCGCCTGCTGAACTCGCTGCGGACCGAGGCGGGCGTGTATTCCGAGCTCTACATCTCGTCCCCCGTGGGCGAGGGCGTGGCGCGCAACATCCTGGATCCGGCCACGCACCTGCTGTTTTCCAACAAGCTGGAGGACAACGCGCCCATTGACGAGTTGCGTGCACAGGGCCTGAGCATCGATGCCGCCATCACCGAGTTACTGCGTCGCCGGGGGCACACCGTATGAAAGCCACCGGTTTCATCCCTGCTATGGCGCAGATGCTGCTCACCATGTTCGTGGTGGCTGCTTCCCTGCTGTTGTACGACCGCCAGGTGCTTCGCCCCGCCCTGCGCATCGGCACCGTCGATGTGGCCGAGGTGTATCGGCAAAAGGAAGCCGAGTTCACGCAACTGCTCACCAAGGCCGGATCGGACGAGGACCGGCAGCGCGCCATGCTCATGGCCCGGGCCTTCGCGCAACGCCTGCCCACCGCGCTGGAAGAATTGCCCCGCGATTGCGGTTGCCTGGTCGTGCTCAAAGGCGCCGTGGCAGGCGTCACGCCGCACACCGTGGACCTGACCGCGCAACTGCGCCAGAAAGTGGGGGCGCCATGACGCTCAGGATCGTTCGCCCGCCCCCGCCCGAGCCCAGCCTGTGGAACGTGCTGTGGTCTCGGCGTGCCCAACGCTTGCTGGCAACGTACGTGGCTGACCAAGTGGCCCAAAACCTCACCCACCTGCGCCGCCGCTGGTACCTGTACACCCCTGTATTCGCCATCTGGACCCTGGCCTACATCCGGCTGTTCATCGACCCCACGCCGCGCCTTCCCCTGGTCTTCAACTGGACCCCCAGCCTGCCTTACCGGGTCGCCTGGTTGCGCCCGGCACCACCCACCTTGCACCGAGGTGATTTCATCGTCTTTGCCTTCGCGGGCGAGGCGCAAACGCACTATCCCGGCCTGCGCGGCCAGCCCTTCTTCAAGATCGTGCGAGGCCTGCCGGGCGACACCATCACGGTCAAGGACCGCGTGGTGGCCATCAATGGCGCCGCCGTGGGGCGCGCCAAAACCCAGACCTGCGACCACCGGCCTTTGGATCCCATCCAGCCCACCGTCATCCCGCCGCGCAGTTACTACGTGCAAGGCAGCAGCCCCGACAGCTTTGATTCCCGCTACCGCAGCAGTGGCCTGGTTCGCGCCGAGCAGGTCATCGGCCTGGTTCAGCCCTTGTTCTGAAAGCACCCCCATGCGCCACACCAACATCATTGCCTCCTTGACTTCCCTGATGGTCAGCGCAGCAGGTGGTGGATTGCATGCGCAGCCACACGCCACAGCCAGCGTGCGCGTGGCCACCCCGGCACCGGACGACGTTCCGATGGAAGACTACCTGGGCCTGCTCGCGCAGATCTCCCCCGCCGCACGCGATGGCGC
>CAZKPN010000247.1:0-1699 GCA_964554655.1 uncultured Aquabacterium sp. | reverse complement strand
TTGGAGCGGGTGATGGGAATCGAACCCACGTTATTTGCTTGGGAAGCAAGAGTCCTACCATTGAACGACACCCGCGGACAGGGCGCATTCTAAACCCACAGTTCAGGCTTCTTCAGTCACTGGCAGAAGAAGCTGCTGGCGTGGGCAAGCCAAGCTTCCTGGCGGTTTTGTTGACAGCATGGCCTGCGGCGGAGGCGCCGCGTTCAACCGCGCTGGCCGCTTTTTGCAGGCCATGTTTGACGGATTTTTCGACCTTGGCAGCCACTGACGAGGCTTTGCTGGCAGCGGAGGTGACGACTTGCGGCGGCTCAGTTGCGCCGGCGATGCCAATGGCGGTGGCCAGCACGGCCGGCAACACAAAATGTCTGATGAATTGATGTGGCATGAGGGGCTCCGGGCATTCGCCATGGCGTTTGGAAAAAGGCTGATCTCTGATCAGTAAAAGATGGCCCAAAGCAGTCCACCAATCATCACCCACTTGCCCACGTAGTAGACCGTGCGGTTGCGCGCTTTCAAGACCTTGGCCTTGGCACGCAATTGGTAGAAGTGGAAGAAGAACTTGTTCAGGCCACCCACGGGTTCGCCTTCCACGTTCTGCGTGGCGGCGGCCGTCATCACCAGCGAGCCAAAGGCGTGGTTGATCCAGCGCATGATGGGTGTGAAGACCGGGCGCTCGATGTCGGCGAACAAGATGATGCGCGGGTGGTCGGTGGTGTTCTCGGCGTAGTGGATGTAGGTCTCGTCGAACATCACCACTTCGCCGTCTTTCCAGTGGTACTTCTCGCCATCGACGTCGATGTAGCAGCCGGGGTCGTTGGGGGTGATCAGGCCCAGGTGGTAGCGCAGCGAGCCGGCGTAGGGGTCGCGGTGGCGCACCAGGCGGGCGCCGGGTGGCAATGAGGCGAACATTGCGGCCTTGATGCTGGGGATCTGCTTGAGCAGCGCCACCGTCTTGGGGCACAGCTCTTGGGCCGAGGGCAGTTCATCGGCATACCACTTCAGGTAAAAGCGCTTCCAGCCTGTGCGGAAAAAGGAGTTGAAGCCGATGTCGTTGTAGGTGTCGGCGGCCTTGATGTTGCCGCGCCCGTCCAGGTGCAGGGCTTCTTCGCGCATGACCTGCCAGTTGTCCTGCAGCAGCTTCAGGTCGGGAAACTTGGCCGGGTCCAGGTAAGGCTGCGAGCCCACCTTCGAGAACAGGATCATCAGCGAGTTCAGCGGTGCGATCAGCACGGTGAAGTCGGTCAGCGCGCGCACCAGGCCAAAACGCATCTTGCCGCGCAGGTGTGAGTGCAGGGCAGCAGCGATGAAGGCCAGCAGCACCCAATGGCGTGGCGCCAAAGGCCACAAATCTTGCAGAAAAGTCATGTTCGGCTCACTTGTCCAATCCGCCAAGGCAAAGGTACTTGGCTTCCAGGTAATCGTCCATGCCCTGGCGTGCGCCTTCGCGGCCAAGGCCGGATTGCTTCACGCCACCAAAGGGCACTTCACAGGTTGAAATCAGGCCGGTGTTGACGCCGACCATGCCGTATTCCAGCGCCTCGCCCACGCGGAAGATGCGGCCGATGTCGCGGCTGTAGAAATAGCTGGCCAGGCCGAACTCGGTGTCGTTGGCCATGGCAATCGCCTCGGCTTCGGTGTTGAACTTGAAGACGGGGGCCACCGGGCCGAAGATTTCCTCGCGCGCCAGGCGCATGTCGCT
>CAZKPN010000246.1:0-1774 GCA_964554655.1 uncultured Aquabacterium sp. | reverse complement strand
CTCATGTCGTAGGCCTTCTGATAGATCACCGGCGACTTGCCGGTACGCAGAGCCCGGTCAATGACGTCGTAGTCGTTGTATGGCGTGCCAATGCTCTTCGTGATGTCACGGGCAAGCAGTCGAAACACATCCGACATGCCTCGGTTGAGGGAGTGGCTTTGCTTTTGCACCATGCGCATCCCCCTGGCCACGATCCAGTCGAAAGTTCGCGAACCCGGATCGATGATCAGGCTTTGCTCGTTGCCGATGGTGGTCATTCTCTTGTGCTCGCAGGCGTAGTGAACCAACGCCCCCTGGGGCTGCGCCACGGCGAGCGCCTTGCCGACCGTCACCGTTCGTCCACCGCCCACATCGTGGCTGCCCACCATGAGCTTCTCCAGTGCGGCCTTCTTGGCTGCGAAGTGTGAAACAGGCAAGCCGACGACGAGCAGATCGATGTGACGCAGCTTCATCATGCTCAACGCCCCACGCAGCAGTGCCAGGTACTCCGGCGACTCTGTGTATGCGTCATGCAGTTGCCTGGCCCGGAAGGTATCTGCGGCAAGGCCGACATCAGGGCCGACCTCGTAGAACAGAGGCCCGACAGGGATGCACACCGTTTGGCGGCGCTCGCTCGCGGGCAACGCTGGCACAGCATCGCTGCTGGGGTAGGCGACGGACTGGAAGCTGGCGCAGCGGATGTCCGTGCCCGTTGCGGCCGTGACGAACTTGGTGTTGCCCGATCCGACATCCACCGCTCTGACGATCAATTCCATGATGAGACTCCAAAACAAGGTTTCAGGGGTGATCAGCATCGACATGCCGATGCGATCTCGCCACGCAAAATCCCCGCTCAAATGACTCGGTTTCGTCATCAGGCCAACACGGTGTCAGCCAACTTTCAAGGTGCTGACATTGAATTGGCGCTGGAGGTCGCCGCGCTGAGCTTGGGGCCTTGCGTGTGTCACCACGTTCTCATTCGAATGACACCCGTCAACCCCTGGCGCCGGGCCGCCCTGCCCTCAACACACCCCGCCAATTCGCTCCTGCAATCGACCGGATGGGAACCAGAGGCAAGCCGATCTGCTGTCAAGCCCGCATGCAGCCTGGCTCTGCGGCCCTATCGGTAAATAAGCACGGCTCAAGGGCGCGTCCCGACACCCACATTCGCCACCCGCATGGCCCCACGATCCGGGGCGATTGCGGCGGCCTGCCTTGACCTGGTTTGGCCATGGGCGTCAACTACAGACTCCCGAGGGCCGTCCTGGCCCTGCTCCTGATGGAGCAAAAGGCGTCGCAGTCGTTACCTGCCCTTCAAGCTCCGGCCTTTTGAGCCGGATCTGCCATCGCCCCTTGAGGGGGTGGCCGTGAGGTTTGTTTCGCAGTGCATGCACCAGTGGCTTGGCCAGCGTTCGCGCTGGGCGTTCCTGAAACGCGCCATGGTCTTCGAGCACGCAGTCGGCACCCGATGCCGCACCGCTGTTCCCGTCATCCTTTGAGCACGCGCCTTGGCGCACCGCACGGTTGTGTTTGCCTTTTTAGGCTCCCCGTGCGACCTCGCTCATGAACTCGGCACCGCCCTGGACTTTCGGTCAGGGGTGGACCCATGCGAGTGGATGGCGCTCCGAATCCAGAACTGATCCACCACAGACGCGTCAGGCCAGACCTGCGCGCCGATGCCGTCCATGCCCCTGAGGCATGTCGGCATCACCAACCCCATGGCTGCAGAAATGCACGACTGGGCCGGATCAACCATTTCGTTTTTAAGACAGACCGAGCGGGCCGGTGTCGATGC
>CAZKPN010000245.1:0-1789 GCA_964554655.1 uncultured Aquabacterium sp. | reverse complement strand
AGAATCCGGCCGTGACCGATAAGAGCAAGGAAGCGCTCTACATGTTCTTCACCTTACCCGGTAATTTCATCGCCGCCAACTTCACGGGGAAGTGAGATAAGGCGCGTAGCGCGCTGAATAGGCCTGCCCCGAGGGGCTGCCTCTTTGGGCGCTGCGTTTCAGACAGTCAAGTCACGAATGACCTGTCGAGACAATGTTTAAGACATGACATTGCTGTCATGTGCAAAGGCTTGAAGCACGGGATGAGTCTTGAGTGCATCAAGGTCGTCGATCGGCCATCCATGTCCCAATGTCCTGCTCAAGACAGAATGCTTGAGGATGTTTCACGGAGATTTTCAGGGAAAGATGCCTATGCCCGATGGCTCGATTCAGCAAGTGTTTGAAGGTGTTCCCGGCGAGGCTAATCGCGCGACGTCTTCCACGGAGAGGTTCTACGAAGAACGCGCGAGCGAGTACTTTTCGCTCACGTTCGACGCCGACACGGCGGCGCCTCGCGATCGTTTTTTGTCCAGACTGCCTCAACAGGCCCGCATTCTCGATGCGGGGTGCGGATCAGGCAGGGACCTGCGGGCCTTCGTTGAGCGTGGCTACGCTGCCGTGGGCATCGACGCATCGGCTGCACTGGTCAGGCTCGCGCAGGACTACGCCGGGGCCGAGTGCAAGGTACTTCGCCTTGAGAACATCGACTACGAAAGCGCCTTCGAGGGCGTTTGGGCTTGCGCGTCCCTGCTACATCTGCCAAGGACGATGTTGGTGCCGGTATTGACGCGCTTGCATCGAGCACTCGTGCGCGGCGGTACATTGTTCTTGGCGGTCCAGGAAGGCCGAGGAGAGTTGCGTATCGAAGATGGGCGAGATTACGTTTACTACAGTTCGGCCGAGGTGGGCGATGCGCTTCAGGCGGCGGGCTTTTTGATCGACGAGATCTGGCTGACAGGAGACGCAGGGGACGCCAGCCATCTTCCTGTGTGGATCAATGTTCTCGCCATGGCGAACTGAAGGGGTGGACTCAGGGAGTCGCATCGGCTTTAGGGACTGCTCTGCTGTTTGGCATCAGCGCACCTCTGGCCAAGTTACTCCTTGGGCAGACCAGCGCGTGGCTGCTGGCGGCGCTGTTGTACCTGGGGTTCGGCACGGGCTTGTGGGTGGTACGCCGCTTCCAACGTGCGCAACCGGTGACACTGATGTGGCGCGACTGGGGCTGGTTGGCGGGTACCATCGTGACCGGGGGTGTTGCTGCGCCCGTGTTGCTGATGACAGGGCTGGCGGGCATGTCGGCGTCGCAGTCGTCCTTGCTACTCAATGCGGAGAGCGTTCTGACCGCTGTGCTGGCCTGGGCGGTGTTCAAGGAAAACGTCGACCGACGCATCGCCCTTGGCATGGCCGCCATCGTGGCAGCTGCCTTGGTTCTGAGTTGGCCTGGCACCGCGGATGCACATCACCGGCACGATCACTGAACGCCAAGTTCAAGGACCGGTGTGGCAGCCACAGGGGTCAGCGGGCTGCGGCGACGTGCAGGTGCTCTTGCAAGGATCTGCGGATGGACTTTTCCTGCCCTTTCGCCAGACCATCTGGGCCACGGCGAGCACGACGATGGTGGCCCCCACCGCCAGCCCGATCTGCCACCCACCGACGATGACGCCGATGCCTGATGTGAGCAGGCCTGCCAACAGCGGTGCAAGCAAAGGCAAGGCGCAACAGGCCGCGCAGGCGCCCAGTAAGACGAGGGGGGCCATCAGCAGTTTTTTCATGGGATTCTCCAGTGAGTTGAAAAATGAGCGCAAGGCTC
>CAZKPN010000244.1:0-1794 GCA_964554655.1 uncultured Aquabacterium sp. | reverse complement strand
TGCTGGCACAGACCTTCGCCAAGCATGGCCTGAGTTGGGATGGCGTGGGTGCCTACAACGCGGCCTGCACGCAACTCAAAGGACAAGACTGCCAACGGGCTCGCAGCCGCTATGCCTGGCGGGTCTACCGGCGACTGCCCACACCCAAAGATTACACGCAGGCAGAGCCCACAGGCGCTTCCCGTTTCATTCTCACAGCACGGGTGTCGCCATGAACCAAGCACATCAGATTGCCATGGCGTGCGCCTCGGCGCTCACGATCCTCTTCAGCTTCTCGTCCTGCAGCCTGCCTGCGCCGCAACAGGCTGACAGCAGAGCCAAGCCAGGATCAATGGCCACGCCACCGGTCTCGCACATCGCGCAGCTCGACCATGGCCCAAGCGCCCACTTCGCGCAATGCATTGAGCCTGCCTGCCCGGTGAAGACGCTCAAGACCCTGGCCGTGGCAGCCAGCGATGACATGCCCGCCTTGCCTTCATCGCCGCGCCAGGCAGCGTCATCGGCACCACCTCAAGCACCTCAAAAGGCTGCGCTTGAAGCACCACGCAAACCACAGGTCATCGTGTTTCAGTTCGCCACCGACAGCGCGGTGCTGACGCCCACACACAAGGCCCTGCTGTCCAGCCATGCCCATGCCCTGGGCCGCGCCGAACGCATCCTGATTCTGGGCAGGACCGACGACGTGGGCGCGGCCCACCCAAATCAGGCCATTGCGCTGGCCCGCGCGGCTGCCGTTCGTGATCACCTCAAACGGCTTGTTCCTGTGCTTCCCACCGACACACGGATCGACGCGAGAGGCCTGTGCTGTTACGCGGCATCCAACGACACCGAAGAAGGCCGCGCGCAAAACCGCCGTGTCGAGCTGGTGTTCACCATGCCCGCCGAGCTCAAGCCATGACCAGCAGCAACTCACATTGCGCCCCATGGTGTCCAACAGATCTTGTCCAGATCGATGCTCTGAAGCGTGCCCTCGCGCGCCCAGGCCCGTGTCCCCGCCTGCGTCAGGCCTTGACGTGCTCACCGCCCCAGGAGATTGCCATGCGCACAGCCATCATTCACCCCTTCACGCTGGCTCCCCAGCCCTCCCCCATTCAGAAGGCCCAGCCCAAGGTCAACCGAACATCACGCAAAGCCGTCTGGCGGATCACCTCGGCACTGGCCGCGCTCACCCTCGGCTTGGGCCTGGCCATGCCCGGCTTTGCCCTGGACCTGGTGGCCTTCACCGGCATCACCGGGCCGATGACGTCGGCGCTCGCACAGATCTCCGCGCTGGGCCCCAGCGTCAAGGCCCTGGTCGGCTTCGTGGGCTTTGTGGTCGCCCTGATCTCGCTGTCAGCCTTGCGCAACTTTGGACCCGTCCTGTTCTACGTGGGGTTGGCCATCTTTGGCGCTGTGGGGCTGGTGATCGCGGGCGCCATCATGGGCGCGGTCGTCTGACAGCAGCTCAAGCCAGCAGGAGCCTGACATGCAAGCAGACACCTACATCCCGCGCCGCCTGGATGACCCCTGGAAGATTGGCTTCTGGGACATCGATGTCGCCGCACCCATGATCTTTTGCTTCTTCGTCGGCTACCTGTCTGGCACCAAGTTGTCGTTCGCGGCCTGCGCTGCGGTGGGGATTTTTTTGTCCCGCTGGATCGCCCGCATCAAGGCGGACAAGCACCAGGCTTTTGCGGTGCATTGGCTGTACTGGCACCTGCCGCCCAGCCCCTTGACCACGCTGCGTGCCACCCCGCCCTCCCACATCCGCCGCATGGTCGGCTGAGCCAGGAGCATTCCCATGGATTTCGAACG
>CAZKPN010000243.1:0-1802 GCA_964554655.1 uncultured Aquabacterium sp. | reverse complement strand
CGCAGAAGTCGCGCTGCATGTCGATGACGATGAGCGCCGTGGCGCCAGGCGGAAAACGTGAAGGCATGGGTGGCTGCGGCTCAAGCCAGGGCGACTGGCTTGAAGCCCGTGGCCATGGCCTGGGCAATGCGCTGGGCCACCTCTTGCGCCATCAACTTGCCCTTGTCCGCGTCGGAGCCTTTCGCTGACGACAACACGCCCGAGGCGGGCACCCAGTCGGTGCGCGTGGGATAGAGGTCGTAGGGCGGGAAGTCCACGGGCGGCTCGTCGGGGATCAGGTCCAGCCGCACGAGCGAGGGGTGGTAGTGCAGCATCATTGAGGTCTCGATCACGGCCGCGTGCTCCAAGGCGAAACCCGGGAAGCCTTCGGGGAAGACGTGGGCCAGCGTTTGCGGCGTCATGAAGTCCCAGTACTCCAGGCGCATCACTTCAAGCTGCGCGTTCGGCCCCAGGTCACGCAGGCCCAAGTCGATGCCTTCGATCAGGAACCATTGGTTTTCGTAATGGCCGTTGAGGATGACCAGGCGCTTGACGCCATGGCGGCCGAACTCGCGCACGGCATCGCGCACCGAGCCGATCAGGGTGGCGGCATCCACGCTGGTGGTGCCGCAGAAATGCTGGCCTCCACCGCATTTGGGTTGGGACTTGTAGCCATACGACAAGGTGGGCGCGACCAAGGCATTGGTCAGGCGCGCGGCATCGGCCGCGACGGCGCTGGACAGCAGCCCATCGGTGCCCAAAGGCAGATGCGGTCCATGTTGCTCCAGCGCCCCCACGGGCAAGAGGATGGCGGGTTGCTCAGTCTGCACCAAGGCCTGGTAATCAACCCAGGACAGCTCGTTCATGAACACGGTGCGCATCAGAAAACTCCTGGCAAGGTGGACGTCGTCATGGCAGGTTCAAGGCATCACCGAACCACCGTTGGGGCCCAGCACCTGGCCGCAATAAAAGCGCGACAGATCGGAGGCCAGGAACAGCGCGGTGTCGGCGATCTCATCAGGCTGCGCAAAGCGATGCTGGGGGATGTCCAGTTCCTTGGCCAGCCATTCGGGGCTCATGTGCGCCGATGACAACATGGCGGTCTCCACCGGCCCGGGTGCAATCGCGTTGACGCGGATGTGGGGCGCGAACTCGCGGGCCAATGAGCGCGTCAAGCCGATGACGCCGGCCTTGGCGGCGCAGTAAGGCGCAAAGCTCTCACGACCCAGGAGGCCCAGGTCAGAGGCGATGTTGATGACCACGCCACTGCCCTGCGCCACCATGCCGGGCAACACGGCGCGGCAGACCAGGAAGACCGAGGTCAGGTCGGTGGCGATCATGCGGTCCCAATCGGCCAGGGTGGTGTCCAGGAAGGGCTTCTCCTGGATGATGCCCGCGCAGTTGACCAGGATGTCGATGGGGCCGAGCAATGACACCACCGACCGGACCATGGAGTCGATGGGGTAGGGACGGGTCACGTCCGCCTCGATCACCATGGTAGAGGCGCCCAAGGCGGCGGCCTCGTCGCGCACGGCGTTGGCTTCGGCATCCCGGCCCCAATGGTTGATCGCCACCGATGCCCCGGCTTTGGCGAAGCCCAGGGCGATGGCCCGGCCGATGCCGCTGGCGGCGCCGGTGACCAGGGCCGTGCGGCCTTGCAACGACAAGGTGGCAGCGTCCATGTCAAACCGCCGTCAGGAAGGAGACGCCCACCGCACCCAGGAAACCGTCGGCGCGGCCGGCGTTCTCAGGGCCCAGCACTTCGCCGTAGTCCACCGCCAGCACGCGCTTGACGCGGTTGGTGTGGAAGCTGCGCAGCAACT
>CAZKPN010000242.1:0-1861 GCA_964554655.1 uncultured Aquabacterium sp. | reverse complement strand
GCCTGGCCGACCATGCCAAGACTGGCGAGGTCATGCAGGTGTCGCGCATGGCGGACCTGGCCATCGTGCTGATCGCCTATGCCGACGACATCAGCGCCACGACCTATGTCGGCAAGTTCTCGGACTGGACTGGCCCGAAGCTGGACGAAGGCATGAGCCAGATGTCCTCGCCCTGGGAGGAGCCCAGCGAGGAGCCGCTGGATTGATGACCACCGAATCGACTGCCATGTACTACGAACGCCACATCTTTTTCTGCCTCAACCAGCGCATCAACGGTGAAAGCTCTTGCGGCGACCACGGTGCGCAAGATGGCTTTGACCATTGCAAAAAACTGGTGAAAAACGCCGGTTTGAATGGCCCCGGCCAGGTGCGCGTCAACAAGGCCGGTTGCCTGGACCGCTGCGCGGGCGGCCCGGTCGCTGTCGTCTACCCGGAAGGCACCTGGTACACCTTCGTTGACAAATCCGACATCGAAGAGATCGTTGAATCGCACTTGGTCAAAGGCCAGGTGGTTGAGCGCCTGGTGCTGCCGCCGGATGTGGGCCGTTGATAGGCCGCGCCGTACCATGATTGGACGCCCTGATTCCACCACCACCATCGACGGCCCGGCCGGCTTGATCGAAGTCGTGCTCGAAGACCCCGCCACCGCACCCATCGGCCTGGTTGTGATCGCCCACCCGCATCCGCAAATGGGCGGCACCATGGACAACAAGGTGGTCCACACCCTGTCGAAAGCCTTTGTGCTCGCGGGTTGGCGGGCCGTGCGTTTCAACTTCCGGGGCATCGGCCAGTCGGAAGGCGCCTGGAACGAGGGCGTGGGCGAGGTCGATGACCTGCTGGCCGTGCTGGCCCACCACCGCGCCGATCCGGCCGTGCAAAACCTGCCGGTGGCGTTGGCCGGGTTCTCGTTCGGGGGCTTCATCGCCGCCAGTGCCAGTGCGCGGCTGCCGCAGGCACCGAGCGAGCTGGTGCTGGTCAGCCCCGCCACCCGCTATGGCGTGCCCGAGGTGCCGGCCCACACCCTGGTGGTCCAGGGCGAGCAGGATGATGTGGTGTCCATGGTCAGCGTGCTGGATTGGGCGCGGCCGCAGGCCTTGCCGGTCACAGTCGTGCCGGGCGTGGGCCATTTTTTCCATGGTCAACTCGGCGTTCTGCGCGACCGGGTGCTGCGTCACTTGCGCGGCATTTCGCCCTGATTGACCTCACCTGCCTGATCCCATGCTGTTTTCATTCTCCCGACGCGGCCTGCTGGTCGCGCTGACCGGCATTTTTTGTCTTTCCACAGCAGCCTGGGCCCAAGTGGCCACCGTGGCCCCGGTGTTCCCCTTCGCTACGCCCAGCGCCGCCATGCCGCTGCCGCCCGAGCTGGCCGCCCGCGCCTTTGTCCTGCAAGATTTGAGCAGCCAGCAGACCCTGGCCGCCCGCAATGCCGACCAGCCGGTCGAGCCCGCCTCGCTGACCAAGCTGATGACGGCCTACCTGGCGTTCCAGGCCGTGAAGTCGGGCAAGTTGACCTTGTTGCAAGAGGTGCCGGTGTCCGAGCGGGCCTGGCGCACCGGCATCACGGGTACTTCGCGCAGCTTCCTGGCCGCCGACAGCCGCGTCAAGGTTGAAGACCTGCTCAAGGGCATGATCGTGCAGAGCGGCAACGACGCCAGCGTGGCCCTGGCCGAGGCCGTGGGCGGCACGGTCGAGCATTTCGTGACGATGATGAACCGGCAAGCCCAGGCGTTTGGCCTGAAGGCCACCACCTTCAAAAACCCGGAAGGGCAGACCGCCTCCGGGCACCGCAGCACGGCGCGCGAACTGTCCGTCATCGCGGTGCGGCTGGCCACCGATTTCCCGCAGGCCCTGCCTTACT
>CAZKPN010000241.1:0-1866 GCA_964554655.1 uncultured Aquabacterium sp. | reverse complement strand
CCATCATGTGGGGTGCGGGCACGGGCTCCGAGGTCATGCAGCGCATTGCCGCGCCCATGGTTGGCGGGATGGTGACCGCACCGTTGCTGTCGATGTTCGTGATTCCTGCCACTTACCTGTTGATTCGTCGAGGCAGGAAGGCCAGGGGCGCCACCCAAGCACCCCACACGGTCCAGTCCTGAGGGCTTGGCCGGTGGGTGGCCGCGCCCGCCAGACTGTGTCGCGGGTCAACCGCAACAACAGCCGCTGCGCTTGGCCGCATCCGGTTTGACCGCTCCATTGGCCACGGCCACAGGCGTGTAGCCCGCCTCCTGGATCGCGTCACGCAGTTCATCGGCATGGGCCTCGGTGGGCTCGATCTGGACCCGGTGCGACTGCAAATCGACCTGCACGGTGGCCGCTTTATCGACGGCCCGCACAGCCTTGGTGATGGTGCTGACGCAATGGCCGCAAGTCATGTCCTTGACTTCAAAAGTGATCATCAAAAAGCTCCAGTTGGTTTGTGAATGGACTCACTTTCAAGCCTCCCACTGTTGGAAGGTCAAGCAATATTTCCAAATGGCCATGAGACTGTTCTGGACATCGTCGCCAAGGCTTTACATTCCCACGGTGGGAAGCCTGAGGATCGACGGCAGACACCAACTACCTGTACGAGCGCACCATGATCTCCGCCTCAACGTCATCTGCCGTATCCCAAATCAAGCTCCCAATTTCCGGGATGACCTGCGCTTCATGCGTCAGCCGGGTGGAAAAAGCCCTGCTCAAAGTCCCTGGCGTTTCGTCGGCCTCCGTCAACCTGGCCACAGAACAGGCCACCGTGCATGCGCTTTCAACCGTCACGCTCGCGTCACTGACGGCAGCGGTCGAAAAGGCAGGCTACGTGGTCCGAGTGACGCAGGGCGCGCAACCCGCCAGCCCGGGCACCCCGCCCACCTGGTGGCCGGTGGCGATCGCCACGGTGCTGACCCTGCCGCTGTTGGCGCCCATGCTGCTGCAGGTGTTCGGGATTGACTGGATGCTCGACGGCTGGCTGCAGCTCGCGCTGGCCACCCCCGTTCAGTTCTGGCTTGGCGGGCGCTTCTACCGAGCGGCATGGCGGGCCGCCAAGGCCAAGGCAGGCAACATGGACCTGCTGGTCGCGCTCGGCACGTCCGCAGCCTACGGCCTGTCCGTCTACCTGCTGCTGCGGCATGCACAACATGGCATGCCGCACCTGTACTTCGAAGCCTCGGCCGCCGTCATCACGCTCGTGCTCCTGGGCAAGTGGCTCGAAGACCGGGCCAAGCGACAGACCACGGATGCAATCCGCTCGCTCAACGCCTTGCGGCCCAGCACCGCACGGGTTCGACGCGATGGCATCGAGGTCGAGCTGCCCGTGGCCGACGTTCGGGTCGGTGACCTGGTGTGCATACGCCCCGGCGACCGCGTGCCCGTTGATGGCGAAGTCACCGAGGGGCGCAGCCATGTGGATGAATCGCTCATCACCGGAGAAAGCCTGCCTGTGGCCAAACAAGCGGGCGACAAAGTGACCGGCGGCGCCATCAACGCCGAAGGCTTGCTCGTCGTCAGGACACTGGCCGTAGGCGCCGAGACCGCCCTGGCGCGCATCATCCGCCTGGTCGAATCGGCCCAGGCGGCCAAGGCCCCCATCCAGCGCATTGTGGACCGCGTCAGCGCCGTGTTCGTGCCGGTGGTGTTGGGCATCGCGCTGCTCACCTTCCTGGCCTGGCTGGGCATCAACGGAGACTGGGAGCGCGCCCTCATCAACGCCGTGGCCGTGCTGGTGATCGCTTGCCCTTGTGCATTGGGCCTGGCCACACCCACGGCGATCATGGTCGGGACGGGCGCTGCCGCTCGCCGAGGCAT
>CAZKPN010000240.1:0-1867 GCA_964554655.1 uncultured Aquabacterium sp. | reverse complement strand
GAACCCTCATGGACAAGGTCACACTCAACCCTGAGCAAAAGCTCTACGTCATCGCTGCGGAGTCAGGCTACAGCTGCTTTGGTTTTGACAACGCCCGCGATCACGCCAATCAGATCGCGCAACAACTGGGCAGAAGCGATCTGGCCTTCGCGGCGGACGACTACGCCGCGCTGGCGGGCTATCAGAAATACCTGGATGCAACAGCCGCATGGGGATGCTCGCCACTAAGCCAACGCACTTACTTCGCACCCGGGACAAATCCCAAAGCGGCCAAGGTGCTGGAGTCGTATCGCCGAAGTGGCCAGACGATCCGTTTGATATTGGGCGACCTCACCACAGGCGAATCCTGGCTCGATGAGCATGGCGTGGTCGGCCGCATCGGTCGCTCTGGCGGCTGGCTCAAAGTCCCATTGCTGGTCGAGCCTGGTGAATCAGGAGGTGGTGCCATCCTGACCGATTGCATCCTGTGCCTGGTTGACTGGCACACGGGCAAAACACCGTATCGACATCCAGCCTATCGGGAGGCCAAGCTGAGCCTCTCGCCCAACGAAGACACAGACCTGCCATGGGCGGTGAAGCGTGAGGATGAGCTCATCGCCTGCTTCAAGGACATCGGCCAGGCTGCGGCCTACCTGGCTTTCATGCGCGGCGCCACCATTGAGCCACGGGTCTTTGCCTGAAGGTCTGCTGCCTGTTTGTCGTTGCGACCCTACGCCGCCTCTCGGCACCGCTGGTACTCGCGGTCAATCAGCCAGTGCAAGAACCGTGTCTCCTTGGAGACGCCCCAGTAATGGGCCTTGCACCTCGCGATGTAGGCCGCCAGGTCGCTGAGTGATCGAACGCCGACGGGCTCCAGATCGGTGATCTTCTTGAAGCGTTCGATCTCTCGCCGTGTCAGTCGAATGTGTTGTCCAAAACGGATCATGGTCGTGCTCGCTGCATCGATTCAATGCGCGCATCTTGTTCAAATCTTCACCCCTTGTCACTGGTTTTGGCCAGAAAGGCGTGAAGATTTGTCCAGTGCAAATTCAGTGACAGTCCGTTGTCACCGCACTGTGCCGCACGCAATCCCCCGGGTCGCCGGGCTGTTGGCGGTGGCATCGCCAGGCGCGTGCTTGAACACACCGGGCAGGCCGACCACACTGCGCCATGCCTCCCGCATTCCATCGCGGAATGCCCTCCCGACCTTGCGTCGGCGTCGCAGTCGTCACCTGCCTCATCAACTGTGCTGGCCTCGCGTCAGCACATCCCGAGCGGGAACCTCCTTCCCCTCGGGGTTGGACGTTCCCGCTTTTCCTTTTTGTGAAGGAGAAATCCGTGAATGTCACCCACATGTCCAGTACCGAACTGGTCAGCGAACTGCTCGCTGTGCCCGTTCGGAGTGAATTCCACCCTGCGCCCTGTGCCTGCGACCCAGCGGCCGCCTACCGGGCCGTTGATCAGGATCTGCCCGAACTGGCCCACAAGCTCAGCGTCGCGCGTGAACTGCTGCTGCGCAAGCTGCGCGCCAAGATGCTGGAGGGGCCCATCATGGCCTCGCCCAAGGCCGTGAAGGACTGGTTGTGCCTGTACTGCGCCGGATTGCAGCACGAGGTCTTCCTCGTGATGTACCTGGACTCGCAGCAAGTTCTGATCGAGGCCGAAGAGCTTTTTCGTGGCACGTTGACCCAGACCTCGGTCTACCCACGCGAAGTGGTCAAAGGCGCGCTGGCACGCAACGCCGCGGCCGTGCTGTTGGCACACAACCACCCGAGTGGCCAGGTAGACCCCAGCCGGGCAGACGAGCTCTTGACCCAGACGCTGAAATCCTCGTTGATGCTGGTGGACGTGCGCGTGCTTGACCACTTCATCGTGGGTGGTGACCGGG
>CAZKPN010000239.1:0-1868 GCA_964554655.1 uncultured Aquabacterium sp. | reverse complement strand
CGACCGGGGATCAGGGCGGTGGTGATGACGATGTCGGCGTTGGCCACGCGCTTGGCCACTTCGATCTTCTGGCGGTCCAGCCAGCTTTGGGGCATGGGGCGGGCATAGCCACCCACGCCTTCGGCGGCTTCTTTTTCTTCGGCGGTCTCGAAAGCGACATCGATGAACTTGGCGCCCAGCGACTCAACCTGCTCCTTCACCGAAGGACGCACGTCGGAGGCTTCGATGACCGCGCCCAGGCGCTTGGCCGTGGCAATGGCCTGCAAGCCGGCCACGCCCACGCCCAGGATCACGACTCGCGCGGCCTTGACGGTGCCCGCAGCGGTCATCAGCATCGGGAAGATGCGCTGGTACTTGTCGGCGGCGATCATGACGGCCTTGTAGCCCGCCAGGTTGGCCTGCGAGGACAGCACGTCCATGCTCTGCGCACGGGTGGTGCGGGGCGCGGCCTCCAGCGCGAAGCCGGTGGCCTGGGCCTCGGTCAGCGCCTGCAGCCCGCCCTTGTCAAACGGGTTGAGCATGCCGACCACGACAGCGCCAGGCTTGAGCAGCGACAGTTCGTTGGCGAAGGGCGCGCGCACCTTGAGCACCATGTCGGCGCCAAACGCGCCAGCCACATCGGTGATCTCGGCGCCAGCGGCCGCGTAGGCTTCGTCGGTCACGCTGGCGGCGATGCCAGCACCGGACTGGACGCGAAGGGTGTGCCCTTGCGCCTTCAATTTCTTCACCGTCTCGGGGGTCACGGCCACGCGGCTTTCACCGACAGCGGTCTCCAAGGGTATGCCAATCAGCATACTGTCTCCTAATCTAGGGGGGCGGCAGGCGTGGTTTGCGCCAAACCTGCCAGCATACACAACAATCCCACATTCTCAGTGCAACCATGGCGGGCAAACCCTCAAATGTGAGGGTGGGCGTTGTCACATTGTGAAGAATCACGTTCATCACACACGGACACACCATTGACGGATAATCCTGCGCTCATGAAGACCGCCGAAATTTTGGAAGCGGAGGCCAAGGCTGGCTCCCCCCCTGTTCCCTCGCAACGCTGGAAGCCCAACGTCACCGTGGCGGCGGTGGTTGAACGCGACGGTCGCTTTCTGCTGGTGGAAGAGCAGACCAGCGATGGCCTGTTGCTGAACAACCCGGCCGGCCACCTGGACCCGGGCGAATCGCCCCTGCAAGGCGTGATGCGCGAGACGCTGGAAGAAACCGCCTGCGAGTTCACGCCCCAGGGCTTTTTGGGCATGTACATGTCGCGGTTTCGGCGCACGCGCACGGGCGAGGACATCACCTACCTGCGCCTGACATTCTTTGGCACCGTGTCCGAGCCCGATCCCACCTTGGAACTGGACGAAGGCATCGTGCGCGCCGTGTGGATGACGGCCGACGAGATCCGCGCCTGCCCCGAGCGCCACCGCAGCCCGCTGGTGCTGGAGTGCCTGGAAACGTATCTGTCGGGCGCGCGCTACCCCTTGTCCATCCTGACGATCCACGACAGCGTCTTCGCATCCCCGGCCGCCGTCCGCTCGGCATGAGTGCCGCTGACCGGCCGCAGCGCATCGTCGTTGGCCTGAGCGGCGGCGTCGATTCGGCGGTCACCGCCCACCTGCTTAAACAGCAGGGGCACGAGGTGGTCGGCATCTTCATGAAGAACTGGGAAGATGACGACGACAGCGAATACTGCTCGACGCGCCAGGATTTTCTGGACGCGGCCAGCGTGGCCGACGTGCTGGGCATCGAGATCGAGCATGTGAACTTCGCGGCCAACTACAAAGACCGTGTCTTTGCCGAGTTTTTGCGCGAATACCAGGCGGGCCGCACGCCCAACCCCGACGTGCTGTGCAACGCCGAGATCAAGTTCAAGGCGT
>CAZKPN010000238.1:0-1875 GCA_964554655.1 uncultured Aquabacterium sp. | reverse complement strand
CGTCGTTACTGGCAGCTTGCTGACAGTGACGACGCCAGTAGCACGACCGAGCGCCTTGTCAACCACCGTGGCATGGCCCGTGACGCTGCGCAGTGATGCCAGCAAAACAGGCCACGTCAAGGCGTGTTGATCGAAGTGGATCGAAGGATGGCCAGACCACCTTCGCCGATCCGATGGGCCCCGAGCCCATGTTCCCAAACACAGCACATTCGCTGCGAGTTTCAAACCCGCCGCGAATGACTGTGCCGTGCCTTTGCGGCCCGACCGCAAGGCACCGTCAGGCCACCCGTCAGATGGCCGCCCCCTGGACGTGTGTGAGACGCACACCCCTTGGACCCTGGGTCAATGGTCCTTGCGCATCGGCTATGCCAACAGGCAAGCCAGCGCAGCGCCACAGCGACGTGCAACGCAGGCGAGCAGTCAACAACCTTGCACAAACCGGGAATGGTGTCCCGCGTCCCTTGTAGTCCCTGTCGCGCTGCGGCGCGAAGGGCGGACAGAAACACTTACCAGACCTATCAACACCATGCACAAGCCCACGCCTCCACTGACACGAGGCAAGGCGAACGGATCGATGAACAGTCTTTGAAAGGCCTCGGCCATGCGCACCCTCAACCGCGATTTCAAGCTCATGTGCCAGCGCAACCGCGATGGCTCCTTCGCTACGCAGCATGACCGCGAACGGCTGCTGACGATGATGGCGAACCAGCTCCACGAAGATGGCTTCAGGAACTTGCGAGCGCAGGGGCTGCGCACCAAACACATTGAGCATCTTGTGAGCCGCTGGCAAGCCGATGGCGCCAGCACCGGCACGATGAAGAACCGCATGTCCGCCCTGCGCTGGGTGGCGGAGAAGATCGGCAAGGAAAACATCGTGGCCCGAGACAACGCGGCCTACGGCATCGCCGACCGGCGCTATGTGACGAACGAGTCCAAGGCCAAGGAGTTGGATCAAGCCAAGTTGGACAGGGTGTCCGACCCGTACACGGCCATGTCCTTGCGGCTTCAAGAGGCCTTCGGTCTGCGGCGTGAGGAAAGCATCAAGATCCAGCCAGGCTGGGCCGACAGAGGCGATGTGCTGACGCTCAAGTCAACATGGACCAAAGGTGGCAAGGAACGCGACATCCCGATCCGCAATGAGACGCAGCGAGACTTGCTGAACCAAGCCAAGGCGCTTGCGGGCAAAGGCAGCTTGATCCCGACCGAGATGTCCTACAAGGACCAACTCAATCGCTTCAAGGCACAGACGGCGTTCGCAGGGATCGACCGTGTACATGGCTTCCGGCATGCCTATGCGCAAGCGCGCTACGCCGAACTGACCGGCTGGAAAGCGCCAGCCGCTGGTGGGCCGACCTCCAAGCAACTGAGCCCCGAACAGAAGGCCATCGACCGACAGGCCCGGCTGACCATTTCCCGCGAGTTGGGCCACGAGAGGGAGCAAATAACGGCGGTGTACTTAGGTAGGTGAGGGCGCCCGAATGACTCATCCATTCCATAGGCGGGGTTCATCGTGGCCCTTCTTTGGGTGTAGCGGCATGGCCGGATCGAAGTCAGGCATAGACCGCAGGAAGTCTTGCATCCACCCGGGCATGGCGGCAAAGCCCTGCGCCAGATCGGCGCGAATGGCGTGCCCATGCTGGGCGTCGTTCAGGATGCGGGCCAGCTTCTTCTTGATCGTGTCGCCATCTGTGGCCAGCATGTCTTTGAGCCAGTGCAAGGCCTGCACAACCCGCATGGCCGGACGGCCTGCCCAATACAAGCGGCTGGGCGCCGTCATCTTGAATTCGATGGTGAGCTGATCAAGCTGGATAGAGCGGCGACGCATGTCGGTGTGGACGGTCACGCGTGCTGGCACGGCGTCCGTCAGGCCCAGGT
>CAZKPN010000237.1:0-1876 GCA_964554655.1 uncultured Aquabacterium sp. | reverse complement strand
ATCCGCCCCGCCATCAACGCCGGTATCTCGGTGTCGCGCGTCGGTGGTGCTGCCCAGACCAAGCTGATCAAGAACCTGTCCGGCGGTATCCGCACCGACTTGGCCCAGTACCGCGAGCTGGCTGCGTTCGCGCAGTTCGCCTCGGACCTGGACGATGCCACCCGCAAACAGCTGGACCGTGGTGCTCGCGTGACCGAACTGCTCAAGCAGGCTCAGTACTCGCCGCTGCCGATCTCGCTGATGGGTGCCACCTTGTTCGCCGTGAACAAGGGCTACATGGACAACGTCGACGTCAAGAAAATCCTGGCTTTTGAATCTGGTCTGCACCAGTTCCTCAAGACCAGCCACGCTGCCCTGTTGGCCAAACTCGAACAGACCAAGGCGCTCGACAAGGACGCTGAAGCCGAGCTTCAGTCGGCCATCGTGGCGTTCAAGAAGTCGTTCGCCTGATCAGGAGCACGTCATGGCGGCAGGCAAGGAAATACGCGGCAAGATCAAGAGCGTAGAGAACACCAAGAAGATCACCAAGGCCATGGAAATGGTCGCGGCTTCGAAGATGCGCAAGGCGCAGGAACGCATGCGTTCCGCCCGCCCTTACGCTGAAAAGGTGCGCAACATCGCGGCGCACTTGTCCAAGGCCAACCCCGAGTACATCCACCCCTTCCAGATCGCCAATGCGGGCGCCAAGAAGGTTGGATTGATCGTGGTGACCACGGACAAGGGCCTGTGCGGTGGCCTCAACACCAACGTGCTGCGTGGTGTGACGACGACTTTGAAAGAGCTCGACGCGCAAGGCAAGTCTGCCGAGATCGTGGCCATTGGCAACAAGGGCTTCGGCTTTGCCAACCGCATCGGTGCCAAGGTGGTGGCGCACGTGACCCAATTGGGTGACACGCCTCACCTTGAAAAGCTGATCGGCCCCGTCAAGGTGCTGCTCGACGCGTACGCGGCGGGCGAGCTGGCCTCGGTGCAGATCTGCTACACCCGCTTCATCAACACGATGAAGCAGGAAGCGCTGGTCGAACAGTTGTTGCCTTTGAAGGCGGCCACGTTGGCGTCCGAGCCTGCCCATCAGTGGGATTACATCTACGAACCCGATGCCAAGTCGGTGATTGATGACCTGCTGGTGCGCTACGTCGAAGCACTGATCTACCAGGCTGTGGCCGAGAACATGGCGTCCGAGCAATCGGCGCGCATGGTGGCCATGAAGTCCGCAACCGACAACGCTGGTTCTGTGATCGCTGAGCTCAAGCTCATCTACAACAAGACCCGCCAAGCGGCGATCACCAAAGAATTGTCCGAAATCGTGGCCGGTGCGGCTGCGGTCTGACCCAGATTTAATTGATTGAAGGAACCAAAATGGCTGACACTCAAGCTGTAGGTAAGGTCGTTCAGTGCATTGGCGCCGTGGTGGACGTGGAATTCCCCCGTGACCAGATGCCCAAGGTGTATGACGCCTTGAAGATGGACGGCTCTGCCCTGACGTTGGAAGTCCAGCAACTGCTGGGCGACGGCATCGTGCGCACCATCGCGCTGGGATCGTCCGACGGCCTGCGTCGCGGCATCATGGTGTACAACACCAAGGCGTCGATCACCGTGCCAGTGGGCCCTGCCACGCTGGGCCGGATCATGGACGTGCTGGGCGCGCCCATCGACGAACGTGGTCCTGTTGACCAAACCCATACCGCCTCCATCCACCGCAAGGCCCCTGCGTACGACGAACTGTCGCCTTCGCAAGAGCTGCTGGAAACCGGCATCAAGGTGATTGACCTGGTATGCCCGTTCGCCAAGGGCGGTAAGGTGGGCCTGTTCGGTGGTGCTGGTGTGGGCAAGACCGTGAACATGATGGAACTCATCAACAACATCGCCAAGGCCC
>CAZKPN010000236.1:0-1888 GCA_964554655.1 uncultured Aquabacterium sp. | reverse complement strand
CATCGCCTTCCAGACCAACATCCTGGCGCTGAACGCCGCCGTGGAAGCGGCGCGCGCAGGCCAGCATGGCCGCGGCTTTGCCGTGGTGGCGGGCGAGGTGCGCGCCCTGGCCAAGAAGAGCGCCGATGCCGCCAGCCGCATCAAGACCATCGTGGGCGCCAGCGTGGATTCGATCGACGCGGGCTCCAAGCTGGTTCAAAACGCGGGGCAAACCATGGGCGACATCGTCCAGCAAGTGCAGCAGGTGTCAAAGCTGATTGGCGCGATCGCACAGGCCAGCGAAGACCAATGGCAATCGGTTCAGCAGGTGGGCTCGGCCGTCAGCAGCCTGGACGAGATGACGCAGCGCAATGCCGCGCTGGCCCAGCAAAGCACGGCCGCCGCGCGCAGTTTGAGCGGTCAGGCCCAGGACCTGGCCACGGCGATTTCGGTGTTCAAGGACTGAAGCTTCGCGCCTTCGTCAAGACACCCAGAGCTCGTCCAGATCCTGGAACTTCCAGACCGCCGGCGATTCGCGCGACACGATCTGGTCCGAGCAACTGGGCAGGCCCAGGTTCAGCAGCTCGGGCACGATGCGCTGATTGGACTTGGTCGAGAAAAACACCTTGACCAAGGGCGCCAGCAGGGACTGCGCGCCCTGCTCCACCACCACGCCCAACCGTCCTGACTTCAACTTCACCAACGATCCGGTGGGGTAGATGCCAATGCTGCGGATGAAGGCCTGCAGGATGCGGTCGTCAAAGTGACCCTCCTTGCCCCACTGCGCCATGCGCAGGATGGACTCGGCCGGGTCCCAGCCTGATTTGTAGGGCCGGTTGGACGTGATGGCGTCGTAGACATCGCAGACCGCGCCCATCTTGGCGAACAGGCTGATCTCATCGCCCTTCAGGCCATGCGGGTAGCCCAGGCCGTTGATCTTTTCGTGGTGGTGCAGGCACACATCCATGGGGATCGGGCCCACGCCCTGGCCATCCATCAGCATGCGGTGGCCCGCTTCGGGGTGGCTCTTCATGATGGCGAACTCGGCCTCGGTCAACTTGCCGGGTTTGTTCAGCACTTCGATGGGCATGGCGCTTTTGCCCAGGTCGTGAAGCAGCCCCGCCAGGCCCGCTTCGCGCGTGTCCTCGGCCGAAAGCTTGAGCTGCTGCGACAGCGCCACCATCAGGGCGCACACGGCCACCGAATGCATGTAGGTGTAATCGTCGCTGGTCTTCAGGCGCGCCAGGCTGACGATGGCGCCGGGGTTGCGCTGCACCGATTGGGTGATGTCGTCCACGATGGGCAGGCAATGCTCGGCATCGATGGCCTTGCCCATGCGCACATCCTGGAACATGGTCTTCATCGCGCCCTTGGCCTTGGCACAGATGCGGCCGGCGCGGGCCACTTCGTCCTGCAGGGAAACGCTGGGCACGACCGTGGTCGGCTCATCGGGCATCTCGGGCTCGTCCATGGCCTGGGTGGAGCCCGCCGTGAATTCCACGCCATCGATCACGTGGACATCGTCATCGTCCACATCACGGCCCTTGCGCACGTCGATCCAGACCTCCTGGATGGGGCTTTTTTTGAGCTGCGCGAGCTGATTCGCATCGGTCAGCATGACAGCCGATTTCCAGAATGGGTTGTCCAGCCACGAGCCCACCACCTCGTCGATGAACATGCCCAACCTCAACTGCCCAACCTGTATTTTTTTGCGCATGATGCTCGCCATCGTAAGGCGATTGACCCCTTGCAAAGCCGCAAAAAGAAAGGGCATCGTCGCCGATGCCCTGTTCCCTCAGTGCAGAACGCTCAGATCACAGGCCAGCAGCCGCCTTCAGGATGGCCGCCTTGTCCGTGCGTTCCCAGGTGAACTCAGGCTCTTCGCGGCCGAAGTGACCATAGGCCGCAG
>CAZKPN010000235.1:0-1926 GCA_964554655.1 uncultured Aquabacterium sp. | reverse complement strand
CGGAACGTGTCAATGACTTTGCTGCACCGCTTGTCATAAATTTACTGTGCAGGACTGTTTCTTGTTCTGGGCGTTGGTCTCCAATGGTGGTGGGTTGATCCAGGCTGCGCTCGGCAGTGCGTGAGGCCGGGGACGGCGGCCTTTGAACCTTGTGGGTGTCGCGAGGAACGCGGCATCCAACGCGACCTGACGCGCATCGCGCAATGCTGGTGCCTGACCGTAGTGCACCGCCTGCGGTGTCATGTAGCCGATGCCCGAGTGCCGGTGCTCGGTGTTGTACCAAGCAAAGAATGCCTGGCAGTGAGCCCGGGCGTCCTCGATGCAGCCGAACCGCGCCGGGAAGTCGGGCCGGTATTTCATAGTCTTGAACTGCGACTCCGAGTACGGGTTGTCGTCCGAGACGTGCGGCCTGCTGTGGCTCTTGGCGATGTCCAATTCAACCAACAAGGCGGCCACCGGCTTGGAGCGCATGGCTGCACCCCGGTCGGCGTGCAACGTGAGCATGCCGCGCTGCACGTCGTGACGCGAGACGGTGTCGGCGATCAGCTGCTCGGCCAAGTCGGCGCTCTCGCGCTCGGCAAGCATCCAGCCCACCACGTGCCGGCTGAAGATGTCCAGGATCACGTACAGATGAAAGCACGTCCACTTGGCCGGTCCCTTCAGCTTGGTGATGTCCCAGGACCAGACCTGGTTGGGCGCGCTCGCCAACAGTTCGGGCTTGACGTAGGCCGGGTGGGCAAGCTGGCGGCGACGCTCGCAGGAGCCGCCCTGGGTGCTCAGCAAGCGGTACATGGTGCGCACCGAGCCCAGGTATCTGCCCTCGTCGAGCAGCGTGGCGTACACGGCCGCAGGCGCCGTGTCGGCAAAGCGTTCGCTGTTCAAGGTGTCCAGCAGCAGCGTGTTCTCCTGCGCATCCAAGGCCAGTGGTGGGCGCGCTCGTACCGCGCGCCGGGGCCTGGGTCCGACCATGGCTGCGCGCCTTGCCTGGGCACGCTGGCGGGCCGGCACGCCGCGCGGCAGGCCCAGGGCGCGGCATGCCGCGCCTACGCCCAGAACGGGGCTCAGTTCGTGCACTGCGGCGATCACGGCAAGTCGCCGGTGGCGTCCATCGAGTTGCCCAGCAAGGCTGCAAGTTTTTTTTGGACGTCGATCACCAGCAGCGCCTTGTCCAGGCGCAGCTTGAAGTTGTCGCGCTCGCGGGTGATCTGGGCGATGTGCAGCGCCTCGGCGCGGTGGGGGTCAGCCTTGGGGCCGCGCTTGATGGGCGCCAAGGCCGCCAGGTCGGCAGCCTCGCGCTGGCGACGCCAGGTGCTCAGCGACGACGAGTACACGCCCTCTCGGCGCATCAACGCGCCGATCTCGCCGGGCTTCGTGCAACTGTCGGCTGCTTGCAGAATGCGGCGCTTGTCGGCGTTGGAGAACGTGCGCCGGCGCGCTCGTGGGAGCACCTCGGAATTGGCTGAAGGCGGGGACACTGGGGGCGCCGATCCGGGCGCATCTCCAGTCGCCCTACGGGCTCCTTGCGATGCGCCCGGATCGGACAGACTCTTGACTGCGTGCATAGGGACCTTGGGTTGCTGGCTGTTCGTCATACCTACCTCGTTACTCACTGAATTCTCAGAGGAAGGTGCAGCAGGTCATATTGGCACGGGGGGGTGAACTCATCTTCGCTCCATGGGGATTTGATGTATTCGAGAACCTCGCTCGCGTCGTCTACCCCACCGTTGATGCACTCATCAAGGCTGAACAAGCCGCCCTGCCAACCTCTGACCTTGCATTCGCCGACCTCAAAACCAGCACCACCGAGGTAGGGCGTTTCCTGACGTTACTCAGCCACGCCACCACCGATGCCGCATTGGACAAAGTCTGCACATTCACCGAGGAAGACGCTAAGCGACTTGAGACCCTCGAATCAGCCTTGCAAGA
>CAZKPN010000234.1:0-1937 GCA_964554655.1 uncultured Aquabacterium sp. | reverse complement strand
CTGGTCCAACTTCTTCGCACGCATCACGCACAGCCACCCCGGGCGCGTGGTGTGGGTGGTGTTCAACACCATGATCGCCTTGATGCTGATGGAGTTGAACGTGTTCCAGGCCCTGGGCCGTGTGCTGGGCCTGTACTCCAACGTCGCCATCGCCTGGATGATGGCGGTGGTGGCCGACCTGGTGATCAACAAACCCATGGGCTGGTCGCCCAAAGGCATCGAGTTCAAGCGCGCTTACTTGTACGACGTGAACCCGGTGGGCGTGGGCGCCATGAGCGCGGCCTCGATCCTGTCGGTGACGGCCTACCTGGGCTGGCTGGGGCCGATGGCGCAGGCCTTCTCGGCCTTGATCGCGCTGGTCACGGCCTTGGTCACCTCACCGCTGATCGCCTGGTTCACGCAGGGGCGCTATTACATCGCGCGTCAACCTGAACCCAAGGCGCCCAGCTGCGACACCTGCCCATCCAAGCAGGGCATGAAGGGCGTCTACCGCTGCACCGTGTGCGAGCGCGAGTATGAAGGCGAAGACATGGCCCATTGCCCGGCCTACCAGGGCTTCATCTGCTCGCTGTGCTGCTCGCTGGACGCGCGCTGCCACGACCTGTGCAAGCCCGAAGCCCGCTGGTCGGTGCAGTGGCGGGCGGTGGGGCAAAAACTGTTGCCGCCATTCGTCTGGCGCCACCTGGACACCGAACTGGGCCATTTCATGCTGTTGATGGGCGGGCTGGTGCCAGCCTTGGCGCTGCTGTTCGCCCTGATCTTCAATCACGAGTTGCGCGCTTTGGATCAGCCTGCCACCTTGGGCCTGGTCGACGCGCTGCAAAGCGGTTTCCTCAAGGTCTTTGCCGTGCTGTTGGTGATCTCGGGCGTGGTGGGCTGGTGGCTGGTGCTGGCGCACAAAAGCCGCAAGGTCGCGCAAGAAGAATCCAACCGCCAGACCCACCTGCTGGTGCGCGAAGTAGAACTGCACCGCCGCACCGATGAAAAACTGCAGCAGGCCAAGCGCACGGCCGAGCAGGCCAACCAGGCCAAGAGCCGCTACATCTCGACCATCAGCCACGAGTTGCGCACGCCGCTCAACAGCATCCTGGGCTATGCGCAATTGCTGGACGAAGACCAGCGCCTGCCTGAGCACGCCAAGCATGGCATCGAGGTGATCAAGCGGGGCGGCGACCATTTGCTGTCGCTGATCGAAGGCACCCTGGACATCGCCCGCATCGAAAGCGGCAAGCTGACGCTGGACGTCAAGCCCATGCGCCTGTTCGAATCCCTGCAGCAGATCATCAACATGCTGCAGCCGCAAGCCTTGAGCAAAGGCTTGATCTTTGACGTGGAGCTGGACGCGGCCCTGCCTGAAGTGGTGCGGGCCGACGAGCGCCGGGTGCGCCAGATCCTGTTCAATGTGCTGGGCAACGCGGTGAAGTTCACCTCGCAAGGCAGTGTGAAGTTCCGCGTCAGCTATGCGCGCGAAATCGCCTTGGTCGAGGTGATCGATACGGGCCCTGGCATCCCGATCGACGAGTTGGAACGGGTTTTCGAGCCGTTTGCGCGCGGTTCATCGGTGGCGGGCTCAGCGGTGGCGGGCACCGGCCTGGGCCTGACCATCAGCAAGATGCTGACCGACCTGATGGGCGGCGAGATGAAGGTGAGCAGCGTGGAAGGGCAGGGCACGGTTTTCCGCATCCGCCTGTTCTTGCCGCAGGTGCGTTTGACGCACGCCGACCGCAGTGTGCCCTTGGGCGTGCGCACGGGCTATGTGGGCGACCGCCGCCGCGTCTGGGTGGTGGACAACGAAGAGGCCGACCGAGGCCTGCTGGTGCGCATCCTTGAGCCCCTGGGTTTTGACGTGACCCCGCTGGCCTCTGGCGTGGAATGCCTGTCCTTGCTGCGCAGTTGCCCGCAGGCGCAAGAGCCCCATGCCGTGTTGATGGACCTGG
>CAZKPN010000233.1:0-1975 GCA_964554655.1 uncultured Aquabacterium sp. | reverse complement strand
TCGAAGGTGCTCAAGGTCTGGCCCAGGCGGTTCACTTCGATCAGCTTGCGCGAGCCCAGGCTCAGGATCAGCAGGTTGTCGGCGGCGGCCGTGCCGGCGAGCGCGTCCACTGGTGACAGTGTTTGCACGTCGGACAAGGTCGACAGGCCCATCAGCGTGGGGTTGAACAAGGTCGATGTCGTGGCCACGCCACCGGTGTTGTTCGCAAAAGTCAGCGTGCCCGCCCGGACGTCTTGCGGGCCCGCTTGCTTGACCGTCACGAAGCCGCCGTTGCTCGGGTCGTAGCTGATGCCCTCCAGGCCGTTGTTGCCCACGGTGGCATTGCTGATGGACACGCCACTGGTGGCCAGATTGGCGGTGCCACCTGCGGTGTAGTTGAAGCGGTAGGCGTCGTACAGGCGCTCTTCGGACACCACCAGAACGCCGTTGCCCAGGTAGGTCAGGCCCTCGGTGTCATGGTTGGAGCTGCCGGTGTTGGCCCAGTTGAAGGCCATGGTGCCCAGGGTCTGGCCGGTGAGCGAGATCTCGACCACGCCCGTGCCTTCATCGCCCACGAAGAACAATGTGCCGCGATCACGCGCATACGTGACGGCCGAGGCCTCCAGGCCCGACACGCCGTTGCCGGTGCCCGCCAGTGTGCTGAGCGCGTACGTGCCCGTCACCTGGTAGTTGGCGAGGTTGATGGAGTTGGCGGCTTGTGCGCAGAAGCAGGCGGCCGAAGCTGCCAGGGCGATGGTCAGTTGTTGGATGTTCATGGTGAATGCCTTGCCGCTCAATCAACGTTGCTGACGCTTGCGCGCGATGACCCCGAACAGGCCCAGTGCGGCCAGGGCCAGCACGTAGCTTTCGGGTTCAGGGACGGCGGCGATGGTGCCGGGCGAGCCGATCTCGATCGGGTGGTTGGCTGCGGCAAAGGCGCCATTGACACCCACGACGCTCAGCTGCGTGATGACGGTGTTGTTCAGACCAGCGGCGTTGTCGAAGGTCTGGTAAGGCGAGTTGGTGTCCGAGGCACCGAAGCTCACGTTGGCCTGCAAGGTGCCGCTGGCATCAAACACGTTGACAGCGTCGCCCGCTTGGCTCAAGCCCACGCCAGCGCCGGTGTAGGTGCCGATCTGCAAGCCGGCTGGGATCGCGCCACCGAACCAAGTGCTGAGGAAGCTGGCCGAAGCGGCGGTCTCGGTGAAGATCACCGACTCGCCCGCCGCGATGGTGGTGATGCCCACCAAGGCCACCTTCGCGGTGCCATTGGAGCTGTCGTCCATCTTCCAGCCGGTGATGTTCAGGGCCGAAGCGCCGGTGTTGGTCAGCTCGAACCAATCGGTGGCGTAGGGGATGGCAGGGTTGTTGCCGCTGCTGCCCCAAGGGGCCACTTCCGTGATCCGGACCTCGGCCTGCGCCAGGCTGGTGCCCAGGGTCAGTGCCAGGGCCACCGAGGCGAGCATGGTTTTCTTGAACGATGTCATCTTGTACTACTCCGATTTGAACGAGTGCGCCAAGGCCGGCGCCGCAGACAGTGAAGTCCGGCAGCTTGCGTGCTTCGTGTGACCGCCTTGTGACGGCAGGCCTGGGCTATGCTGCGGATTGACCGGCTCTCGCACCCCCATGAAATCTGCCCTTTTCGTCGACTTCGACAACGTGTATTCCGGTTTGCGGCGCCTGGATGTGGCCTATGCCGAGCGCTTCGCCAGCGACCCCATGCGCTGGATGGACTGGATCACCACGCAACTGCGCATGCCCCTGGACCCGGAAGCGGCCGTCAAGCGGCGCATCCTGGTGCGCCGTTGCTACCTCAACCCCGTGATGTACCAGCGCTTTCGCTTTGGCTTCAGCAAGGCCGGCTTCGAGATCGTGGACTGCCCGCCCATGACCGCCGCCGGCAAAACCAGCACCGACATCCACATGGTGCTGGACATCGTGGACGTCTTGCAAAGCGACACCCGCTACGACGAGTTCATCGTGTTCTCGGCCGATG
>CAZKPN010000232.1:0-2027 GCA_964554655.1 uncultured Aquabacterium sp. | reverse complement strand
TGGGCGGCTATGCCTTTGACCCGGATCGGCATTCGCTGGATTTCATCTCGCAGTCTGCCGAGATGGGCAACGACCAGCCCGAGCACGACGAGCGTTGGCCCCGGGTTGCGCCCATCTTGCAGGTGGCCAATTTCCCGTCGATGTCGGGTTACCAGTACCGCGCCTTCCTGGAGGCGCTGTCGCAGGCTTTGGGCGAAGGCCCTTATGCGCTGGCTGCTACCAGCAAGCGCGTGCGCGACATCTGCCTGGACCGCAGCGTGCCCATGGCGCGGGCCGACATCAATGCCTTGCTGCGCGCCTTGCTGTTCAATGGGTTCGACCCGGCCACGGCGGGCTCATCCTTTGAAGACTTGGTGGCCGCCACCTGTGGCGTGGCCCTGGCGGCGTGTGAGCGCGAGGGCATGAGCCTGGTGGAGGCCGACCGTGAGGCGCTGTTGAGTTGGGTGTTGAGTGCCGTCCCTCAAGGGAGTCACTTGTAAAACGCTTCGACCTTGCCCTTCAGTGTGAGCAGCAAGGGCTTGCCTTTGCGGTCCACCTTTTTGCCGGCGGGCACCTTCACCCAGCCTTCACTGATGCAGTATTCCTCCACATCGAAGCGCTCTTTCTCATTGAAGCGGATGCCGATGTCGTGTTCGAACACGGCCGCGTTGTAGTGGGCACTGCTCGGGTCAATGGACAGGCGGTCGGGCAGGGCCGGGGTAGAGGTGGCTTCGGTCATGGGGTTTTTCTTCAAAAAGCACGGCAATGGCAGTGATTCTCGCGGATTTCCACGAGCCGGATGCCAATCGCCTTTTTGTCAGGCTACTTTGACGGCTTCCACTTGGGGCGACTTGGCGCCAATGGTCCAGGCGACGCGGCGGTAAGTGCAGCCGCCCAGGTCGTGGTGGATCACGTCCACGCCATCGTGTTGCAAGGCCTGCAGCGCCCAACGGGCATTGGTGTCGCCCACATGGCTTTGGTTCGGACGAGACAAGGACATGGCGGGGAACATGTTGCCACCCCCGTAGACATAGGCTTCACACAGGTGTGGCGCAAAGCCTTCGCTCTTGATCAGGCGGTACAGGGTGGCCAGGGCGGTGCTGGCATGACAGGTGGACAGCCGCGCGGTGGCGTTGGCCCGGTTCGCATGCACGATGTGGCACATGGCGCCGACGGTGCGGTGCGGGTCGGTCAGGATGATGGACACGCAGGAACCCAGCAATGTTTCAAGCCGGTCGCCCCGGTGGGCACAGACGACGTCACCGGGGTGCAGGAAGGTGTGCACACGCGGCTCGGCGATCATGCGGCCACCTTGCGGAAGACGCCGGTGGCGATGGGCTTCAAGGGCGTGTCGCAGGCCACGCGGCCTTCGGCCGATCCGATGAAGAACAGGCCGCCGGGCTTCAGTTGGGTCAGCACACGGTCCACGACCTCGCGCTTGGTGGGCGCGTCGAAATAGATCAACACGTTGCGCAGAAAGATGATGTCGAAAGGCCCCAGGTCTTCGATCGGCCGGCACAGGTTGAGCTGGCCAAAGCGCACGTGCTCGCGCAGCTTGGGCTGGATCTGCACCAGGCCTTCGGAGTCGCCATCGCCACGCAGGCAGTACTGTTTCAGGCGCCGGGGCGCCACGTTGCGCAAACGGTCTTGCGGGTAGATGGCTTGGCTGGCGCTGCGCAGCACGCGGTCGCTGATGTCGGTGCCCAGGATGGACCAGGTCGGGCTGATGCGGCCTTTTTGCTGCAGGTCGGCCAGCAGCATGGCAATGCTGAAAGCTTCATCGCCAAACGAGCTGGCGGCGCTCCAGATCGCAGGTGCTTTGAGGTGTTGGGCTTCGATCTCTTTTTCCAGCCAGGCGAAGTGCTCGGGCTCGCGGAAGAAGTAGGTCTCGTTGGTGGTCAGCAGATCCACCGCGACCTGGAACTCGCCCTCGTCGTGGTCGCTGGAGATCAGGGCCACGTAGTCTTCGAAACCACCCATGCCCAGTCGTTGGATGCGAGGCCCCAGGCGCGATGACACCAGGGGCTTTTTGCTGTCGCCCAGCGACA
>CAZKPN010000231.1:0-2031 GCA_964554655.1 uncultured Aquabacterium sp. | reverse complement strand
CCTGACGGACAAGCCCACGGTGTGCTGACCGGCGAATTGGCAGACGCCATCAGCCGCCGCTTCTCGGCCACCACGCCAATCTACATCGATGTCACCACAGACAAGCACTACCGCCAGGCCGGTTGCAGCCGCTTGAAAGTGAGCTTCTGGCAAGACGGCGTCATGCTGCCCGGCGCCCAAGCCCCACGCAAACAAACCATCGACTTCGGCATCAACTACTGCCTCGATGGCCTGCCACCCAAGTCACTGCAATAAGGGGTGCCGACATGCCACGTTCATTCACATCCCTATTGCTGCCCCTGGGCCTGGCCGTAGGCATCGTCTGTGCCCTGCCCGTCACCCAAGCACAAGAGCGCCCTCGCCAGGATGACACAGCCATACCCGTCTCACCCTATTGGGCCGACACCTGGCGCGGCTGGCACTTCTACGAAGAACCGGAACCTGAAGCATCAGAGGCCCCATCCTCAACCCAAAAGCCCCCCGTCAATCCGCCGACGCCACCCATCCCGGCTACGCCCAAGCGGCCGACCAAAGCGCCGGAACTGGTGGAGTTCGAGCGCCTGCAAAAAACCGTCGAGTCCTACCGCAACATCGCCATCATGCGGCCCACCGAGGCCAATGTGCGCCGCTATATGGCGCTCGAGGCCAAGGTGGTGGCCCGGGCCTCCTACTTCGCCGATGTCGCCCAACACGTCGCCTGGTCCACGCCAGAGCTGGACCCCACGCAGCAGGGTCGCCCCGTCAATGCCAAGGCGCTGGAGGTCTTTGACCGCGACCAATTGGCCGAGCGATCACAAGCCATCTCAGCGCTGGGCAAAGACCATGTGCTGTTCTTTTTCTTCCGAAGCGATTGTCCTTACTGCCATGCCCTGGCGCCCACGCTGGCCGCCTTCGAAGCACGCCACGGCATGAAGGTCGTGGCCATCAGTGTCGATGGTGGCCCGATGCCTGGCTTTGCCGATGCCCGAGTCGACAACGGCATCGCCAACACCCTGAAGGTTGCCCAGGTCCCGGCCGTTTTCCTGGCCCAACCCTTCACCGGAAAGATCACCCCCATCGGCTTTGGCGTGCTGTCCGAGGCCGAACTGCTGGAGCGCATCACCACGGTGAGCACACCCGCCGCTCAGGCCATGTTGCCCGGCGTGAGCCGACATGTCGTTCTTCAATAGGAGCACCCCATGGGAACCTCATTGTTCAGCCGCATCACCGTCACCATGATGGCGCTCGCCCTCGCCACCTCGCCTTTGACCTTGCGTGCAGGCGATCTGAACGCCGAGGTGAACAACATGTTCAACAACCTGGGCGCCATCGGCAACTACACCGCCCCTGGTGCCTTCAGAGGCCAGACCTTCAACACCTACACCGGCGGCAGCTTCTTCATGCGCTCGCCCAACAAGGTGTACCAGTTGGCCGCCATCCAGTTCCCCAGCGCCAAAGCCGGTTGCGGCGGCATCGACGTGTTCGGCGGCTCGTTCTCGCACATCTCGGCCACCGAGTTCAAGAACATGCTCAGGAACATCACCGCCGCGCTGCCCGGCATCGCCTTCCAGTTGGCTCTGGAGGCTGTCTCACCCCTGCTTGGCGGCCTGACAAAATGGGCCAAAGGTCTGGAGACCTGGATCAACAACGCCCGCATCAATTCCTGCGAAACCGCTAAAGCCATCGTCAGCACAGCGGCCGAAGCCACCGGCTACAGCTCGCAAGAAACCTGCGCCGACCTGGCCATCGAGATGGGGCTGGAGAGCGACCGCGACTCGGCCCGCAGGCGCTGCGCCACCGACCGCCCCGGCATCCTGGCTTCAGCCCGAACCTCAGGCGACCTCAACGTGCGCAACAAGGCGCCATTTGTGGGAAACCTGACCTGGAAGGCCTTGCAATACACCGGCGTCGCCCTGGACGATGCAGAGCGCGAGCTCATCATGAGCATGGTCGGCACCATCATCTACCACCCCGAAGAGGCCGCTCGCGACCCCGAACCCATCGCCCCCACCCTCACCTCGATCAGCCAGTTGCTCTATGGCCAAACGCCTG
>CAZKPN010000230.1:0-2039 GCA_964554655.1 uncultured Aquabacterium sp. | reverse complement strand
GGATCGACGCGCTGGACGACTGGCCCATGCCCACCGAGACCGCCGCCGCCCGCGAGCGCGAAGTGCTGCGCGTGCGTTCGCGCGACGTGCTGGAACACATCGAGCGGGTGCTGGGCCATGTGCGGCGCCTGGAGTCGTCGTCGGAAGGCGCAGTGCAGATGCATTTTTCACTGCAAGGCAACCGCACCAACGACATCATGCGCACCCTCACAGTGATGACGGCCGTGTTCCTGCCGCTGAACCTGATCACCGGCATCTTTGGCATGAACTTCGACTTCCTGCCGTTGATCCACACCAAGCTGGGTTTCTGGGTGGCGTGTGGGCTGATGGCGGGGGTCGTGCTGGCGTTGGTGATGCTGTTCAGAAGGCGGCGGTATCTGGACAGTTAGGTGGGCTGAGGCAAACCCACCCCTGCCTTGCGGGGTCGAGCCGGGATTTAATGCCCCCGGCATGAAGAGGCTTGGCAAAATCCAAAGTGTTCCAAACAGAGCTGCATGGCGCACCGCCAAGCAGCCGCTTTCGATGTTGCTGGTCCAAGGGAGATCCATGAAATTCAAATTCAAATCGTTGCTGGTGGCCATCGCCTTCATTGCAACCAACGCGGCCAACGCCGCATCCGGGTATGACTGGAGCGTGACCTCAGGCAGTGCCGCCATTGCTTTCAGCTCCAATGGCATTGGGGCTGTGAGCGGCATCGGAACCCTCATCACCACCCCTTACACCATCCCGTTCAAGCGCGGCTTGCCCGATGGGGGCGAAATCAACACCGCGAAGTACGAGAAAGCGATCACCACGATCAATCTGGCACTCAGCGGCGGCACCACCACTGGGGACTCACTGACTTCTGTTCAGGCGTCCGATTCATTCGTGCAGTTCAAGCGCGCCACCCTTGATGAGAACGATGAATTCGATGACCACTCGGTTTTCCTGACCAATCTGGACATCGACCTCGCGACCTCCACCGTTTACGCCAATGTGTACACCTGGTACCAACACACGCCCTCGAGCGCCTTTTCCGAGGCGGTGGGCCTTGGCAAGCTGGCCGTGTTCCGCTTTGACAAAGCAGGCACTGAAGGCCACATCATGGTGGACACGGTGCCAGGTCAAGACGTGGCAACGGGCCATGCCAGCAGCTCTTCCACAGACTCATTGCGGCTCAAT
This sequence comes from uncultured Aquabacterium sp., assembly GCA_964554655.1. GTDB lineage: Bacteria > Pseudomonadota > Gammaproteobacteria > Burkholderiales > Burkholderiaceae_C > Aquabacterium. The sequence continues at coordinate 878 of CAZKPN010000230.1, read as the reverse complement.
GTCGATGTCGCGGATCTGTTCTTGACAGGATTGGGACTGGACCCTGCCTCCCGTGAGGAGTACAGCCAACAGATCCGCTTGCGAAGCTGGGGCACCCTCAGTGTCAATGCCCATTTGTCAGGCATCACCGCCGTGCCGGAACCCTCCGCCTGTGTCTTGGTGGGGATGGGCCTGCTGGCTCTGTGCGCAGCGAAACGTCGCAGCCGCCCATCGTCGTAATGGCGACATCCACCGTGCCAGGTCATGCCGCCCCGAATGGGGCGTTTTTCATGGCCGCTGATCAGTGCGCAGCAGCTCACGCACCCGGCACAGGTCATCCCACACCAGGCCCTTGTCGACCGGGTTGCGCAGCAGGTAAGCCGGGTGGTAAGTGACGACCACCGGCGTGCCCTGCACCTCGTGCAGGCGCCCGCGCAAGCGGCCGATGGGCTCGCTGGTCTTGAGCAATGACTGCGCCGCGAAGCGCCCCATGGCGATGATGACGCGCGGCTTGACCAGGGCGATCTGGCGCATCAGGTAAGGCTCGCACTGGGCCACTTCGGCGGGCAGCGGGTTGCGGTTGCCAGGTGGGCGGCACTTGAGGACGTTGGCGATGAAGACCTGGCGGCTCGCTTCAGCCTCGCTGCGGGTCAGGCCGATGGGGCTGAGCATGCGGTCGAGCAACTGGCCGGCGCGGCCCACGAAGGGCTCGCCCTGGCGGTCTTCCTGCTCGCCAGGGGCTTCGCCGATGATCATCACGCTGGCTTGTTCGTGGCCCACACCGAACACGGTCTGTTTGCGGCTTTCGCACAGGCCGCAGGCGGTGCAGCCGGACACGGCTTGGCGCAGGGTGGGCCAGTCCATCTGGTCGATGCCTTCGGGGCGCTCGCGCAGGATGG
>CAZKPN010000229.1:0-2049 GCA_964554655.1 uncultured Aquabacterium sp. | reverse complement strand
TCGGGCCAGCCGTATCCCTTCTTCCTGGCCCACCCGCTGCAAGCCCCGATCGACAGCCTGGGGCCCATCGGCGATTGGCTGGTCGAGTGGAAGTGGGACGGCATCCGCGCGCAGTTCATCAAGCGTGGCGCCGAGTCCTGGCTGTGGTCTCGCGGCGAAGACCTGCTCAACGGCCGATTCCCTGAGCTGGACACGATGGCCATGGTCTTGCCCGACAACACCGTCATCGACGGCGAGATCGTGGTCTGGAAGGACGGCCATGTGCAGCCCTTCGCGGCCTTGCAAAAGCGCATTGGCCGCAAGACCCTGAGCAAAGGCATCCTGGCCGAATGCCCGGCGGCCTTCCTGGCCTACGATCTGCTGGAACACCAGGGCGAAGACTGCCGCGCCTGGCCCCAATGGCAAAGGCGCGAGCAGCTGGATGCCCTGATCACCGCGCCCACCTTGCCGCAAACCGACCTGCCGCTGGACGCCCCCATCGAGCCGCACATCCTGCCCGCACCCCTGGCACCACTGCAGCTCTCGCCCTTGGTCATCGCGCCCGACTGGGCGACCCTGGCCGAGTGGCGCGAAGAATCTCGCAGCCGTGGCGTGGAAGGCTTCATGCTCAAGCGCCGCGACAGCCTCTACGGCACCGGTCGCACCAAGGACGTCGGCCTGTGGTGGAAGTGGAAGGTCGATCCCTTCACCATCGACGCTGTGTTGATCTACGCGCAAAGCGGCCACGGCCGGCGCGCCAACCTCTACACCGACTACACCTTCGCGGTGTGGGACGAAGACCGCCTGGTGCCCTTTGCCAAGGCCTATTCGGGCCTGACCGACGAAGAAATGAAGCAGGTGGACCAGCGCATCCGCCAGACCACCGTCGAGAAATTCGGCCCGGTGCGCAGCGTCACGCCCACCTTGGTCGTGGAGCTGGGCTTTGAAGGCATCCAGGCATCAAGCCGCCACAAGTGCGGACTGGCCGTGCGCTTTCCACGCATGTTGCGGTTGCGTTGGGACAAGCCTGTGAAAGAAGCCGACACCCTGGCCAGCTTGCGCAGCCTGATCCCTGCACCCGCCACATCGAAGGCCGCATGAGCGCGGTCGTCATGCCGAAGGCCAAGCCCGCTCCGGCCAGCGCCTGGTTGAAAAACGAAGGTTGGTCGCCCTTTCCTTTCCAGACCGAGGTGTGGCAAGCCCTGGCCCAAGGTGACAGCGGCCTGCTGCACGCCACCACCGGCTCGGGCAAGACCTACGCGGTGTGGTTGGGCGCCCTGCAAGCCTTGGAAGCAATGCCCACTGACGCGCGCGGTGCACCGCCCTTGACCGCCCTGTGGATCACCCCGATGCGTGCCCTGGCCTCCGACACCTTGACCGCCTTGCAAGCGCCTCTACCGGCACTGGCATCCCGATGGACACTGGAGATGCGCACCGGCGACACCAGCAGCGCCGCCCGGGCAAGGCAGGCCAGACGCCTGCCCACCGCCCTGGTCACCACGCCCGAAAGCCTGAGCCTTTTGCTCACCCAGCCCGAGGCTGCGCAGCAACTCGGCAGCGTACAACTGGTCGTGGTCGACGAATGGCACGAGCTCATCGCCAACAAGCGCGGCGTGCAGGTGCAACTGGCCTTGGCACGCCTGAGGCAGTGGAACCCAAAGCTGATGGTGTGGGGCTTGTCGGCCACCTTGGGCAACCTGCCCGAGGCCCGAGACACCCTCACCGGCCCGTCAGGCCGCATCGTGCAAGGCCAACTGCCCAAGGCCTTGACCATCGACACGCTTCTGCCTGATGAAGTGCAGCGCTTTCCCTGGGCCGGCCACCTGGGCCTGCGCATGGTGCCTGCCGTGGTCCGCGAGATCGAGGGCAGCCGCAACAGCCTGGTGTTCACCAACACCCGATCGCAGGCCGAGCTTTGGTACCAGGCCTTGTTGGAAGCCCGGCCCGATTGGTCCGGCCTGATCGCCCTGCACCACGGATCGCTGGACAAGGGTGTGCGGGAGTGGGTCGAGGCCGGTCTCAAGGCTGGCAGCTTGAAGGCTGTGGTGGCCACCTCCAGCCTGGACCTGG
>CAZKPN010000228.1:0-2049 GCA_964554655.1 uncultured Aquabacterium sp. | reverse complement strand
AACTGTGGCGTAAAACCACACTTGCTGGCAGTGTTGACGATCAGCAGCACGCGGCCCCGATACTGGTCCAACTTCACGGGAACGCCGTCCGTGGAAAGCGCCTCAAATTCGTAAATGGATTGGGTCATGATGGCCAAGAACTTTCTCAAAGTACCTACACATGAAGCGCCCATTCTGACATCATGAGTTCCTAGCAGTATCCCTTTGCTCGCCAGAGACAGGCGAGTATCCGCACCCACGGTGCCGAGAGGAAAACGCCATGCCCCAAAACACCATTGAGGCCGACCTGCCAGTCGCGACTGAGCAAGGCCTGCCCATGAGACAAATCCAGGCCGCCCTGCAACGCGCCCAAGCCACCAACCAGGAGCTGGCCTTGCTGGCCGACCGGGTCAGTGACGCGGTGATGATCTGCGATGCGCAGCGTTGCATACGGTGGGTCAATCCCAGCTTTTCGCGCCTGACCGGTTTTTCCTTGTCGGAAAGCCTGGACCAGCAACCCGAAGAGTTGCTCAGCGGCCCGCACACCGAGGCAGCCCTGATCACCCGCATCAACCAGACGCTGGCCCAGGGCCACGCCGTTGAAAACCTCGAGATCTGCCACCACCGCAAAGACGGCGAGCCCTTCTGGGTGGCGCGCACCGTGCACCCCTTGCCCGATGCCGATGGCCAGGTCACGCGTTACATCGAGCTGATGCGCGATGTCAGCGCCCAACGCCGCGCCGAAGCCGAGCACACGCGCCGTCTGCAGGCCGAGTTGACCCTGGTGGCCAAGGCCGACTTTTTGGCACGCATGGGGCACAGCATGCGCTCGCCCCTGAACGCCATCATGGGCTTTTCGCAGTTGCTGGACATGCAGGACCAAACCGGCATGCCCGAATCCCTGCAGCGCCAGTTGGGCCACATCCGCACAGCCGGCCAACAGTTGTTGAGCCTGCTGGACCAGGCCCTGGAGTTCGCCCGCCTGGACGAGCCTTCGGTCACCCTGCGGCCACAGCGCCTGGCCATGACGGGTCTGCTGCGTGAGGTCTGCGCTGCCCAAGAAGCGCTGGCCCGCAAACACAACGTGACCGTGGTGGTTGATTGCGCGCCGCACACCGTCTGGGCCGACCCCCAGCCCACCAAAGACATCCTGGTGCAACTGCTGAACAACGCCATCCGCGTCAGCCCCGCCGGCTCGACCGTGTGGTTGCGCGCCCGTGAAGTGACCGAAGAACGCATGGGCATTGTTGAAGTGCGCGACCAGGGCGCCGGCATTGACCAAAGCGACCTGCCCAAGCTCTTCCACCCCTTCACCCGGCTGGACCGCGCCACCGAAGCCGACAGCTCCGAGGGCCACGGCCTGGGCCTGGCGGTCGCGCAGCGCATGGCCGCGCTGATGCACGGCCGCATCGAGGTGCACAGCACCTTGGGCGAAGGCAGCGTGTTCGGCCTGAAGCTGCCCTTGGCCGAGCGCACCCACACCACCACGCCCACCAGCGCACGCCCCTCCGAGCCTTTGGTGATGCTGCCGCCTTTGCGCGTGGTGCACATTGAGGACAACGCTCTGAACCGTAGCCTGGTCGAGGCGCTGTTCGCCACGTATCCGCAGGTGCGCTTGTTGTCGGCTGACACGGCCGCCGATGGGCTGGCTTGTATCGAATCCATGCAGCCGGATGTGGCTTTGGTGGACATCAACCTGCCGGATGGCAGTGGGTTGGATTTGTGCCGGCAGCTGCGGGCCAAGGCGGCGTTCAAGAAGCTGCCTTTGATTGCCTTGAGTGGTGATGCTTTGCCTGATCACATTGCGCGGGCGTTGCAGGCTGGGTTTAACCAGTATCTGGTGAAGCCTTTGCAGATCAACCGGCTGTTGACGATTTTGGCGGCGCTGCCGAGCACGCAGGCGGCGCCACCGTTGAACTCCTGAAGCGGGAGCGCGGGGCGAGGGCTGGGCGGGTATCCGTCAGGGCTTCATGTTGGTGATCCCGCTGTCAGCGGGACTGCCTTGCGATGCTCGCGCCGAGGTGGGGCCGTGGAACTCACTGCGCGGATTTCATCCGCTTCGTTCAAACA
>CAZKPN010000227.1:0-2067 GCA_964554655.1 uncultured Aquabacterium sp. | reverse complement strand
CCAGCAGTTGCTCGGCCAGCACCTGGCGCTTGGCCATGTCCGTGGAATGCTCCATCGACTGCCACAGCTCCAACTGCTTCATGAAACGCAGCTTGTTGACCAGACGCGTCAGTTCCGCGTCGGGTGCGGGGTTTTGCTGGGCAACGCCTTTCAGCATCTGCCATTCCATTTCGGACACGAACTCCGGGCGCGCCGTGACGGGCCCCGTGATGGGCGTCATGGCGGGCGCACGCGCCACGACCTGGGCAGCGGCCGCTTGTTGGGCCATCAAGCCCGCTTCGGTGGTGGGCAAGGCGGCAGCGGGCTGGGCCAGCGCCACCGGCTGGGCCAGAGCAGCGGCCTCGGGGGCTGGGGCCGAGCTGGTCACAGGCGCGCTCACGGCCGCGTCATCGCGGTGGGACCACCACCACAGCACAGCCGCCATTGCCGCGCCAATCAGGGCCAACAAGGCAAACCACTGTTTGCCAGCGCTGCGCTCCACTTGAATTTGTGCCATTTTTCGAATCCTTAGATTTGTTCCGCCAAATCGGTGTCAACCGGCAGTGTGCACAGGGTGGGACAAAATGCCCACTCAGTAAAACCCGGGCGAGAAAACCCGCAGAAAGACAAAAGGCCGACCCGCCTTTTCAAAGGTGGGTCGGCCTCGCTTTCAGTTCACCTCAGGCGGTGATCAGAACTTGCGGGGAGCCGGGGGCTTCACGGTGAACGAGTAGGTCTGGCCAGGGCCGGACATGACCGCGGTCAGGATCGCCGAGACGCCGCAGCCCTTCAGTTGCGGGAAGGTCGTCGTGCCCGAGAAGTTCAGGTTGCCATTGCCCAGTGAAGAGACCGGACCATCGAAGTTGATGGGGAACTCGACCGGCGTCACCGTCTTGCACGCACCGATCGGCAGACCCGACAAGGACGTGATCGTGATGTCGGCCTTGACCAGGCCATGGACGTGGAGCTGGCCATCGTTGTCCAGCGTCACCGTGCCGGTGGCCTCGCCCACAGGCGTGATCTTCATGCCGACCTGCGAGCCAATGCCCAGGATCTTGATCGACTGGCTGAAGTTCGGCACCGAGAGGCTGCCGGTCAGGCGTTGGGCCGTGATGTCCGTCTCAGCCGTGAAGGTCGAGGTGGCGGGCAGGTTCACGGTCTGGCCCAAAGTCTTCAAGCCCACGTTGGCGACCAAAGGCCAGCTCTTGAGGGAAACAACGAAGTTGCCCTTGTTGGGGTTGGCGGTCGACTTGGGCACGGCAGCCAAGGTGAAGCAACTGCTGGTGGCACTCTTGCCGTTGAAGCGGTCACCGATCCAGGTGAGCACGGTGGGCGCGGCCTGGAACTGGGTCACGATGTGCTCGCTGGGGTACACGTCGAAGTACACATTGCTGAACCTGGCGCAGTACTTGCGCTTCAAGTCCACGTGCTGTTCGATCGGGATGAACTCGTCAGCCTGGCCATGGTATTGGTACAGCGGCACGGGGATCTTGGCACCGCCCAGATCTTGCGCCTTCAGCGTGGCGTTGATCGCGGGCACGGCGGCCAGTTGGTCCAGCGTCTGGTTGCCCACCGTGTACTCGGACAGGCTGTGGTTCATCAGGTCGAACAGCGCTTCGAACACGCACTGGTTCTTGGCACGGGCGATGGCAGCCTGGCCGGTGGCATTGGCCAAGGTGTCCAACGGGATGGCCGTGGGGTATTGCTCGGCCAGGCCGACCACACCGCCGAACAGGAAGGAGGCGCCGTTGGAGCCGTCCAGGTATTTGGCCGTGGTGATGAAGTCGGCGGGCGTGCCGCCGGCGGCCACGCCCACCAGGTTCAGGCTGGGAACATAACTGGCCTTGCGCTCAGCGGCCCAGGAGGCGCTTTGGCCGCCTTGCGAGTAACCCCAGATGGCAGTCTTGGCGGTGGCACTGAGACCGACCGATGGAACTTGACTGGCGGCGCGGACGATGTCCAGCACGGCATTGCCTTGCGAAGCACCGGCCAGGTAAGTGGGCGTGCTGCCGTTGGTGTAACCCGCGTAGTCAGTGACCAGCACGGCGTAACCGGCCTTCAGGGCGGCGGCGATGTTGGCGGCTTCAT
>CAZKPN010000226.1:0-2104 GCA_964554655.1 uncultured Aquabacterium sp. | reverse complement strand
AAATAAGGCACGTTTAAGGATAGATACTGTCTTGTCAGTTGCCAGGATCAACGCCCGAAAAGCGCTCCTGATTCATCACAATCACTTCGAGCTGACGGTTCTGGCCCTCGCGCTTGACCAGATGTCGGTTCTTCATGATCTGATTCTCAAGCCGCAGCATGCTGGTCACCTCGAAATATTTGGAGGTCAGCTCGATTGCATCGGCAGGGATGGGCACGATGGGCACCTGCTTTTCGACATCTGCCATTTTTTCAAAATAGTGGCTTTGCCGAGTCCGCACAATGCGCTCGGCCGTGGCCGTGTCGATGCCCCACACCGCCGCGATGACTTCCTTGGGCGCCGTGTTGACATTGATGGCCGTGATGCCCCCCTGCGGCACGTTGGGATATGGCAACAAGGCCACATAGGGGCGCATGCGCTCCACCGTGTCCGCGCCCAGCTTGGGCAAAAGCCAGGTCAATTGATCCAGACGCTGGGGCATCAATGGGGCGACAGCGCGGCCAGAAGCCCCTCCCAAGGCAGCAAAGGATTGGGTCGTGTCCATGGCCGCCAGGGTGGCTTTTCTCAAGGCTTCAGCAATCTGCAGCGCCAGATCTGGCGGCAAGTTGATGTTGGTGAGCAAGTCTCGCAGCACCTTAACCTGTTGAACATCCACATCCACAAGGCCAGGGTTGGGGCTGATCAGCAACAGATTGCGCAGGTTGTAACGCGCATTGATGTCCGACACCTTGCCCGACAGAAACGCATCAGGCGCGTCGTCGGTGTTGTCCTTGTCCACAGCCAGGAAGGTGGACAAGCGCATTTCCTTCAGATCCTGGGCCCATTGCTGCGCCAGATGGGTCGGTTCTGGATCCCCATTCGTCTGCGTGCGGCGCCCGTCGTCCTTCAGCACCAGGCGCGCGAAGTCGAGGGCACCCACCAACAACCATTCAGATTGCTGACGCCCCCGCTCGGCCGATTCCACCTGCACCGCGCGCCATTGCTGCCACACCATCGACGAGGCGATGGTGGCCACCACGGTCACGATGACCATGGCCATCAACAAGGCCGCGCCTCGTTGTCGCATCAGCAGGCTGGTAGGTTTGGAGCGCTTCATGTCATCGCCTCAATGAGCGGCCAGGAAGGTATCGCGCATGGCCACGCCCTCAAAGCCGCTGGCAGGCCCCAAAGTCAGGACTGAACGCACGGCCACAGGCAGCTGGTTATTGCCCGTGGACTGCGGGTTGGTGGGGGTGAGGCTGCCGCCGCTCACCCCAATGTAGAAGTACATCTGCCACTGCAAAGCACCTTTGAGCATGGTCAAGGTGCCCGGCTCTGTGCCCTTCAACTGGTCGGCCTGTGTCCATTGGGTCTCCAACTCACCCACGGTGGTGACGGGCGGCCCGGCCCAACGCTCCCATCGCCCATCGCGCAAGCTCCAGGCCACCACCTGCACACCACCTGGTGCCTGCCGAGAAAAGCGCAGGTAACTGCCATTGAACAAGAACGACCGTTGCCCCTGGATGGACCCGGTTTTCAAGGTCGGGATGTCGATCACCGAGGCCATGTCGGCATCCCACTGGGTCATCACCGATTGCAAACGCAGGGTGCGCTTGAGTTTGCCCTCTGCCACTTCGCGGGCCCGGCTGATGGCATCCATGCCCTTGAAGGCCGTGGCCGCCATGACCGACAGGATCACCAGGGCCACCAGCACCTCGATGAGCGTGAAGCCCACGCTTGAGAGAGGGCGCTTCATGGCCTGGGCAGCACGGTGATGACTTTGACCACCGACTGCCCCTCCTCGTCCAGCACCTGCACCTCGATGCGCCGGAAATTGTTGGCATTGACGGTGGGCCGCACCGCCTGCTTGCCTTTGAATTCACGCCCCAACTGCTGGCACTTGAACTCGCTGTCGCCCACATCAGGGAAGGTGGCGTTCGCCTTCAGAGCGAACAACTGGTTTTCAATGCACCACTGACCCACGGTCAAGTCAGCCACACGCTGAGCATTCAAGGTCAAACCGCCTGCGGCCTTGATGCCGGCGGACAGGGTGATGGCCACGATCGCCAAGGCCACCAGCACTTCGATCAGCGTCATGCCAACCATGGACCGTTCTTCAAGCCGG
>CAZKPN010000225.1:0-2168 GCA_964554655.1 uncultured Aquabacterium sp. | reverse complement strand
GAGAGCTACAGCGAATACGGCCAGAACATCTTTGACCGCTACGTGACCTACGCCGACTACTGGATCCAGGACCAGGAATACCGCGACAACGACACCGGCGAGAGCTTTGACCGTGGCGCACTCAATGGCGAGCTGGAGAAGATCGAAAAGCCTGCGGGCATCTCCAACCCCAAGGATTTCCGCAACGAAATCGTCAACTTCGTGCTGCGGGCGCGGGCCAACAACAGTGGCAAGAACCCCTTGTGGACCAGCTATGAGAAGCTGCGCACCGTGATTGAGAAGAAGATGTTCAGCAACACCGAAGAGTTGTTGCCGGTCATCAGCTTCAACGCCAAGGCCAGTGCCGACGAGGTCAAGAAGCACGAGGACTTCGTCAACCGCATGGTTGAAAAGGGCTACACCGCCAAGCAGGTCCGCCTGCTGTGCGAATGGTATTTGCGCGTTCGAAAGTCGTCATAAGTCCTGAAACGGAGTCCCGATGCGGCAACACATCATTGACCGACGGCTTGCGGGTAAAAACAAGTCGATCGGCAATCGCGAACGCTTCCTGAGGCGTTACCGCGACAAGGTTCGCGATGCAGTGCAGCGGGCCATCAATGGGCGCAGCATCCGGGACATCGAAAAAGGCGAAGACATCGCGATCCCCAAGCGCGACCTGTCCGAACCCGTGTTCAGCCATGGCCAGGGCGGCATCCGCGATGTGGTGCACCCTGGCAACCGCGAGTACGTGCAAGGCGACCGCATCGAGCGGCCACCCGGCGGTGGCGGGCAGGGCAGTGGATCGGGTGAGGCCAGCGACTCTGGCGAAGGTGAAGACGATTTCGTTTTCTCGCTCAGCAAAGAAGAGTTCATGCAGGTCTTTTTTGAAGACCTGGCCTTGCCCAACATGGTCAAGACGGCCTTGGCCGAGATCCCCGAGTGGAAAAGCCAGCGCGCGGGCTACTCCAGCGATGGCACGGCCAGCAACCTGCACGTGGTGCGCTCCATGCGCGGCGCCTTGGGGCGACGCATTGCCCTGGGCGCGGGTTTGCGCCGAGAGCTCAAAGAGCTGGAAGACAAAGTGGCCGCACTGCGCGCCGAAGACGAAGCCGGTGACGATGCCCTGGTGCTGGAGCACGCCCATGAAATCGAAGCGCTGGAAGCGCGCATCGATCACTTGCGGGCCCGGGTGCGCGGCATTCCCTTCCTGGACCCGATCGACCTGCGTTACCGCAGCCGTGTGAAGGTGCCGGTGCCCACCACCAAAGCGGTGATGTTCTGCGTGATGGACATCTCGGGCTCGATGGACGAGCAGCGCAAGGAGCTGTCCAAGCGCTTCTTCATCCTGCTGTACCTGTTCCTGACCCGGCACTACGACAAGATCGAGCTGGTCTTCATCCGCCACCACACGCAGGCGCAAGAGGTGACCGAGGACGAGTTCTTCCACGCGACTGAAACCGGTGGCACCGTGGTGTCCAGCGCCCTGGTGCTGCTGGACGAGATCATCACCGCCCGCTACCCCACCAACGAGTGGAATCTGTACGTGGCCCAGGCCAGCGATGGCGACAATTGGCACCACGACTCGGCCCGTTGCCGCGAGATCCTGGAAGACAAGATCCTGCCCCTGGTGCGTTACTTTGCCTATGTGCAGGTGGCGCAAACAGAGCAAAATCTGTGGGACGAGTACATGGGCCTGAGCGAATCGCACAAGCAATTTGCCATGCGCAAGGTGCTGGACGCCTCGCAGATCTACCCTGTGTTCCGTGAACTGTTCAAGAAGGAAGGGGCAGATTCATGAGTGCCATTCTGAGACCCGATCCCCTGCCAGGCCCCTCGGACTGGTCGTTCGAGCTGATCGAGCAGTACCACGACGTCATCCGTGCCACGGCCGAGCGTTACAAGCTCGACACCTATCCCAATCAGCTGGAAATCATCACCGCCGAGCAGATGATGGACGCCTACGCCAGCGTGGGCATGCCGGTGAATTACCGGCACTGGTCCTACGGCAAGGAGTTCATCGCCACCGAGAAGAACTACCGCCGCGGCTTCATGGGGCTGGCGTATGAAATCGTCATCAATTCCAACCCCTGCATCAGTTACCTGATGGAAGAAAACACCATGGCCATGCAGGCCTTGGTGATCGCGCACGCGGCCTATGGCCACAACAGCTTCTTCAAAGGCAACTACCT
>CAZKPN010000224.1:0-2230 GCA_964554655.1 uncultured Aquabacterium sp. | reverse complement strand
ATGTGCTACCCAAGGAGGCCGACTACACCAAGGCTTTGTCTCTGTCGCGCTTGGCCTATGACCTCGAAAACCTCATCAGCCCGGCATTGGCGGCTGCACTGTTGACAGTGGTGACTTTCCAAAGCCTGTTCATCGGCACCGTTGTCGGCTTCTTGGCTTCTGCAGCACTGGTGGTGTCTGCTGTCCTGCCGAAAGCGAAGCTGCCACCAAAGCGCGGCGTTTACGATCGCACCACCCGTGGCATGCGCATCTACCTCGCTACGCCGCGTTTGCGAGGTCTACTCGCCGTGAATCTGGTGGCCGCCTCGGCCAGCGCGATGGTCATCGTCAACACGGTTGTACTGGTCCAGGGCCAGCTCAAGCTGACGCAGAACGCCACAGCGCTGGCGTTAGCCTGCTTTGGCGCAGGCTCAATGCTGGTAGCACTGGTGTTGCCCAGACTGCTGAGCAAAATACCTGAACGACGCGTGATGCTTGCAGGAGCTGTGCTGCTCGTCGCTGGATTGTTCGCGGGTTCGTTTGCTTCTGCCCACTTTCCAATGCTGCTGGCGCTCTGGTTCTGCCTTGGTGTAGGTTATTCGCTGGTACAGACTCCATCAGGCAACCTTGTTCGCCGCTCATCGAGCGCGGAAGACCGCCCTTCCTTGTTCGCCGCACAGTTTGCGTTGTCGCATGCCTGCTGGCTCATCACCTATCCGCTCGCCGGCTGGTTGGGCGCCAAAGCTGGTTTGGGTGTCAGCTTTGTTGTGCTGGCCGTTCTAGCCTGCATGGCGACCGTGGCAAGTGCCCGTTTCTGGTCAGGTGCAGACCCTACCGAGCTTGAGCATACCCACGACGATTTAGGCGGCGACCATCAACATGTGAAGCAAAACGCATCCGCCTCGGATGGGCGCCACTCACACGCTTTCTTCATTGACGATGAGCATTTGCGCTGGCCTACTGCACGGTGACTGGTGCAAGCACTTATTCCAAGTGCAACTTTCACCATGACGCCAAAAGCCCGGAAGCATTCCCCAGCGCTTTGCTGTTGGATGCGGGGCCCGATCCGGTGCCGCTGCATGTGCTCAGCGCCTTCATGGCACCCAAAGAGCGTGCGGAGAAGGACCGGGTGGCAAGGGGACCAAAAAAGGTCGTGGCTCTGGTCGGACAACGAATCAATGCCCGCCTTGCCACCACCGCAATCCCGCTGCCCCTGAATGTCCCCAGCGAACCCGTCGGTATGTGGGTCAGCGAGGCCGTCCATGTATGGCGTCGATGTGCTGGTGCTGCGTTGGCCGAACGGGGGGGAGCCTCCCTCGCTGAGACCCTTCAGGATGCCGCAGTGCGCGGCATCGCTCATGTCTGCGCATTGCGCCCGGAGCGCCGTGAGTTGGGTCTGCAGGGACTTCAGTTCGCTGATGCGCTGATCGACATGGGCGATGTGCTCGTCCAACACGCGGTTGACCTCGCCACAGCTCTGAGCAGGCGCATCCTTCAGCCGCAACAGCAGCTTGATCTCATCCATGGCCATGTAGAGGGAGCGGCAATGGCGGATGAAGGAAAGGCGCTCCACGTGATGAACGTCATAGATGCGGTAGTTGCCCGCAGTCCGGTCGGGCGCGGGCAACAGACCTTCCCTTTCGTAGAAGCGGATGGTCTCCACCGACGTGCCGGTCTTGCTGGCCAGGTACCCGATTTTCACGTGAACTCCGGTGCCTCGTGTTGTGACTTGCAAGCTTACGCGAAATCGTATGGAAGGACCTCGCCAATGGTCCGTGTTGGCATTGTGTCGCCGCAGCGCGCTGTTGGCCCAAGGCGTCAACGCCCACCCATTCTTCGCAGTTCGCTGCGCTTGAGCCGCTGTTGCTCGTTGCGCTGACGCCGGTGGTCTCCGTCTCGCCATTCCAGGTACAGCCAGTAGCTGAAGCCAAAGCACGGCCCCACACCCCCCGCGCCAAGGATGTAGGCCAAGATCTGATCGCGGTTGGTGGACATGGGTGGGTGCTGCAGTAGCAGGACTACGGCCCTTGGGCCGGGGTGCTTGCTGGTGCTTCAAGGACATACCCCATGCCGCGCACGGCGCGGATGGGGTTCATCTCCGGCTCTTCGCCGATCTTGGCACGCAGTCGCTGAATCGCCGCCTCAATCATGCTGGCGTCGTGGCCAAAGTGCCTGTCCCAGACTTGGTGTCGAGTGCGGCGTGCGCGCGCGCACGAGGGAGCGGGACGGCGGCGTCCGCCATTCTCGCGTC
>CAZKPN010000223.1:0-2267 GCA_964554655.1 uncultured Aquabacterium sp. | reverse complement strand
TTTTCTGATTCTCCATTGAAATCAACGGCTTGGATGCTATGTGACGTTTCACCCAACAGGTGAAGCGACCATGACCGACTTTGTAATCAAACAATTGCCCTACGACTTGAGCAACCAGGCCGGTCTGGCCCTGATTGGCAAGTATCTCAAGCGCATCAACATCAATGCCCTGATCGATCCGGCCTTCCCGGTGCGTTCGGGCATCGCCAACAGCGACATCTTCAAGAGCTACCTGGGCCTGTTGTGCCTGGGCAAGAACGACTTCGATGCCATCGAGGGTCAGCGCAAAGACACTTTCTTTGCCCGCGCCCTGCATTTGCGCGCTGTGCCGTCTTCCCCCACGCTGCGCCAGCGCCTGGATACCCATGCCCCAGACTGGTTTGATCTGGCCGAGCGCATCAATGCTGCCGTGCTTGGCATGAGGATCGCAGGCAAGCCGGTGGACTTCGGTGCGCTGCCCTGTGGGTACGTCCCCCTGGACCTTGATACCTTCGCCATGGACAACAGCGGCACGGTCAAAGAACACGTGGGCCGCACCTATACCGGTGTGGACGGCTACTGCCCATTGGCGTGCTACCTGGGCACGCAGGGCTTTTGCCTGGAACTGGCCTTGCGCCCGGGCACGCAGCACTCGGCCTGCGAGACCGAGTACAACTTCGAGCGTGTGTTGCCGCTGGCAGCCCGGCTCACGCCAGAGCCCTTGCTCGCTCGCGCCGACTCGGGCTTTGACTCGGCCAAGCTCATGTGCGCCATGGACCAGCAGGCCAAGGCGCTGGAGCGCAAGATGGCCTTCATCATCAAATGGAACCCGCGCAGCACACCAGTGGAGACGATCGCCCGGGCCAAGGTGGCCGATGCCGATACCCAGTGGACGGTGCTGCGCGAGGGCAAGCGCCAATGTGTCTGGAGCGAGGAGGTTCAAGTCAAGCACGAGCGCCATGTCTTGGCTGCGCGGCGGGTGTACCGCTTGAGCGAGCGCACCATCGACCGGCGCGGCCAGCAGATGCTGCTGCCCGAGTATGTGCTGGAGGGCTGGACGAGCACCTTGCCCCAGGCGTTCACGCCCGAGAGCATCATGGCTTTGTACGCCGACCACGGCACGCACGAGCAGTTTCATTCGGAGTTCAAGACCGACATGGACCTCACGCGGCTGCCCTCGGGCAAGTTTGACACCAACTACCTGGTGTGTGCCCTGGCGGCGGTGGCGATGAACCTGCTGCGTCTGATCGGTCAGCACACGCTGCACGAGCCGGATTCGCCGGTGCGCCACAGCGCCCAGCGCAGGCGGGTGCGCACGGTGATACAGGAGTTGATGGTCAAGGCCGCACGCATGGTGGACCACGCCCGCCAATGGGTGTTGGGTCTGGGTGCCAATGACCCGGCGTTTGCGGTGTTTGCGCGCCATTGGCGGGCGCTGGACAGCGCCTGAGTGCGCCAGGGAGAACGGCCCCGGCCAGCCCATCGCCCACAGACCGCCCAGAACAACGACGCCAAACAGACCACGGGGGACATCCCGGGCACAGACACGCCCGAACCGCGTTGGGCCGCCCGGTGGGCGGGGAAAGCGGGGGGCTTGGCAGGGCTTGATGAGCGCATGCCTGGGGTGCCGGGCGGGTTTGTTGCGTTGAAATGGCTGGGCTGGGGGGGAATATCGGGGTTTCTCTGCCCGGTTTCTGTAGATTACGGAACCGGGGAATTGGGGTCACGGATTCAGGTAGATGAATACTCCAAAAAATCAGCGCATGACATTGACTACGCTCCACTCTCCATTCGCATCAAAGAAATTGGCTGGCTGCTGGGGGACCGGATTCGACGGGAAGAATCCGAGCTGTACCCGCTGTACCACGATCTTTACTGAGCAAGGTCGATGAGCGCGGGAGGAAAACGACTTCCTCCGAATAAAAACCCACCAGAAAAGTATTCGCTGCGTGGCCAATCTCCGGCCAACGATGAGCCCACATTAAAAGCGCCCCACCCGATCGCGCCACGGCACAATCGCGCGCATGGACTCGCTCGCCAACGCCCCCTGGATTCACACCCTGCGCATCACCCTGGAGGTGGCCGCCACCATTGCGTTTGCGCTGTCCGGCGTGATCGCGGCGGCCGTCTACGGGCTCTTCGTCGACAAGACCACGAAGACCCTCAGCGACGGTGTAACCCCCTGGACGGAAACGAACCTCACGTACAACAATCGACCTACTATCGTCATCCCTCAGGTCGCCTACCTCGCCCAGGCGACGCAGGGGCGTGTTTGTCAAACCCCACTC
>CAZKPN010000222.1:0-2349 GCA_964554655.1 uncultured Aquabacterium sp. | reverse complement strand
GGCACCCCAAGCTCAAAGCACTGTTTGTTGGTGGTGAGCAAGTGGTGAGCAACGACATGCCGCGCGGCGTTGATCTGGCTGAGCTGAGGGCTGAGGCACGCCAGGCGGTGCGCCGACTGACTACCCTCGCAGTCGATCCAGCATCTCGGGCAGGATGATGTGCTGCACCACGCGCAGCAGTCGGGACTCTGAGGCCGCGTAAGGAGCCCATGCTTTGGGCAGTGTCTGCCAACGCGCCGCTTGCTCGGCGACCAGGCCCTCGAACGCACTGGCGACGCGCGTGGTGACCTCGGCCACCACGCGGCGGGCCACTCGCTCGGGCACCCCAAGGACAGCTGCTGCTTGCAAAACACTGGCCAAGGTGACATCACCAAAATACTTGGCCCCCGGCAAACGGAAAGCCATGGGCACCTGATCCCAGATCGCTTTTTCATCGGCCAGTGCGCGCGTGTAGTACGCACCTGTGCACAGCAAATCGTAATGCGGTGCAAGCGCCACGCCATCAGGTCTCACGTGGAAAGACAAGTTCTTCAAATGGCAATCGTCGTTGGCCACCAGGATGTTGAAGACCAGCCAACGGAAAAGCCGCTGCCGAGTGTCAATCTTGTTCGTCGTCCGATCAATGACCTCCACCAGCGCATCGAGTGAGGCCCCAACGTGCTTGAACGTGCGCGCCTTGTTCAGCAATTGGCATGCGTCAATGATGTGCAGCCGCTGCACCAACGGCGCAGCTAAGGGATCTTTGTTGCCAGCGAGGGAGTGCTGGTCGATGACACGGTCAAAACGCTCGATGAGGTAGACCGGCTGCGGCACATAGCGCATGGCCACCGCCGGGACCGACAGGCGGGCCGCACGCGCCAGGCGCATGGTCAAGAACTCGTTGAAAACCGAGGCCGAGTAGCTTGCCACGTCGGGGTGTTCAGGCTTGAGGATGTGGGTGGATGCCGTGGCGCCTTCGGGCTCGTACAACAAGCCCGCCTTGATCACCACCAACAGCTTGTGCTGCGCGCCCGCCAAGGACATCCGCTTGGGGGAAGTCTTGGCCAGCGTCTGGCGAGGCAGCGCTTGAATCCGCCCGCTCAAAGCCTCGTCAGTCAACGACTGCAATCCGCCCTCATCGGGCCAAGCCTGACCGGGCGGCAGCAGCGTCAGCGAACCGGCCGACTCCGCTCCCAAATATTCAAGCAGCGCGAACGCGTCCTCACCCCTGATGCCCGCTTCCTTGGCGATGGTCTGGCGCAGCAACTCTTCAGGCAGCAGGTTGTCAAAGTACCACTGGACCGGCCGCAAAGTTCCGCCGTCTTCATGGCGAAGCTGCGCACGCGAAAACGCCGGAGACAGGTCGAAGCCATCGGCGGCAACGGCCCACTGGAGGTCGTACTCGAAGGTCCACAGGTCATCACCCTCGCTCAGCGTGCCGACCAATCGGTGGTCAATGAAGACCTGCAAGCTGCGCATGCTCAGGCCTTGCCTTCAGAACGCCGCGCTTGCAATTGTTGAAGTACTGGCAAGGCCGAATCGGGAATGTCAACATTCAGCGCAATGCCCAACTCTTGCAGCAGCAGCATCACCCGGCCCATTTGCGCGGTGGGCTTGCCCCGCTCAACGTCGGCGGTGAACTGCTTGCTCACGCCCACCGTGCTCGCCAGGTCGTCTTGCCGCACGCCGGAACTCTTGCGCACCGCGCGAATGACCAGGCCAAGGTCTTCGACGGAATGGATGGCTTGCTTCATTGAAATACCTCCGATCTCAGGCATTATGAATGAGGCAGT
Organism: uncultured Aquabacterium sp.; assembly: GCA_964554655.1. Classification (GTDB taxonomy): domain Bacteria; phylum Pseudomonadota; class Gammaproteobacteria; order Burkholderiales; family Burkholderiaceae_C; genus Aquabacterium. Next base: position 577 of record CAZKPN010000222.1, on the reverse strand, counting down.
CGATATTTTGCCTTTAATGCCTGCAATTGCAGGTATTTTCAAGAAATGCTTGGCACCAAACCTTGGCAATGCCTTCGATCCCAGGCACAAAAGGCTTGGATCAAAGCGCTCGGCACGACCTGAGCCGCTTCAACTGCTCGGCACGCGCCGTCAATTGCGCCGCCACACAGGCTGGGGCGGCGGCCGATGACTTCCTGCAAGCGATTGACGCCGACGCCTTCCACTCGGACACGCGGGTGTTGATGGCGATTTCACACGTGGGCAGGCGGCGGATGGTGACCTCCGCTGTTGAATCCAGCAAGCGAGCCGCGGTGACCGGATCGCTGGTGGCCTGATCCTGCGCAGGCCGTGCTGGGCTGGCACCCACCGCGCCAACCATGGCGGCCAGAACGACGACCAGTGCCGATGAGGAGGCCGCCCACCGCACCAGGCTTGGCCTACAAAACCCCATGCTCGATCTCGTCCAGGTAGATGAAGTCGGGCGCCTTCACGCCAGCCTTCTTTCGGATCTCGACCAGCTCAGGTGATTCGAAAAACCGCCGCGCATTGGCCAGCGATGACCACCGCGAGAAATGCA
>CAZKPN010000221.1:0-2353 GCA_964554655.1 uncultured Aquabacterium sp. | reverse complement strand
GCGAGACGCGGCGCATCTTGGCGAGATCCCGGTGAAGGCGCTCGCTCAAGGTCATGGGCAGGCTGGCCAACAGGGCCTGTCGGTGCATGTACACGTCGGCGTTGAGCTGAAAGCCCCGGCCGCGCCAGATCGCGTTGGCCGTCTCGTGCGCGGCCACCGCCTTGTGGGGTGGCGAGAAGATCGCCAACTGGTGGTACAGGCTGACCAGGCTGCCACCCGTGTCGATGGCTTGCGCTGCGGCCGTCCAGTCCTGCAGCTTCTTGCCCACGTCGGGCATCACATCGGCCATCTTGCTCTTGGCGTTCTGCGTGGCGCGCACATGGTTGGCCGTCACCGTGGCCTTGGTGGCGTTGGGGTCCAGCACATGCACGCCCATGGTCAAAAGGAAGGGCGCGCTGTACTGCAAGGCCGGTTGCATCAGGTCGCCGATCAGCGAGCCCATCTGCCACAGGGCGAAGCGTTCGGGAAAGGACTTGATGGAGTAAAAGCGCGCCTCCAGCTCGTCCGAGCCGGTTTCCTTCCACAAGCGCAGGCCGCTGGGGGTGGGGTCCTGGATGGTGTCGAAGTCGATGATCTGGTCGCGCAACTCGCGCCCGTCGTCGTAGTGCAGGTCCGGCGCGTCGGTCTGCGAGATGCGGTCGGGGTTGGTGAACAGGGCGCACCAGTTGATCAGGTCGGCGGCATCGCACACCTGGTTGGGCAGGGAGGCCGACCTCAGCGTGGAGGCCATGGACTCACGCAATGCCATCACCTCATCGCGCTTGTTCAGGTCCTGCGCGTCACCGGGCAAGCTCACGCTCATCATTAGGCGGAAGTCCCGGATCGTGTAGTGAAAACCACCAGTCAGGGAGGACTGCGCCCCTTGCAGCAGGTGGCCCACGCGCTGACGGGCCAGGGTGTGGAACAGGTTCTGGTTGCGCGCAGGGCGCCCCCAGTGCTTGGCCTGGTCGGCCTGGTCTTCGTCTTCGACGCGTAGATTGGCGTAGCGGCGCAACTGGCCTCGAACATGGGGTGAGGCGAAGAGGTGGAACTGGATGCCTGCACCCGCAGGGCAGTTGGCATAGAGCGAGATCAGCACTTCGGCCATGCGCTCGTCGGCGCCCGATTGCGGCATCACCTCCAGCATGAAGCCCAGGCCATCGCGGTTGACGAAGAGCTTTTCTTGGGCGAGGTAGGCCGAGTAAGGTAGCCAGGCGGCGAACTGCTCGGCCGGGGTGTCTGGCGGCGCGCCCAGACCCATGGTCTCAAAGAGGCCAGGGCGGTGTGGCTTGCGCGCAGGGCTTGCAGCCTGGGCGCCTGAGGATGCTGGGGTGGAGGTGGGGGCAGCAGACATGGCCGGGCCTTTCAGTCATTGGCGTCGAGGGGTGAGTCGCCAGGCGGCAGCAGCGGGCCGGTATCGGGGGTGAGGCGCTGAAAGGCTGAAGGTCGGGTTGGCGTGGGGGTTGGCTCTACGGTGGTCGACGCGGGTGTGCCTGGCTGTGTGGCACCTGATGGCGCACGCTTGACCGGTGGCCGGATGGGCGCGTAGGCATCGCGGATCTGGCGCCGCGCGTGGTCGATCAGCCACTGGCCCGCGTCGATTTGAACGTAGACATAGCCCTGGTCATAGAGGTCGTGGTCGGCGTCCTCCCAAGGCTTGAACCACAGGCGCAGAATGCGCGATGAGGACCGCAGGGGCGAGGCTAGGGAGGCCATCGCGGCTGGGGTGGGCACGCTGGTGGGCGTGGCTGCTTGCGTATGAGCGCTTCGTGCGGGGCTGTCTTTGAGTTCGCCAGCACCCTCATTCGGTTTGCCCATGCCCCGCCGTTTGCCGCGTTGGCTGGGCAGGTTGTCCTGGATGGCGTTGGCGTAGGTGCCCGAGACCGAATCGCAGGTCACGCCTTCGGGGGCCTTGCAGGCGTAGTCGGCGCTGCCACCCAGGCCTGACAGGTTCATGCAGCCAGTGAGCAGGCAGCACAGGCTGCAAGCGAGCCAGACCAGCCTCTGGATGCCAGCGGAAAAGCGCCTGATGGGGTCGGCGGTCAAGGGTGTGTTCATGGTCGAGCCTCCTTCGGTGGCTGCTGCAAGCGGGCCTGGATGACCAGGTGATCGACATAGCCTTCGGTGCGGCTGCCGTCTGCCCAAACCAGGGTGGGCGTGGCTTGTACGCCCAGGCGCTGAGCCAAAGCCAGGTTGCGGCCCACGGGGTGCTCGCAACTCGCAGCGGTGTTGAGCGCGGCGGCATCGCCCTGCAACATGTAGCGTTGCCATGCTTTGGCGCGGTCCGTGGCGCACCAGATGGCAATCGGCCTGGCCTCGCCCTGGAAGGGCAGCAAGAAGGTGTAGACCGTGACGTTGTCGATTTGCGCCAGCT
>CAZKPN010000220.1:0-2435 GCA_964554655.1 uncultured Aquabacterium sp. | reverse complement strand
TTTAGGAGAATCAGTCTGTCATTTTCAAACATGGACTGGCAACCCCTAACTTGCCGTCGGTCACTCAAGGCCGCGGATGAGCCTGCCGCATCAACTCAATGTAGCGCTGCGCCCCCAGCCCCAGCGGCCGCTCCTTGATCCACACCACGTCGGCCCACAGCCGCACCTCGTTCGACATGTTGGCGAAGCCAATCTCCACCAGCGTGCTCGGCCCCATGTGCGGCGTGGTGAGCGAGCGCGGCAGGTAAGCCCAACCCAGGCCCGACTGCACCAGGCTCAGCGCCGTCTGCGGGTTGTCGGTGCGCCAGACCTGGCGGGACAGCAGCAGGCGCGGGTCCACCTGCTCCTCGTCGCGGCCCACCACCACCACCTGGCGCAGATCCAGCAAATCGGCCGGGCGCAGGCGTTTGTTGGCGGGCCCCAGCGTGGCCAGCAAAAGCGGCGCGATCACGGCGGTGAGCGTTTCGCTGCTGAACTCCTGGAAGCCTTCTTTCTCGTCGATGGCCGTGCGCTCAAACACCAGGGCCAGTTGCGCACAGCCGCTGTGCAGCATCTGCAAGGCATCGGCCTGGGGCGCGGTCAGGATCTCGACCTCCAGCGCGGGGAACTCCTGCGCCAGCACCGCCAGCGGCGCCTGCCACGCAGCGGTCAGCAACTCGGGCGCGATGGCCATGCTCAGGCGCCGCTCCAGCCCCCGGTGCAATGACAAGGCGTGGCCTTGCAGCATGCGCAGTTGGTGGGCCAGTTGCCGGGCGGCGGGCTCCAGGGCCTTGGCCGCTTCGGTGGCGGTGGGCTCGCGGCCCGTGCGGTCAAACAAGACCAGGTCCAACTCGGCCTCCAGCTGGGCGATGGCCATGCTCACGGCCGAAGGCACCCGGCCCAGCGTGCGTGCGGCGGCCGAGAACGAGCCCTGGTCCAGCACGGCCAGGAAGAGGTTCACGTTGTCGCTGTCGAATCCGGTCTTCATGCTGGCCTGTCAATTTTTCTGAAACATTCTAACTTTTATCTTCAGAAATAGAGATATACATTCGAGGCCTCACCACAGTCGGCACCGATCCGGTCACAGGCACCCTGATATGCAAGGACTCAAGCGCAAGCTGGTTTACGTCACCCTTTTCGAGCTGATCGCCATCTGCATGAGCAGCACGCTGCTGGCGCTCATCTCCACGCGCGATTCGTTCGTGTACGCCGGCATGGCGGCGCTGGCGTCGTCCGCCATTGCCCTGGTGTGGAACCTGGTCTACAACTCGGCGTTCGAGTATTGGGAGGCGCGGCAGGCCAAGAAAGGCCGCGGGCTGCTGCGCCGCGCGGCGCACGCCTTGGGCTTTGAGCTGGGGCTGGTGGTGCTGCTGGTGCCACTGTTCGCCGTGCTGCTGGGGCTGAGCCTGTGGGATGCGTTTGTGTATGACCTGGGGCTGATGGTGTTTTTCATGGTCTACACCTTCTTGTTCAACCTGGGGTTTGACCATGTGTTTGGGTTGCCGGCTTCGGCCATGCCAGCGCCTACCGCCGAGCCCACTGCGGTTTGAAGCGAACCAACGATGGCACCCAGGCCATTTCTTACTCCTTGAAAAGGATGGAATCTGAATTTTTCAACCAACCTGCAAGGCACGTCACCTCTTCGACGCACTTGAGCTTGCCACGGACCACGCCGAATTCGGCTGCATTGGCAAGGCGCACAACAAAGGCATCACCCTCGCTGTCAAAGGTGCCGATGTCGTCACCCACATTGCGCCGCACAACCTGCTCGATCGATGGGCCATTGCCACTGAAGCCATGAAGTTCAAACAGCTTCACGAATGATTTTTTGCCATCCCGCTCCGCAATCTCGACTGGGATGGAGATGATCAGTGAATTCTCGTCTGCATAAAGCTTAGGCGCGTAGAACCCGCTGGGATCGACGGGCGAGGTGCTAGCGCCGCAACCCACTGTCAGCAACGTGGCAGCCATCGCGGCAAGGAAGGTCCGCATCAACATCCGTTCACTGAAGGCGTGCTGGGTGACTGACATTGGTGTTTCACTCCCGTTTTCATGTTGATCACCATGGATGACAGGCCACGGTTTTAGCTCCCGCAGCTTAGCAGCACTGCAGGCAACTTGTGACAGTGGAATCACCTTGCGCCAGGTAGCGCCACAATGCCCGCATGAGCCTGCAATCCGTCCAAGCCTTCCTTGATCAACACGCGCCTGACATCAGCATCCTGCAAACGCCAGAGCCCACCGCCACCGTGCTGGACGCGGCCCGGGTGCATGGCGTGGCGCCCGCGCAGATCGCCAAGACGCTGTCGCTATGGCTGAAGGACGAGGTGATCCTGCTGGTGATGGGCGGTGATTGCCGCCTGGACAACCGGCGCTTCAAGGAGCACTTTGGTGGCAAGGCCAAGATGCTGAATGCCGAAGAGGTGGTGCAGTGGACCAGCCATCCGGTGGGTGGG
>CAZKPN010000219.1:0-2448 GCA_964554655.1 uncultured Aquabacterium sp. | reverse complement strand
AACGCCACAGGTAAGCGGCACCGGAGTGCGAAGCCATGCCCATGTTGTCATCTCAAGAATATGATGGTCATCATAAATTGCGTTAATATGCCGTCATGGACGCCAAACCCAGCCGCCGCGAGGCCACCCACGATCGCATTGTTGAAACCGCTGCACGGGCCATCCGGCGCGCCGGTTACCAAGGCGTGGGCGTGGCCGACATCATGAAAGAAGCCGGCCTCACGCACGGCGGCTTCTACGCCCACTTTGCTTCTCGCAATGCCTTGCTGGTCGAAGCCCTGGAGCGCGCTGGTCAAGATGGCTTGGCCAACATGACACGCCGCATGGCTGAACGCCAGGCGAAGGGTGCCAGCGAATTCCGCGCCTTGGTCGAGTCTTACCTGTCCGATGCGCACTTGGCCAGCGCCGAGCATGGCTGCCCTGTGGCGGCACTGTGCTCCGAAATGCCCCGTCAGGCGCCGGAGGTGCGCGATGCATCGGCGCTGCGGGTGCAAGGCATGGTTCAGTTGGTGAGGAAGACATTACCGGCCAGCACGGCAGCCGACACGGCCATGGTGATTGCCAGCACCATGGTGGGCGCCTTGCAGTTGGCCCGCGCCCTGGGTGACAACGCGCAGGGCAAGGCCTTGCTCAAGGCCAATCGTCTGACCTTGCTGTCGCAATACGACCAGCCCGATTGACACTGCAGCTTCCCTGAACGCGCCATCCCGACGATGGCGATTTTTTGACCTAAAAATATGATGATCATCATATAAATTGACCAAAAGGACTTGACCATGAAACTCGACAACGCTGTGGTTCTCATCACCGGTGCCAACCGGGGCCTGGGCTTGGCTTTCGCCAAAGAAGCGCTGGCCCGTGGTGCGCGCAAGGTGTACGCCGGTGCGCGCGATCCCGCCTCGGTCACGCTGCCCGGCGTCATCCCCGTGAAGCTGGACGTGACCAATCCTGCCGATGTGGCGCGCGTGGCGGCCGAGCTGCGCGATGTCACTCTGCTGGTCAACAACGCGGGCATTGCCAACACCGGCGGTTTCCTGGCACCCAACAGCGTGGAATCTGCGCGGGCGCACATGGAGACCAACTTCTTCGGCCCCCTGATGTTGAGCCAGGCCTTCGCGGGCGTGTTGGCGGCCAATGGCGGTGGTGGCATCGTGAACGTGCTGTCGGTGGTCAGCTGGATCAATTCGCCCGTGCTGGGCGTGTACAGCGCCAGCAAGTCGGCCGCCTGGGGCTTGACCAATGGCCTGCGCCACGAGCTGCGACCACAAAAGACACAGGTACTGGGCCTGCACGTTGGGTTCATCGACACCGACATGACGAGCGGCTTTGACGCCCCCAAAACGCCCCCTGGCGTGGTGGTGGCCCGCACGCTCGATGCCTTGGAAGCGGGCGCCGACGAGGTGCTGGCCGACGAGTTCACGCAGCAGGTCAGGCAAGGCTTGTCGGCCGAGCCGGGCGTGTACCTGGTTCCGGCCGACGCCTGAGCTCACCCCACCCTGACCGAGAGACCGCCATGCGCGCAACCGCCACCCATCCCGACATCACTGCGGTGTCGTCACCGCCCTTGACGCCAACGGCCTCGCCGTGGCCCGTGTTCTGGATCGCCAGTGTGGCGGTGTTCCTGGTGTCGCTGGACAGCACCATGCTGTTCGCGGCGTTTGGGGCGCTGCAAAACGCCTTCCCGCAAGCCTCGGCGGCGGACATGTCCTGGGTGCTCAACGCTTACACGGTCGTCTACGCCGCGATGCTGATCCCGGCCGGCGGCCTGGCCGATGCCCATGGGCGCAAGCGCGTGTTCATGTTCGGCGTGGTGTTGTTCCTGGCCGCGTCGGCGGCGTGTGGATTGGCGGGCAGCGTGGGCTGGTTGATCGCGGCGCGTGTGCTGCAGGCCATGGGGGCGGCCTTGCTGACGCCCGCATCCTTGTCCATCGTGCTGGCAGCGTTTCCGCAAGAAAAGCGCGCCGTCGCCATCAGCCTGTGGGGTGCCGTGGGTGGATTGGCGGCGGCCATTGGCCCCAGCCTGGGTTCGTTCGTGGTGGATGCCGTGGGCTGGCAGTGGGCCTTTTACCTGAACCTGCCTTTGGGCGCGATCGCCTTGTGGCGTGGCGCTTCCAGGCTGACCGAATCAGTCCGCCCCAAGATCCGACGCCGCGTGGATGCTGTGGGCGTGGGCTTGCTGATCGTGGCGGTGGGCACCATCGCCTTGAGCATCGTGCAGTCTGACGCGCCAAGCTGGAACCGCACCGATCTGCTGATGACCTTCGCCACCGGCGTGATCGCATTCATTGGCTTCATCGCCTGGGCCCGATTCACGCCCGCGCCGCTGGTGGATCTGGGCTTGTTCCGCCATCGCACCTACAGCTATGTGAACCTGGCCACGCTGTCGTTTGGCATCGCGTTCTCGATGATGTTCTTCGCCTTCTTTTTCTACATGACCGGGGTCTGGCA
>CAZKPN010000218.1:0-2591 GCA_964554655.1 uncultured Aquabacterium sp. | reverse complement strand
GAGATGATTCAGTTTTATGAGCGGCTGCTGCGGAATATCAACCACCCCTGAACCATGTGAATGGTGCTCAGTTTTCCTCTTGAATGTCGTCTTCGTCGTCCAGTGGCTGGCCCTGCATGGCCCGGCTCACCGCTAGTTCAACGGCGTCCAGCACATGTGCCTGCACCCGCTCGGCATAGCGCTTGCGCCGGTTGTTGGACAACGTGCCGCCATTCCGGAAGATGGTCACGATCAAATTGGCCAAGTCGCTGCCGCGAAGGTCATGGCGCTCGTTGATGTGGCGCTTCACGCGGTCGAACAGGCCCAGAAACTCCACCTCCTGGCGCATGTGCGTGTCCAGTGAGACTTCGGCCATGGCCAAAGTGAACGTGGCCGCTTCGCTCAGGTCCATGTAGCGGAACCAGGTGTCAGCCTCGGGGGCCCATTCATAGGTGTAGTGTTCATCGCCGCCCCAGGTCACCTTGCACAGTTGGCGCGCCGGCTTGCTGAAGGTGGTGAGCGCGTGCAGGTAGTCGGCCTCGTGCTTTTTCATGGCCACCGAGATGGGCAGCAGGAACTGCGGCGGCAAGCGGCCCGATTGGCCCAGGCAATGGTGGATCAGGTAGCGTGACAAGCGCCCATTGCCGTCCATGAACGGATGGATGAACACGAACGCGAACGACACCACGGCGGCGTGCACCAGAGGGTCCAGTTCAGGGGCGCGTTGGTTGGCCAGGCGCATCAGCCCATTCATCAGGGCCACGGCCAGCTCGGGTTCGGGCGGCACGTAGGTGACCCCTGCGGCACCGGGCACGTCCCTTTGCAGGCGATTTTGCTCGGTGCGAAATTGAACGGCCTGGTCAAAAGGATTGGAGATGGCGGCGTTCTGCAGCTCCACCAGCCAGTCTTCGGTGAGCGGGCGCTGCTCATGGGCGCGTCGCAGCAGGGCGGCAAACAGTTCGGTCTTGTCTGCGGTAGGTGCTTCGCCCTCGATGGCAAAGGAGCCCTCGGTCTCGCTCAGGTAGGCCGAGTTCAGGGCCCGCTCCAGCATGGCCTCGCCCACAGATTCGGCAAAGGCCTGAGCCTGGCCCAGGATGTCCTTGCCAATGAGCGCCATCAGCGCCGGGGTTTTGCGCACCACCGGGCAGAAGTTCAGATCACCCACGCCATTGAACTCGATGCGCCAGCGGGCATCACGCTGGGGTGGGCCCACAAAGTAGTGGGCTGGATCAAACAGGGGGGCGTAGGCCGACGCCACACCCGGGTCACTCAGGCCGGGCAGCCGTTGCTGATGCCAGGCTTCCCACAGGTGGCCCAGCTTGCGGCCATAAATGCTGTTGGGCGTGGCTTGCACCCAAGCCACCAACTCTGCCGGGGGGATGCGCCGCAGGGCGCTCAGCAGCAGATCCAGCCGGACGCCCTCGTGCTTGAGGGCAAACAGGGCTTGCTGCAACCAGGTGGGCTCGGGCGCCAGCTTGTGCGGCACCAGGGTGGCGCCATCCCCCAGGCGCTCGATGCGGTTGACGGACGCCAGGCGAGCGCGCTGCTTGCCCAGGAAATCCGGAGCCCCCAATGCGGTCTGGATCCAGGCGTAGCCAATGTCACTCATGTCAGCAGAGGCCTCTCGGGCAGAAAAATCTTCAGATTCGAAGAATTATCATCAGAAATGAGCGTCATAACAACTTTTTCTTCATAACAACGGCCGCCACAGGCCAAGCGCCCCTCAGTCTGTCGGATTCGCAGAAAAAATCTTCAGCGCCACCACCTTTCTTTCAGAAGCAAGTATCTCTGCAACTTTCTGTTCAGGCCGCTTGACTATCGCGCATTGACCGAGGTGGACTACCTCTGCGCGGTCTCGAAAAAATGATGACGGCCTCGCGCGCCGTTGAGCTGAGCAAAGAGACCGCAGACGACCTCAAGTACCTGCAGGGAAAAGGAACCTCCGTGGGGGGCATGCGCCCCAAGTGCACCGTGCTTGATGAAGACGGCGCATTCGCCTTGGGGAAGTTTCCCAGCGTCAAGGACGAGCGCAGTGTCACCCGTGGAGAGGTGCTCGCACTGCGCCTGGCCAAGTTGGCAGGGATCGACACCGCGCACGCCCGCATCGTCATGGCTCAGGGGGCGCCAATGCGGGGCTGGATGAGGCTTATGCGTTGCTGGCATAGCCAATCTCCAGGCGTCCACCCACAGTGCCCAACTTGGCCAGGGGCATTGAACGAGCAGGACGTTACTTTCGCCCACTTGATTACAAGTGGAGCAAACCATATCACTCAAAAACTGGCCTTGAATGTCGAGGGATCCAAATGACAGTGCTGCTCAATGGCCCCAGGCAATTCAAAGAATTTCGGCGCTGTTCTGAAGTGATAAAGCCTGTACAAACGAAACTGCTCTGATTGTTCCCGAGCAAACTCAACTTCGTTGGACGAAACAAAGAATGGTGTCGCGGCATCATGGGCCGTGGTCTTCACTTCAATGAAGCGTTCGCGTCCATCTAACTCAAACGACAGCACGTCGTAACCCAAGCCATCGCCCAACTCCTCGGCCACGTGCTTCACCTGCTCCGCCAGTTGCCCAACACCCAGCTCAGCCAATCGCCATTGCTCATATTGAAC
>CAZKPN010000217.1:0-2605 GCA_964554655.1 uncultured Aquabacterium sp. | reverse complement strand
ACATCAATTGAGTACGGGGGCCATGCGCGAAGGCAAGGCAGACCCTGGTGAGACCAAATGGTCGAATGCGGCATCACCCAAGGTGAGCGGCAAGGCACACTGCAACAGTCCGGCGGCCAGTTCCATGAACCGGGGGCTGGGGTCGTGACTGGACGGTTCGTGGGGATTGATGCGCAGCCAGTCACGTTGCGCCGCACCCAGGAAGCTGTCGGCGCACTGGCCCAAACGCTCGGCCACGGCATCGGCCTGGTCCGAGTGGGGGTGTGCGCACACCAGCAGGTCGTAGGCCAACCACGGGCCCCGCTGGCTCATGATCTTGACGGCGGCATAGGCCTGCTTGAGGCCTTCGGCCACATCGTTGGTGAACACCAACGGGCGCAGGTTGCCGTGCCGGGCGCGTTCACCAAAGATGCGCACCAGCTCGCTGGCCGAGGCGTGCACCAGCACCACATCGCATTGCGGTGCCGCATTGGCGAGGGCGTGCAGCAAGCTGCCACACGAACCCCGAGCGTCGGCATGCCGCAAGGGCAGGCCCCGGGCGGCCAGGTAGCTCACTTGTTTTGACAAAGGCTCGATGCCTTCGCTCAAATCAAACTCCGCCAGTTCGCTGAGGCCCCTGGCTTGGTCACCGGCATCGACCACCAGGGTGTGCAGGCCGAAGCTGGCGTAAGCGGCGCACAGGCGTTCCAGCACCACACCGCCACACACCGCGCCGGGGTTGGCCACCACGGGCACAAACCGCAGCACGCGCGAGGCAAACATCTGGCGCAAACCCTGGGCCTGGTCGGCCGGGAGGCTGGCGGCAAGAGGTTGAGGCGAAAAACTGGTCATGGGCGGCGACAGGTTCAAAGCGCGGACGGTGAGGCCGTGACGTCGGTCATGGCGGGGGTCGAGAACACCAGGCTGACTTCATTGGGGTCCAGGCGGTACGCGGGATTGAGGCTGGCGCGCAATGCGCGGTGCACCAAAGCCTGCGATGACAGTCTGTGCCAATCTTCTGGCACGCGTTGGCCGTTGGCGACGCCCAGCACCTTGGATTTGTGACGGATTAACGCATCCAGGGCCGGACCGAGCTTCACGGCTTCGTCCAGCTTGGACAGGATCACGCCAGCGCAGGCATTGACCTGGTAGGCCGCCATCACGTCTTCGATCGCATCGCCTTGCGACGAGGCGTTGATCACCAGCACTTTGCGGATCGCAGGGTGGGCGAGCATCTCGAGCAGATCTTTGGTGCGGCCATCGCGCTGGGCCATGCCGGCCGTGTCGATCAGCACCATCTTCTTGGCCGAAAGCAACTCAAGCAGGTCTTCCAGCGCGGCGCGGTCATGGGCCATGTGCACGGGCACACCCAGGATTCGGCCATAGGCGCGCAGTTGGTCATGGGCACCAACACGGTAGGCGTCCAGCGTGATCAGGCCCAGGTTCTGCGCGCCATGCTTGGCGGCGAACATGGCGGCCAGCTTGGCGGTCGAAGTGGTCTTGCCCACGCCGGTCGAGCCGATCAGGGCGAAGATGCCACCCTGGTCTTCGATGGCCAACTCCTTGTCGGCGGTGTTCAGGTTGCGCTGCAGCACCTGTGCGGCCCAGACGTTTTCGTCTTGCGCACCGGAGCTGACTTCGGCGGGCATGGCGTCCAGCATTTTGCGGATCAGCACGGCGGAAAAACCACCGTCCAACAGCTTTTGGGCCAGGCCAGCCTGGGCGGGCGTGCGGCGCAGTTTCTCGATGAAAGCGATCGTTTCAAACCGCTCTTTCATCATGGCCCGCATGGCGCGCAGCTCGGTGAGCATCGAGGCGTTGGCGTCTTGCGAGGCCTTCAGGGCGGCCATGGTGGCGGCATCGGGGCGCGAGCTGTCGGCCGAGGCGGCGCTGCGGCCGGTCACGGACTTGAGGGTCAGTTCAGCAGGGTCGCTGGCGGGGCGAACGGCCTTGGCGGGGGCCTGGCGAACAGGCTGAGTCTCTTCACGCGATTCGGCGCGCAAAGGCAGAACCTGTGCCACATGGCTGGTGTCTTGCGGGGCGGCACGAACCGCTTGAACCGGAGGGCGCGCAGGCGCTTGAGCCGGCGCAGGAGGCGAAGACAACCAGGCATCCAGGCCCGCCGACAGATCGACGTTGGCGCTTGGCTGCACGGGCTGCTGCGGCTTGACATTGCCCAGGCGCTGCGACAGTTGATCTTCAGGCGTGCCGGCCAGCGCGGGTTCGGTGCGGGCGGCTTTCAGGGCCACCTGGCGGCGCTTGAGCATGCGTTCACGCACATAGTCCTGGAAGGACAAGGTGCTCATGGCGAGTTGCTTGACGTCATCCTGCACGGTCGAGGCCAGGTTGGCCATGGCGGAGCGGGCCGGGGATTGGGATTGAGCGGCCACAGGGGCAACTTCGGCTTTGCGGGCAGGCGCGGCAGCTTGCGTTGCAGCAGCTTGCTGACGGGCCGCAGGCGCACGCTCTTCGCGTTCGGCAGGTGGGTACGAATCCATCGACGGCACGCTGTCGGTCGCCATGGCCAGCACCTCGATGCCACCTTCAGGGGCGGGCTTGGTCGACAACACGACAGCGTCGTTGCCAAACTCGAGCTTGACCTTTTGCATGGCCTCGCGTGAGGTGC
>CAZKPN010000216.1:0-2674 GCA_964554655.1 uncultured Aquabacterium sp. | reverse complement strand
CATGTTGTTTCGCAAAAGGAACTGCTGTGTGGGCTACTGACCTTCCCCTTCTTCGACGTGGGGCGCTGCGAGTACCGCCTTCAGTGTGTGCGCGTTGGATGCTGATGGGGGCATGCCTGATCGCGCCCGGCATGCTGCTGGCCCAGCGCCCGCCCACCGGCACCGATGCAGACATCGCTCAGGCCCGACGCTCGCAACCCACGGTCACCGAGCAAGACATCGACCAAGCCCGAAGCACCCACCCCATGCCCAGCGAGGCCGAACTGGCCCGCGTGCCGATCTCGGCGAGCCCCAGGATCGAGGCCCTTCCACAACCCAGGTCAACAGCCCCCATCGACCTGGAAGCCCTGGCCAAAGGCTATGCCGCCCAGATCGCATCCGAGCCCCAGGCCATCGAGCTGAGTTCAGGCCCCATCCTGATGGTTTTCATCAGCCTGTCGATGCCGCAAGCCACCCTGCAGCGTCTGGTCGATCAGGCTTCCCGCGCCAAGGCATCGCTCCTGATCCGTGGATTGACCAAGGGCTCCTTGCGGGACACCGTTGCGCAGGTCCAAAGCCTCATCGGCCAACGTAAAGTGGCCATCCAGATCGATCCCCAGGCCTTTGAGCGCTATGCCGTGGTGCAGGTGCCCAGCTTCGTCATCGTTCGCAGCGGTGCGCGCCTTGCAAGCACGACAGCCTGCGCGTACGGCAGTTGTGCATCACCGGAAGACTTTGTCCGCTTGGCCGGAGACGTGAGCCTGGACTACGCGCTGTCCCACATCCAGCGTCACGCGCCACGCTTCGGCAAGGAAGCCGCACCCTTCCTCCAGCGGATCAAGGGATAGGAAAGGCACCGCCATGCTGCGCCGACCCCTCATCTGGTTCACGCTCTGGTGCTTCGTCACGACCCAGACGACGGCCTTGGCCGGACCTCACGAAGAAGGCACCGCTGCAGGGCAAGCGGCCAACCCGGTGATCCGCGGCACAGTCAACACGCCCACCGCATCGACCAACGTCCCGGGCTACACCAGCACGCCCCCCGAGGCGGCCTACCATGGCCGTCCCAGCCTATCAGGCCCGGCCCAGGCAAGGCTGGCCGCCTGCGCCACGACACCGAATGACCCGGTTTGCCAGGCCCAACAGGGAGCACTCAACTCGGCGAACACACCCCGTCCAGCCATCTCCCCCTACGACCCCGCCGTGGCGACCGCACGCGACATCGCGCGCAACCCTTCGCTGGAGTTGGGCAGCCTCGCGTCGTTCTACAGCGGCTGCACGACAACCGAGGTGTCCCAGCCCGCAAGCAACATCACCAAGCAGTGCCAGCGCTTCAATGGGCTTGGCCACTACGCCACCCACCGAGACCTGACAGTGCAGGTCGAACTGATCCCCACTTGCAACGCTGGCGATTGGTTCGCACATGCTCAAGTGAACCGCAATGGCTGGGACTACATGGTGGCTGAGGCCGAGTGCCGAATCCGGACGGACCAGCGCCAGCGATTTCGCTTCTACGCGGCAGGCGCCAATGGTGCATGCATGGGCTGGCAGACGCTCGAGCTGCCCATCACACCCTCGGCTCAAGCGTCGTTCGTGGCCGACTTGGCTCCGCACTGGAATGGGCACTGTCGGCGGCCATTCAAGGTCGTGGTGATGCCTGGCTCAGGGTGCACCGCAGGTACCTGCAACTACACCTTCCAGTTCGGCACGCCGGTGTACACCTGTCCGACTGGCACCGTCCGGGGCGACTCGCTGCAAGCTCACTGGTCAAGCCGCGTCCTGTCCGCCGGGCCTGCCGACCGCTGCTACACCCTCACCACGGCGGTGCCGCGCGCCGGATGCGGCTTCGGTGGCACCGCCATCTTTGGCCGCGCTGGCCTGCAATGCGTCAAAGCCTCGGGTGCCGCGGTCCTGGTCGGCGCCTCGGGTTGGAGCGTGCCACTGGCCTTCCAGCAGCCAACCATGAACCATACCGAAACCGATGTGTGGGACGACAAGAGCGCGCCTGTCGGGGCCGGTGGCCGTTGCACCGTGACCACGGCCGAACGCTGCGTTGATGGCCCATCGACCAAGGTCATCGATGGCCGCGCGGTCACCCGGGCCTGCTGGTCATACGAACGCACGCTGTCCTGCGCATCGGGCGCGGCAGCAGACGGATGCGCGCCTCTCGTGGCCCAAGGCTGCAAGCTGGGCACCAGCGTGTGCAAGCAGACGGACGCCGCGACAGGTGCGTGCGAAATTTACCAGGACAGCTACGCCTGCCCCGCGGTTGCCCAAAGCATCACCACGGCATCGAACTGCCCATCCAACGTGTTCTGCCTGGGCAGCAGTTGCTTCAACACCAGCTACACCAACGATGCCGACTTCGCCCGTTCGATGTCGATGCTGGAGGCGGCTCGGGAGGCGGGGGTCTACCTCGACACCAGCAACATGCGGGTTTTCAGCGGCGAGGCCAACCATTGCCGAGACCGGCTGCTGAAGGACTGCTGCGATTCGAACCGTTCGGGCGCAGGGATGAGCAACCAGAGCGTCTTCGGCACCGGATCGCGTCTGGTTTACGACACGCTGATGAACTCGGAGAACCGCGAATTCGTTTACCAGGGCATGTCGGCCCTGCTGACCAGCGGCGGCTTCAGCGGGTCCTTCACCAGCTATGGCGTGACCGTGGCGGTCAACGGCACCGCCCTGCCCACCG
>CAZKPN010000215.1:0-2772 GCA_964554655.1 uncultured Aquabacterium sp. | reverse complement strand
CACCTGAATCCCCAAGGAAGACCCGCAGGTGGAATGTCGCCTGCACTTCCCTGCTGTCGCGCGGCCCCCTAGGGAAGGTCTGCACAAATGAGTGCTGACTGCGCGAGAGGTGCCTGAAATGGCGATTGCGGCGCCAAACAGGCCATTTTGCGGGTGGATGGGGCCGCAATGGTCCCCATTCCGGTCCATTTGGACGCACTCATGCCAAGGCTCCCAACAACTGCCGACGAGCCATCCACAGGTTGGACAGCGCAAACAACGTATGGAGCTGAGCCGTGTTTTTGGCCAAGCCGCGATAGCGGACCTTCACGTGCCCGAACTGACGCTTGATCACGCGGAACGGGTGCTCGACCTTGGCCCGGATCTGCGCCTTGAGGCGTTCGATCTGATCGACCAGCTTGCCCTGCGGGCTGTCCTTGTCCAGTGCCCTGCGCAAGCCTGGACGCATGGCAATGTGCCATTGCACTTCTGGTTTGGCGTCTGGCCGTTTGGCCGCCCCCTGGTAGCCCGCATCGCCGAAGGCGTTGAGCTCCTCGCCATGCAGCAGGCTGTTGGCTTCAATGACATCGTTGACGTTGCCCGAAGTGCCGCTCACGGTATGCACCAATCCCGAGTCAGCATCCACGCCGATGTGCGCCTTCATGCCGAAGTACCACTGGTTGCCCTTCTTGCTCTGGTGCATCTCGGGGTCGCGCTCCCCGCTGGCATTCTTGGTGGAGCTCGGTGCCGCAATCAGAGTGGCATCCACGACCGTGCCGCTGCGCAGCATCAAGCCCTTGGCCCGAAGCAAATCGTTGATGACCGCCAGGATCTGCGGCGCCAGCTTGTGCTTCTCCAGCACGTGGCGGAACCTCAGGATGGTGCTCTCATCGGGCAGGCGGTCATCCCAACCACCCAGGCCTGCGAAATCACGAAACAGCGGCATGTCATGCAGCGCCTCTTCCATCGACGGATCGCTCAGCGTGAACCACTGCTGCATGAAGTGAATGCGCAGAAGCGACTCCACCGGAAACGGCGGGCGGCCACGTTTGCCTTCCGGCAAGTACGGCGATACCAACGCCACCAGGTCGGCCCACGGCACCACCCGCTCCATCTCATCGAGGAACTCTCGCCGGCGCGTGCGCTTGGTCGAGGCTCCCAATCCCAGGCTTGTCTGCTTCATGGGCGCAATGGTCTCAGGCAATCAGATCTGCGCCAACCACGTGTTCGGGCGGTTTATGCAGACCTTCCCTAACAGGCTGCTTAAATACCTACCGACCCAGTCCACGCCACGTTGGCGTGATGCGTTATCAGCGTAGCCCCACCACGACCTGAACTGACACGACCCATGCGCGGCGCCGACACATTCACCGAAGGCCTGTTTACCCTCAAGAAGCTGGACGACTTCGTGCCAGCCAACCACCCGCTGCGGGTCATCCGTACGATGGTCAACAAGGCACTGGCCGAGATGGGCGATCTGTTCGCCCAGATGTACGAGGACGACATCAAGGGCGGGCGCCCCAGCATTGCGCCCGAGAAGCTGCTGCGAGCCATGCTGCTGCAGGTGCTGTATTCGATCCGCTCGGAGCGCCAGCTCATGGAGCAGACGCAATACAACCTGCTGTTTCGCTGGTTCATTGGCCTGTCGATGGACGACGCGGTGTGGGTGCCCACGGTGTTCACAAAGAACCGCGAGCGCTTGATCGAGCACGATGCTGTGGTGGCCTTCTTCAACGCGGTGCTCAAGCAGGCGGACAAGAAGAGGTGGTTGTCCAAGGAGCACTTCAGCGTGGACGGCACCTTGATTCAAGCCTGGGCAGGCCACAAGAGCTTCGTGCGCAAAGACGGCAAGGACGACGACGATGGCAGTGACTTCCGAGGCAAGTCACGCAGCAACGAGACACACGCGTCCAGCACGGACCCCGACAGCAGGCTGTTTCGCAAAGGCAAGACGGCCAGCGAGTTGCGCTTCATGGGCCACACGTTGATGGAGAACCGCAACGGGTTGATCGTCAACGCCATGGTCACGCAAGCCGATGGCCACGCCGAGCGCGAAGCGGCCAAGGCCATGGTGGCCGATGCCCGGCAAGCCAACCCCGAAGGTGAGATCACCCTGGGTGCCGACAAGGGCTACGACGCGGCCGAGTTCATCAAGGCGCTGCAAGACATGAAGGTCACGCCGCATGTGGCGCAGAACAAATCAAACCGCGCCTCTGCTGTGCCCGATGAGATCGCGAGCACAGAGGGCTACAGCATCTCGCAGCAAAAGCGCAAGCTCATCGAGCAGGGCTTTGGCTGGGCCAAGTTCATAGGCCCAATTCGTCAGGTGATGGTGCGCGGCATCAAGAAAGTCGATCAAGTCTTCATGATGGCCATGGCCGCCTACAACCTCGTGCGCATGCGCACCTTGGGACAGGTCCGTCTGGAGGTCGCGTGATGAGTGGGAGAGGGCTTGAAATGACCTCAAATCAGGCCGAAATGGTCTTGAAATGGAGTGATTCGACGTCACAGGCCACTCGCACCGTCGAAAAACCAACCTTCACCTCAGCAGCGGGGCTGCGTGTTGGGTATTTCCGCAGCCAGTTAGGTTTCTGGGAAAATAAGGGCGATTGATCAAACAGTTCGCCTGGGCGTGGGGCTTTGGGCTGCGAGCACCAAATGCATCCGATTGCGACTCATAGAAGTGCCCCTGAGATGCTGTAAGTCCTTGATTCATATTGAATCAGATCGGGTTGCTGCATCCAAAGACGTCCAAAGACGTCCAAAAACACGTCCAAAGACGTCCAAACCGGG
>CAZKPN010000214.1:0-2813 GCA_964554655.1 uncultured Aquabacterium sp. | reverse complement strand
TTTGCGCATGTCATTTCTCCAGATTGGATGAGTCAAAGGTCTTGAACGTTTTGGCCGAAGTACATCTGGAACAAGGTCTCACCCATGGCATCGCGCATGTGTTGCCAGTTGTCGATGACATCGACCACGCCACGGGCGGCTTGGGCCTCGGCTGTCGAGAACACATTGGCGGGCTCAACGGGCTGCCGGTGGTCGGCGATCCAGGCGGCCCAGGGCGCCAGGGAGGCCGTGACCGGGTTGAGCGCCGTCGCGAAGGCATAGCGCTGCACACGCATGGGGTGCATCCATTTCTGCATGGTCGCCCCCCAGGGATTGGCCCAGGCGCGAACCCATGGGCTGACCCAGTGGGCATACACAGACTCGTTGACCTCCGACATCTGGCGCACCTTTTCGAAGGCTTGTCGGGGGTAGGCGTAGTGCACTTGCTCGACCTGCCGCTCCTCGTAATGCACACGGGCTGGGCGGCGAGAGGCCTCGTCGGTCGAGTCAATGACCATCTGGTAGAGGCCGGGTGGCAAGGTTTCGATGTGTGCCAACTCCTGCAAGATGGCGTGGTGCTCGTGCCGCGCCACACTGGCGGACACGAAGATGCCCAGGTGGCCCACATGTTCATTGATCAGGTAGACGATGCGCTGGCCCGCGTCCTTGAGCGCCTGTGTGGTGGGGTAAACGGCGGGTATCCAATTCAGCGCCTGATGCGGCGGTGTGATGTTGTCCACGCTGGAAGCGAAGATCACCACCGGGTGACTGATGCGGCGCAGATCGGCCACGCAATGCTCGCAAATGCGCATCAGGCCCTGTTCCAACTGGTTGCCAATGAACAGGTTCTCCACAATGGTCTTGATCTCTTCGCGGCTCAAGAAGCTATAGCCGCCCCACCAACGCTCGAAATCCAGGAAACGCTTGCGCTCGGTGTCGATCTGGGAGAACAGCTGGTAGTTTTTGGTGAAATACGAATGCGCCGGGTTCAAGCTCTCGAAGTTGTGGACCAACCAGGCCCCGTCGAACAGTCCGTTGCCCAGGTCTGCGGTGAAGTGGGCAATCCAGGCTCCGCCCAGGAAGGCCCCGGCCAGCCGCATGGGATTCACATCGGAGGCCCCTGCCCAATACGACAGCGGCGAGCCGTTCATCACCACCGGACCGGCAGACCCTTCGCAGTCGGCCGCCAGCAGCGCCACCGCCCAACCACCCTGGCAATTGCCGTAAAGCACCGGGGCGACGCCATCATGCAGCTCGCATATTTTCTCCACGAAGCGGCGCAGGGTGTGGTGAACGTCGGCCAGGGTCTGATCGGGCCTTGGCTCAGGGAAAAACACCACGAAGTACACCGCCCGGCCTGCTTCCAAGGCCATGCCCACCTCGGAATCACGCTTGAATCCGCCGATCCCCGGGCCATGGCCTGCGCGCGGGTCCACAACCATGACGGGGCGGTTATCGGAAGAAGCGATCTTGGGCGGATCTTCACTGGAAGGGATGATGCGCAACAAGGCGTAGTTCACCGGCACGGCGAACTGGCGCGCGTCCAGCACCACCTCATGCGCGAAGCTCAGCAAGGGCGGCATCCCCGCCGCCTCGTGGGCCAGCATGTTGTCGGCACGCTCGCGCAACGCATCCATGAACAGCATCGAGCGCTGGACCAGGTCCACCTGGTAACGACGCCACTGCTCATGCAAACTTTGCTGCGTCGCCGTCCATGGCGCATCAGGCGTGCTGGCAATACTGCCCTTCGCCGAAGCTTCATCCAGCACAACACCCTTACCGCCGACCGCACCTATTCTCGTGATGGGTTCAACCTCGCGAGGCCTTGACATGGTGTTCATGTGCGGCTCACACCTTGGCCGAACGCAGGCGAAGCGCATTGCCAATCACCGAGACGGAACTCAGGGCCATCGCCGCACTGGCCACGATGGGGCTGAGCAAGATCCCCAGGAAGGGGTACAGCACACCAGCGGCGAGCGGCACGCCCAGGAAGTTGTAGATGAAGGCGAAGAACAGGTTCTGGCGGATGTTGCGCATGGTGGCCTGGCTCAACTCGCGGGCCTTGGCAATGCCGCGCAAATCACCCTTGACCAGCACGATGCGCGCGCTGCTCATGGCCACATCGGTGCCCGTGCCCATGGCGATGCCGACATTGGCTTGGGCCAAGGCGGGCGCATCATTCACCCCGTCGCCGGCCATGGCGACGATGCGGCCCTCATCCTGCAAGGCCTTGACGTGCTTGTACTTGTCCTCAGGCATCACACCGGCCTTGATCTCATCCAGGCCCAGGAGCTTGCCCACGGCCGCGGCGGTCACCGGGTTGTCGCCGGTGAGCATCACGATGCGCACCCCCGAAGCCTTGAGCAGGCGGATCGCTTCCGCCGTGGAGGCCTTGATGGCATCGGCCACCCCGACGTACCCGGCCAGCTTGGCGCCCACGGCCAGGTACATCACGGTCTGCCCCTGCAGGCGCAGGGCTTCAACGTCCTTCTCCACCGAGGCCATGTCCACTTGGGCGGACGCCAACAGGCGCGCGTTGCCCAGGAGCACGGTCTGGCCATCGATGACACCGCGCACGCCCTGCCCCGTCACCGAATCGAAACCGGAAACGCTGGACAGCGTCGCGCCATCAGCCTGGGCGCGCCCCACGATGGCCGTGGCCAGCGGGTGTTCGCTGAGTTTTTCCAGACTGGCGGCCCAGGCCAGCACCTGTTGCTGGTCGAAGCCGCTGGCGGCCACCACCGTCTGAACCGTCGGCTTGCCCTCGGTCAGGGTGCCTGTCTTGTCCACCACCAAGGTGTCGACCTTCTCCATCAACTCCAGCGCCTCCGCAT
>CAZKPN010000213.1:0-2814 GCA_964554655.1 uncultured Aquabacterium sp. | reverse complement strand
GTCAAGGGTGTGTTCATGGTCGAGCCTCCTTCGGTGGCTGCTGCAAGCGGGCCTGTATGACTTGGTGATCGACATAGCCTTCGGTTCGGCTGCCGTCTGCCCAAACCAGGGTGGGCGTGGCTTGCACGCCCAGGCGTTGTGCCAAGACCAGGTTGCGGCCCACGGGGTGCTCGCAGATCGCAGCGGTGTTGAGCGTGGTGGCATCGCCCTGCAACATGTAGCGTTGCCAGGCTTCGGCGCGGTCCGTGGCGCACCAGATCGCAATCGGCCTGGCCTCACCCTGGAAGGGCAGCAAGAAGGTGTAGACCGTGACGTTGTCGATTTGCGCCAGCTCCGGCTCAAGCTGCTTGCAATAGCCGCAGCCCGGGTCGCTGAACACCACCACCTGCCCTTGCCCGTTGCCGCGCACGGTCTTGATGGCGTCTGCCAGGGGCAGCTTGTCCAAGGTGATGGGGGCGACCGCTGTTGGTGTCAGGGCACTGCCTTTGGCGGCGAGCGCCAGCTTGGGGGCCGTGAGGTCCGTCATGGTCTGCGTGTCGAACACATGCCCGAAGACAAAGTAGCGCGGCTGCTGCGCCGAGACGTAGGCCACGTTGCCGTTCATCCAGACCTCGTACAGGCCCGCAATGGGGGAGCGCACAACCTGGGTGAAACGCGTGCTGGGGTTTGCCTTCCTGAGCGTGGCCAACAGGCGAGCTTCATCGGTGGCATCGGCCCTGACCACGTTGCTGACCAAGGACGTGACCAGTGCGGAGATCAACATCCGGCTGAGCAGGCTTGGGCGGCAAGCGGGGCGCACATCAGTAGTTGTCATCATTGGAGGCCTTTGAATAGCGGTCCTGGTCTTCGGCGCCAGCCGACGGCATGGCGCGGCCAGGCGCGCGACCTGTGTTGGCCGACATCGGCACGTCAATGCGCACCCCCTTGGTGATCACCACATCGATCTCCCGGCCTGCATCGACCTCGATGACGGGGAAGGTGTTTTCTGCGAGCTTGATGTAGTACTGGGCCAGCCGGTCCAGGGCCTTGCCAACACCGGTGCCCAGGCCCGAGCGGTAGGCATCTGCACCATTGCCGCCACCGCCACTGCTGGCGATCGTGCCGAGCGCCGAGGTGCTGTAGGTGGTCGATGAGGTGGCCAGGCCCTGGCCGATGCCGCTGACCACGCCCGCGAGCAGGGCGTTGGCCAGCATCTGCCCCTGCTTGGTGACCAATCGCCCGCGCATGCCCACCTTGCCGTCTTCGCCATAGACCGTGCCCTGGATCTTGACCTCCAGCGTGGCGCCATCGGGTCGCACACAGGACAGGTTCTCGGTGCGCAGGTAGGCTCGTTCCGAGCTGATGTCGCCATAGCCTGCGGCGATCACGAAGCAGTCGCGGTATTCGCCCCGAAAGCGGTTGGGCAAGACAGTGTTGTCTGACAAGCGGATCAGCACCGGGTGTGGGTTGGACTGAGACTGCCCGCCCGTGGGGGCATCCAGGCCACCCAGCAAGGTGCCACGGGTGAAGCTGACGGGCAGGAAGGTGGCGATGCTGGAGGCTTCTCCGGTGGTGGGTGTCGTCACGGAGGCAATCGGCGCGGGGGTGTCCGTGGCTACCGCAGCGCTGACCCGGGTCTGGCTGCGCTCCACCAGGGTGATGCGCGTCAACACCGGGGCCATGTCTTGCATCGACATGCCCGGATCCCCCGGGGGCAAGGTGCCCACTGGTGATGCCTTGGGTGGGGGCGGCACCGCGGGCAGGCTTGATGCCGGTGGCATGGTGGGTGGTTGAGGCAAAGGCGTGGCGGGAGGCGCCATCGGGTTGGGCGCCACAGGCATGCTCGCCGCCTGGCTGGCCGAGGTGAGCTTTTGCTCGATCTCGGCAAAGCGCTGCATGGTGTGGGCCTCGAAGGCTTGGCGGTCCTTGTTGAGGCGGGACTGTTCGTCGCGTTCGTTCTCGTACTGCGCCAGCTTGCGCCCTGCGGTGCCCACCCATTGGTCCACCGGGTTGACCTGCTGCCCCGGCGTCATCACACCGATGTTGGTGACGGAGGATGGTAGTCCGCTGCCGTTGCTTGGCGCACCAGCCGTTGGCGAGCGCGTGTCGGTGAGGGCGAAGATCAGCCACAGCAGCCCGACGCCCACGACCAGGATCGCGCCCAGGGTGGCGTACTGGCGCTGGCGTGGCGACATGCCCTGCAACACGCCGCCTAATGAGCCGCCCAGCGCGCTTTTGAGCCGATTGATCGCACCCGAACCCACTGAAGCGCCGGGCCCATTCGAGGAGAAGGGCATGTTCATCGCGTGTTCTCCTGCCGGATCACGAACACATTGGTGCTCTCCCCCGGTTGCAGGTTGTGGTTCTCGATGGCCACGCCCAAGACCTGGGTGCCATCGCGGTCGAACTCCTGCTCGGCCAGCACCATCAAGGCCGCGCTGGTGTTGCGCAGCAAGTACTTCTCACCGAGCAAGCCGCGCCCCTCATAGCGCCGCATCAGTAAAAAAATGGCCTCGACCCACAAGGGGACAGGGCGGTTGACCTCTTCAACACGCACATCAGCCGGTACCCGGTCCGAGGCCATGGCCACCAGCAGTGCTTTCATCGCACGCACATGGTTGGCCGAGGTGCCCGCCGGGCCTTGCGTTGGCGCCTCAGGTTTGAATGGCCTGGCGCTGGTGTCGCGAATCACGATGGTGTCGGCAGGCGTGTCAGATCGGTGCAGCAGCAGGGTGTAAGTGGCCTGCGCGCTGGAGATAAACAGGTTGACCGGCTTGGTGGTGCGGCCCACGGGGCGGATGTACACCTCGCCCTTGTCCCGATCACATTCGACGA
>CAZKPN010000212.1:0-2881 GCA_964554655.1 uncultured Aquabacterium sp. | reverse complement strand
ACTCGTCCTTCACCCGGCGCACGATGTCCAGGTAAGGCATGCCGGGCTTGACCATCACCATGTCGGCGCCCTCGGCGATGTCCATGCCGACTTCGCGCAGGGCCTCGTCGCTGTTGCCCGGGTCCATCTGGTAGACCTTCTTGTTGCTTTTGCCCAGGTTGGCCTTGGAGCCGACCGCGTCGCGGAAGGGGCCGTAGAAGGCGCTGGCGTACTTGGCGCTGTAGGCCATGATCCGGGTGTGGATCAGGCCTTGCGCTTCCAGCGCCTGGCGAATGGCGCCGATGCGCCCGTCCATCATGTCACTGGGGGCCACGATGTCCACGCCGGCCTCGGCCTGCACCAAGGCCTGGCGCGTCAGCACGGCCACGGTCTCGTCGTTCAGGATGTAACCCGTCTCGTCCAGGAGGCCGTCCTGGCCGTGGGTGGTGAAGGGGTCCAGCGCCACGTCGGTCATCACGCCCAACTCGGGAAAGCGCCGCTTCAACTCGCGCACGGTGCGGGGCACCAGGCCTTCGGGGTTCAGGGCCTCCTGGCCGTCCGGCGTTTTGAGCGCCAGGTCGATCACCGGGAACAAGGCCATCACCGGGATGCCCAGCTTCACGCACTGTTCCGCCTGGGCCCACAGGGCGCCACGGCTCAAACGTTGCACGCCTGGCATGGAGGCAATGTCTTGCACGCCGTCGTCTTGATCCAACACGAAGACCGGGTAGATCAGATCAGCAGAAGTCAGTGCGTGCTCTCGCACCAGGCGGCGCGTGAATTCATCACGGCGGAGGCGGCGAGGGCGGTGTTGCGGGAAGTGGTGCAAGAAGGACATGCGGGACAGGGTGTGAAAACTGTGTGAAGGAATGCAAAGAGAACAAAAAAATCGGCAGCAATCCCGGGTTTGCGGACATGGGTTAGAGACATGGCGCCGCAAGCCCTCTATAATCGATCCTGAATGATACGCCGCAAGGCCTTCATTCCCTGCTTTTCCTCCCTGAGCAGGTGCCTTACCGTGATGACAGCGTTAAGGCTTCCACAGCCCCGGCCATGCCGGGGCTCTTTTTTTTGTGCCGGCCATGTTGCGCCGCGCAATCGATCCTCAAATCGACCAGTGCTCTGGCCATAATCGGCCATGCTCTGGATCAAAGCCCTTCACATCGTTTTCGTTGCCAGCTGGTTTGCCGGCCTGTTCTACCTGCCGCGCTTGTTCGTCAACCTGGCCATGGTGCCGGGCGACAGCCACGCCGAGCGTGAGCGCCTGCTGCTCATGGCGCGCAAGCTGTACCGCTTCATGTCGCTGCTGATGATCCCGGCCGTGGTGCTGGGCCTGGTGCTGTGGCTGTACTACGGCATCGGCAAGGGGCCGGGCAATGGCTGGATGCACGCCAAACTGCTGCTGGTGATCGGCGCCATTGGCTACCACCACGTCTGCCGCAAGATCCTGCGCGAGTTCGAGCAGCTCAGCAAGCGTCGCACGCACAAATGGTTGCGGGTGTTCAATGAGGGGTCGGTGCTGATCTTCGCGCTCATCGTCATCCTCGTGGTGGTCAAGCCGTTCTGATCCGCCCTCGCTTCAAGGCCTGTTGATGTCCTTGCACCGCAGCACCGCCTGGCCGCTCACCTGGGTGGCGGTGGCCTTGATCGTCTACGCCACCTTGTTCCCCCTGGCCGGCTGGCATTGGCCCGACCGCCACGTCTTCACCTGGGAGCTGCCCAAACAATCCCACGAAGTGCCCTCCGACCTGGTGGCCAATTTGCTGGGCTACCTGCCCTTGGGTTTGATCCTGACCGTGGCGCACCTGCGCAGCGGGCGGGGGGCCTTCGTGGCGGCGGTGCTGACCCTGGCGACGGGGTCGGCCTTGTCTTATGGCTTGGAGTTGGCCCAGTTCACGGTGCCGAACCGCGTGCCCTCGATTTCCGACTGGGCGCTCAACACCCTGGGCATGGCGTGGGGCGCTTTGACCGCGGTGACCTTGAATGCCTTGGGCCTGGTGGAGGTGTGGCACCGCTTGCGCGAGCGGTGGTTCATCCCCCAGGCGGGGTTTGGCCTGGCCCTGATCTGGATGTGGCCCTTGGGCTTGCTGTTCCCGCCGCCATTGCCTTTGGGCGAAGGGCAGTTCCTGCCGCACCTGCTCATCGGCCTGATGGAGCTGACCCGCGACACGCCCTGGCAGGCGTGGGTGCTGCCCGCCGATCCCTTGAGCCTGTGGACCGACAACATTTCCGCCGACCCGGACTCGCTGTGGGTGCCCGCGCGTGAGGCCACCACCGTGGCCTTGGGCCTGCTGGCGCCCATGTGCGTGGCCTGCGCCCTGGCCCGACCTCGCAACACCCGTGTTTTCTTGTTGGTGGGGGCCGTGGTGATGGGGGTGGGCGCGACGGCGCTGTCCACGGCCATGAATTTCGGGCCTGACCATGCCCTGACCTGGATGAGCGTGCCCACCATCACCGGCCTGCTGGTCGGCGCGTTGGGCGGCACCCTGTTGCTGGAGCGCAGCCGCACCATTTGCGCCAGCGTGGGGGTGCTGACGCTGGCCGGGCTCATCGTCCTGGTGCACCAGGTGCCGCCCGACCCTTATTACGCCTTGGCGCTGGAATCGTGGGAGCATGGGCGCTTCATCCGTTTCCATGGCCTGTCGCGTTGGTTCGGCATCCTGTGGCCTTATGTGGCCATGGCCTGGCTGATCACCCGCATCTTCGGGCGTGAAAGCCGACAGGCCGACGCGCCCACCTAAAATCCGCCAACCCACTCACCTTCGGAGCAATGCATGGTCAAGGTCGTCAAGATTTTCGGGCAGCAGCTTGAACGGATCTCGCTGAAAGCGTTTGATCCCGACCACTGCCTGGCCGACCATGCCAAGACTGGCGAGGTCATGCAGGTGTCGCGCATGGCGGA
>CAZKPN010000211.1:0-2893 GCA_964554655.1 uncultured Aquabacterium sp. | reverse complement strand
TGAACACCGAGCGACGGATGTTCACCAACGAGTTGGCAGCTTGCAGCGAAGTCAATGCGTCACCAGTGATGGTGGCGGTGTTGAAAGTCAGGCTGACGTTGCCAGTGGCCTTGGTGTAGACGGCCGTGTTGGCGGCGCCCGTGCCAGGCAGACCAGGAACGTTGGGGATGGCGGCAGCGGTGATGATGTTGGAGCCAGAAGCGCTCAGGGCCGACAGAGCGTCAGCTGAGAAAGTCAGGCCGCCCGAACCGGAGACCACGCTCCAGGTGCCAGCGTAAGGGGTGGCGGCGCTGGCAACACCAGCAGCCACGAATGCAGCCGTGGCCACCAAAGTTTTCAATGCAAATTTCATTTAATTTCTCCACTGTGAATACGGTCTTTATTCGATGATTTCTCAACGTCAAAAAGGCGACCGGCTGACCTCATCGACCGATGCACTCTAGCGATGACTTGGTGAGGCGCCTATAGGGTTCTACCGATTGTGTAACCGTTTGCTAGGGGAACTACTTAATTTTCCTCAGTGCAGAAAGTCACGTTGTGGCATTTCGAAACAAAAGAATGCTCAATTCTGTGCAATACGCGGCACTTCCTGCACTTGACAATGACTGGGCTTGAACTCATCGCGCAGCTGATTCACAACCTGATGTGCCGCGGCTGAGCAGTCGCTGTGCCGATTGCAAACGAACACATCCAGGGTGACCACGCCTGATTCCGGCCAGGTGTGCACGGCCAGGTGCGACTCGGCCAGCAAGACCATGCCGGTGACGCCTCCGGCCTGATCGGGGCCTGCAGCCGGAAAGGCCTGAAAGCATTGGCCCACCGCTTTCAGGCCAGCCAGGGCGACGATGCTGAGGCAACGCTGTTGCAGCACCTTTACCTCGGTCATCAAAGGGTTTTCGGCTGAGCAGCCCTGCAGATCCGCCGTCAGGTGCAAGCCCTGCATTACCCCAACTCCGCCAGGCGTGCAGGCGTGCCGACATCGACCCACTGCCCCACATGAACCTCGGCGCTCAGGCGGCCGTGGTCAATGGCCCTGTCCAGGCATGGGCGCAGCGCGGCCCGGCTACCCACGACGACCCCATCCACCATCGCTGCCCGGTACAGGCCAATGGTGGAGTAGGTCCAGCAAGGTGTGGCCGGGGGAGCCCTGTCTTTGCGCAGCACCTGGCCTTCGGGCGACAAGGCGAAGTCGCCGCCGGGGTTGTGCTGGGGGTTGCTCACCATCCACAAGTGAGCCCAGTCCGTGCTTTGGGCGAAGCGCTGTGCCGCTTCATCATCGAATCGAAAGTCCGGGGAGAAGACGTCGCCGGCCACGACCCAGAAGGCATCGCCCAGCCAGGGCAAGGCTTTGGCGATGCCCCCAGCGGTTTCCAGGGCGCCACCGTGGTCGCGGGCTTCCATGGAATATTGAAGGTGCAGGCCCCAGCGCGAGCCATCGCCCAAAGCGGCGGGGAATTGATCTTCCAGCCAGGCCGTGTTGATCACGACCTCGCGCACGCCATCGCGGGCCAGGGCTTCGAGGTGCCATTCAATCAGTGGTTTGCCACGAACCTTGAGCAAAGGTTTGGGGGTGTGGTCCGTCAGGGGGCGCATGCGTTCGCCGCGTCCGGCGGCCAGGATCAGGGCGGGCAGGGTCATGAGGGTTCGGTGTGCCGGGCTGGTTGCGCCAAGGCGGCCATGGTTTCCAAGATGGTCTTGACCTTGAAAGGCTTGAGCAGCACTCGCTTGACGTCCAGCTTCTTGAGTGCTGCGATGCTGTCCGGGTCCATGCGCTCCGTGGTGATGGCCACCACCGCCGTGGTGGGGCTGGCGGTGCTGCCGTTGCGGATGCGGTTGATCAGTTCGAGCCCTGCCCGGTCGTCGCCCAGGGCGATCACAAAGCCGTCGAAGGCCCTGCTGCTCAGCAAGGGGGCGGCGGCCTCGATGCTGGGGGCATCCTGGATGTCGACCATGTCCAGGCTGCGAGCGACCGAGGTGACGGTGCTGCGCACGACCGAGTAGGGCTCGACCAGCAGCAGGGAAAAGCGTTTGGTGTTGCGATCAGGCGCCACGGTGTTCTCCCACCAGTTCATTGAGCACCAGGTCGCGCAGCGCGCAGAGGATGGGCAGATCGAGCGGGTCCAGCGAGCGCGGCCTTTGGTCGATCAGGCACAAAGTGCCGGCCACATGGCCTGAGGGCAGCACGAGCGGGGCGCCAGCGTAGAAGCGGATGAGCGGAGCGCCGGTGACCAAGGGGTTGTCTTTGAAGCGCTCGTCCTCGTGCGTGTCAGGCACGATCAGCACATCAGACGATTCCAGGGCGTGCCCGCAGAAAGAGATGTCTCGGGAGGTCTCGCACGCTGCCAAGCCCACTTTGGCTTTGAACCACTGGCGGTTTTCATCCACCAGCGAGATCAGGGCGATCGGCATGTCGAATTCGCCCGCTGCAAAGGCCACGATCCTGTCGAAGCGTTCTTCAGCCGGGGTGTCCAGGATCAGCAGGTCGCGCAGGGCCTGCAGGCGTTGCTGATCGTGTTCGGGGATGGGCGCGGCTTTCATGCGGTGGATGATACCGAGGGGGCCAGCAAAAAAGCTCATGTCTTCACATGCATGCCGCAGGCGGGCGATCCGAACGCTGTCGGGGTCTGCTAAGAGGGCGGCCCCTGAAATGCCAAAGAGCCAGTGCCTGGCGTGGGGCGAGTGGTGGCAGCACCTGGAAGGGTGAACTGGCCAAAGAAAAAGCCCCTCAATGGGGCTTTCAAGTCGTTCCAAGGGTGGTGTCCATTCGTGGGCGGACACTCGCCTGTGGTGCCTGGTCATTGCTGACTTGGGGGCAACACGCCTCAGTACAAATACGTTTGGTGGCGCTTCACGGATTCGAACCGCGGACCTGTGGATTATGATTCCATCGCTC
>CAZKPN010000210.1:1601-2903 GCA_964554655.1 uncultured Aquabacterium sp. | reverse complement strand
TGGCGGCCTGGTACATGGAGGGCAAGATCAAGCCCTTGATCGAGCACAAGCTGCCCATGTCGCAACTCAAGGAAGCGTTTGCGCTCATGGGCGCGCGTCAGGTGCGTGGCAAGGTTGTGCTGGTGAACGACTGAACCGGGCGAATTGGCACCTGCAAGGCCCATTGCACGTGCTCGCCCACCAAATCGGCGTCCACCCCTGTCGGAGGCGTTGACAACCATTGCTGCAAGGCCGCGCGAACAGCCTCGTCGCCCGTGGCCCGCAGCGCATTGCCCAAGGCCACCGCGATGTTGCGCTGCCATTTGGAAAAGCCAATGCGGCGGATGGGGCTGCCCTCCATGGTCTTCAAAAAAGTAGCTTCATCCCAAGCCCAGAGCCCCAAAAGGGTCGGGGCATCGAACACTGCGCGTGCATCGAAATCGGGCACCGTGGCGCGCTGAGCAAATTTGTTCCAGGGGCAGGTCAATTGACAGTCGTCGCAGCCGTAGATACGGTTGCCCATCAGTGCACGCAACTCCAGCGGAATCGGGCCGCCGTGTTCAATGGTCAGGTAGGAGATGCAACGGCGCGCATCCACCTGGCGTTCACCCACGATGGCCTGCGTGGGGCAGACGTCCATGCAGGCTTGGCAGGCGCCGCAATGGGCGGTCTCCGGTGCCGTCAAGGGCAAGGCCAGGTCCACGTAAATCTCACCCAGAAAGAAGGTCGAGCCCGCATCGCGTGACAACAGCAGCGTGTGCTTGCCCCGCCAACCCAGGCCGCTGCGGCTGGCCAGCTCCACCTCCATGACCGGCGCCGAATCGGTGAACACGCGGTGGCCAAAGGGCCCCAGGTGCGCGGCCAACTGATCCGACAGGCTTTGCAGCCGCGCGCGCAGCACCTTGTGATAATCCCGGCCCCGCGCATAGACCGACACGGTGGCATCCAGAGGGCGGCCCATGCGCGCCCATTCGATGGCCTGCCAACCCTCGGGCGTGGCTTGCGGCAGGTAATCCATGCGCGCCGTGATCACCCGCACGGTGCCCGGCACCAGCTCGGCCGGACGCGCCCTTTTGAGGCCATGGGCGGCCATGTAGTGCATCTCACCGTGGAAACCACGCGCCAACCAGGCCAATAAACCGGCCTCGGCACTTGACAAGTCCACGTCCGCGACCCCAATCTGCGAAAATCCCAACTCCGAGGCCCAACCCCGCAAGCGTGTCAGCACCTCATCCAGGTCCAAACCCGATGATGAAGTGCCTTCCGACAAGCTTGGCCGCAGTTCCTGACGCATGTGACGATCCTAACAAGCACCCTGCCCCA
>CAZKPN010000210.1:0-1501 GCA_964554655.1 uncultured Aquabacterium sp. | reverse complement strand
AAGCTTGGCCGCAGTTCCTGACGCATGTGACGATCCTAACAAGCACCCTGCCCCAACCCACGAGTCCATCGGTGACGCGCGGCGACTTTGTCTGGCCTGACGAAGACGCGTGCAGCGCCATGGCGGGTCAATGGGCCGACATCTTGAAGCCGGTGCTGCAACACGGCGAGTCCGCGATCATCGAGTTGCGAGGCACCCTGGGCGCGGGCAAAACCACCTTCACACGCCACCTGCTGCGCGCCCTGGGCGTGGAGGGTCGCATCAAAAGCCCCAGCTATGCGGTGGTAGAACCGCACGAAGCGCCGGGCATGGCCATCTGGCATTTTGATTTTTACCGCTTCAACGACCCGCAGGAATGGGAGGACGCGGGCTTTCGCGACCTGTTCGCCAACGCGGGCCTCAAGCTGGTGGAATGGCCCGACAAGGCCGCTGGCCTGCTGCCCGTGGCCGACCTGCTGCTGAACCTGACCCCGCTGGACGAAGACCGCCGCCTGGTGCGCGTGGAAGCCGGCACGGCGCAAGGTGCGCAATGGTTGTCGCGGTTGATTCAGGAGGGCGTGCACCATGGATGACCTGAACCGACGCCAACTGCTGACACGGGGTGCGCAAGGCGCCCTGGTGTTGCTGCTTGGCCCGATGGAGCTGGCCCATGGCGCGCAGCTCATGGCGGTGCGCGTGTGGCCCGCCTCCGACTACACCCGCGTCACGCTGGAATCCGACACGCCCTTGCAGGCCAAGCACTTCGTGGTGGTCAACCCCATGCGCCTGGTGGTGGACATCGAAGGCCTGGAGCTGAACATGCAACTGCGCGAACTGGTCAGCAAAGTGCGTGCCGATGACCCCTACATCGCCAAGGTGCGCGCCGGCCAGTTCAAGCCCAACATCGTGCGTTTGGTGTTTGACCTCAAGCAAGCGGCCAAGCCGCAGGTGTTCAGCCTGCAGCCGGTGGCCGCCTACCAGCACCGACTGGTGTTCGATTTGTACGCGGTGGTGGAGGCCGACCCGCGACTGGCCCTCCAATCTACCGCCACGCAGAATGCGGCCAGCGCACCCACGGCCGCCAACCAGGTCGGTGCTTCAGCGCCGGACAGCACAGCCTCGCCCGGCAGCGCTTCTGCGCCCATCAACCTGGCAGGCGTGGGCAAAAGCAGCGCGTCTGACCAGGCCGCCAACGCCGTCAACGACGCGTTGGGCGACTTCATCGGTGACTTGCGGCAACGCAGCACGGACAAGGCCGTGGTTCGCGCCACCCCCCCCTCCAAAAGCACCGACAAGTACACAGACAAGACGGCCGAGGCCGACCGCCAGGTGTCCACGCCCGAGTTGGCGAGCCTCGACGCTCGCAAATCCACCCAGCGGCTGGTCATCATCGCGCTGGACGCGGGCCATGGCGGCGAGGACCCCGGCGCCGTCGGCCCCAGTGGCCTGTATGAAAAAGACGTGGTGCTGTCGATCGCCAAGCTGCTGCGCGCGCGCATCAATGCCCAGCCCGGCATGCGCG
>CAZKPN010000209.1:0-2936 GCA_964554655.1 uncultured Aquabacterium sp. | reverse complement strand
GCGCCCTCAAAAGCGACGCCAAGGGCAAGACCGAGCGGGGCGACCTGAACGCCCTGCGTGCCCTGTTAGACACCACACCATCACCATGACCGCTGACGCTTCTCGACAAAACACCCGCCGCGCCCTCCTGGCCGGCGTTGGCCTGCTGGCTGCGGCTGGCGGCGGCTGGTGGGCCCTCAAACACCAGGCCTCCACAGCCACCAGTGCGGACCAGCCCGCCAGCGAGCCCTTGCCCCCCGACTTCTGGACCAAACAGTTCGACACGCTCGACGGCCCCGCCTTGGCCCTGTCCAGCCTGAAAGGCCGCCCCCTGCTGATCAATTTCTGGGCGACCTGGTGCCCGCCCTGCGTCAAGGAGATGCCCGAGCTTGACCGCTTTCAACGCGAGTTCAGTGGCCAGGGCTGGAACGTGCTGGGCCTGGCGGTCGACAGCCCCACCCCGGTCCGAGGCTTCCTGGCCAAAAAACCCGTGGCTTTCAAGATTGGTCTGGCCGGATTTGGCGGCACGGAGCTGGCCCAGGAACTGGGCAACAGCGCCGGCGGCCTGCCCTTTTCCGTGCTCATCGACGCCCAGGGCGGCATCCGCCAGCGCAAGATGGGCGCCACCAGTTTTGAAGAGCTGGCCGCCTGGGCCAAAGCCTTCGTCGCCTGATGCTTTGGTAGACTCAACCCGCCCCGGTCAAGGGGGATCCAGGGTTTTGACGCCAATTGCGCGTAAAATACGTTTACTTTCATTTTCTTGACTGAAGGCTCACCCCCTAAGTCAACGACGCATGCAGATTCTTGTTCTCCATGGTCCCAATCTGAACCTGCTGGGCACACGTGAGCCCCAGG
The DNA here is from genome assembly GCA_964554655.1 of uncultured Aquabacterium sp. Taxonomy (GTDB): domain Bacteria; phylum Pseudomonadota; class Gammaproteobacteria; order Burkholderiales; family Burkholderiaceae_C; genus Aquabacterium. Next base: position 2,102 of record CAZKPN010000209.1, on the reverse strand, counting down.
TCTATGGGACCACCACCCTGGAGCAAATCAACACGGGCCTGACCCAGCACGCCGCCGCTCGCGGCGCGTCGCTGTCGGCCTTTCAAAGCAACCACGAAGGTGCGTTGATCGACCGGGTGCACGCTGCCCGCCTGGACGGCACCCGCTTCATCATCATCAACCCGGGCGCCTACACCCACACCAGCGTGGCTTTGCGCGACGCTCTGGCGGGCGTGAGTCTGCCCTTCATCGAAGTGCACTTGTCCAATGTGCACCAGCGCGAACCCTTTCGCCACCACTCCTATTTTTCCGACATCGCCGAAGGCGTCATCGTTGGACTGGGCGTGCTGGGCTACCAGTTGGCCGTTGACGCGGCCCTGGAGCGCCTGAGCGTCCCTCCTCGCGGCTGAGCGACAAGCCCCCGCACCCCGAATATCCCTGAGCTTTTGCTCGCCCGACTTGCTGGAGATCGCAGATCATGGACTTGCGCAAACTGAAAACCCTCATCGACCTCGTCTCGGAGTCCAACGTCTCCGAACTGGAAATCACCGAGGCCGATGGCAAAGTCCGCATCGTGAAAGCTGGCGCCGCGCCCGTGGTGATGATGCAGCCCATGCAGGCGCAACAGCAGCCCATGGCCGCAGCCCCCGCCGTGGCCGCCGCGCCCGTGGTGGCCGAAATCCCTGAAGAAACCGGGCACGTCGTCAAGTCGCCCATGGTCGGCACCTTCTACCGCTCGTCCAGCCCGGGTGCAAAAGCCTTTGCCGAAGTCGGTGATCAGGTCAAGGAAGGCCAGCCCATCTGCATCATCGAAGCCATGAAGATCATGAACGAGATCGAAACCGACGTGGCCGGCACGGTCACCAAGATCCTGGTTGAAAACGGCCAGCCGGTTGAATACGGCCAACCCTTGTTCGTCATCGAATAAGGCAGGCTCCCATGTTCAAGAAAATCCTGATCGCCAATCGCGGCGAGATTGCCCTGCGGATACAAAGAGCTTGCCGCGAGATGGGCATCAAGTCGGTCGTGGTGTACTCCGAGGCCGACCGCGAAGCCAAGTACGTCAAGCTGGCCGACGAGGCCGTCTGCATCGGGCCCGCAGCGTCTGCGCAGAGCTACCTGCACATGCCCTCGATCATCTCGGCGGCCGAAGTGACCGATGCCGAGGCCATCCACCCCGGCTACGGCTTCCTGTCCGAGAACGCCGACTTCGCTGAGCGCGTCGAGCAAAGCGGTTTCGTCTTCATCGGCCCCACCCCTGAATGCATCCGCATCATGGGCGACAAGGTCTCGGCCAAGCAGGCCATGATCAAGTCGGGCGTGCCTTGTGTGCCAGGGTCGGAGGGCGCCCTGCCCGACGACAACAAGGAAATCATCCGCATCGCGCGGGCCGTGGGCTACCCCGTCATCATCAAGGCGTCTGGTGGTGGCGGTGGTCGCGGCATGCGCGTGGTCCACACCGAGGCGGCGCTGATCCACGCGGTGCAGACCACCAAGACCGAAGCGGGGGCGGCCTTTGGCAACCCAGCGGTCTACATGGAAAAGTTCCTGGAGCACCCGCGCCACATCGAAATCCAGATCATGGCCGACACCTTCAAAAGTGCGGTCTGGCTGGGTGAGCGCGATTGCTCCATGCAGCGCCGCCACCAGAAGATCATCGAAGAGGCGCCGGCACCGGGCATTCCCCGTCGCGCCATCGAGCGCATCGGTGACCGCTGCGCCGCCGCCTGCAAGAAGATCGGCTACCGCGGCGCGGGCACCTTCGAGTTCCTGTACGAAAACGGCGAGTTCTATTTCATCGAGATGAACACGCGCGTGCAGGTCGAGCACCCGGTCACCGAATGGGTCACCGGCATCGACATTGTGCAGATGCAGATCCGCGTGGCCGCTGGCGAAAAGCTGCCCTTCACGCAAAAGCAGATCCAGATGCGCGGCCACGCCATCGAGTGCCGCATCAACGCCGAAGACCCGGTGAAGTTCGTGCCCTCGCCTGGCCGCATCACCACCTGGCACCCGCCCGGTGGGCCTGGTGTGCGCGTGGATTCGCACATCTACGCTGGCTACTTCGTGCCGCCCAACTACGACTCGATGATCGGCAAGATCATCGTGCACGGCGACACGCG
>CAZKPN010000208.1:0-2940 GCA_964554655.1 uncultured Aquabacterium sp. | reverse complement strand
GGCGGCACCTTCACGCCCGGCAGCACTGAAAACGCCAGGCCATGCGCCTGGTTGGGGCCGTGGTACGGGTCTTGGCCCAGGATGACGACGCGCACTTGCGCGCGCCGGGTCAGCTTCAAAGCCGCGAACACATCACCCGGGTAGATGGTGTCGCCCGCCAGGCGGTTTTGTTCGACGCGCTGGATCAGGGATTGGCCCACGGCGCTGTGGCGGAATGATTCGGTCAGGTCGCGCCAATCGGCAGGCACGGCGTCGAAGCTGTCGTCGAGCGATTTGGTCAGGCGGTTGGCGGGCAAGGCCGAGGCCGCCGACTCGCCAAACAGATCCCCGGGCATCAGGCGAACAAATCGGCCAGGGCCGCGCCGGGGTCGGGCGCGCGCATGAAGGCCTCGCCCACCAGGAAGGCGTGGACGTTGGCATCGCGCATGCGCTGCACATCGGCCCGGCCCAAGATGCCGGATTCGGTGACCAGCACGCGGTCGGCCGGCACCTGCTTGAGCAGGCCCAGGGTGGTGTCCAGCGTGACCTCGAAGGTGCGCAGGTTTCGGTTGTTGATGCCAACCAGCGGGGTCTTCAGGCGCAAGGCCCGGTCCAGCTCGGCGCCATCGTGCACCTCGACCAGCACAGCCATGCCCAGTGAGTGAGCGCACGCTTCCAGATCGGCCATCTGCGCATCGTCCAGGCAGGCGGCGATCAGCAGGATGCAGTCGGCGCCCATGGCCCGAGCCTCGTAGACCTGGTAGCTGCTCACCATGAAATCCTTGCGCAGCACCGGCAAGTCGCAAGCCGCGCGGGCCTGCTGCAGGTAGCTGGCCTGGCCCTGGAAGAACTGCTCGTCGGTGAGCACGCTCAGGCAGGCGGCGCCGTGTTGGGCGTAGCTGGCCGCGATCTGGGCCGGCACAAAGTGCTCGCGCAACACGCCCTTGCTGGGGCTGGCTTTCTTGACCTCGGCGATGACGCCGGCTTGGCCAGCGGCGATCTTGGTGCGCACGGCGCCGACGAAATCACGCAGATCGGCCTGCTCCAGGTTGCGGGCTTCGGCCTCGGCGCGCACGGCGGCCAGGGACTGGCGCTTCAAGGCCAGCTCGATTTCCTGGTGCTTGACCGCGACGATTTTGTTCAGGATGTCGGACATGGTCGTCAAAAGCCTTGGGTGGTCTGCACAAAGGTGGCCAGCGCCTGGGCGGCCCGGCCGCTGGCCAGGGCTTCGCGGGCACGGTGGACACCGTCGGCCAGCGAATCGGCCACATTGGCGGCGTACAGGGCAGCGGCGGCGTTGAGCAAAACGATGTCGCGGGTGGGGCCGGGCTCGTTGTTCAGCACCCGTCGCACGATGGCCAGGGAGGCCTCGCGGTTGACGGCTTTCAGGGCCGAACCGTCGTGCTCGGCCAAGCCGAATTGCTCGGGGTGGATGCTGTACTCGCGCACTTCGCCGTCCTTCAGCTCGGCCACCCAGGTCTCGCCCGACAAGGTGATCTCGTCCAGGCCATCGCAGCCGTGCACGATCAGCACGTGCTGCGAGCCCAGGCGTTGCAGCACCCGGGCCTGCAAGCCGACCAGGTCGCGGTGGAACACGCCCATGAGCTGGTTGGGCGCGCCGGCCGGGTTGGTCAGCGGGCCCAGGATGTTGAACAAGGTGCGCACGCCCAGCTCTTTGCGGACGGGGGCGGCGTGCTTCATGGCGCCGTGGTGGTTGGGCGCGAACATGAAGCCCACGCCGGTTTGCGCCAGGCATTGCGCCACTTGCTCCGGAGTCAGGTCAATGCGGGCGCCCAGGGCTTCGAGCACGTCGGCGCTGCCGGTGCTGGACGACACGCTGCGCCCGCCGTGCTTGGCCACGCGCGCACCAGCCGCCGCCGCCACGAACATCGACGTGGTCGAGATATTGAAGGTGTGCGCGCCGTCGCCGCCGGTGCCGCACAGATCAACCAGGTTTTTGGTGTCGGCCACGCTGACCGGCGTGCAGAACTCGCGCATGACCTGCGCAGCCGCCGCCAACTCGCCCACGGTTTCCTTCTTGACGCGCAAGCCGGTGATGAAGGCGGCCATGACCACAGGCGACATCTCGCCGCGCATGATGCGGCGCATCAGCCCCAGCATCTCGTCGTGGAAGATTTCGCGGTGCTCGATGACGCGTTGCAAGGCCTGGGTGTCGGTGATCATGGTCATGCCCCGTGCCTCACATGGTCAGGAAGTTTTTGAGCATCGCGTGACCGTGCTCGGTCAGGATGGACTCGGGGTGGAACTGCACGCCTTCCAAAGGCGCGAAGTTCGGATCGGTCTGCGGGGCTTTGTGGCGCACGCCCATGATCTCGCCGTCTTCAGACGATGAGGTGATCTCCAGGAAATCGGGCAGGCTGGATTTTTCAATGGCCAGCGAGTGGTAGCGGATCACGGTGAAGTGATCGGGCAGGTCTTTGTAGACGCCTTTTTGATCGGTGCTGATGACGCTGGTCTTGCCGTGCATCTGCGTTTGTGCGCGGATCACCTTGCCGCCCAAAGCGGCGCCGATGGCCTGGTGGCCCAGGCACACGCCCAAAATGGGCAACTGGCCGGTGAAGCGCTGCAAGGCGGGCACGCACACGCCGGCTTCGGCGGGCGAGCAGGGGCCGGGCGAGAGCACCAGGCGGTCGGGCTTCATCGCAGCGATTTCGTCCAGGGTGATCTCGTCATTGCGGACCACGCGGACGTCTTCGCCCAACTCGGCGAAGTACTGGACCAGGTTGAACGTGAAACTGTCGTAGTTGTCGATCATCAGCAGCATGTGCGCTCTATCCTATTGATTTCATGAGGGATTTCTTGGCAGCCCTCGTTTTGATACCCGCTTTGATACCCGCTTTTTTGCTCACTGGACAGCCAGTGTCACATGCAGGTGGGGAGTCTGGCGCCTGGGATGGGCGCAATAGGTCGATCAGGTCGCTGGCTTACGCCAACGCTGAC
>CAZKPN010000207.1:0-2947 GCA_964554655.1 uncultured Aquabacterium sp. | reverse complement strand
CAGCCTGATCCTGGTGGGTTGACAGGATGTCAACATGCATTCGCCGGACGCTTACGACCAATCGCGCAAGCGATTGATCTGACGAAATACAACCACCAATCTTCAGGGAGAACAAGCGAGGTCATCGAGCAGGGATAAGGACGGCGACACCACAAACGGCCTTGGTTGCAGCTCATCGCTGCGGGCCCTGATGAAAGACGCGCGCGGGGGCTCCATTCGTTAGCCAAGGTCGCCAGATGGCACCTTCCAAAGTTAACCGAGCATTCCCCGCGCAGGTCCAACCTGGCTCATCAACGCTTTCGTCACACCATGAAGATTCGGTTCATCAATCGTGCCGCTTCATCAAGCCAATGGCTTGAACGCTTCACCTTTGCTGAGCATCGCCCAAGCCATGCGCGCATTCTTGGCCGCAATGGCCACCACCGCTTTCCAGTAGCCTCGCCGCTCGGCCACGCTTTGCGCCCAGCGGCTCAATCGATCCGTCTTGTTCTTGCTGCTGAGCAGCACCGCTCGGGCGCCCAGGATCAACAAGCATCGCAAGTACGAGTCGCCCGTTTTGGTGATGCGCCCCAGCCGCTGCTTGCCACCCGAGCTGTACTGCCCGGGCACCAGGCCCAGCCAGGCCGAGACTTGCCGGCCGCACTTGAAGTCGTGTCCATTGCCAATGCTGGCCAGCAAGGCGCTGGCCGTGGTCGGGCCGATGCCAGGCATGGCCATCAGTTGGCGGCCTCGCTCGTCGGACTGCGCCATCACTTTGATGTGCTGGTCGTACTCGGCAATGCGCCCGTCCAGGTGGTGCAACTCGCTCAGGCTGTCACCGATGGCCGTGTTGGCCCAACCGGGCAAATCTTCCAGGTGCAGGCCCGCTTCGCGGCGAACCACTTCGGCCTTGAGCGGCAGCACGATGCCGAACTCCGACAGCAGGCCTCGGATGCGGTTGATCGTGGCCGTGCGTTGCTCAACGAACCCTTGCCGCACTCGGTGGATGCTCAACCGCCCTTGGGCGTCTTCGCTCTTGATCGGCACGAAGCGCATGTGCGGGCGCTGCACTGCTTCGCAGATGGCCTGCGCGTCGGCCGCGTCGTTCTTGCCTTTGCGCCCAGACAGCCGGTACGGCGCCACGAACTTGGGCGCCATCAAGCGCACCGTGTGGCCAAAGGTCTGGAACTGACGCGCCCAGTGGTGCGCACCGGAGCACGCTTCCATGCCGATCAGGCACGGCGGCAACTTGGCGATCATCGGCAGCAGTGCGTCTCGCTTGACCGCCGGCTTGATCAACACCGCCTTGCCCGCTTCGTCGATGCCGTGTACTGCAAAAACATTCTTAGCCAAATCCAGGCCGATGGCAATAATGCTCATGACTTCCCCTTCCGAATGAACCGTTGATGGAAACTTCGCACTTCCCATCTTGGTCCTTCAAGACCGTTGCCGCCAATACCCGGCGGATAGTTCGGGACGGGGAAGTCCCTTTCATTCGTTAGGCTTTTCGAAGTTGAAGGCAGCATTCATGTCAAGGCTTGGTCTGCTCAAGGCTTCAAAGGTCAGCGCGCTTAGCAACGTCTCTCAGCTCACTGGCGCATCGCGTGCACATGCCGTTGCAGGTCATCGCCGCCTTCTATACTGGCTCAGTCTGACTGTCTGCCCTTCAGCAGCCAAACTACGTCACGTCATAGGCAGCGCTCAGGCCTGAGCCTTGCGTCGGCGCGCCACAGCCAGACCCGACAAACCCAGAGCCATCAGCACCACGCTCGAAGGTTCAGGCACTGACATCACCGCACCAACGTCGCCATCGTGCACGGCCCAGGCGCGAATGCTGCTGATTGTGTCACCCTTATCCATGATCGTCTGGTAGCCGTTGGTACCACTGAAGTACACAGCGTTGTGTGAGGAAACCGGATAGTCTGTGCCCGTCCACCAGTTGGCATATGTAGTCGAGCGCCCTTCATCGCTGGTGTAGGCAGCCATGCCCACAAAAGGACCGCCATTCGTCAGGCCGGTCGTGACACTGGTGTAGCCCCCGGGTATCACGGTCTTGACGGCATCCTTGTTGCCGAGCGTCACGTAATACATGTGCGCAAGTTCCGAGCTGGCAGGATCCACACTGGAACCGCAGTCGGTTCCGCCAGTGCTGTAACTACACCCAGGCGTGCCCGTGTCCACAAACTTGGGCAGGCGCCATTCCAACACCCCATTGATGCTGTATTGCTGAACTACATCCATGGCGGCATACCAGCTCATCGGCCTTGCCGGTATGGTCGAACCAATGGTTGCGTAGCCCGCATTTCCCAACCAGGTGATGTTGAGCGCCGTGTCGTAATAAGCCTCAGCGCCATTGGCAAAGTTGCCATCCAGGTCTCGCGCCTGGAGCGTGGTTTCCCACGTTCCCTGACCGGACACGGCAACCGCATGGGCCTGAGGCGTCATCGCAGCGCACAGCGCCACCACAGAAAATGCAGATTGCAGGAACGCATGATGGACTTTAGTCATGTTCTCTCTCCCTTACTATTATGAGCGTGAAGACAGCATATCAGCTCACCGCAATGCGGCGCCAAAGTGCCACACGCCTTCGCCTCTGGCTTCCTGTCCTTCGGCAGTCAGCACATCACCATGGCACGCGCCTGCTTTTCATACGCATCTCTAGGCCAGCGATGACTCCACGAGAAGATGTCGGCGCCCCTGGTTCACAGCTTTGGCCTGGTCGGGCACAATTCCATCCAGTCACACAAAGGGAGTTTGGCGTGCAAAGGTCAAATGCTAGTCAGCAAAGCACGGCGCGTTTTGGCTCATCCGCCCGTCCTTCTCGCCCCAGCCTAACGTGTCGGTCAAGCCGACACCAACAAGCTCCGCTTGTTGGCACCCTCCGTGCTTCGCACTCCGGTGCGGCTTACCGCAGGCGTTGACGTTGTCGAATTACTCCATCGGCCTTGCCGTGTGTACCGTCAACTTG
>CAZKPN010000206.1:0-3001 GCA_964554655.1 uncultured Aquabacterium sp. | reverse complement strand
GGGACCACCAAGCTGAAGCCCTGCCGGAGACCGCCCCAGCCCGCGCCCCGCGCTCTCAATACAAAGCACTAACGCTCCACGGCGATGCATCTACAAACGAACAAGGCATCCGCACCAGCGCACATGATCAGTCCTTGATCACCGAACTGGACCTTGTGGCCGCGATACCAGCCAGCACGATCAAGGCCATGCCTACCAGTGACAGCGGATTCACCGGGTCGTCAAAGAGCCACACGCCCAGCACGAAGGCATGCGCAATGCCCAGGTATTGCAAACTGGCCATGACCAAAGCCTGACCACGCGCATAGGCGCGGGTCATGGCCAGTTGGGCCAAGGTGGCAAAGCCACCAATGCCCAGCAGCCAGACCCACCCCATGCTGCTGGGTTGGTGCCACCCCCCTTGGCCCGTGCTGGCCGTGACCAGGCTGATCAACAAGCCGGCCACCGTGCCAAACAGCGAAAAATAAAACACCACGCGGTGCTCCGGTTCGCCCGTGCGGCCCAGGCTGGCCACTTGCAGGTAGGCCCAGGCCGACAACATGCCCGAAGCGAGGCCCAGCAGCCCCTCCAGCCATTGATCGCGCTGCAGGGTCGGGCGCAACACCAACGCCACACCCGCAAAGCCCACGGCCACCGCCAGCAGCAAGGAGGGCGGGATGCTTTTGCCTGGCAGGCCGCGCCAACGTCGCCATGCCAGCCTCAAGCCCAGGAACACGGCCATCCAGACCGAGGACATGTAGTTCAAGGTCACCGCCGTGGACAGCGGCATGTGGGCAATGGCGTAGAACCACAAGGTCAGGGCCGAGACGCCCGCGAAGCCACGCCACAGGTGCAACTGCGGCACCGTGGTGGCCAATGACAGCCGTTGGTTCCAAGCCAGCAAGGCCATCATCACGGCGCCGACCAGCCCGCGGAAGAACACGACCTCACCCGTGCTGACCTCGACCGAGGCCTTCTTCACGCACACGCCCATCGCCGCGAACAGCAAGGTGGCGATCACCATCAACCCGGCGGCGGATTGACGCGAGGCCACCTTGACAAGGGCGTTCACGGGGCGGTGCGCTTCTTCATCACTCGTCGCGGAAAACCATGGTGCGCCGGTACCACTCGTGGAAGTGCTGCATGCCGTCTTCCATGGGGCTTTGGTAGGGGCCGACTTCGTTGTCGCCGCGCAGCATCAGCGCCTTGCGGCCGGCGTCCATGCGCTCGGCGATCTCGTCGTCTTCCACGCAGGTCTCCATGTAGGCGGCCTGGTGCGCCTCCACAAAATCGCGCTCGAAGGCGACGATCTCTTCGGGGTAGTAGAACTCGACCACGTTGAGGGTTTTTTGCGGCCCTTGCGGGTACATGTTCGAGACCACCAGCACGTGCGGGTACCACTCCACCATCATCGTGGGGTAGTAGGTCAGCCAAACGGCGCCTTGCGTGGGTTTTTCGCCGTTGCCGTGCTTCATGACCACGTCGTGCCACTTCTTGTAGGTGGCCGAGCCCGGGCGGTCAAAGTTCTTGGCCACGCCCACGGTCTGCACCGAGTACTCGCGCGCCATGTCCCAGCTCAGGTCGTCGCAAGTGACGAAGTTGCCCAGCCCAGGGTGGAAGGGGCCGACGTGGTAGTCCTCGAGGTAGACCTCGATGAAGGTCTTCCAGTTGTAGTTGCACTCGTGCAGCTCGACCTTGTCCAGCACGAAGCCGGTGAAGTCCAGGTCACCGCCGGGCGCGAAGCGGGGCGACATGCCAGCCAGGTCGGTGGCCACGTCGCGGCCGTTGTCTTCGAAGATCAGGCCGTTCCAGTCCCGAACCTTGTAGTTGTTCAGGTTCAGGCAGGGATCGTGGTCGAAGTGCGGCGCGCCAATGAGCTGGCCGTGCAGGTCGTAAGTCCAGCGGTGCAGGGGGCAGACGACGTTGTGGCGGCTGTTGCCACGTCCGCGCAGCATGATGGCCTGGCGGTGGCGGCAGACGTTGGAGATCAGCTCGACGCCTTTTTCAGTGCGCACGAGCACGCGGCCTTCGCTCTCTTGAGGCAGTGCGTAGTAGTCGCCGACCTCGGGCACCGACAGGGCGTGCCCCAGGTAGCGAGGACCGGACTGAAAGATGCGTTCGAGCTCCCGCTGATAAAGTACTTCATTGAAGTAGCTGGAAACAGGCAGCTGCGTACTGCTGCGGGCGAGAGCATTGAGCACAGGACTCAGGTCGGACATGATCCCCAGGTTCTCCAAAAACCTATGTCAACCAAAACCTCGGCCGCAGCCGAGGACCATCCCGATTCATGACGGGAAAACCCGAAATTGTACCCGCCGGGCGGATGGCGGGGTTCTGCAAGGCCAACAGACCACCCAGACCGGGGGCCGCGCTGAACTTCACAGGGGGTTCAGGGCTCTACTTTTGGCCCTTCAGGCGAAATAGAATACTCGTTTGCCCTCACGCCGGGCTTGCCCGGGCGACACCATGGCCAAAACCCCCGTTCCCGCTGCCGATCCCTCCCCAGAACTGCCCTTGCCGTCCACTTACGAGGAGGCTCAGTCGGAACTGGAACACCTGGTGAGCCAGATGGAATCCGGTCAGTTGCCCCTGGACGGCCTGCTGTCCAGTTACCGCCGTGGCGCCCAGTTGCTGCAGTTCTGCCGCGCTCGGCTGGAGGCGGTCGAGGCCCAGGTCAAGCTGCTGGAAGACGGCCAACTCAAACCCTGGGACGCCGCATGAACTCCCAGGCTTATGCGGACTGGTCAGCCCAGGTGCTGGGCCGCGTTGAATTGGCGCTGGACGAATGGGTGCCGCTGGAAGCGCCCGCCGGGCTTGGCGAGGCGATGCGCTATGGCGTGCTGGATGGCGGCAAGCGCCTGCGGGCATTGCTGGTGATGGCCGCCGCGCAAGCCGCTGGGGCCGAGCAGACACCCGCCGGGCAGGATGCCGCCTTGCGCGCTGCCTGCGCGGTCGAGTTGATCCACGCCTATTCCCTGGTCCACGATGACATGCCCTGCATGGACAACGACGTGCTGCGCCG
>CAZKPN010000205.1:0-3112 GCA_964554655.1 uncultured Aquabacterium sp. | reverse complement strand
GCCTAACGCAATGTAGACATCAGTGACATGTTGCCACGGATGGACATAAGTGGCTGCATGTGGCTATTTGTGGATAGATATGAAATCCACATGTAGCTACTTTTCGGTGATGCGTTCTCGGAGCTGAAGGCGGCGAGCGACCTTCAGCGGCATGCGCCAGACACCTGCCTGCTTGTCCCAGGTGGCGCCAGCCGCTCTGACCAAAGACTGCAACTGTCCCTCTCGGTAGCCGATGCGTACCCCTACGATTTGATCAGGCTTGGCGTTGATGGGTGCTTGATCAACGACCAGTTCAACCGTGGTGACGCGAGTGGTGCCCGTCGGGTCAATGCGGTGACGAACGCACACCAGTTGCTCGCCATAGCGGCGAGCAAGCTTGACAGCGCCCGGCTGTACAGGTGAGATTTTCTTGGCAACCCTGAAGTTTGTTATTTCGTTTTTCATTGATTGATTGGCCGTCCTCACCGCGTGAGCTTGGCTGGTTTGTGTGACTTCAGCCAGTCTTTCAGCGCAGCATCCAGCCGGGATTGCCACCCGACCCCTGTTTCTCGGAAAGGTTGGACCACATCGGGCGATAGCCGGATGGTGATGCGTTCTTTGGTGGGCGCTTTCTGCGGTCCTCGGATGCGCAGCTTGGCCTGGAGTGCCGCGGGCAAGGCGTCGGAAGCCGCCCGCATTTGCTTGACGTCAGCCAGGGAGAGTTCCCGGACTTCGCCGTCGTGATCAATCAGGGGTTTGGACTTTGGCATGACGGCTTACCTCACGAGAGTTGGCTTTGCGAAAGCTGATGACGCGGATGCCATCGGACGTCTCGGCGAAGCACAAGACGTGCAAACGCCCATGAAGAAAGCCAAGGGCCAGATAGCGTGTTTCGCTGTAGTCGAAGCGTGCATCGACTTGGACCAATGCGGGCTCGAATTCGAAGTCGGCCACCTGATCGAAAGAAAGCCCACGCTCTTCGATGTTGCGCTGGTTCTTGGCTTGGTCATAGGTTATGAGTGGCACTTGATTGTATGCACAATAAAATTGATTTGGCAACGCCTGATGGGAGGCCTCGCACCTAGTGTCGCCGTGAGCACCTGGGCCACGCGATCCCCCGCGAGGGGGATGGGCAGTCATGATCAGGGTATGCAAAATACTGTATGTATAAACAGCTGTTTCTCAAATGACGCATCCAGAAGATGCCATCAAAGCCGCGCTGCCTCCCTTGCAATCGAACAGGCTGCTTGACCAGGTCCGCGAGCGCTTGCGGTATCTCCACTACAGCATCCGCACGGAAGAGGCCTACCTGCATTGGATTCGGGGCTTCATCCATTTCCACGACAAGCGCCACCCTCGCGATTTGCGTTTAGAGCAGATCGAGGCTTACCTGTCGTGGTTGGCCAACGAGCGGCGAGTGGCCGCGTCCACCCACAAGCAGGCGCTGTCGGCTTTGATTTTTTTATACCAGCAGGTATTGGGGTTGGACTTCCCCTGGCTGAAAGACATCGGTCGGCCCAGGAGTGTTCGGCGCTTGCCGGTGGTCATGTCGCCAGAGGAGGTTGCGCGCGTGCTGGAGGCGTTGGATGAGCAATACCGCGTGATCGGCCAGTTGCTTTATGGCACGGGCATGCGTTTGATGGAGGGGCTGCGTTTGCGCGTCAAAGATGTAGATTTTCAGCACCAGACCATCATTGTCCGCGAAGGCAAAGGCGGCAAGGACCGAGCGGTGATGTTGCCCGCCAAGTTGGTACAGGCGCTGTCCAAGCAGCTGAGCCATGCCAAGTTTTTTTGGCAGGACGACCGGCAGACCGGCGTGGAGGGTGTTTTCTTGCCCGGAGCGCTGGACCGCAAGAACCCCAAGGCCGGGTTGACCTGGGGTTGGCAGTGGGTCTTTCCAATGGCGCAACTCTCCATTGACCCGCGCACCGGCTTGCGCCGCAGGCACCATGTTCAGGATCAATCCTTTCAGCGCGCTTTCAAAAAAGCGGTGAACCTGGCGGGCATCGACAAACCTGCCACACCGCACACGCTGCGCCACTCTTTCGCCACACATCTTTTGCAGGCCAAATACGACATCCGCACCGTGCAAGAGTTGCTGGGCCACAGCGACGTCAGCACGACCATGATCTACACGCACGTGATCAAGGTCGGTGGGGCAGGGGTGCTGAGCCCCCTGGATGCACTGCTCAAATGAAAGAAGCCCACCCAGGTGGCCCGGGCGGGCTTCTTCTTTGAACAAGGCTTGCTAAAAGCCTTGTTTGCTCAAACTCAGGCCGCAGCCACGGTCTTGGCCTTGTCGGCGTATTCCGTGATCTGGTCGAAGTTCAGGTACTTGTAGATCTGAGCACTGGAAGCATCCAGCACGCCCACGCCTTCCATGTACTCGGCCTTGGTCGGGATGCGGCCCAGGCGTGAGCAGATGGCGGCCAGTTCGGCCGAGCCCAAATACACGTTCGAGTTCTTGCCCAAACGGTTGGGGAAGTTGCGCGTGCTGGTCGAGAACACGGTGGCGCCTTCCTTGACCTGGGCCTGGTTGCCCATGCACAGCGAGCAGCCGGGCATTTCCATGCGGGCGCCAGCGCTGCCCAGAACGCCGTAGTGGCCTTCTTCGGTCAGTTGCTGGGCGTCCATCTTGGTGGGCGGGGCGACCCACAGCTTGACGGGGATGTCGCGCTTGCCTTCCAGCAGCTTGGAGGCTGCGCGGAAGTGGCCGATGTTGGTCATGCAAGAGCCGATGAACACTTCGTCGATCACGGCACCAGCCACGTCCGACAGCGTCTTCACGTCATCGGGGTCGTTCGGGCAGGCCAGGATGGGCTCGTGGATGTCGGCCAGGTCGATCTCGATCACGGCGGCGTATTCGGCGTCGGCGTCACCCTTCATCAACTGGGGATCGGCCAGCCAGGCTTCTTGCGCGGCGATGCGGCGTTGCAGCGTGCGGGCATCTTCATAGCCGTTGGCGATCATGTTCTTCATCAGCGTGATGTTGCTGTTGAGGTACTCGGCGATCGGCTCCTTGTTCAGGTGCACGGTGCAGCCAGCGGCAGAGCGCTCGGCCGACGCATCAGACAGCTCGAACGCTTGCTCGACCTTCAGGTCAGGCAGGCCTTCGATCTCCAGGATGCGGCCG
>CAZKPN010000204.1:0-3188 GCA_964554655.1 uncultured Aquabacterium sp. | reverse complement strand
CCAGCATGCGCAGCCGCTGGACGCGCTTGGGGCCCTTGCGAAAGCGAACCAGGTCGGCGTGCAGCAGCGGTGCACTGTCCTGGTCAATCGCCACGTAGATCACCAGCTCGGATTCATCGGCACGGCGCGTCACCGCCGCTGCTCCACCTGGGCCACGGCATCAAGTCCTGCCTCGGCCTCAACCCGCCCCTGTCCCGCAAGCTGGAAGCCGCGCACGTTCGCATAAAGGGGCTCGGCCAACTCCAGCAAGCTGTGCCGGGGGAGCGCTTCCTTGATGTACTTCTTGAATATCTGGGCGCCCCCGCCTGTCAGCACGACGTTGTCAAACCGTTGTGTATCACCGATTTGACTGAGCATCGCGCCCACGGCTTGGTGAGCCACGGTCATGGCCAAAGGCTTGAACTTCTCGATGGAATAGGGCTTGCCATACAAGGTCAGTGGACGTTCCTTGCGGAGCGCCAAGTCGATGGCATCCAGATGCTGGTAGTCCGCACCGATGTCACGCGATATCTCGCGCGCGATGATGCGCAGCATGTTGTTGATGCCTCGATCAACCGAATGGCTCTTGCGGATCAACAGCCTCATGCCGCGTGTGGACACCCAGTCAAAGGTGCGGGTACCCACGTCAATGATCAGGCTGTCCTGGTGCTGAATTTGATCGAGCACGCCTTGCTGTGCTGCGTAGGTGACCAGTGCCCCTTGCGGCTGCGCCACGGCAAGCGCCCTTTTGACCAGAACCTTGCGGCCCCGCCCAACCGCGTGCTCGCCCTCGGCCAGCTTGACCAGGCTGTCTTTCTTGTCCGCGAAATAGGCCACCGGCAGGCCCACCACGAGCAGGTCGATGACCTCGACGTTCATGTAATACAGCGCGCCGCGCATCAAGGCCAGGTACTCAGGCGTGGTGATGAAATCCTCGCCCTTCAACGTTGACCGCCATGGCTCAAGGGCCAGTTCAATGTCTGGCCCAACCTCGTAGAAGTGAGGGCCCATTGGCACCGCGACGGTGTCGCGCCGACCACCCAACCCTTGCATGGTGGTGTCGCTTGAGCAGAACTCAGCCATCGATAGAAAGCTGCCGCATTCGATGCAGTCGCCGTCAACTCGGCGGATGTACTTGGTGATGCCGTATCCAACATCAATAGCGCGCACGATGCTCATGAAAGCCCCCAAAGAAGAACAGATGCTGATGAGGGTGCGCAAAGGCGGGTCAACCAGCCACTGGCAAAGGGCGCTGAATGGGGTGGATTTCGGCATCAGCCGGATCAATGGCCTCGAACCCAGTCCGGCTCAGCCCCCAATGCGCACGGACCACGCTCATCCACGGCGGGGTCAAGCGCATAGATGGTCTGATTGCGGTCGGCCTGCAATCGGGCTTACTTCGTTTGGCCAAACCGGTTTCGGAGAGAGAGGTATCGCGAAGCCTTGTCAACCCCAAGGGCGCGCAGACCAAGTCATTGGCGATCAGGGGTAATGGCGGGATAACGGCACTTTTTGGGCTTGCATTGAGGTGCCGCCTAGCGCATGCTTTGATGGCGTCAAGCCGGTAGCTTCCACACCGGGCGCATCGGTCGCCAAAGGAAGCCCTGGAGTCGTGACGCCATGTCACGCTGGACCTTGAGTCCGAAGTGTCCCCACTGGCCATCAGCAAGATGGTGGTCAGCTTGTTTGCGGCACGCATGCCTGCGTGTCGACGTGGATCCACGTCGGTCTTGAACCGACGATGCTTGCCTTGCGCCCTTGGAGGTCCTGGCAAACGGCGCGCGCTCTCGCGACGCCCGTGATCCCCTTCGCCCCGCCTCACGCATTGCTTCGAGCATCCCCTGTCATGTCGGCCCGACCGACAGCTTGCGGATTGGCGTGAACAGTCCCTGCACCGCGTTGGCTTCGGTGCCATCAGATGGTCTGGCGGCGGCGTTCGATGTGGGTGCCTTGATTGGCATCCCGTACGGGTGACGCCCGTGCAACTTTGCTGCGCAGCCTTCCGGCCAGACCGGTCGATCTGCGGTTCGCCCCGAGCGAGCAGCCACGTGTGCCTGACACCGTGTGCACGGCGTTCACTTTTACGACTGGCCTGGCTGCGGCTTTGTTCGCAACCGAATGCTGACCTTGCGCGCGATGGGACGCACGCGCCTTTCTCAACCTCTTCAACCCTTGACTGGACGAAATGGACTGATCATGACCAAGACTCACACGCCGCCTGTCGATCTCGACAAGATCCCCCTTCAACCACAGCGCTGGAAATACGTTCTGGCGCTGATCCTGGAGAGCCACAACTGGCGTCACTCCACGAAAAGCAAAGGCGTGTCGCACGCCACGATGGAAGAGCGCAGGCAGTTTTGCTTTCGCATCTTTTCGTTCCTGCGCGACAACCCAGTCAAATGCTTCAAGCTTGATCCGCGCTCGTTCAGCGGGCGGCATATTGATCTGTTGATGGCCGATTGGCGCCAGCGGGCTGAGCGTGGCGAGCTGGGCGCGGCAACGCTGCAGAAGAACCACAGCTTCCTCACGACCTTTGCGGGATGGATCGGCAAGCCCAAGCTGGTCAAACCACTGAGTGCCTATTTCGACGACCCGGCGTTGATCACGCGCAGCTACATTGCGACCATGCCAAAGGGCTGGCGAGAGCGCGGTGTGGATGTCGATCAGGTTCTGGCGCAGGTCGAACGCCATGACCTGCATGCAGCGGCCTCACTGCGGCTGATGCAAGCGTTTGGATTGCGCTTCAAGGAAGCCTGCATGCTGCGCCCCCATGCGGACGTGCTGACTGCCGTGCAGGCAGGCCAGATCAGTGGCGACACGGCGCTGTACCTCTTCACGCATCGGGGAACTAAGGGCGGGCGCAAGCGCTACGTGCCCATCGATTCCGATGCACGCCTGCAGGCCATCAAGCTGGCTCAGGGTTTGGTCATTGGAGAGCACGACAGCATCAGTGATCCACAACTGACGTTGGTTCAGGCCATCAGGCATTTGCGCTATGTGATGGAGCGCTTCGGCGTGACCAAGAAGGCCTTGGGCGTGGTGCCGCACGGCCTGCGGCACCAGTACGCGGCGGATGAATACCAGGAGGCGACGGGATCGCCCGCACCGGTCAATGGTGGGCATGCGGTGGAACGCACGTTGGACCTGACCGCACGGCAGGCTATCGCGGAAAAACTAGGGCATGGGAGAACTCAAATCATCAACGCCTA
>CAZKPN010000203.1:0-3242 GCA_964554655.1 uncultured Aquabacterium sp. | reverse complement strand
CACGATCACCGGGGGCGGGCAATTCGAGAACCAGCAACGCGCGGCGGCACCCCTGGCCCGCGTTGTGCCACTGGCCATCGGCTTCATCTTCCTGATCCTGTTTTCCACTTTCGGCTCGGTACGCCAGGCCTTGCTGGTGCTCAGCAACATCCCTTTCGCGCTCGTAGGCGGCATCGTGGCGCTGTGGGTCACAGGCGAGTATCTGTCGGTGCCAGCCTCGGTCGGGTTCATCGCGCTCCTGGGCATTGCGGTGCTCAACGGCGTCGTGCTGGTCAGCTACTTCAACCAGTTGCATGCCGAAGGCCTGTCGCCGGCGGACTGCGTGACCGAAGGGGCCAAGCGGCGACTGCGGCCCGTGCTGATGACAGCATCGATCACGGCTTTCGGGCTGATCCCGCTTCTGTTCGCCACGGGACCGGGCTCGGAGATCCAACGGCCCCTGGCGATCGTCGTGATCGGCGGGCTCATCAGCGCCACTGCGCTGACGCTGATCCTGCTGCCCATCCTCTACCTGCGCTTCGCGCATGCGAAGGCCCAAACCGACCCCAGCGCGCAAAACGCGACGGAGCTGAACCATGTCTAAATTCTGTTTGACGGTGATCTGCGCCCGCGAGATCGAAGAAAAACTGCTGGACACCCTGCTGACGAACGTCGAAGGCGAGGTCTTCACCAGCACGCCCACATTCAGCCACGGCACAGCGCATGGGCGCCTGTCCAGCGTCGAGAAGGTCATGGGCCGAAGCCGGTCCGTGCAGGTGCAAATCATCACCGGCGACGAAGCGCTCAAAGACCTGATCGAACTGCTCAAACAGCGTTTCAAGGGCACCGGCCTGCGCTATTGGGCTTCGGCACTGTCCATCGAAGGAGAAGTCGCATGATGCACTGGAAAACCATCGCCACGGGAATGTCCGTCGTTGGCTTGGTGCTCTCCCCGTTAGCCATGCGCACCGCATGGGCCGGTGAGCGAGCGGCACCAACTGATCTGCCTTCGGCCGAACTGGCCCGTCAGAGCATTGACCAAGACCCGGCCGTCATCGACGCTCGCCGCGCGCTCAGCGCCGCAGGCCATGGTGCCGCCGCCTTACGCGTCGGGCCGAACGAATGGACGACCAGACTCTCGGCCCAGCGCCGCCGGTACGACCAAGGTGGCCATTCCAGCGAGTGGAATGCCGCCCTGGAGCGAACGATCCGGATCGGAGACAAAGCGGCCATTGACGCTCAGACCGGTGACAGCGACCTCGCGATCAGTCAGGCGCAACTCGATGATGCCCGGCATGAAGCGGCGCGCGCACTGGCCGACCTGTGGATCGATGCGCTGGCGACCAGCCGCCAGCGAGTGCTTTGGGCAGAACAACTGAGCTTTGCACAGACCAGCGAGCAGGCTGTCGAGAAGCGGCGCAAGGCGGGTGACGCATCGTCACTCGACCTCAATGTCGCCCGCGCCGACCTCATCGAGGTACAGCGGCAACTCAGCGCCGCCACCACGGCCGAGGCCAAGGCAAAGGCCAAGCTCTCTGTTCGATTCCCGGTCCTGAAGTACGAGACAAAGCCTCTGGCCGAACCCACCACGCTCGACATGGAACTGCCTCAATGGCGGGAACGCATTCTTGCCGAGAGCCATCCTCTTAAAATTGCCGAAGGCCTGCTCAAGAAGGCGGAACTGACAGCATCCAGGGCAAAGGCCGACCGCGTTCCCGATCCGACCGTTGGCGTGTACACCGCATCCGAGGCATCCCGAACCGAACGCATCATAGGCCTGAGCCTGAGCATCCCGCTGTCGGGCAGCTACCGCAGCGAGCGAATGCAACAGGCCCTGGCAGAGGCTGAAGCGGCACGAGCCAAGGTGGAAACCCAACGGCGAGAAG
Organism: uncultured Aquabacterium sp.; assembly: GCA_964554655.1. Lineage (GTDB taxonomy): Bacteria > Pseudomonadota > Gammaproteobacteria > Burkholderiales > Burkholderiaceae_C > Aquabacterium. The sequence continues at coordinate 1,377 of CAZKPN010000203.1, read as the reverse complement.
AGGACGCCGAAGTGGTAGACGCCTATATGGAAGCCATCGGGGCCTTGGAGCGCTGGCGCCTGGCATCGCAAGGCTTGAGCACCACGCTTGAGAGTGCCCGGCTGATGCAGCGTGCCTACGCTTTGGGTGAGGCCGACCTGCAGACCTTGCTGCTGACCCGACGGCAGGCCCTCGATGCGTCAACGGCAGCAGAACAGTCTCGCGTGGAAGCGCTGCGCTGGCACTACCGCCTGCTCATCGATGCGCACCTCCTGTGGGCACCGCAGGAGGACTGAACTACAGGCCCCCGGCGGCCCACCAGCCTCTGGTTCGGTCACTCAACGCCAGCTTCACCAGCGCATATCACCCCAATTCACGAGGTCACGTCATGAACGCACAACAGGTTCTCACCATTGGCCAACAAGCCTTCCACGTCTTGCTGACCGTGTCGGCACCAATACTGCTCGTGGTGTTGGTGGTCGGCATGCTGGTCAGCATCGTGCAGGCGGCCACTCAGATCAATGAATCCACATTGTCGTTCGTGCCAAAAATTCTGGCGGCCGCAGCCGTGCTGGCCATCGTTGGCCCGTGGATGATCACCATGCTCGTCGAATATCTGCAAAGCGTGTTGACCTCGATTCCAAGCGTGGTGACTTAAAAAAGTCGATCATTAGAATCACTTGCGACGCCGCATCGGAGCCCGCACACTGCTCCCGCAGCAGACAAATTTCAGGTGTACAGGCTGAGCCCGTCGAGCAGCTTCACTTCATCAACAATTGCAGAGCACTGGAGGTGAGCAGCGATAAAATTTACTCATTATTGGTGCGAGCGGACCAAAGTGAGTATGAATGCGACACTGTAAAGACTGCTTAGATCAGCACATCTCCCAGGTCGATGAGCGCTTACGGGAGCGCAACAACCTCAAGCTGCAATTGGCCACCTTGCGCCAGCGATGTCGAAGCGAGCATGCCGTCCAGTCGTGCGGCATCTTGCAAGGGCTTGCGGCCATGGAGGCGGAACCAAAAACCGAGCGACACACTCATTTGGGCTGAACACACCGAAGCGCAAAACATGCAAAACAAAGATCACTGGGAAAAGGTTTACACCACCAAGGCACCGGACAGCGTGAGCTGGTTTCAGGCGCATGCCGACATGTCAATGCGACTGATCCGTGCAAGTGGCCTGGGCCGTGATGCGGCCATCATTGACGTGGGCGGTGGGGCCTCTACCTTGGTCGATGACCTGCTGGACGACGGCTACGCCAACGTGACCGTGCTGGACCTGTCTGCCGCCGCCTTGGCAGAAAGCAGACAACGCCTGGGTGCGCGCAATGCTGGCGTCAAATGGGTTGAGGCGGACATCACCCGCGCAACCTTCGAGCCTCAAAGCATTGACCTC
>CAZKPN010000202.1:0-3308 GCA_964554655.1 uncultured Aquabacterium sp. | reverse complement strand
TGCGCGACATGCACCACCGCAAGACCGGCGCCTTGCTGCGCGCCAGCGTGCAAATGGGCGCTGCCAGCGCGGGCATCGATGAATCCGGCCCCATCTGGGAGGCGTTCAGCCGCTACGGTGACGCCATGGGCCTGGCCTTCCAGGTGGTGGATGACATCCTGGATGCCACGCAGCCCTCTGACACGCTGGGCAAGACCGCCGGCAAGGATGCCGATGCCAACAAACCCACCTACGTGAGCCTGTTGGGCCTGACCCAGGCACGCGCCGAGGTTGACCGTTTGCTTGGGCAGGCTCAGGATGCCCTGCTGGGCAGCGGGCTGTCGCCCGAGCGAACTCAGGCCCTGTCTGCCCTGGCTGACCGCATCGTGCACCGCGACCATTGATCCGACAACAACAATTCACGTCCCAAGGAAGCCCACCATGACCTCCACCCTGCTGTCCAGGATCGAGACGCCCGCCGATGTCAGGCGCCTGTCTCGCCTTGAGCTCAAACAACTGGCGGGCGAGTTGCGCGAGTACCTGCTGCAAAGCGTGTCGCGCACGGGGGGGCACCTGTCGTCCAACCTGGGCACGGTGGAGCTGACGATTGCCTTGCACTACGTGTTCAACACCCCCAATGACCGGCTGGTGTGGGACGTGGGCCACCAAACCTACCCGCACAAGATTTTGACCGGGCGGCGTGACCGCATGCCCACCTTGCGCCAGATGGGCGGCATGAGCGGCTTCCCGCGTCGTGACGAAAGCGAGTACGACACCTTTGGCACGGCGCACTCGTCCACGTCCATCTCGGCGGCGCTGGGCATGGCGCTGGGCGCGCAATTGCGTGGCGAGGCCCGCAAGGCCGTGGCCATCATCGGTGATGGCGCCATGACGGCGGGCATGGCCTTCGAGGCCCTGAACAACGCGGGCGTGCCACACAACGGCCGTCCTGCCGACGTGCTGGTGGTGCTGAACGACAACGACATGTCGATCTCGCCGCCAGTGGGCGCGCTGAACCGCTACCTGGCGCGCCTGATGTCTGGCCGTTTTTATTCCGCTGCGCGCGAAGGTGCCAAGCAGGTGCTGCGCAACGCGCCGCCTTTGTTCGAGTTGGTCAAGAAGCTGGAAGAGCACGCCAAGGGCATGGTCGTGCCGGCCACGATCTTTGAAGAGTTTGGCTTCAACTACGTGGGCCCCATTGATGGCCACGACCTGGATTCGCTGATCCCCACGCTGGAGAACCTGCGCGACCTGAGCGGCCCGCAGTTCTTGCACGTGGTCACCAAGAAGGGCTATGGCTACAAGCTGGCCGAGGCCGACCCTGTCGCCTACCACGGCCCTGGCAAGTTCGATCCGGCCGTGGGCCTGGTCAAGGCTGCTGCCTCAAGCGAGCCCCCCAAGCCCACCTTCACGCAAGTGTTCGGTCAATGGCTGTGCGACATGGCCGCGCACGACACGCGCCTGGTGGGCATCACGCCCGCCATGCGTGAAGGCTCGGGCATGGTCGAGTTCCACCAGAAGTACCCAGGCCGGTATTTTGACGTGGGCATCGCCGAGCAGCACGCCGTGACCTTTGCGGCCGGCATGGCCTGTGAAGGGCTCAAGCCCGTGGTCGCCATCTACTCGACGTTTTTGCAGCGTGGCTATGACCAGTTGATCCACGACGTGGCCATCCAGAACCTGCCCGTGGTGTTTGCGTTGGACCGCGCCGGCATTGTGGGGGCCGATGGCGCCACGCACATGGGCGCCTTCGACATCGCCTTCGTGCGCTGCATCCCCAACATGAGCATGCTCACGCCGGCCGACGAGAACGAGTGCCGCCAGGCGCTGAGCACGGCCTTTGCGCAGCAGCACCCCGTGTGCGTGCGTTATCCGCGTGGCGCAGGTGCGGGCGTGGCCGTGTCCAGCGATCTGAAACCCATGCCCTGGGGCAAGGGCGAGGTGCGCCGCACCAGCCAGGCTGCCAATGGGCAGCGCGTGGCCATCCTGGCCTTTGGCACCTTGCTCTACCCGGCCTTGAAGGCCGCGGAAGGCCTGGACGCGACCGTGGCCAACATGCGTTTTGTCAAACCGCTGGACACCGAATTGTTGCTGGAGCTGGCCCGCACCCACGATGCTTTCGTGACGGTGGAAGAGGGCTGCGTGCAGGGCGGCGCCGGCTCGGCCGTGGCCGAGGCCCTGAGCCATGCGGGCGTCACCAAGCCCCTGGTGATCCTGGGCCTGCCCGACGAGTTCGTCGAGCACGGGGACCCGGTCAAGCTGATGTCGATGTGTGGCCTGGACGCGGCGGGCATCGAGCAATCGGTGCGCCAGCGCCTGCCTCAGGTGGTGGGTGCGCTGACAGCGGCGGATGCGTCCAACGTGACCGCATTGCGCGGGTAAGGCAAGTCGCCGGTCACGGGGTCGTGGCCCATGCTCTTGAGGTGCAAGGCCAGGCCCGCGTCCATGCTTTGGGCATGGTGGGGGAACCACAGCGCCAACTCATGCGCGATCTGGCGAATGGGCCCCAGCTTGCCTTGTTGCCCTTGCGCCATGCCTTCGTGCATCACCTGAAGCACCACGGCGTGCTGAGTAGCGTGGCAGTTTCCAGGGGCAAAACCCGTGGCCAGCATCCATTGGTCTTCGCGACCAAAGTGGTCCTCGGTGTGGGCCAGCAGGGCCTGCCAGGCCTCGACCAGTTGGGCATCTGGGCTCTGCTGGACGGCCGCCAGCAAATCCACGAATTCCCGATGGGTGTCGTCCATGGCGGGCATGGACAGGGACAAGGCTTCAGACCAGACAAGGGTGGCGACCATGGTGCGCGGGTTCATCCAAACAACGATGTCCGCGAGGCTATCGGCTCGCCCCCAAACCGACCTTGACCTGGCGCAATATCAGGCCAGGCGCGCCCGGTGCCGTGCCACTTGCGCCCGCACTTGCTCCGGCGCCGTGCCGCCCAGCAAATTGCGTGCGTTCAGCGAGCCGCGCAATGACAACACTTCGAACACATCGTGCTCGATGGCGGGGTTGTAGTCCTTGAGCTTGTTCAGCGGCAACTCCGACAGGTCCACGCCAGCGGCGATGGCGTCCTTCACTGCGTGCGCCACCACTTCGTGCGCATCGCGGAAAGGCAGGCCCTTCTTGACCAGGTAGTCGGCCAGGTCAGTCGCGGTGGCGTAACCTTTCCTGGCCGCGCGCTCCATCGCCTCGGGCTTGACGGTGATGCCCCCGGCCATTTCCGCAAAGATGCGCAGCGTGTCTTTCAAGGTGTCGACCGTGTCGAACAAGGGTTCCTTGTCTTCCTGGTTGTCCTTGTTGTAGGCCAGGGGCTGGCCCTTCATCAGGGTGAT
>CAZKPN010000201.1:0-3365 GCA_964554655.1 uncultured Aquabacterium sp. | reverse complement strand
CGGACTTCCTTGATCACCACCGAGGGCGCTTCTTCCATCAGCCAATGCCCGGCATTCGGCACGACCAGTTCGGTCACGTCGGTCGCCGCGTTGCGCATCACCGCCGCTTCGTTCGCCCCGAACGATTTCTCACCGCCGACGGCCAGCACGGGCATGGTCAGCAGCGTTTTCATGGCCAGCTTGTTGTCCTCGGCATCCTGGCGAATGCTGGTGAACTGGGCGAAGGCGGCGCGCATGGCGCCTGGCCGCGCATAGAGCTTGGCGTAGTGCTGGCGGGTGGCTTCGGTGATCTTGCTGCGGTCACCCGCGAATTCATTCCAGAAGCGATCGAGGTAGATGCGCTCACGCCCCGCCACTAGGCGCTCGGCATCGGCGCCGCCGAAATCAAAGTGCCACAGGGCCGGCCAGCGCACGATGGTGTCCCAGGGAGGGATGCCGGGCACGGGCGCGTCCATCACCACGAGCTTGTCGGTCTTGTCGGCAACCGGGCGGCATAAGCGTAGGCCACCATGGTGCCGATGTCGTGGCCCACCACGGCGGCGCGGTCATGGCCGAGCTTGGTCAGCACGGCGCGGATGTCGGCGGCCTGGGTGCGCTTGTCGTAGCCAGCGGCGGGCTTGGACGACAGGCCCATGCCGCGAAGGTCGGGCACGACGACGGTGTGGTCACGCGCCAGGTCGGCGGCCAGCGGCTCCCACATGTCGCCCGTGTCGCCAAAGCCGTGGATGAGCACCACGACCGGGCCTTTGCCGCCGGAGCGGACGTGGATGGTGGCGCCGTCGGTCTGGATGTTCTGGGCTGGAAGGATGGGGGAAAGGGCTTGACCTGGGCGGCGGCGGGCAGTGCCAGGGTGATGGCGCTGAGGGCGGCCAGGATGGACTTGCACATGCGGGTTCCTTGATTGGATGGACTGATCAACAGACTACCCCGAAGCATGGGCTGTGCCGGGTTTGAGTCGTTGCCTCAGCCACCCCTGGTCGTCCACGCAACGCTGCATGAACGCCACTTCCTCTTCAGGCACCTTCAGCCCATGGCCTCACTGCTCAACTGGAAAGAACTTCGACACCACGGATTTTGATTTCCACTCAAACTCGCAAATTCGTTCAAGCCGCTCCCCACGAAGCGAGATAAGCGCATCGCCTCTGGTTGCGGAGGAAGTGTGGACGTAGTACCTGCCCTTTTGTTCATAGACAGCCGTGGCGCCGTCGCCGATCTTCTCCAGCAATATGTTCAATGGATCTTTCGCGACGCTGTCGAGATTCTTTGACAGCGCAGACATCCATGCATAGGTCGAGCCGCATCCGGCCCCTGAGCTGTATTCGAAGCGTGCCAGGTTTTCGACCGAGCCATCGCCATTGAAATCGATCTGAAGAAGCCCGACGCTGTCTGCATACCGTCCATATCTCCGTTCAAACTCGACTCGATAAACGGCCGACTCGTGATTGATAGGCAGCGTTTCAGTGACGGGCTTCCAGGTGAGTGGACGAAGCTGACCTGTTGCGATGGCTTGGCAAATGGCCGCCTTGTACGAGGGCCGTGGTATGCGCCGCACATTGGTGGCGCCAAGCATGCAGAGCGGTCGAATTCTTCCGTCCGATTTGATCCAGGAGATCATGTTCAAGCTGTTGGGATTGCCAAGAGCAGACGTCATCATGAAGTTGCGGCCACGGTAAAGAACCGGGTAATCGCCGCCGCCCCAGTAGATCCAACGCATCTCGTCATCCGGATCAGGTACCGTGTCAACGCCCACATCATCTCCGTTTGTACTAAGAAGATGAGACACGTTGAACACCTGAGTCGAGGCACAAGTCCCACCAGTTTCAAAACTGCCAAACCGGGTGGGTTCGTCCCTGTTGTTCAAGCGAACTCTGTAGACCAGGCTCGGCCTGTTGGATGTCTCGTACGAGTCCCGGGCTTTCAGTCTTTCGAGTTCGGACTCCGACAGCGTCCATGCGGACAATTCCTCTCGCCGTTCAAGTTTAATATCCCACTGAGCATGCCCCCACAATGCATGCTTGCTCAATTCTTTGTGATCTGCAAGCGCTGCAAGCTCGACACAGGCATTCACTGCCTGCGCGTTTGACAGCGGAGCGGTGTGCACCTTTACTTGACTGAGCAACTTTGACGACAGGGCCTGTGCGCGCGCCGAATAGGCCTTGGCGACACAGTCTCGCGATTTGCAGGAGTTCCCAAGTGACGCCAGCCATCGTCTCTGCGCCTGCGCCAATGACTGCTTGTCTTTCGTCACCCCCTGGAGGGCACCGTAGACGTTCTGAAGCGCCAAATCCAATCGATGCAGATCTGGATCTGCACATGTCAGTTTTTCGACTGATGACAAAGCCGCGTTACAGCGAATCTGAGCCGTTGCAAAAAGGGGTGCCAGCAGCAACACGGTCAAGGCCATGAATGGCGCACGAAAGAAGGTTGGCATGAATGGGGTGCCTGTATTGCATGTCAACAACAATCTACTATTGGATATTTGTACCAATAGCCGGAATTGCCTTTGCCGAAAAGGCTTGTTCTTGTCATGGCCATGTCCATGGACGCAGCCAAGAAGCAGCAATGCGAAAAGGTACAGGGGGTTTGAGGTGATCCCTGCCATCATCCTCCCATGCCCCTGAACGCCGACGACCTCTCCCACATCGCCACCACCACCCTCGACCACTACAACCAGCAGGCCGAGCAGTTCTGGCATGGCACGCGCGACCACGATGTCCGTCAAAACATCACCGCCCTCCTCACCCACATCACGGCGCCCGCCCCCTTCACCCTGCTGGACTTCGGCTGCGGCCCCGGCCGTGATCTGAAGGCCTTCGCGCAAATGGGCCACCACGCCATCGGCCTGGACGGGGCCGAGCGCTTCGCCGAGATGGCGCGCGCCCACACGGGTTGCGAGGTCTGGCACCAAAGCTTCCTGGCGCTCGACCTGCCGCCCGCGCATTTCGACGGCATCTTCGCCAACGCCTCGCTCTTCCACGTGCCCGGCCAGGAGCTGCCGCGCGTGCTGAAAGAACTGCACGCCACGCTCAAACCCGGCGGCGTGCTCTTCAGCTCCAACCCGCGCGGCCAGGGCCAGGAGGGCTGGAGCGGTGGCCGCTATGGCAGCTACCACGATCTCCCCGCCTGGCGCGATCACCTCACGGCGGTCGGCTTCACCGAGTTGACGCACTACTACCGCCCCGAGGGCCTGCCACGCGAGCAACAACCCTGGCTGGCCAGCGTGTGGCGCAAGCCCTGATTGGTCGCCGCGTTCACATCGCCCGCCCATCAAAGTGCTTGACCGGGATGGCCTCCAGATCAAGGCCCTCGATGCAGCGCAGGTTGATGGCCGCCGTGGCTTCGCCTGAAGGCGCGGTGCCTTCGCC
>CAZKPN010000200.1:0-3367 GCA_964554655.1 uncultured Aquabacterium sp. | reverse complement strand
CATGTTGTTTCGCAAAAGGAACTGCTGTGTGGGCTACTGACCTTCCCCTTCTTCGGTATGAGGTGCTTCATGTACCGCATTCACAGCATGCACTGCCTGCATGGCGGATGCTGATCGGGGCATGTCTGGTCGCGCCCAGCATGGTGGTGCTGGCCCAACACACGCCCACCGTCACCGATGCGGACATCGCGCAAGCCCGACGCTCGCAACCCACGGTCACCGAGCAAGACCTAGACCAGGCCCGGCGCACCCACCCCATGCCCAGCGAGGCCGATCTGGCCCGCGTGCCGATCTCGGCCAGCCCCAGGATCGAGGCTTTGCCGCAACCCAGGGCCACAGCTCCCATCGATCTGGAAGCGCTGGCCAAAGGCTATGCAGCCCAGATCGCAACGGAGCCCCAGACCCTCGGCCTGGCTTCGGGCCCCAGCCTGATGGTGTTCATCAGCCTGTCCATGCCCGAGGCCACGCTGCAGCGACTGGTCAAACAAGCCGCCCGCGCCAAAGCCTCCATCCTGATCCGGGGGCTGAGCCATGGCTCCTTGCGCGATACCGTGGCACGGGTGCAGTCCCTCATCGGCCAACAGCAGGTGGCGATCCAGATCCACCCGCAGGCCTTTGAACGCTACGCTATCGAGCGGGTGCCCAGCTTCGTCCTGGTGCGCGAGGGTGCCCGCCTTACACGAACAACAGACACGACAGGCCCTGCCGCCTGCGTCAATGGCAGCTGCGCCTCACCAGAAGACTTCGCACGCGTGAGCGGTGACGTGAGCCTGGACTACGCGCTGGAACACATCCAGCGACGCGCGCCAAGCTTGAGCAAGCAGGTAGGGCCCTTCCTTCAGCGGCTCAAGGGATAGGCCCAACCATGCTGCGCCGACTCGTCATCTGCTTCACCCTCTGGTGCTTGATCGCAACGCAGACGGCTGCTTTGGCAGGGCCCCATGAAGAAGGCGCCGCTGCGGGGCAAGCGGCCAACCCCTCAATCCGCAGCATCGTCAATGCGCCCAGCGCCTCGACCAACGTGCCGGGCTACACCCGCACTCCGCCCGAGGCGGCTTACTACGGTCAACCCAGCTTGTCCGGCCCTGCCAATGCCCGCCTGGCGGCCTGCGCGGCCACACCGAACGATCCGACCTGCCAGGCCCGGCAAGGCGCCATGGCCTCGGCCAACACACCCCGCCCGGCCATCTCCCCCTACGACCCCGCCGTGGTCAGCGCACGCGACATCGCACGCAACCCATCACTGGAGCTGGGCAGTATCGCGGCCTACTACAGCGGCTGCACAACGGCTGAAGTCACCACACCGGCAGGCAGCAAAGCTAAGCTGTGCAAGCGCTATAGCGGCGTGGGCACCTACGCCACCCACCGCGACCTGAACGTGCAGGTCGAGCTGGTCCCCAGTTGCACGGCAGGCGACTGGTTCGCACAAGCCCAGGCCAACCGCAATGGCGCCGACTACATGGTGGCCCAAGCCCAGTGCCGCATCCGTACCGACCAGCAGCAACAGTTCCGGTTCTACGCAGCGGGCGGCAACGGCGCCTGCATCGGCTGGCAAAGCCTGGAGTTGCCGATCACGCCATCTACGCAACCCATTTTCGTGGCCGATCTGTCGCCGCACTGGGGAGGTCATTGCTGGCGCCCCTTCAAGGTCGTCATGATGCCCGGCTCAGGCTGCACATCGGGGAGTTGCAACTACAACTTCCAGTTTGGCACGCCCATCTATGCCTGCCCAAGTGGCACGGTTCGGGGCGATCAGCTTCAGGCTTACTGGTCAAGCCGCATCCAATCCTCTGGCCCCGCTGACCGCTGCTTCACACTCACCACGCCGCGAGGCCGAATGGGCTGCGGCAATGGCACGCCCGTCACCGTCAGCCGATCAGAGACGAAATGCGCGCAAGCGACAGGCTCAGCCATCCTCGTCGGGGCCTCTGGCTGGACCGTGCCCCTGGCCTTCCAGCAGCCGACCATGAACCAGATCGAAACCGATGTCTGGGATGACAAGAGCGCCCCACTCGATGCCGGTGGGCGCTGCACCGTGGCCACCGCCGATCGCTGCGTTGACGGCCCGTCCAGCAAGGTGATCGATGGCCGTGTGGTGACCCGGGCCTGCTGGTCTTACGAGCGCACCCTGTCTTGCGCCTCGGCTGCCGATGCGAACGAATGCGCCCCCTTGGCCGCCCAGGGCTGCACCTTGGGCACCACTTCGTGCAAACAGGTCAATGCAGCGACGGGGACCTGCGAGATCTACCAGGACAGCTACAACTGCCCAGCCAGTGCCCAAACGGTCACCACGGCCTCCAATTGCCCCGCCAATGTCTTTTGCCTGGGGGCCAACTGCTTCAACACCAGCTACACGAACGAAGCGGACTTTGCCCGCTCGATGTCCATGCTGGAGGCTGCCCGGGAAGCAGGCGTCTACCTTGACACCAACCTGATGCGCGTCTTCAAGGGCGAAGCCAACCGCTGCCGCAACCGCTTGTTCAAGGACTGCTGCGACGCCGATGGCTCAGGCTCGGGCATGACCAACCAGAGCACCTTCGGCGTGGGCTCGCGCCTGGTCTACGACGTGCTGATGAACGCCGGAAACCGCGAGTTCCTCTACCAGGGCATGTCCGCACTGCTGACCAGCGGCGGCTTCAGTGGCTCCTTCACCAGCTATGGCGTCACCGTGGCGGTCAACGGCACGGCCCTGCCCGCAGGATCATCCGTGCTCTACGCGGGCGACAGCATGGTGGTGGCCTTCGATCCCTGGTCGCTGGCCATTGCCGTGGTGATCTACATCGTCATGTCGATGATGTCGTGCAACGAGGAGGAAGGAAAGCTCGCGATGAAGGAAGGCGCCAGACTGTGTCACAGCACGGGCAGCTGGTGCTCATCGTGTCTGCGTATCCTGGGCAAATGCGTGTCCTGCCTGGAGCGCACCACCGGCAAATGCTGCTTCAACAGCATGCTCGCTCGCATCGTCAACGAACAAGGCCGCAGCCAGATCAGTAAGGGCTGGGGCAGCGGCCAAAACCCGGACTGCTCGGGCTTCAGCATCCCCGAGCTTCAAAGCCTGGACTTCGCAGCCATGGACCTCACCGAGTTCTATGCCTCCATCGTGCCCAATCACCCCAACCTCGGGGCCATCCAGAACAGCAACGGCGCCGCCGTACCCAACTGCTATTACGGACAGGGGCGCTGCCAATGAAACTCCCCTACCTCATGCCTGTGCTACCTCTGCTGACACTGGTACTGAACTGCGCAGCCCAGGCGCCCGAGCGCACCCCAGTCAAAGATGCACGGACCCTGATGGTGACGGCGCTCCTGGCCCCTGACGGACAAGCCCACGGTGTGCTGACCGGCGAATTGGCAGACGCCATCAGCC
>CAZKPN010000199.1:0-3394 GCA_964554655.1 uncultured Aquabacterium sp. | reverse complement strand
CCACCTGCACGGTGCGGTCGCCGTTGTAGCGGACCTCGCCCAGCAAGGCCAACTGACTGTTGATGCGCGCCGGGCCCGCCACGACCAGCGTCACCCCGGCTTGTTGGAGCTGGGCATCGCTCATGGTGACTCGGGCCTCTTCCTGCTCATAGCCAAAGCGATGGGTTTGCCCGCCTTGCGCAGCCTCGACCGTGACCTTGAAGGAATGGGGCTCGACCACCTCGGCATCACCTCGCAGAAAGTCGCCCTGGGGTTTGAACTGGATGACTTGCGGCTCACGGCCCAGGCGTTCCAGCGTCAGCTTCGCCGTGGTCTGGCCTGGGGCCTGGGGCTTGCCATTCTGATAGGTGTAGAGCCGGAACTCGGGTGGTACATCGGTCTCGAAGATGGTCACTTCCAGGCCATAAGCGCCGGCATTGAACAAGCGGCCGCCGTGGGGACCTTTGGCGGGCTTGGCCTCTGTGGCTTCTTCATGGTGCTCTTCGTCGCCATGCTCTTTGGCGTCGGCATGAGGCTTGGACGCGGCAGCACCATGGTGCTCGTCATCGGCATGCCCCTCGGCCTCTGCGTGCTCGGCGTGGCCGTGTTCGTCGCTGGTCTTGGGCTTGTCCTTCTGGAGTATCGCCCAGCCCAGCAGCGCGCCCAAAACGACGACGACCGCAATGGCCAGCCAGGATTTGTGTTTCATGGGGTTGTTCATGGGTCAGTCTTTCGTCGGGATGGGTTCGCCCAGCAGCTCAAGCAAGCGGGCATCGGCCTGATAGGCCTGGGCGGCGGCGCTCAGCGCCTGTGTTTCTGCCTCGAAGAGGGTGCGTTGGGCGTCCAGCACATCGAGGAATCCGAACTTGCCCAACTCGTAGCCTTTGGTGCTGGCGGCAAAGGCTTGCCGTGCGGCGGGCAGCACCTTGTCGCGCAGGGTCTGGGCCTGCGCCAGCGCGGAGCTCAGTTGTGCCAAGGCCTGTGTGGCTTGCGCCTCAACGCTGGCACGCACGGCCTCCAACTCAGCCCGCGCCTTGTCTTCGCGGCGGCTGGCTTCCAGGATGGCGCCCTGGTTGCGATCAAACAGCGGCAGCACCAGGCTCACGCCCACGATGGGCTGATCGCGGCCCAACTGCTGATCGCGTTTGGCACCCAGCGACACCGTCAAATCCGGGACGCGACGCGCCCTCTCCAGATCGCTCAGCGCCTGCCTGCGTGCGATCTCTTGTTGTGCCCGAGCGATGGTCGGTGACGCCTCCAGGCGCTGCGCCAAGGGCTCCCACAGCGCAGCAGAAGGCAATCGCCCGATGTCAGCATCGACACGGTCAAACTTGACGGTCGGATCGCCCAAGGCCTGACGAAGTTGGGCCACCGCAGCACGCCACTCGCTTTGGGCAACGGTACTCGCCGACAGCGCCTGGGCCTCAGCCACCTGCGCCTTGAGCTCCTCAACGGGCGAGACCTTGCCTGCCAGCACCCGCTTGGAGGCCGCCTCACGCGCTTGAGAAGACAAGCGACCCAGCTCATCCGACAGCCTCACCCGTTCTTGCGCCACAGCCACGCCGTAAAACGCAGCCATCACCTGCGACCTGACCTGGGCTCGACGCGCAGCCACATCCAGCTCGGCCTGACCTTGGCCCGCCCGTGCCGCGCTGATGCGCGCCGAGCGCTTGCCGCCCAGCTCTATGGGCTGGTTCAACTGGATGGTGGTGGTGCGTGTGGCCTGTCGGGTGTCTTCCACCAAGGTGGACAACTCGGGGTTTTGCCAGGCACCGGCTTGTTGGGTGGCGCCTTCGCTGGCCTCGCGCTCCAGCACCGAGGCGCGCAAATCAGGGTGGTGTGCCAACGCCGTGACCAGCGCGGCATCCAGGCTCAGGCCTTGAGCCCAAGCCGCTTGAAACATAAAGGGAACACACAGGGCCGCACAAGCCGTGCGCGCCGCCCGGGAAACATCAAACCGTCGCATCGAATTCTCCGCAAATCAGCAGGGGACATTCGGCGAACAGGTCGAGCACTCAAGAATGAGACTTGAATACACGGCGCATGCAAAGGCAGGTGTTTATCTCCACCAGCTTCACAAGGCAAAATCACGTCAGAGTGATGTGCAGGAACCTGTCTCGCCTAATCAGATTAGCGAGACAACCCAGTTCGGGCGGTCGATGCGGGTCGCGTCGAAGGAGCTGTAGTTTGCCAATGGCGAGGCCACCACCAATTCAGCCTGAGACAAGGGTCCAGGCAGACTCACAGCGGCCGGCAGCAGGGAAACAGAAGCGCAACAATGGTGATCATGATCGATCGCTGCCGAAACCTTGTTGGCCTCTTGAGCGCCGACATCGGGGTGCTCACCGTGCGCCACATCGGGGTGCCGGTGCTCGTGATGCTGCCCCAAATGGTAAGCATCGCTCTGACTGCTTTCGTGCTGGTAATAGGGCTCCATGGCCGCCCAGACAGCCTGGAGCGGCAGCAATAACAGCAAGAAAATGGCGATCACACGATGCATATCATCAGTATATCGGCAGGCCAACCAAAACATGAACCCTGCAAGGATGGCCCCGTTGCCCGCAGGCACTCAGATTGCAGCGGCACCAAGGACACAAGCTGAAGCTACTATAGGGAACAGGCTTCTGAGGGCCCCCATGAAAATCGGTGAATTGGCACAAGCGGCGCAATGCAACGTCGAAACCATCCGCTACTACGAGCGGGAAGGCCTGTTGCCTGCGCCAGCGCGCACGACTGGGAACTTCCGGATGTACACGGCCGAGCACGCCGAACGTTTGCGCTTCATTCGCAGTTGCCGCGCACTGGACATGAGCCACGATGAGATCCGAACCCTCCTGGACGTGGCTGATCAGGCTGCCGAAGGATGCGGTGCCGTGAACGCCGTCTTCGATCAGCACATCGCGCACGTCGATGAACGGATCAGGGAACTCACCCATCTCAAACGTCAGTTGGTCACTTTGCGTCAGCAATGTCGAGGCGAGCAAGCCGTACAGTCATGCGGCATTTTGCAAGGACTGTCGGCCATGGAGGCTGAACCCAAAGCGAAACGACACACCCATTTGGGCTGAAACAGGCCATGGAGAGAATCATGCAGAACAAGGATCACTGGGAACAGGTTTATGCCACCAAGGCGCCCGACAGCGTGAGCTGGTTTCAGCCGCATGCCGACATGTCCATGCGGCTGATCCGCTCAAGTGGCCTGGGGCGTGACGCGGCCATCATCGACGTGGGCGGTGGTGCCTCTACCTTGGTCGATGACCTGCTGGACGACGGCTACACCCATGTGACGGTGCTCGATTTGTCCGCTGCCGCCTTGGCAGAAAGCCGCCGTCGCGTGGGCGTGCATGGGGCATCCGTGACATGGGTTGAGGCGGACATCACCCGCGCAACCTTCGAGCCTCAAAGCATTGACCTC
>CAZKPN010000198.1:0-3527 GCA_964554655.1 uncultured Aquabacterium sp. | reverse complement strand
AGCGGGACACGAAGTCGCGCGGGGCCAGGTCTTTCAGGGTGGGCGCATAGCGCTCCATGAAGCGTTCGCCATTGCTGTTGCGCAGAATGGCGCCTTCGCCACGGCAACCTTCGGTCAGCAGCACGCCCGCGCCGGCCACGCCGGTGGGGTGGAACTGCCAGAACTCCATGTCTTCCAGGGGGATGCCGGCGCGCGCCGCCATGCCCAGGCCGTCGCCGGTGTTGATGAAGGCGTTGGTGGAGGCTTGATAGATGCGCCCTGCCCCGCCGGTGGCGAACAGCACGGTCTTGGCGTGCAGCACGTGCACGTCGCCGGTTTCCATTTCCAGCGCGACCACGCCCACGGCGTCGCCTTCGGCGTCGCGGATCACGTCCAGCGCCATCCACTCGACGAAGAACTGGGTGCGGGCCTTGACGTTTTGCTGGTACAGCGTGTGCAGCAAAGCGTGGCCGGTGCGGTCAGCCGCAGCGCAAGCGCGTTGCACGGGCTTTTCACCGTAGTTGGCGGTGTGGCCGCCAAAGGGGCGTTGGTAGATGGTGCCGTCGGCATTGCGGTCAAACGGCATGCCGAAGTGTTCAAGCTCGTACACGACCTTGGGCGCTTCGCGGCACATGAACTCGATGGCGTCCTGGTCGCCCAACCAGTCGGAGCCCTTGATGGTGTCGTAGAAGTGGTAGTGCCAGTTGTCCTCAGACATGTTGCCCAGCGAGGCACCAATGCCGCCCTGCGCTGCCACGGTGTGCGAGCGGGTGGGGAACACTTTGGACAGCACGGCCACGTTCAGACCGGCCAGGGACAGCTGCAAGGAAGCACGCATGCCAGAGCCGCCGGCTCCGACGATGACGACGTCAAACTTGCGGGTGGGAAGGGAAGTTGCGATCGCCATTTTTTACAGTCTCCACAGCACTTGGATGGCCCAGCCAGCGCAGCCCACGAGCCAGACGATGGTGAACACTTGCAGGCCCAAACGGATGCCCACGGGTTTGATGTAGTCCATCCAGATGTCACGCATGCCCACCCACGCGTGGTAGGCCAGGGACAGGATGACCACGAAGGTCAGGACTTTCATCCATTGGCGCGAGAAGATGCCCGCCCAGGTTTCGTAGCCAGTGGGGCCGCCGAAGATGATCTGCGCCAGCAGCGCCACCGTGAACAAGGCCATCAGGACAGCCGTGATGCGTTGCGCCAGCCAATCGCGCAAGCCGTAGTGCGCGCCGACGACGACGCGCTTGGTACCGTAGTTTTTAGACATGGTGTTGAGTTTCCGCGGTCGAGATCAGAACAGGCCGAACAGCTTGGCGCCCAGGATCAGGGTCAGGCCCACGCTCAGGGCGAGCGTGACGATGGCCGAGGAATGGCCCTGCTGCCTGGAGACACTGTGCGTGGCGTCCATCCACAGGTGACGCACACCGGCGATGAAATGGTGCAGATAAGCCCAGATCAGACCCCAGGTGATGACGTTGACCAGGATGGCCGGCAGGATGCCTGAGCCGGCCGTGAACACGGATTTGAACTCGTCGTACGAGATCTCCGAGGTCACGCTGGTGTCGAACATCCAGATGACAAAGGGCAGCAAGAGGAACATCACGACGCCGCTGACGCGGTGCAGGATCGAGACGATCCCGGCGGGCGGCAGTTTGTAGCTGACGATGTCAGTCACATGAATGTTCGTGAAGACGGGGCGGGGGGTTTTGGTGTTGTCAGCCATTTTTCTGAAGGCTCCTGCCTTGCGTCAAAAAACAGTCAAAGAATCCGCGATTTTAAGGGCAATCCCTTGTTCCTCGACGGGGTTAGTTCAATTCGTTCCGATAGTGGTGGAACTCTGTCATGTAGAGCCCACGGCGCAGCTCCACGGGTTGGTCATCGTAGGTGTGGGAAAGGCGCTCGACGCTCAAAAGGGGTGCGCCCACGGTGATTTTGAGCAGGGCGGCCTCAACTTCACCCGCAGCCACAGCCCGGATTTTCTCTTCAGCACGGATCATGCGCACGCCGAACTCGGTTTCAAACAGGCCGTACATGGGGCCTTTGTAGTCGCTCAGGCGCTCGGCGGTCAGACCCTTGAACAGGTGGCCGGGCAGCCAGATGTCGTCCAGCACCACCGGCTTGCCGGCGAAATGCATGACGCGGCGCACCTCGACCACCATGTCACCAGCCTTGAGTTGCAGCAGGCGGGCGACGTCAGCCGGGGCACGCAAGCGCCGGCAGTCGAGGAATTCGCGCTGAACGGGGCCCGCGTGCTCGGGCAAATCGGGGGTGAGGCGAAGAAAGCGGTATTGCACGCGCTCTTCGGCGTGGGTGGCCACGTAAGTGCCCTTGCCCTGACGGCGCAGCAGCAGGTTTTCGGCGGCCAGCTCATCAACCGCCTTGCGCACCGTGCCTTGGCTGACCTTGAAGCGACCAGCCAGCTCGATTTCGCTGGGGATGGCCTCACCTGGGCGCCATTCGCCGGCCTGCAGACTGCGCAAGATGAGCGACTTGATCTGCTGGTAGAGCGGGCTGAAGGAGGGCGACCCGATGCCAGACGCCGACACCTCACCCGCGACCACGGGGATCGGCTCGGCAGGGGCACCAGAGGACGGCAAGGAAGGAGCCACAACAGCTTGGGTTTTCACGGAGGTTGATTGCACCACAAGCACCCGTTTTAGTCCACCCTCTGATGAAAGATGTCTTATATAAGACATAAGAGCATTGACGATTCACAACACTGCCCCTAGACTGCGCACGAAGCTACACTTGGGGGTTGTTACTACCCCACCCCTCTCCTCTTTTCTTTCGGAGTTGCACATGAGCAAATCACCCGTTCGCGTTGCCGTCACCGGCGCCGCTGGTCAAATCGGCTACGCCCTGCTGTTCCGCATCGCCTCCGGCGAAATGCTGGGCAAAGATCAACCCGTGATCCTGCAACTGCTGGAGATCCCCGACGAGAAGGCCCAGAACGCGCTGAAGGGCGTGATCATGGAACTCGAAGACTGCGCCTTCCCCCTGCTGGCTGGCATTGAAGCCCACAGCGATCCGCTGCAAGCCTTCAAGGACACCGACTACGCCCTGCTGGTCGGCGCACGTCCCCGTGGCCCCGGCATGGAGCGCGCCGACCTGCTGGCCGCCAACGCCCAGATCTTCACGGCTCAAGGCAAGGCACTGAACGCCGTGGCTTCGCGCAATGTGCGCGTGCTGGTGGTGGGCAACCCCGCCAACACCAACGCCTACATCGCCATGAAGTCGGCGCCTGACCTGCCTGCCAAGAACTTCACCGCCATGCTGCGCCTGGACCACAACCGCGCTGCCTCGCAACTGGCCGCCAAGACTGGCAAGCCCGTGGCTTCGATCGAAAAGCTGGCCGTGTGGGGCAACCACTCGCCCACCATGTACGCTGACTACCGCTTCGCCACGATCGATGGCCAATCGGTCAAGGACATGATCAACGACCCCGTGTGGAACAGCGACGTGTTCCTGCCCACCGTGGGCAAGCGCGGTGCGGCCATCATCGCCGCCCGTGGCGTGTCGTCGGCGGCTTCGGCTGCCAATGC
>CAZKPN010000197.1:0-3529 GCA_964554655.1 uncultured Aquabacterium sp. | reverse complement strand
AGGATTTGAACCTACGACCTTTGGGTTATGAGCCCAACGAGCTACCAGACTGCTCCACCCCGCGACAGAGAATTAGACTATAGCATGCTTTTTATATTTGTCACGCTTTTTGTGCAGATCGTGCACCATCAGTTCGAAAACACGCACCGTGGAAAGGCGAGCCGCGTGATCTTGAACAGCCAACGCACCAATGCAAAGGCCACCAATGCAAAAGGGCCAGCAATGCCGGCCCTTCGTTCAACCGCTGAGTGAACAGCGCTTGGCTGATTTACGCGTTGGTTTGGTCGTCAGCAACCGCTTCGGTGCCTTCGGTGCGCTCAACCAGCTCAACGTACGCCATGGGGGCGTTGTCGCCCACGCGGAAGCCCATCTTCAGGATCCGGGTGTAACCACCAGGACGCGCGGCGAAGCGGGGGCCCAGCACGTTGAACAGCTTGACCACGTTGTCGCGGTCACGCAGGCGGTCGAACGCCAGGCGCTTGTTCGCCAGGGTGGGGTTCTTGGCCAAAGTGATCAGGGGCTCGACCACACGGCGCAATTCCTTGGCCTTGGGGACGGTGGTCTTGATGGCTTCGTGGTGAATCAGCGAGTTCGCCATGTTGCGAAGCATCGCCAAGCGGTGCGACGAAGTGCGATTGAGTTTGCGGAGTCCGTGTCCGTGACGCATGGTGCTGTCCTTTCTTACTTTATAAAACCGGCGGCCGGTTCAAGGTACCGCCGGGTGCACCGGGCGGCGGTTTGTTGAAACAAACTCACCACCCACTTTCAAAAAATCAACGCTTGTCGAGACCTTGAGGCGGCCAGCTTTCCAGGCGCGAACCCAGGGCCAGACCACGCGAAGCCAAAACTTCCTTGATTTCGTTGAGCGACTTGCGACCCAGATTGGGAGTCTTGAGCAACTCGGTCTCGGTGCGCTGGATCAGGTCGCCGATGTAATAGATGTTTTCGGCCTTCAGGCAGTTGGCCGAACGCACGGTCAGTTCCAGCTCGTCGACAGGACGCAGCAGGATCGGATCGAAGTTCTGAGCCGACTTGGCGGGCGCATCGAAAGCGGCGATTTCGCTGCCTTCCAGTTGCGCGAACACGGCCAGTTGCTCCACCAGGATCTTGGCCGAAGCACGGATCGCTTCCTCAGGCGAAATCGCGCCGTTGGTTTCGATTTCCATGACCAGCTTGTCCAGGTCGGTGCGCTGTTCCACACGGGCGCTTTCGACCGTGTAGCTCACGCGGCGAACCGGCGAGAACGACGCGTCCAGCACGATGCGGCCGATGGCCTTAGTGCTTTCGTCGCCGTAGCGGCGGATGTTACCAGGCACATAGCCACGGCCCTTTTCCACCTTGATCTGCATGTCCAACTTGCCGCCGTGCGACAAGTGAGCGATCACGTGGTTGGGGTTGACGATCTCGACGTCGTGAGGCGTCTGGATGTCAGCGGCGGTGACAGGGCCTTCGCCATCCTTGCGCAGCACCAGGGTGACTTCGTCGCGGTTGTGCAGACGGAAGACCACACCCTTGAGGTTCAACATGATGTGAACGACGTCTTCTTGAACGCCGTCAACGGTCGAGTACTCGTGCAGCACGCCCGCGATGGTCACTTCTGTCGGAGCAAAACCCACCATCGATGACAACAGGACGCGGCGCAAGGCGTTGCCCAGGGTATGGCCATAGCCACGCTCGAACGGTTCGAGGGTCACTTTGGCGCGATGGCCGCCCAAGGGCTCCACCTGAATGGCTTTGGGTTTCAGCAAATTGGTTTGCATGAGCTCTTCCTGTCAATACCCTCGGCTCGTTACACCGATAAGGCTGCTGGACCAACCGGAGCAACATGCTCCGGTCTTGACAACAAAACGCACAAAGCCGCGCGACACGACCCAAGGCCGTGAAGCGCAGCTGATGTGTGAATCAACGCGAATACAGTTCGACGATCAACGATTCGTTGATGTCGGCGCCGAATTCATCGCGGTCCGGGGTCTTCTTGAAAACACCTTCCAGCTTGGTGTTGTCCACTTGCACCCAGGCTGGCATGCCGATGGACTCGGCCAGCTTCAGTGCTTCCAGAACGCGAACTTGCTTCTTGGCTTTTTCGCGCACACCCACCACATCGCCAGTCTTGACGTTGTACGAAGGAATGTTCACCACTTGACCGTTCACGGTCACACCCTTGTGCGAGGTCAGCTGACGAGCTTCGGCGCGGGTGGAGGCAAAGCCCATGCGGTAAACGACGTTGTCCAGGCGCGATTCCAGCAGGAACAACAGGTTCGAGCCCGTGTTGCCCTTGCGGCGATCGGCTTCGGCAAAGTAGCGGCGGAACTGACGCTCCAGCACGCCGTACATGCGCTTGACTTTTTGCTTTTCGCGCAGTTGCAGACCGAAGTCCGAGGTGCGCGAACCAGACGTGCGACCGTGCTGGCCGGGTTTGGTGTCGAATTTGGACTTGTCGCTGATGGGGCGACGAGCGCTCTTCAAAAACAGGTCGGTGCCTTCACGGCGGGCCAGTTTGGCCTTGGGTCCGAGGTAACGTGCCACGTGCTTTTCCTTGGGGTCTGTCTGACGTCAGATTGAGGATTGGAAATCCATCAATGGCCGACGCGAGTCTGGCGGATATTGTTCGAATCGCTCAGACGGTGGGCTTCGATAACCTGCCTGTGCACGCCAACATGTCAAGGGCCTCGATGGCCCGCCAACACAAAGCGCACCCAGTCAGGTGCAGAGAACTCGCGATTATAACAGTTGCAAAAAAATACTCAAGAAGCTGCGAACAGATTCATTGAGCATTTTCTGCACCATTGCCTGGGGTGAACGCCCCAAACAATGAAGCCTCGCCCGCGTCCTGAACAGGACACGCACGAGGCCCGATGTCACATCAGATACGACGACGTTTCTGAGGACGGCAGCCGTTGTGCGGCACTGGCGTCACATCAGAGATCATGTTGATCCGGATGCCGAGAGCGGCCAAAGCGCGGACCGAGGATTCGCGACCAGGACCGGGGCCCTTGATCTCGACGTCCAGGTTCTTGATGCCTTGTTCTTGGGCAGCACGACCAGCCACTTCAGCAGCCACCTGGGCAGCGAAGGGGGTGGACTTGCGTGAGCCTTTGAAACCCTGACCACCACTTGACGCCCACGCCAGGGAATTACCTTGGCGGTCGGTGATCGTGATGATCGTGTTGTTGAACGACGCATGCACGTGAGCGATGCCGTCCGCGATGTTCTTGCGGACCTTCTTGCTCACACGACGTGCTGCCGTGTTGGCAGGTGCTTTAGCCATGGTTATCTTCTCTCATCTTAATGAACGGCGACACCCAGACGATCACTTCTTACCAGCGATCGACTTGCGCGGGCCCTTGCGGGTACGTGCATTGGTGCGGGTGCGTTGACCGCGCATGGGCAAGCCACGACGGTGACGGAAGCCGCGGTAGCAGCCCAAGTCCATCAAACGCTTGATGTTGATCGAGATTTCGCGACGCAGGTCACCTTCAATGGTGATCTTTGCCACTGCGTCCCGGATTTGTTCCAAATCGCCGTCCGT
>CAZKPN010000196.1:0-3557 GCA_964554655.1 uncultured Aquabacterium sp. | reverse complement strand
CCACACAGCACCTGCAACTGCAGTTGAGGACACAACTGCTCCAGGGTGTCCATCACATGGTGGCGCCAGCGCTTGTAGCCACCGGCCAGTTGCTGCGCATCCCAGCCCACCAGCCGCAGCCAGGTCACCATGGAGCCGCTGCGCAGCCCGCCGCGCCAGCAATAGACCAGCGGCCTCCAGTTGTGGGGCTTGTCGGCGAACTGCTCACGCAGATGCCGCGCCAGGTTCGCAGCCACCATGGCGCCGCCGACCCGCCTGGCTTCGAACGCGCCCTGTTGTTTGTAGAGGGTGCCCACGATGCGCCGCTCGTCGTCGTCCAGCACAGGGCAGTTGATCGCCCCGGGGATCTGATCCAACGCGAACTCGGCGGGCGAACGGGCATCAATGAGGCAGTCGAACAGGTGCCGCTCGGTCACCTGGACCGGCCCTCGTGCGCTCATGGGTTAACCTCGGCTGGCGTGATCGCCCTGAACTTTTGTTGACCCATGACTTCAATTGCCCTTACCCAGTTTTCGCACGGCGGCGGCTGCGGCTGCAAAATCGCTCCGGGCCTCTTGGCAGAGATTCTGTCACGCGCCCCTCAGGGCATCGTGCCGCCCGAGTTGATGGTCGGGCTGGAGACCAGCGACGACGCTGCGGTCTACCGGCTTAATGAGAACCAGGCGCTGGTGGCCACCACCGATTTCTTCACACCCATCGTGGACGATCCCCGCGACTTCGGGCGCATCGCTGCCACCAACGCGCTGTCGGACATCTACGCCATGGGCGCCACGCCCATCATGGCCCTCGCGCTGCTGGGCATGCCGATCGCCAAGCTGTCGCCTGACGTGATCGCCCAGGTACTCGCAGGCGGCGCCGAAGTCTGCCGCGAAGCGGGCATTCCCATCGCAGGAGGCCATTCGATTGACTTGCTGGAGCCCATCTATGGCCTGGTCGCACTCGGCATCGTCCACCCCGACCGGGTGCGGCGCAATGCGGGCGGCCAGGTCGGCGATGCACTGGTGCTGGGCAAGCCCCTGGGCGTGGGTATCCTCTCGGCGGCCCTCAAAAAGGGGCTGCTGAGCGAGGCAGGGTATGCGCAAATGCTGCGGCACACGACCCAGCTCAACCGCGTCGGCATCACCCTGGGCGGCTTGCCAGGCGTGCATGCCATGACCGACGTGACGGGCTTTGGCCTGGCCGGTCACCTGCTGGAGGTCTGCCGAGGCTCAAAGCTGAGCGCTCGCGTGAGCCTGGCCCAGGTGCCGCTGATCGACGGGGCCTTGGCCTTCGCCCGCGACGGCATTGTCACCGGCGCCTCGGGCCGCAACTGGGCCGCCCATGGCGACCTCGTGGATTGGCCAACCGATGCGCCGCCCTGGATGCAGGCCTTGGTCTCCGATCCGCAAACCAGCGGCGGATTGCTGGTCAGTTGCGCGCCGGACGCGGTCCAGGATGTGCTGGCGGCTTTCCGCCATGAAGGCTTTGCGCAGGCGGCGCTGGTGGGCGAGCTGACAGATCCTGGTCAAAACGCCGGGGCTCGCATCGTATTTGCATAGGCGTTGACCACGTTCAGCCCCCCGTGGCGGGATCAGCTTTTCACGCTTCTGACCAGGGTCGGCGTGTCAATTCAGGTCAGCCGAGGCACAATGCCATGTCGGCTGTGGCCGATGACTGGTGACCCGCGAATGGCCCAAAGCAGCGCGCGGATCACTGAATTGGTTTGGCACGACTCATTCGGAGTGTCGGTTTGAAGATGACGAGAACCCTCAAACAGCGGATCTGCCAGTTCATGGCGGGTGTGCTGCTGTTTGCGCAAATGAGCATCGCGGCCTACGCGTGCCCAGGTTTGACGACATCCATGGCACCCCAGGCCGATGTCAGCGCCATGCCTGCGGACATGGTCGGCTGCGACCAGATGATGGCACACGGCGACAAGGCCTTGCCCAATCTTTGCGCCGAACATTGCCATCAGGGTCAGCAAAGTGATCAAACGCAGGTACCGGCCCTCCCGGCCATGCTGCTGATCAGCCTGTACACCGTCGATTCGATGGTCACGGCCACGTCATCGCAACAGCCGAGGCTGGCAGAGCACCTTCCGTTGGCAGCGCCCCCTCCGCCGCTGTCGATCCTGAACTGCTGTTTCCGAATTTGACATCTCCGACGATGCAGCGCTCGCGGTTCTGAAAACCGCGGCGGCGCTTGGGTCTGCTTGATCTGTGGCAAGGCGCCTCCCTGAGGCCCGCTCAATGCCCCAGATCCAGGCAGGACGCCATCAGGCTTCGTTTCGGAGATGCCATGTTGATCCCCCTGCTGCGCGCCATTGTTTGGCGCCGTCCTTCGCCGATCACGGCGAAGACTGTCCGCTTGTTGTCATGCCAGGGGCCAATGTGCCTGGTCTTGAGCACCCTCGCGTTCAACGCCCATGCCCAAAACACGGTGCCCGACGTGCTGACCTTCGAGTCCGCGCTTCGTCTGGCCCAGGATCGTTCGCGGCAACTGGTCGCGCAGGACCGCGCCACCACGGCCGCCCGGGACATGGCCGTCGCCGCTGGCCAGCGGCCTGATCCCACGCTCAAGTTCGGCGTCAACAATCTTCCCATCGACGGGCCTGACCGATTCAACCTGAACCGCGACTTCATGACGATGCAATCGGTCGGCGTCACGCAGGAGTTCACCCGGGAAGACAAACGCCTGGCACGCGCCAAGCGCCTGGAAAGTGAAGCCCAGGCCAGCGATGCCGCGCGGGCCGTGGCGCTGGCCAGCCTGCAACGCAACACCGCCCTCGCCTGGCTGGACCGCTGCTACCAGGAGCGCATGCTGACCTTGCTGCAAACCCAGCGTACTGAAACCCTGCTCCAGGTCGATGCGGCGCAGGCCGCCTACCGTGGTGGCCGAGGCGCTCAAGCAGATGTGTTTGCCGCCCGCACGGTCGTTGCCCAGATCGATGACCGCATGGACCAAGTCCGGCTTCAGGTGGCAATGGCCAAAACCACCCTGGCTCGCTGGACCGGCGACACCACAGACAGCGCCTTGGGCGCCGCGCCCGCCACCGATCAACTCGCCTGGCATCACGACGATCTGGAAGCCGCGCTGGCCGACCATCCTGAGTTGGCCCTGATGGGCAAACAAGAGCAGATGGCCCAGGCCGATGCCGACATCGCGCGCGCCAACAAGCAAGCCGACTGGAGCGCGGAGCTGATGCTCAACCACCGAGGGTCGGCCTATTCGAACATGGTGTCCATCAATGTGTCGCTGCCTTTGCAGTGGGACCCGCAGCACCGGCAAGACCGCGAGTTGGCTGCCAAGCTGGCCACCACCGACCAGATGCACGCTCAGCGCGAAGAGGCCACGCGGGAACACCTCGCGCAGGCACGGTCGCTCTGGCAAGCGTGGCACAGCGGCCGTGACCGCATGGCCCGCTACGACAGCACCCTGCTGCCACTGGCGGCAGAGCGCAACCAGGCCGCGCTAGCCGCCTACCGTGGTGCCACCGTGCCGCTGACCACAGTGTTGGAAGCCCGCCGCATGGACATCGACACCCACATGGACCGCCTGCGGCTGGAGATGGAAACCGC
>CAZKPN010000195.1:0-3586 GCA_964554655.1 uncultured Aquabacterium sp. | reverse complement strand
GCTTCGCCCGCCAGGTCCTTGGCCGACTTGAGGCTGTACTGGCCACCCGACTTGATCATCAGGTCGGTGGCCGTTTGCAGGTGCATGTCGCCGCCCACCTTGTGCTTGAAGTCCTTGCCCACTTCCAGCTGGTGGTCGTTGCCGACCTTCTCGGTCAGGTCGTTCTTGATGGTCACGAACTCGTCGTTGCCCACCGAGTGGGACGAGTCGTTCTTGACGTTGCGCAGGAAATCTTTCTCGGCCTGCAGCCAGACGTGCTCGGAGCCCATCTTGTCTTCGAAGCGCAACTCGTTCGAGGTCGAGGTGCTGCCGCCCTTGCTGGATTGGCTCTTGAGCGTGCTGACCGTGGCGTGGTCGGGCAGCTTGTAGGGTACGGTCTGTTCAGCGTTGTAGACGCGGCCGGTGATGAGCGGCTGGTCCGGGTCGCCTTCCAGGAAGTCAACCACGACCTCTTGCCCGATGCGCGGGATGTTGATCATTCCCCAGTTTTTGCCCGCCCAGGGCGATGACACGCGCACCCAGCAGGAGCTGTTCTCGTTCTTCTTGCCTTCGCGGTCCCAGTAGAACTGGATCTTCACGCGGCCGTACTCGTCGGTGTGGATCTCGTCGCCGCTGGGGCCGACCACGATGGCCGTTTGCGGGCCGGCCACGCGCACGCGGATGGCGCGATCGGGCGAGCGGAACACCTCGCGGCTGTCCAGCGCGGTGAACTGGCAGTTGAAGTAAGGCGCCGCGCCGCTTTGCCCTTCGTACTCGCCATAGCCCATCTGGATGCGGGTGGAGGTGACGATGTGCTCGCGGTTCTGGTCCTCGCGCGGGAACTCTTTCAGCGTGAAGCGCGAGCCGGTGACCAGGCCGCGCACATTGCCTTCGCCATACACCTGCGCGTGCAGTGACTGAAAGCCTTCCAGCCGCAGATTGGCATAACGCTCGCCATCGGCCTTGACCAGGTGCCGGCCGGGGTAGTCGTAGACCTCGCCGCTGCCGTGCGAGTGCGAGCGCGCCAGCTCGGCGTTGGCCAGCAGGTTGGTCGAGGGCGTGGTGAAGTTGTAGTCGGTCAGCGAGACCTTGCCGGTGCGGATCTCGTGGTTGAACTGCCAGCGCGTGATCGCCTCCAGGTCGATGGCGCCCGACAGCGTCTCGCGGTAGACCATGTCGGCATGGCCGGCGTAGGGCGTGTGGGCGCTGTCCTTGTTGGCCAGCACCAGCGTGTGCTTGCTGTCCTTGTGCTCGAAGTAGTAGTAGATGCCTTCTTCTTCCATCAGGCGGCTGACGAAGTTGAAGTCGCTTTCGCGGTACTGCACGCAATACTCGCGCACCGGGTGGCTGCCGGTCAGCTTGTCCGAGAAGTCGGAGGAGTACTTCTCGAAGATCTGCTTGAGGATGTCGGGCACCGACTTGTTCTGGAAGACGCGGCAGTCGTGGGTGCGCGTGAGCAGCCACAACCAGGGGCAGACCACCAGTTGGTATTCGAACAGGCGGCCCACAAAGCCCACTTGGCCAAAGCGCGTGACGATGCCGCTGAACTCGCGCTGGCCGCCATCGGCCAGCTCCAGCTTGACGGTGATGGGCTTGCCCAGCAGGTCATTGACCGCGATGCCTTTGTCGTCAGACAGCGCGCTGATGGTGAACTCGTAAAGCTGGCCCAGCGACTCGGTGGCCGACATGGATCGCATCAGCAGCACGTCGTTGCCCAGCGGCGTGCTGATCTCCATCAGACGAGGGGGTACGGGCATGGTGGGGTCCTGAGGTTAAGGGTGTTGCGCGGTGAAGAGCCAGCCTGGCACGGGCACGCCGCCTTCGTTGCGAAGGTGGATGGCTTCGGCCCCAATGTGCACGAACCCCGCTTGGCCGAGCACGTGCTCGACATGGTCCTTGCGGTGGCTGTAGCGGCCGTGGGGATTGAGGTGGTACTGCTCTGCAGCATCGCCACCTTCCAGGCTCTCCACGGTGAAGATCAGCCAGCCGCCGGGGACCAGGGCGCGCCGCGCGGCTTGGGACACCGCTTCCAGCTTGCCAAAGTAGCACAGGGTGTCGGCCGACACAATCAGGTCATAGGCTTGGTGCTGTGACTGCAGGAAAGCGGTCAGCTCGGCCTTGATCAGCTCGTCGTACACCTGCCTGGGTTGGGCTTTGGCCAGCATCTGCCCCGACAGGTCAATGCCGACCAGGCGTTGCGCATAGGGCGCGATCAAGGGGCCGCACAGGCCGGTACCGCAGCCTGCGTCCAGCACCCGCCACTGTTTGGCCGGGGTGCCGCCCAGGCGCTTGACCACGTCGGCCACATGCTGGGGCGCGCGGTAGGTGAGCATTTCCAGGTTGGCGTCGAAGCTGTCGGCGAACTCGTCGAAGGTGTTGGCCACGTAGGCGTCGTCGGCGCGTTCGGGCACGTCCTGGCCGGTGCAGGCGGCCAGGTAGTGCTTGGGCACGGGGTTGTCGGGCTCCTCGGCCAGCCATTCGCGGTAGACCTTGGCGGCTTCTTCGAAGCGCCTGAGCGTGTAGTACGCGATGCCCAGCATCTTGCGGGCGTGGTGCTGCTTGGGGTTGAGGATCAGGGCTTCGCAAAAGTGCTGCAAGGATTCTTGCGTGCGGCCTTGCAGGCGCAGCAGGTTGCCCAGGTTGTTGTGGGCCTCGGGGCGCGTGGCGTCCAGGGCCAGGGCCTTGGTGTAGGCCACCTCGGCTTCGTCAAAGCGCTCTTGCGCGCGGCGCAGGGCGCCCAGGTTGTTCAGGATGGTGGCGTTGCCGGGCGACATCTCGGCTGCTTGCTCGTAAGCATCGGCGGCCTCGGCCAGGCGTTTTGATTCGAGCAGCACATTGCCCAGGTTGTTGTGCCAATCGGGCACCTTGGGGTCGAGCTCGATCGAGCGGCGGATGTGCTTGACGGCCTGATCGCTGCGGCCCATCTGGTGGTGCAGCACCCCCAGGAAGTGCACCGCGTTGGCTTGCCGTGGCGTGAGCCGCAGAATGCGTTCATACATTTGCTGGGCCGCGTCCATGTGGCCGTTTTGATGCAATTGCATCGCGATGGGCAAGGCGTCTTTCAAGCTGACATGCTGAAGCGCTTTTCCAGGCAAACTCGAGTGTCTTTTGGCGGGCATGTCCCATTATGTCGGCAATTATTTCGGAGGTGGGGTCATGACAGGACGATTGGATTTTGGATTCACGTTTGGCACGCCCGCAACGGGCCAGGGCGCCACACCGCGCCGCCAGGGGCCCTTTCGGATCGTGGTGCTGGGTGACTTCAGCGGCCATGGCCTGCGCGGCCAGGTCCACCCTCAGCGCCTGGCGCAACGAGTGCCTCAGCGCGTCGACATCGACAACTTCGAGGCGGTGTTCAAGCGCCTGGCGCCGGCCTTGTCCTTGCCTTGGCTGGGCGCGGTGAATGACCGGCTTGAGCTGGCATTTGGCGAGGTGGACGACTTCCACCCCGATCAACTGGCGGGGCGCTTGCCGGTGGTGAGCGCGGCTGTGCCGGTCACGGTGGCTGCCCCGCCAGCGGCCGCACCGGCTTTGGCCCCGCGCGAGAACGATGCCTCGACCCTGGAGCGCCTGCTGGGCCGCAAGCCCGAGCCTTCGGTCAGCACTG
>CAZKPN010000194.1:0-3684 GCA_964554655.1 uncultured Aquabacterium sp. | reverse complement strand
TGATGTGCTGGCTTTCATGATGATGGCCGAGTTCAATTCCACAAACCTTGGCGCATGGCGCTGGCACCTGCCGCGTTCCCCTCGCATCAAAAAATGGCCAGCACGATGACCATGGGTAAACGGGACACCGCAATATATACCAGCGGCAGGACCAGCCGTCGATGATGCAATGTCGTCGCCTAAAATGACCACGGGACTACCCAGGCTTGCAATGTGGGCGCAGCCATGACACGAGAAATGCGATGACTCGGGGACCTGAAGAAGACGACGATCGAACCATCATCTCCACCTCTTTCGGTGACAGCGATCTGCCCCAGTTCGTCTCCAGTTCGTCGCTGTTCAACCACACCTTGCCTGATGGCACGCGGCTGGGCGAATTCGAGATCAAAGGCCTCATTGGCGAAGGCGGCTTTGGCATCGTCTACCTTGCCTACGACGAATCACTGCAACGGCAGGTGGCACTCAAGGAGTACATGCCCTCCTCGCTGGCGGCGCGCTCCAACACCACCGCCACGGTCTCGGTCAAATCCGACCGCCACCGCGAGACCTTCCAGGCTGGCCTGAAAAGCTTCGTCAACGAGGCCCGCCTGCTGGCCCAGTTCGACCACCCCTCCCTGGTCAAGGTCTACCGCTTCTGGGAAGGCCACGGCACCGCCTACATGGTGATGCCCTACTACGAGGGCCCCACGCTCAAGCGCGCCCTGGCCGACCTGGGACGCCCGCCCACCGAGACCGAGTTGAAAGCCTGGCTGCGCCCTTTGCTGGACGCCCTGGAAGTGATGCACGCCGCGCACTGCTTTCACCGCGACATCGCCCCCGACAACATCCTGCTGACGGCCACCGGCCCACTGTTGCTGGACTTTGGCGCAGCACGCCGCGTGATCGGCGACATGACGCATGCCCTGACCGTGGTGCTCAAGCCGGGCTATGCACCCATCGAGCAATACGGCGAAGAGTCTTCTTCCATGCCCCAGGGCGCGTGGACTGATCTGTACGCGCTGGCCTGCGTCGTGTACTACGCGGTCACCGGCAAGGCGCCCATGTCCTCGGTCGATCGCTTGATGGCCGACAAGTTGAAGCCCTTGAGCGAGGTCGGGTCAGGCCGGTACAGCGAACACTTCCTGAAGGCGATGGACGCCTGCCTGGCGGTCAGGCCCCACGAGCGGCCCCAAAGCGTGACGCAACTGCGCGCGTTGATCGACACCGCGCCCACGCCTGAGCCTGCCGCACCAGCGGCGCCATCCACGGCGCGACTGAACACACCGCTCGCCGTGGCGCCAGCCCCTCCGGTCGATTCCGTCGCACCGCCACCGGCCGTGACCCAGCCTGTGCATCCAAAGCCCCAAGTGCGCCAGGCCGAAGCGCCTCCTGCCAGAGGCAAGTCCAAGGCCCCCGGGCGGCTCTTGATCGTTGGCCTCATCCTGATCGCTTTGGCCGGGTTCGCTTGGTGGATCGCCACGACACGCTCGCCGTCGGATCAAGCCGCGCCTTCGGGCATTACGCCCCAAGCCATCGATCCCACGCCCACGGTGTCACCACCGGTGGTGGCACCCGCCGCTTCGGCCTCCCCCGTCACCACGCCCTCACCAGCCCTTGAGCCCGAGCCACTGGCCGGCGAGGCGCCCCCCATGGCCCCTGACCCTGCCCCGGTGCCGGCGACCACACCAACACCACTGCCCGAAGCCCCAGCGCCAAACCGCGCGGCCGAACCCATCCCCACCAAGGCGAAAGCCCCGAAAGAGCCTGCGGCACTCCCCCAAAAGATGCCGCCTCAGCCCCGCCAGGACCCGGCTGCGCGGGCACGCTGCGGTGATATTCTTCAAAAAGCCTCCCTGGAAACCCTGAGCCCGGAGGAAACCGCTTTTCTGAAGAAGGAGTGCCGATGAAGTCCGCCGCCCACGTTCTGCCCAGAGGCTTGCTGGCCTGCCTGGCCACCCTGGTCACTCTGTGGCTGGCCGCGTGCGCCGCGCCTCAAGCCACCTCCGTCAGCAACGAGCTGCCCTTCGAGCAGGCCGTGGCCACCGCCACCGACGGCCTCGTCTCGCAAACCCAAACCCTGCCCGCCTTCCTGGCCAAGGTCGAGTCCAAGCTGGCCAAACGTGGCGTGGTGGTCGATCCCTTCCTGGACAGCAGTACCGGCCAGCAAACCGGCGCCACCAAGCTGTTTGAAAAACGCGTCACCGATCGGCTGGCCTCCACTTACGACGTGTTTGACCTGCTGCCCTTCCAGTCGGCCAACCTCAGCAAGGCCCAGTACCTGCTGACCGGCACCATGACCCGGGCGCAAGGCGAACATGCCCGCAACACCTTCAAGTTGAACTTGGCCCTGACCGAGCTGCGCAGCGGCAAAGTGGTGGCGCAAGCCTCCGCTCAGGCGCAAGGCGCCGGGCTGGACAACAACCCCCTGCCCTACTACCGGGACAGCCCGGTGCTGGTGAAAGACCAGGTGCTGGAAGGCTACATCCGATCCACTGCCACAGCGCCAGGGCAAAAGGCCGATGCCTTCTACCTGGACCGTATCGCCGCCGCCACCGTGATCAACGAGGCCACCAACCTGTACAACTCCGAGCGCTACCAAGAGGCCCTGGGCCAGTACCGCAGCGCCCTGGCCACCCCGGCCGGTGAGCAACTGCGCGTGCTCAACGGCATTTACCTGGCCAACGTCAAACTGGGGCGCACCGCCGAAGCCGAGACCGCCTTTGGCAAGGTCGTGGCCATGGGCATCGCCTACAACGAGCTGGGCGTGAAGTTCCTGTTCAACCCCGGCAGCACCGAGTTCTGGTCCGACACCCGCATCAGCGGGGCCTATGGCATGTGGCTGCGCCAGATCGCCCGGGAAAGCACCGCTGCCAAGGTGTGCATGAACATCATCGGCCACACCAGCCGCACGGGTTCCGAGCAGTCCAACGATTCGCTGTCCTTGCAGCGCGCGGCCTACGTCAAACAACGCCTGACGGCCGAAGCCACCAACCTGGGCCCACGCACCAAGGCCACCGGCATGGGCTTTCGCCAGAACATCGTGGGCAGCGGCTCCGACAATGCCGTCGATGCCCTGGACCGGCGCGTCGAGTTCAAGATCGTGGGCTGCAACTGAGCCGACACGATCCGGTGATGATCACTTCACCGGCTTGGTGACCGGCGGCGCGTTCAAGGTCTTGGTGTTGACTGGCTTGAGGTCGCCGCAGTTGGCGCCCAACCAGGTCGAGGTGTTCGTCATGTTCATGGTCTTGGTCTCGCCATTCATGGTCATGATCGTGGCCACCTTCATGGTGTAACTCTCGGGGCTGTTGAAGACGGCCTCGCCATCGGTTTCCGATTTGGGATCGATGCAGCTGGAGTGCCAGGTCCAGCGACTGCTGCTGCGCGACTTGATCTCGGTCTTGCAATTCTTCTCGGTGTTTTTTTGGGCCAGCCATTGGTTCTGGTCCAGCGATTCCTTGCTCAGGCAGAGCTTGATGTCGCCCGAGCCTCCGCTCATGTCCACGCCCTTTTGCTTCATCATGGCCTCCATCTGCTTGCGCACTTCGGGCGGTAGGTTGTTCATCTGAGCGGCCATGGGCGGAGCTTTCACGCCATCCACGGCGCGCTCACTGCGAACCTGCCAAAGACCCGGCTTGATGGGCGGTGCATCGGCGGCGTGAGACGCCACGCTGAAGGCCGAGGCGCAGAGCAAGGCCAGGCCGC
>CAZKPN010000193.1:0-3739 GCA_964554655.1 uncultured Aquabacterium sp. | reverse complement strand
CTCGCGACCTCAACCTTGGCAAGGTTGCGCTCTACCAACTGAGCTATTCCCGCATCGACTGTTTTGCATTTGACTACTGTAGTAGTAGCTTGCAACCGCTTGGTTTGCCGGTTGCTGCAATCAGCGAAGACCTGAACTATACACCGATTTTGGTGCTTTCATCAAGCTTCGCTGATTTTCGCCAACAACAATCAGTGCTTCACAGCCTCGGTGGAGATCGGGGCCGCCGCCGCTGCTGGCGCAGCATCCGGCTTGACCTCGACCTTGGCCTCTTCTTCCGGCAAAGGCGTGGGCATGCGCTCCAGGGCGATTTCCAGCACCTTGTCGATCCACTTCACGGGCACGATCTCGATGGCGCTCTTGACGTTTTCGGGGATCTCCTGAAGGTCCTTCACATTCTCTTCAGGGATGAGCACCGTCTTGATGCCACCGCGGTGAGCGGCCAGCAGCTTTTCCTTCAAGCCACCAATGCCCGTGATCTCGCCTCGCAGCGTGATCTCGCCCGTCATGGCCACAGAAGCCTTGACCGGGATGCCCGTGAGCACCGACACCAGGGCCGTGGCCATGGCCGCACCCGCGCTCGGGCCATCCTTGGGCGTGGCACCATCGGGCACGTGGATGTGGATGTCGCGCTTCTCGAACGCTTCATCCTTGATGCCCAGGCGGGCCGCGCGGCTGCGCACCACCGTGCGGGCAGCCTCGACCGACTCCTTCATCACATCGCCCAGTGAACCGGTGCGGGTGATGACACCCTTGCCCGGCATGCTGGCCGATTCGATGGTGAGCAGATCACCGCCCACTTCCGTCCACGCCAGACCGACCACCTGGCCGACCTGGTTGTCCTTGGTGGCCTGGCCGTAATCGTAGCGGCGCACACCCAGGAAATCGTTCAGGTTCTCGTCGGTCACCACGACCTTGCCGGTGTATTGCTTCAGCGCCAGGCCCTTGACCACCTTGCGGCAGATCTTGGAGACTTCACGCTCAAGCGAACGCACACCAGCTTCGCGGGTGTAGTAACGGATCACGCCACGGATGGCAGATTCGGCCACTTCCAGCTCTTCGTCCTTCACGCCGTTGTTCTTGCGCTGTTTGGGCAGCAAGTACGTCTGTGCGATCGAGACTTTCTCGTCCTCGGTGTAACCCGCCAGGCGGATCACTTCCATGCGGTCAAGCAAGGCGGGCGGGATGTTCAGCGAGTTGGACGTCGCCACGAACATCACATCCGACAAGTCGAAATCGACCTCGATGTAGTGGTCGCCGAAGGTGTGGTTTTGCTCAGGGTCGAGCACTTCCAGCAAGGCCGACGAGGGGTCGCCCCGGAAGTCCATGCCCAGCTTGTCGATCTCGTCCAGCAGGAACAGCGGATTGCGCGTGCCGACCTTGGCCAGCGACTGCAGCACCTTGCCCGGCATCGAGCCGATGTAAGTGCGGCGGTGGCCACGAATCTCGGCCTCGTCACGCACGCCACCCAGGGCCATGCGAACGAACTTGCGGCCGGTGGCGCGGGCAATCGACTGCCCGAGCGAGGTCTTGCCGACACCCGGAGGGCCGACCAGGCACAGGATGGGCGCCTTGACCTTGTCCACGCGTTGTTGCACAGCAAGATACTCGAGGATGCGTTCCTTGACCTTGTCCAGGCCATAGTGGTCTTCGTTCAAGACCGCTTCAGCGTTGGCCAGGTTGTGCTTGATCTTGGTCTTCTTGGACCAAGGCAGCGCCACGATCGTGTCGATGAAGTTGCGCACCACGGTGGCTTCGGCCGACATGGGCGACATCAGGCGCAGCTTCTTGAGCTCGGCATCGGCCTTCTTGCGTGCCTCTTTGGGCATGCGCGCGGCTTCGATCTTCTTGGCGAGTTCTTCGAGGTCAGCGCCCTCTTCACCTTCACCCAGTTCTTTCTGGATGGCCTTGACCTGTTCGTTCAGGTAGTACTCGCGCTGCGACTTCTCCATCTGGCGCTTGACGCGGCCACGGATGCGCTTTTCGACCTGCAGGATGTCGACTTCGTGCTCGAGCTGCTCCAGGAGCTTCTCAAGGCGTTGCGAGACCGAGAACAAGTCCAGCACCGATTGCTTGGCTTCCAGCTTCAAAGGCAGGTGAGCGGCGATGGTGTCGGCCAGGCGGCCAGCGTCGTCGATGCCGGAGATCGAGGTGAGGATCTCGGGCGGGATCTTCTTGTTGAGTTTGACGTATTGGTCGAACTGCTGCGTCACGGCGCGGCGCAGGGCTTCGACTTCGGGCGTGACGTTGGCCTCAGGCTGAACGGGCACGACCACCGAGGTGAAAAACTCACCGGAATCATCGATTGACGAGGTGTTGGCGCGCTGCACACCTTCGACCAGCACTTTGACGGTGCCATCGGGCAATTTCAGCATCTGCAAGATGCTGGAAACGCAGCCGATTTCAAACATGTCCTCGGCTTTGGGTTCGTCCTTGCCTGCCGCTTTTTGGGCGACCAGCATGATCTGACGACCGGCTTCCATGGCGGCTTCAAGGGCCTTGATGGACTTGGGGCGACCCACGAACAGTGGGATCACCATGTGGGGAAAGACGACCACATCGCGCAGCGGCAGAAGCGGCAGGCTGATGGGATCAGAGGGAAGGATGGGATGTCCTGACATGATGGCCTTTCTTTGTCAGAGTCCCAGATGGGGCTCCAAAACCAAAACACAAGGGCGTCGGGCGACCGACACCCATCAGAGCAGGATGTTCAGAATCAAGCGCTGGCCTTGACCTGTTCCCGGTACACCAACAGGGGCTTGGCGTTTTCATCAATGGTGGGTTCATCCAGCACCACCTTTTGCACTCCTTCCTGGGTTGGCAATTCGAACATCGTGTCCAGCAAGGATTGCTCCAGGATGGACCTCAAACCACGGGCGCCGGTCTTGCGGTTCAAAGCCTTGCGGGCAATGGCCGTCAAGGCGGCAGGACGGATCTCCAACTCGACGCCATCCATACCCAGCAGTTGTTGATACTGCTTGATCAGCGCGTTCTTGGGTTCGGTCAGGATGCGCACCAGGGCGTCTTCCGTCAACTCCCCCAGAGTGGCGACCACGGGCATGCGGCCAATCAGTTCGGGGATGATGCCGAACTTGATCAGATCTTCAGGTTCCACTTCGCGGAACACCTCGGACAGCTTGCGGTCTTCCTTGCTCTTGACCGAAGCGCCAAAGCCGATGCCGGACTTGACCGAGCGGTTCTGGATGATCTTTTCCAGGCCATCGAAGGCGCCACCGCAGATGAACAGGATGTTGGTCGTGTCGATCTGCAGGAAGTCTTGATTGGGGTGCTTGCGGCCGCCCTGTGGGGGCACCGAAGCCATCGTGCCTTCGATCAGCTTGAGCAAGGCCTGCTGCACGCCCTCGCCCGACACGTCACGCGTGATGGACGGGTTGTCGGACTTGCGCGAGATCTTGTCGATTTCATCGATGTAGACGATGCCGCGCTGGGCCTTGTCCACTTCGTAGTTGCAGTTCTGCAGCAGTTTTTGAATGATGTTTTCGACGTCTTCGCCCACGTAACCGGCTTCGGTCAGCGTGGTGGCGTCGGCGATCACGAAAGGCACGTTGAGCAGGCGGGCCAGCGTTTGGGCCAGCAGCGTCTTGCCGGAGCCCGTGGGGCCAATCAGCAGGATGTTGCTCTTGGACAGCTCGATGTCGGGCTTCTTGCCATCGCCCGTGCCCATGTGGCGCAGGCGCTTGTAGTGGTTGTACACCGCCACCGACAGCGTGCGCTTGGC
>CAZKPN010000192.1:0-3768 GCA_964554655.1 uncultured Aquabacterium sp. | reverse complement strand
GCTTGAGCATCTGCTCGGTGACGGTGAAGTCGGCGATCACGCCGTCTTTCATCGGGCGGATGGCCTCGATGTTGCCAGGCACCTTGCCCAGCATGGCCTTGGCTTCGGTGCCGACGGCCTGGATGGTTTTTTTGCCGTTGGGACCACCCTCGTGGCGGATGGCCACCACCGAGGGCTCGTCCAGCACGATGCCCTTGTCACGCACGAAAATCAGCGTGTTGGCGGTGCCCAGGTCAATGGCCAGGTCGGTGGAAAAATACTTGCGAAACATTCCGTACATGCGACAACTCTCCGGCTAGCCTCATCAGGTGAAAGACCACCCGCCGTGCCGCATGACCGCACGCGCCGAATCGCCCCAAACCCGAGAAAAGCCTTTGTGCAAATTTTGCAAACAAGATGCGCCGCACGGCGACACAGCACCGGCGACGATCAGAAATGGTGTTCAACCCACCACCAGCAACATGCCCAATTGTTGTGCATTCACCATGGATGGATAACCTAGGATAATACCCCAAGCCCCGGTGAAATCTCCCTGGGCACCGCCTTTGCTACCTTGGATGGAACCCATGGCCCTGACCCCCGCTGACGTCAGCCGGATTGCCCAACTCGCGCGCCTGGAACTGCGCAGCGAGGAGCAAACCGCCATGCTGACCCAATTGAATGATTTTTTCGCCATCGTCGAGAAGATGCGCGCCGTGGACACCTCTGGCGTCCAGCCCCTGTACACCCCCCTCTCGGCCATCGAAGACGTGACCCTGCGCCTGCGCGAGGATGCCGTCAGCGAATCGAACGATCGTGACGCCAACATGCGCAACGCCCCGGCCCAGGAAAATGGCCTGTTTCTGGTGCCCAAGGTGATCGAATGAGCGCACAGTCTTTACATGATTTAACGCTGGCGCAGTCCGGCCAGCAGTTGGCCGCTGGCCAAACCACCAGTGTTGACCTGACCCGCCACGCACTGGCGCGCATTGCCGCGCACAGCGGCCTGGGTGCGTTCCTTCACGTGGACACGGATGGCGCGCTGGCGCAAGCCGCCGCCTCTGACGCCCGCCGCGCCGCTGGCCAGGCCCTGGGCCCGCTGGATGGCATCCCGATCGCGCACAAAGACATCTTTGTGACGAAGAACCTGCCCACCACGGCCGCGTCCAAGATCCTGCAAGGCTATGTCAGCCCGTTTGATGCCACCGTGGTGGCCAAGCTGAAGGCGGCTGGCACGGTAACCGTGGGCAAGCTCAACTGCGACGAGTTCGCCATGGGCGGCGCCAACGAGAACTCGGCGTATCAGTTGGCGCGCAACCCCTGGGCCACCGACCGCATCCCGGGTGGCTCATCAGGCGGCTCAGCCGTGGCTGTCTCGGCCCGATTGGTGGCAGGCGCCACCGGCACCGACACCGGCGGCTCGATCCGCCAACCGGCCGCCTTGACCGGCATCACCGGCATCAAACCCACGTATGGCCGCTGCTCGCGCTACGGCATGATCGCTTTCGCCTCGTCGCTGGACCAGGCCGGCCCCATGGCCCGCACCGCCGAAGACTGCGCCCTGCTGCTGCAAGCCATGAGCGGCTTCGACGAGCGCGATGCCACCAGCGCGCAGCAAGGCGTGCCTGACTTTGTGAGTGGCTTGAGAACACCGCGCGCTGGTGCCACGGCTGAACAGCCCCTGAAGGGCCTGCGCGTGGGCGTGCCGAAAGAATTCTTTGGCGAGGGCGTGGCCGCTGGCGTGCTTGAGGCCACCAAGCAAGCACTGGCGCAATTGCAAACGCTGGGCGCCACCCTGGTGGATGTGAGCCTGCCGCGCACCGAGCTGTCGATCCCGGTGTACTACATCATCGCGCCCGCCGAGGCCTCGTCCAACCTGAGCCGCTTCGATGGCGTGAAGTTCGGGCACCGCGCCAAGCAGTACACCGACCTGGCCGACATGTACCGCAAGACCCGCGCCGAAGGCTTCGGCCCGGAAGTCAAACGCCGGATCATGATCGGTGCCTACGTGTTGTCGCATGGCTATTACGACGCCTACTACCTGCAGGCGCAAAAGCTGCGCCGCATGATCGCCGACGACTTCCAGTCGGCCTTCCAGCATTGCGATGTGATCGCCGGGCCGGTGTCGCCCAACGTGGCGCGCCCGATCGCGGCCGACGGTGGCCGCCAGGCCGATCCGCTGGCCGAGTACCTGGCCGACATCTTCACACTGCCCGCCTCGCTGGCCGGTCTGCCCGGCATGAGCGTGCCTGCGGGCTTCGGCGAACACGGCCTGCCCGTGGGCTTGCAGCTCATCGGCAACTACTGGCAGGAAGGCACTTTGCTGCACACCGCGCACGCCTTCCAGCACGTCACCGACTGGCACCAGCGCCTGCCCACGAGCCTGACATGAGCGCCGCCCCCGCGTCATCGCATGACATGACCATCCGCCACCTGGACATTGACTTGAGCCAGGGCTTCGAGCCGCACTGGAACGGGGGCGACGCCTACCGCTCGCAGGTGTTCAATGCCTTGTCGTTCATGTTCCCGGTGGGGGAGCAGTTTTTCATCGACGCGGTGCGCCATTTCCTGCCCGAGGTCGAGCGCCAGGGCAACGCGGCATTGGCCAAAGACATCAAGCTGTTCGCGGGCCAGGAGGCCACGCACCGCCACCTGCACCAGCAGTACAACGACCACCTGCTGGCCATGGGCTACGACGCCTGGGTGGAACGCACGCTCCAGCGCGTCATGCATCTCACGCGCAACTCGCCGCCGCGCTTCAAGCTGGCCATCACGGTGGCCTACGAGCACTTCACGGCTGTGCTGGGCGATGGCCTCTTGCGCCGCAGCAGCTGGACCGAGCGCATGACCCCGATGATGCGTGCCCTGTGGACCTGGCACGCGGCCGAAGAGTCCGAGCACAAGGCCGTGGCCATGGACACTTACAAGGCCGTGGGTGGTGGCTACCTGATGCGGGTGTCGCTCTTCCTGTTGATCTCGATCGAGTTCAACATCTGGGTGGCCATCCAGACCGGCAAGATGCTGCGCCGCGACGGCATGCTGTTCAAGTGGTCCACCCACCGCAGTGCGCTCGGCTTCTGGTTTGGCCGCGACGGCGTGGCCTGGCACACCCTGCCGCACTGGCTGGCCTATTTCAAACCCCGCTTCCACCCCTGGCAACACGACAACCTGGCACTGCTGGAGCGCTGGCGGCAACAGAACGCCCAGACCTACCGCGCCGTCGGCAGCCGCCCCTGAATTGAACCCATCCTTCACGCTGAACGCCCCATGACCCCACCTGCCCTCATCCGCGGTTACGAAGTCGTCATCGGCCTGGAAACCCACGCCCAGCTGTCGACGCAATCCAAGATCTTCTCGGGGGCCTCCACCGAGTTTGGCGCCGCCCCCAACACCCAGGCTTGCCCGGTGGACCTCGCCTTGCCCGGCACCCTGCCGGTGATGAACCGTGGCGCCGTGGACCGCGCCATCGCCTTCGGCCTGGCCGTGGGCGCCACCGTGGCCCCGCGCTCCATCTTCGCGCGCAAGAACTACTTCTACCCCGACCTGCCCAAGGGCTACCAGATCAGCCAGTACGAAATCCCGGTGGTGCAAGGCGGTTCGGTGCGCTTCTTCGTTGGCGATGTCGAGCACACGGTGCAACTGACGCGCGCCCACCTGGAAGAAGACGCGGGCAAGTCGCTGCACGATGACTTCGTCGGCTTCAATGGCGAGAAATCCAGCGGCATCGATTTGAACCGCGCGGGCACGCCCTTGTTGGAGATCGTGACCGAGCCGGACATGCGCTCCAGC
>CAZKPN010000191.1:0-3828 GCA_964554655.1 uncultured Aquabacterium sp. | reverse complement strand
CAGTTGGCCTTGCTGGGCGAGGTCCGCTACAACGGCGACCGCACCGTGCAGGTGGTGCCGCGTCTGGCGGGGCTGGTCGAGGCCGTGCCCGTCAGCGCGGGTGACCGCGTTCGCAAGGGGCAAGTCCTGGCTGTGCTGTCGAGCCCTGCGCTGGCCGATCAACGCGCCGAAGGCGTGGCAGCTCAGAAGCGCTTGGCCTTGGCGCGTACCACCCATGATCGTGAGAAAAAACTCTGGCAGGACAAAATTTCGGCCGAGCAGGACTACCAACAGGCGCGTGCTGCCCTTCAAGAGGCTGAGATTGCCGAGCAGAACATCCGCCAGAAGCTGGCCAATCTGGGGGCCACGGCCACCAGCAGCGGCAATCTGACACGCTTTGAGCTGCGCTCGCCCATTGATGGCGTTGTGACTGACAAGCGCATCACCGTGGGCCAATCGGTGGGCGAGAGCGAACCTGTGTTCACGGTGTCCGACCTGTCATCGGTGTGGGTGGAAGCGCCTGTGGCCACCAAGGACCTGGGCACCATCCGAGAAGGCCTGGCCGTGCAGGTCAAGGCTTCGGGCTTTGACGCCCAAGCAGCGGGCACGATCACCTACGTCAGTGCCCTGGTGGGTGAGCAGACCCGAAGCGCCACGGCGCGGGTGGTTTTGCCCAACCCGAAGGGACTGTGGCGCCCGGGTTTGCCGGTGCGCGTGGAGGTCACCTCAAGCGAGGCCGAGGTGCCCGTGGCCGTTCAGGTGGACGCCATCCAGAGCGTGCGCGATTGGCAGGTGGTCTTTGGCCGCTACGGCCAGCAGTTGGAGGCGCGCCCCCTGGAGCTGGGCCGAAGCGACGGCCGTGTGGTGGAGGTGCTCAGTGGTTTGAGCGCAGGCGAGCGCTATGCCGCCAAGAACAGTTTTGTGATCAAGGCTGAGTTGGGCAAGGCAGGAGCCAGCCATGACCATTGAACGCACCCCTTTGCCTGAATGCTTCAAGGAGCCTCGCCATGTTTGAACGCATCTTGCGCTTTGCGCTGGAGCAGCGCTGGCTGGTGCTGCTCGCCACGCTGGCCGTCGCCGCCCTTGGCGTTTTCAGCTACCAGCATCTGCCGATTGACGCCGTGCCGGACATCACCAACGTCCAGGTCCAGGTCAACACCGAGGCCTCAGGCTATTCGCCGCTGGAGGCCGAGCAGCGTGTGACCTTTCCCATCGAGACGACGATGGCAGGCTTGCCGGGCTTGAAGGAGGTGCGCTCCCTGTCGCGCTATGGCCTGTCGCAGGTGACGGTGGTGTTCAAAGACGGCACCGACATCTACTTTGCCCGCCAACTGGTCAACGAGCGCATCCAGGAGGCGCGCGGCAAACTGCCTGCGGGCTTGGCCCCATCACTAGGACCCATCGCCACTGGCCTGGGCGAGATCTACATGTGGACGGTAGAAGCCAAGCCCGGTGCCCTCAAGGCCGACGGCCAGCCCTACACCCCCATGGATCTGCGCGAGATCCAGGACTGGATCATCAAGCCTCAGTTGCGCAATGTGCCCGGTGTGACCGAGATCAACACCATTGGGGGCTATGCCAAGGAGTTTCAGGTGGCGCCTGATCCGGCCAAGTTGGTGGCCTATGGCCTGAGCCTGGACGACCTGGTCACGGCCCTGGAGCGCAACAACGCCAACGTGGGCGCAGGCTACATCGAGCGGCGTGGCGAGCAATACCTGATCCGCGCGCCCGGCCAGGTGCAAGGCATGGCAGACATTGGCAGTATCGTCGTCAAGCAGGCGCAGGGCGTCAGTGTTCGCATCCGTGATGTGGCCGAGGTGGTGCTGGGCAAGGAGTTGCGCACCGGTGCGGCCACCGAAGACGGCCGAGAGGTGGTGCTGGGCACCGTGTTCATGCTGATTGGCGAGAACAGCCGCGAGGTTTCCAAAGCGGTCGATGTGCGCCTCCAGCAGGTCAACAAGTCCTTGCCTGCAGGCGTGATCGCCAAGACGGTTTATGACCGCACCGTGCTGGTGGACAAGGCGATTGCCACCGTCAAGAAGAACTTGTTCGAAGGGGCGGTGCTGGTCATCGTGATCCTGTTTGCCTTCCTGGGCAACTTCCGCGCAGCCTTGATCACGGCCATGGTGATCCCGCTGGCGATGTTGTTCACGTTCACGGGCATGGTGACCCAGCAGGTCAGTGCCAATCTGATGAGCCTGGGTGCGCTGGACTTCGGCATCATCATCGACGGTGCCGTGGTGATCGTGGAGAACTGCGTGCGGCGCCTGGCGCATGCCCAAGCGCATCACGGGAGACCATTGACCCGAAGCGAGCGCTTCCATGAGGTGTTTGCCGCAGCGCAGGAATCACGCCGCCCCCTGTTGTTCGGGCAACTCATCATCATGGTGGTCTACCTGCCCATCTTTGCCTTGACGGGGGTCGAGGGCAAGATGTTCCACCCCATGGCCTTCACCGTGGTGGCGGCCTTGTTGGGCGCCATGATCTTGTCGATGACCTTCGTGCCTGCCGCCGTTGCGCTGTTCCTGACCGGCTCGGTCAGTGAGAAGGAAAACCGCCTGATGGGCTGGGCCAAGCGCGGCTATGAGCCGCTGCTGAACAAGGCCATGTCCCGCCAGCCACTGGTGCTGACCATCACGGGGGTGTCGGTAGCCTTGGCCGTGTTGATGGCCACCCGCATGGGCAGCGAGTTCATCCCCAGCCTGGACGAGCACGACATCGCCTTGCATGCGCTGCGCATCCCGGGCACCAGCCTGAGCCAGGCCATCGAGATGCAGGCGCAACTGGAGCGCACCATCAAGGCCTTCCCCGAGGTCGATGCGGTGTTCGCCAAGCTGGGCACGGCTGAAATTGCCACCGACCCGATGCCGCCCAGC
The DNA here is from genome assembly GCA_964554655.1 of uncultured Aquabacterium sp. Taxonomy (GTDB): domain Bacteria; phylum Pseudomonadota; class Gammaproteobacteria; order Burkholderiales; family Burkholderiaceae_C; genus Aquabacterium. Next base: position 973 of record CAZKPN010000191.1, on the reverse strand, counting down.
GTGGCTGACACCTTCGTGATGCTCAAGCCACGTGAGCAATGGCCCGATCCCAAGCGGCGCAAGGACGACCTGGTCAAGGCCTTGCAGGTGGCCGTGATGAAGGTGCCTGGCAACAACTACGAGTTCACCCAGCCCATCCAGATGCGCTTCAACGAGTTGATCTCGGGGGTGCGCAGTGACGTGGCTGTCAAGGTGTTTGGCGATGACATGGACACGCTCAACGAAACTGCGGAGCAGATCTCCAAGGTGCTGGAGGCCGTGCCTGGGGCCGAGGATGTCAAGGTGGAGCAAACCACCGGCCTGCCCATGCTGTCCGTGAAGATCGACCGTGAGAAGGCCGCGCGCCTGGGCTTGAACGTGGGCGACATCCAGGACACACTGGCCACGGCACTGGGTGGGCGTGAGGCAGGGGCGGTGTTCGAGGGTGACCGCCGATTCGACATCCTGGTGCGTTTGCCCGAAACCTTGCGCAGCGACCTCGACGCCTTGGGGCAGTTGCCCATCCGCTTGCCCGTCAACGCGACGGGTGAACACGCGGGCTTTGCCCGCCTGGGCGATGTGGCCACGATGGACCTGACCCCTGGCCCCAACCAGATCAGCCGCGAAGAAGGCAAACGCCGTGTGGTGGTCACCGCCAATGTGCGCGGGCGAGACATCGGCAGCTTCGTGGGTGAAGCGCAGGCCAAGATCGACGCTGGCGTCAAGGTGCCCGCCGGTTACTGGACCACCTGGGGCGGCACCTTCGAGCAACTGCAATCGGCCTCGCGCCGTCTGGCCATCGTGGTTCCGGTGGCCTTGCTGCTGGTCTTCCTGTTGCTCTTTGCCATGTTCGGCAACGTCAAGGATGGTTTGCTGGTGTTCACCGGCGTGCCCTTTGCGCTGACGGGCGGTGTGGCAGCGCTGTGGCTGCGGGACATTCCCTTGTCGATCTCGGCAGGGGTGGGTTTCATCGCTCTGTCGGGTGTGGCGGTGC
>CAZKPN010000190.1:0-4008 GCA_964554655.1 uncultured Aquabacterium sp. | reverse complement strand
AAGCGGGGCTTTGCAGGCTGCTCTGCACATAACGGCGGACTGACCTAAATATGCAATATGTGCAGCTACACATATCGCGTATTTAGGTCAGTCGGTTGTTATGCGCAGCAAGCCGCCAGCCAAAGATGGCGGCGCGCCGGATGGCCCTGACCTACCGCAGGCGTGATAAAAACACACAAGGGGCGCAGGACCCAGCCCTGCGCCCCTTGCCCAGCGATCAAAACTGCTCCTACACAGCCAGGTCAGCAACATCTTCTTCCGCATCGACCTCATCCTGTGAGGCCTCGCCGCTTGCACCATCTGGCAATTCTGCCTTGGCCATCGTGCGCAGGCACCTGGGCAACCAGCCTGATTCAGCGATGGCTTGCTCGGCCCCCGCCACAGCAGCATCCTTCTTGAGTGCCGCCAGGGGCGCGGCGGCATTGATGTCCACCGCCTCGGTCACCACCGAGAGGACTTGGTTCTTGGACACATGGTTCAGGTAGGAGGGGCCGCTGGCGGTCCACCACCGGCGCATGTCCAGCCCCAGCGCCAAAGCCAGGACATCGGTGCTTTGCGAGGCAGGCTCGGTGCCATAGATGCCGGTGACCGTCGATGCCACCAGGAAGGTCAGGAGTTGCAGCACCATGGCTTGATCCTGCTCCAGCAGCCAGCCGAACACGGTATCGGGATCCTGCGGCAGTTTGTCGGCCCAGGCTCTGCGTTCGCCGTCGATCTGCAACCATGCGGCACAGGCCTCGATGTCATCGGCGGCGGACTGCAGCGCGGACTGGCTGTCCGTGGCTGAAATCGCCAAGACTTGATCCTGCTGGTGGTAGCGGTAATCGTGGTTGAGCAAGAGATTCTGAGCCAGTTGCGCGGTGATGGCGACCAGGGCCACATCGGGACGCGCCAGCAGTTCGGCCTGCACCGCCGCCACGCGATGGGCAGTCAGGCGGCGCATCAGCTTGTCGGAGTGAACAGGCCGGGTCTTGGGGGACGGCAGGGACACCATGTCAGCTTGCCCGCCATCACCCGCCTGCCGCACAGCCTGCACCATGTCGTTGCGGTCGTCGGGCCGGATCAAGCCGTACTTCACGGCGGCGGTACCGTTCTGGCTCACATGGACCACGCACCCTGCCTTGCCCATCAAGTCGGCGGGCCAGATGCTGAGTTCGTCCTCGATGGCTTTGCCTTGTACCTGCAAGGCCGAAATTTCCCGCTCAAGGTCTTCATAGGCCTCTTCGCTGCCCTCCCCTTCATCTTCTTCCAGCGCGTCCATGCGCGTTTGCAACGCAGCCATGTTGACATCCAGATCGGCCAGGGTGGCGGCTTCCTGCTCGTCGGGTTCGCGCCGGGTCTTGCGCAACTCGCCATGATTGAGGTACTCGTCGCGTGAGTAGCGTGCCCGCACGTCCACCCATTTCCAGCCTTCCGAGGCCACCTGCCTGGCCTTCTTCTGCAACTTGTCGGTGGCCAGCTTTTCCAGCAAGGGCGCATCCAGCAGGTAGGCCTTCTTGTCGTCATCGCTGAACAGATCACGCCGCGTGGCACCACCTGCCTTCTCGTAGGCTTTGAGTGTCACGTACTTGGCCACGGGATCGCGGTCGGACTCGATTTCCCCGCCGGTCAGCAGTTGCCGCAGGTGGTCGGGTCGGCGGTTCCATTGGGGCAAGCCGGTCCAGGCCTGTTCCTGCCGCTCATGGTCATCGACCGAGGCCAGCACCATCAGGCATTCCAGGTTGATCTGGTCCTCCCGAAACAGTGTCATCAAGGAAGGGGCCACGGTAGCCAGCTTCATCCTGCGCTTGACCACCAGCGGCGTGACCCCGAAGGCCGCAGCCACCGTCTCGGGGGACTTGCCTTCGTCCAGCAGGCGAGAGAAGGCCAGGAACTCGTCGGCGGGGTGCATGGGCACATGGTGCAGGTTCTCCGACAGGCTGGCCATCAGCGCCTTGTCGGCAGGCACGATCAGGATCGGCACCGGGTAGTTGTCGGGGATCCGGCCGGTGCTGAGCAGCAAGGTCAGCGATTCCAGACGCCGTCCCCCGGCGCACACCTCGAAGGTTCCCCTGGGGCCTTTGACGACGATCAGGTTCTGCAATACGCCGCAGTCCAGGATGGATGCGGCCAGTTCGGCGATGCTCATCTTCGATGTACTGCCGCCAGGGCGGACCTGGTAGGCGGTGGATAGCACCAGCTTGTTCAAAGGCACCATGGTGCGGGGGGATGCCGCGATCACGGCATCGATTTCTGCTTTGGTGAACTTCATGAGGGCTCCTGCACGGTTGAGGGACAAGCGGTGCGCCTGCCCATGCATTCAGAATCTCATCTGATGCGCCGCATTCAAGTCCGCCCACGGCGGGCACCAAGACCATCGACCGGGCTTGAACAGACCAGCCAGAAACCCTTTCCCCATCGATCCACAGACCTGCGTTTGCCACGATCAGGTGACGAAGCGCGGTACCATTTCGACTACTCCGGCTTAGCTGATTCCTGCCAAGCCATTCACCCCTGATCGGTCAGGACACGCAGTAGGTACGCGCCGATACATCCTGACGAGGTCCATCGTTGAACCCATCGGCCACCACTGCGCTTTCTGTCCTCAGCTTCTGGCGTGACCTTGAAGTCTTCAACATCCCGACTGCGCCATCGGCCAAGGACGGCTCGGACCAAGTCAAGATCGTCACGCCCCCACGCGGCAACAAACTACCCTGGCAGACCGCTGAGTTCAGGCCCACCGAGGCTCACGGCTACATCCATGTCATCTATGTCGGCGTGGCCGACACCGAAGACCTCTCGCGCCTGATGCTGCAAGCCGTGTTCCCTGACCAGGACCTGAGCGAGCGTGAGCGGCAGCAGCGTGCCCCCGGCAACGGCTGGCTTGCCGCCTTTGTCGCCAATGAGCACGGCGTCCCCAAGCTGGACAGCTACCTGCCCGCCAGCTTTTCCCATGGCGTCGATGCGCTGTGGCATTCGCAATCCCTGGACAACATCAATGCCCGGCTGGTGCGCGCCCGCGACGAGTTCGGGCAGCGGCGCCACAGGATGTCGCAGGTGTCAGCCGCCCCCGACCACAATCCCGACCCCCACCCCGACATCAGGGCCATCGCCAATGGGGCGGCCAACACCGACCAGCCCCGGCCAGGCCCCTTGACCTGGGCCGACCTGGATGAAGAGGTTGCCACCGTGCTCAAGCTGCTCGGCTCGGGTGCCGATGCGCCGGACATGGCCTGGCGTGTGGTCGTGCGGGTCACTCGCGTCAAGCGGCGCTTCCTGGATGCCAACCTGGATGCGGCCACCGACTACCTGAACTCGTTCTACCTGGACGACCTGGATCGCCTGATCACGCAGGCGCGCAAGAAGAAACCCTTTGGCAAGGCCTTGGGCAGCTACCTGGGTGCGCCCCTGGATGACAGCCAGCGCATCGACATCCTGGAGCAGCACACGGCCATGGGCGAGCTGGTCAGTGTGGCGCGCCTGCCCAGTGCACGTTGGCCCGCTTCGGCCAAAGCACCGCTGGCACTCGCGCAGCAAGCGGCGGTGGCGCAGGTGCTGCACGCCTTGGGCCGCGATGGCGGCACCCTGGGTGTCAATGGCCCACCGGGCACCGGCAAAACCACCCTGCTGTGCGACGTGATCGCCGAGGTGGTCACGGAGCGGGCACGCAAGATCGCGGCGCTCAGCCGCCCCGTCGAGTTGTTTGACGACAGCGTGAAGGTGGCAGGCAAGAACTTCTTCCCGCTCAAGACCAAGGTGGTCGGGGGCACCTCCATCGTCGTGACCAGCACGAACAACAACGCGGTCAAAAACATCACGCAGGAATTGCCTGCACGACAGAAGGTAGCCGAGGAATTCGGCCCGGTGGCGTATTTCGATGAGGTGATCCGCGAGGTCTTTGCCGCACAAAAGGTGGTGGACGACGACAAGCAGCCCATCGACTGCTGGGGGCTGGTGACCGCCGCACTGGGCAATGCGGGCAACCGCCGCTCGTTCGCCAAGGGCTTCTTCAGGGCGGACTACAGCGGG
>CAZKPN010000189.1:0-4093 GCA_964554655.1 uncultured Aquabacterium sp. | reverse complement strand
CGCTGAGCCCATACCCTTCTCGCTTGGCCACATTGGGGGTGCGCAGCTCCACACCGGTGTGCACGCCCACGTCACCGATGGCTTCGGCCTCGTAGTAGCCACGCACCGAGTCCGCACCCCCGATCGAGAACTGCTCGCCACCCACCAAAGGCTGGCCAGTGATCTGGGCACCCAAGCGCCATCGGGTCTGCCAGCCTTCCAACACCCCGCGCCACAAGGGGCGGGTGTGGGTGGCATCAATCGTCATGGCCGCAAAGCTGCCATCCCCGCCTTCGCGCTTGCAGGCGAACTGGTCCACCGCGCCAGTGTCGGCGCAGTCCAATGACTCACGCACCACCCCACGCAAGGCCAGAACCCCGCCCAAGGACAAGGTCGAGCTGGTGTCGTCGGTCTGCGCATTGGCGTTGTAGTCCAGCTTGAGCGGCACGTAGCGCAATGGGCTGGACAGCTCGCTGCCATCGGCCTTGATGCGCTCTTGCGAGTCCTTGAAGTCCACCCCGAACGCCAGGGTGTGTTGCAAGCTGCTGCTGCCCGGCAAGCCCCAGATGCGTTTCACGCCCAGCACAAAACCCTTGCCCACCACATTCGTCGAGCCCAGCGGCTCCACCAGGCTGTCAGACAGCACGGCATAGCCCAGCCAGGCATCACTGCCCTGCAAGGGGATGGTGTACGCCATCGCCAACACCTTGCTTTGATCGATGTTCTGCGGCGTGGTGATGGCGGTGATTGACAGCGAATGGTCGGCCTGCCACAGGTTGTTGTAGCGCGCCGTGGCTTGCAAGCGCCAGGGCTCGGTGAACTGCACCTGTCGGTTGTTCAGCTCCACGTTGAACTGCATGGGCAACTGGTCGATCACCTGCAGCTCAATGTCCACCGTCTCGGGCACCTGGCCCGGCTTGACCACAGGTTGAACGCGCCGCTCCTCGGTGCGGTTCAAATCGGCCAGTTGCGCTTGGGCCAGTGTGAAATTGGGCACCTTGCCGGGCTCAATCTCGGGCACCTTGTCGCGGATGTAAGCCTGGCTGTGGTAACGCGAGCCGCTGACCTTGACGCGGCCAATCGTGCCCTCCACCACCCTCAAGCGCACGATGCCGTCTTCCGGGATGCGGCCACTGGCCTCTTCCACATAGACCGAGATGTAGCCCGTTTCCTGGTAAAGCTTTTCCAGGGCGGCTCGGGCGCCTTCCATGTCCGCCAGGGCTTTGTCAGGCCCCAGGAAAGGCTGCACGGCTTTCTCGACCAAGGTGACGGGCAAGACGCTGTTGCCCTCGATCTCGAACTCCTGGATGTCAAAGCGACTGGCCTGGATGACAGGGGATTCGGCGGCCTGGGCCAGCGGCGCCCAACACAAAGCCACGGCAACGCAGATGGCTTTAAAGCGCGGGTTCGCGAAAGGGGAAATGGACTTCATGGTGGCCGCGAGTCTGACCAGCAGCGATGAAACTTCCGTGCGTCCTCATGAGCCGTTCGGCTCATTCATGCCGCAATGCGGCAGGCTCCCCGCGAATAAGTGTCACAGAAATGTCATCATCCAATTCAATACTTCAAATATCATTGAATGATATATCGCCAACACTGATCCTTCCTTCCACCGAGAGGCACCCTATGAGCGACAAGTCATACAACGTTCTTTTCATCTGCACGGGCAACTCTGCCCGCTCCATCCTGGCCGAAGGCCTGCTCAATGACCTGGGGCAGGGGCGCTTCAAGGCTTACTCGGCCGGCAGCCACCCCAAGGGCCAGGTCCACCCACTGGCGATTCAAACCCTGCAGCACTGGAAGCTGCCCACCGATGGCTACCGCAGCAAGAACTGGGATGAGTTCGCACAGCCCGGTGCGCCCTTGCTGGACTTCGTGTTCACCGTCTGCGACAACGCGGCCGGCGAGGTTTGCCCGGTGTGGCCCGGCCAACCCATGACGGCCCATTGGGGCGTCTTCGACCCCGCCGCGGTAGAAGGCCCAGAAGACAAGCAACGCGCGGCCTTCATGGATGTCGCGATCATCCTGAAGCGGCGCATCGAGCTCATGCTGTCGCTGCCGGAGAAGAGCTTGAACTCGCTGTCGATTCAAAATGATCTCAACAGCATCGGCAAAGCCTGAGGCCACCATGACCACCAACGTACTGATCCTGTGTACCCACAACTCCGCCCGCAGCGTGCTGAGCGAGGGCATGCTCAACCACTGGGCCCACAAGCTGGGGCGCGATGTGCGCGCCTACAGCGCAGGCAGCGCGCCCAGCGGCCGCCTCAATCCCTTTGCGCTTGAGGCACTCACCAACGCCGGGGTCGACATCACCGGCTACCGCAGCAAAAGCTGGGACGAGTTCGTGGCCGATGGCGCGCCCGAGGTGCACGTGGTCATCACCGTGTGCGACAGCGCTGCGGCAGAAACCTGCCCATACTGGCCCGGCAGCCCGGTCAAGGTGCACTGGGGCTATGCCGACCCCTCCAACGCGCCAGGTGGCGACGAGGGCAAGCGCCTGGCTTTTGAGCTGACCCGCCAGGCCATTGGCTACCGCATGCTGCAACTGTTGCAATTGCCTTTGGACGCGATGAGCCATGACGAGCTGCAACGAGCCCTGACCGACATCAGCCAGAACTGAAAGCCACCATGAACCGACTTTCTCACCGCTTGTTGGCCGAAGGCCTGGGCACCGCGCTGTTGCTGGCCATCGTGATTGGCAGCGGCATCATGGGCGAACAGCTGTCCGGGGGCAACACCGCCATCGCGCTGCTGGGCAACACCTTGGCCACGGTCTGGGGCTTGTACTTCCTGATTCACACGTTTGGGCCGACCAGCGGTGCGCACTTCAACCCAGCCGTGAGCTTGGTGATGGCCATTCGGCGCGAGCTGCCCTGGTCCAGCTTCCTGCCTTATGTGGCGGCTCAACTCATTGGCGCAGCTTGCGGGGCCTGGTTGGCCCATGCGATGTTTGATCTGCCCATCTTGCAGTGGTCGGCCAAGGTGCGCACCGGCCAGGGGCAATGGTTTGCTGAGGCGGTGGCCACGGCGGGCTTGCTGCTGGTGATTCTTCGTGCACCATCTGGGCAGGCACCATCGCTGGTGGCGGCTTACATCGGGGCGGCGTACTGGTTCACGGCATCCACTTCGTTCGCCAACCCGGCCGCGGCGTTTGGCCGCATGTTCTCTGACAGCTTCGCCGGCATTGCGCCCAGCAGCGTGCTTGGATTTGTGGTGGCGCAAGTGGTTGGAGCGCTGGCTGGGTTGGTCATCCATCGGGCCTTGGGCAAGCCTTGAACAGGCAGCGGCATTGGCAATAGCACTACAGTGTAGTTACATTGCAATGATGTCTACACTGCACTTCAAATGAGATGAACATCTCAGTTCGAAAGGCAAGCTCCAGGAAAAGATGCTTTACCCATGAAGGTGTCTGTATGCGCAAAGAATACGATTTCTCTCACTCCCGCAAAAAACCATATGCTGCTCTGTTGAAGAAGCAGATCACCATCCGCCTTGATGAGGAATCCATCAACTACTTCAAGTCGGTATCAGAAGAAGTAGGCATCCCCTACCAAAGCCTGATCAATCTGTACTTGCGCGACTGTGCGGCCACCCATAAAAAGCTCAATTTGAGCTGGGAGTAGCTAGCCACTTTGAACGCCAAGAAAAAACCCCGCAGGGCCGTGAGGCACTGCGGGGTTTTGCTTCAAGCTTGCATTGGCCCCATCCAGGCGGCCAAGCAGTCATTCATTTAGCGAACGATGACCAGCACGTCATCGACGCCAGGGCGGCTGACGCGTGAGCAGAACTTCTCAGCGGTGGAGGCAGGAGCGTAGCTACCAAAAGCAGCAGCGGCGCAATCGGTCGCGGTGGGCAGAGCCATCACGCCATTTTGAGCAGCAGCAGACAGCGAGTTCAGGTTGACCGACTTCTTGGCCGAATCAATCATGCCGTTCAAGAAGCTCTTCTGCGTGGCAGCAGCGGCGTTGTTGACTTGCATGGTCGATTCAAACGCGTAGTGGTAGTGGCCCTTCTTGGCGTTGTCACGGCTGGCAACAGCGCCGTCAACGGCAGCGAACTTCCACTTGGCGGTTTCAGCATTTTCCAGCGAGATGTGGCCAATGGCGAACGA
>CAZKPN010000188.1:1414-4133 GCA_964554655.1 uncultured Aquabacterium sp. | reverse complement strand
GTGGGCCCCTATGCCAACAAGGCTGAAGCCGACAAGGCCGTGGACACCTTGCGCAAGGCCGGGATGACCAGTGCCTTGCTGACCTTGTGAGCGACCTGGTGGACGGCAGCGCCTGGACCTTGGTGGATGTGGCGCTGGCCCTGGGCTTGCTCTTGTCCATCATCGTGGGCGCCTGGCGCGGTTTGGTGACCGAAGTGCTGGCCTTGCTGGGGTGGGCGGTGGCTTATTTTGCGGCCCAGTGGTACGGGCCGGAGGGCGCCGCCTTGATCCCCGTGGGCGAGCCAGGCTCTCGCTTGAACCTGATCTCGGGCATGCTGGTGGTGTTTGTGTTGGCCTGGCTGGTGTGGGCCTTGATTTCGTGGGCGGTTGCCCAAATGATCAAAGCATCGGTGCTCAGCGGACCTGATCGTGTGCTGGGCGCCGGGTTTGGCCTGGTGCGCGGCGTGGTGGTGGCGTTGGTCGTGTGCACCGTGGTGAGCATGACGCCGGTGGCTGGTTGGGCGCCATGGCAGGCGTCGCGCGGTGTGGCGGGATTACAGATTTTGCTGACAGGCCTGAGGCCTGTCCTGCCCGAGCAGGTGGTCAAATTCCTGCCCGGGCAGCCTTGATTGAATTTGCGTAGTTGTTTGTTTTTGCGGAAGAGGTGAACCATGTGCGGCATCGTCGGTGTGATTTCGAAGACGCCAGTCAACCAACTGATCTATGACGCCTTGCTGCTGCTGCAGCACCGTGGTCAAGATGCAGCGGGCATCGTGACGGCCGGCCCTGACGCACTGGGACGCAAGTTCTTCATGCACAAGGCCCGTGGCATGGTCAAAGACGTGTTCCGCACCCGCAACATGCGCGCGCTGCCGGGCACCGTGGGCCTGGGCCAGGTGCGCTACCCCACCGCTGGCAACGCCTTCAACGAAGAAGAGGCCCAGCCCTTCTACGTGAACGCGCCTTTCGGCCTGGTGTTGGTGCACAACGGCAATTTGACCAATGCGCACGGCCTCAAGCGCGAGCTGTTCGACATCGACCGCCGCCACATCAACACCGAGAGCGACTCCGAAGTGCTGCTCAACGTGCTGGCGCACGAGCTGGAGCGCGTGGGCGTCAAAGGCCCGCTGACGCCCGAGGCTGTCTTCACCGCCGTGCGCGCCGTGCACAAGCGCATCAAGGGCTCTTACGCCGTGGTCTGCCTGATCGCCGGGCATGGCTTGCTGGCCTTCCGCGACCCCTACGGCATCCGCCCGCTGTGCTATGGCGTGGCCAACCTGCCTGAAGGCTCCACGGTGATGGTGTCCAGCGAATCCGTGGCCCTGGAAGGCACCGGCCACAAGTTCGTGCGCGATGTGAAGCCCGGCGAGGCCCTGTTCATCGATCTGAACGGCCAGGTCCATGCCGAACAATGCGCCGAGAACCCGGTGCTCAACCCTTGCATGTTCGAGTTCGTCTACCTGGCCCGCCCTGACTCGGTCATGGATGGCGTGTCGGTTTACCAGGCCCGTTTGAACATGGGCGAGACGCTGGCGCAGCGCGTGATCTCCACCATGCCCCCGTCCGAGATCGACGTGGTCATCCCGATCCCTGAATCCAGCCGCCCCTCGGCCATGCAACTGGCGCAAAAGCTGGGCAAGCCCTACCGCGAAGGTTTCGTCAAGAACCGCTATGTGGGCCGCACCTTCATCATGCCGGGGCAGGGCGTGCGCAAGAAATCCGTGCGCCAGAAGCTCAACGCCATCGGCCTGGAGTTCAAGGGCCGCAACGTGCTGTTGGTCGACGACTCCATCGTGCGCGGCACCACCTCGAAAGAGATCGTGCAGATGGCCCGCGAGGCCGGTGCCAACAAGGTCTACCTGGCCTCGGCCGCGCCGCCAGTGCGCTTTCCCAATGTCTACGGCATCGACATGCCCACCAAGGAAGAGCTGGTGGCGCACAACCGCAACGTGGAAGAGATCCGCCAGATCATTGGCTGCGACGCCCTGATCTACCAGGATGTGGACGCGATGAAGAAGGTGGTCGCCAAGCTGAACCCGAACATCAAGAGCTTCGAGGCTTCGTGCTTCGATGGCATCTACATCACGGGCGATGTCAGCGCCGAAGACTTTGCCGCCATCGAATCGCAACGCTTGTCCCAAAAAGGCGAGGACGATGCCGACCACTCGCGCCTGGCCTTGCAGCACTCACCGGACTGATCCGACATGAGCACGACCGATTCCAAGCCTGACAAGAAGCGCCTGCCGCGCAAGGTGTTCGCTCCCGACGTGCGGCTGGAGACCCTGGCGGTGCGCGAAGGCCTGCCGTCCACCGAGTGGGGTGAGAACTCGGAAGCGCTGTTCCTGACCAGCAGCTTCATCCACCCCGATGCGGCCACGGCGGCAGCCCGCTTCGCCAATGAAGAAGAGGCTTTCGTCTACACGCGCTTTTCCAACCCGACCACGATGATGTTCGAGCGCCGCCTGGCCGCGCTTGAAGGCACGGAAGCCGCCATTGCCACGTCCAGCGGCATGGCCGCCATCATGTTGCTGGTGATGGGTTTGCTCAAGGCAGGCGACCACGTGGTGTGCTCGCGCAGCGTGTTCGGCTCGACCATCAAGTTGCTGCAAGGCGAGTTCGGCAAGTTCGGCGTGCAGACCACGTTCGTCTCGCAAACCGACGTGGCCGAATGGCGCGCCGCCCTCCAGCCCAACACCAAGCTGCTGTTCGCCGAGACGCCCAGCAACCCGCTCACCGAGGT
>CAZKPN010000188.1:0-1314 GCA_964554655.1 uncultured Aquabacterium sp. | reverse complement strand
TGTCGCCCTTCAACGCCTGGGTGGTGCTCAAGGGCCTGGAGACGCTGTCGATCCGCATGCGCGCGCAAAGCGACAGCGCCTTGGCCTTGGCCACCTGGCTGGAGCAGCATCCCGCCATTGCCCGTGTGTACTACCCCGGCTTGCCTTCGCATCCCCAGCATGAACTGGCGATGAAGCAGCAAGGCGGCATTGGCGGTGCGGTGGTGACCTTCATCGTCAAGGGCGAGGGCCCCGACACCGCTCGCCGCCATGCTTTCTCCGTGATCGACCAGGCTCGCATCTGTTCGATCACCGCCAACCTGGGCGACACCAAGACCACCATCACGCATCCGTCCACGACCTCGCACGGCCGCCTCAGCGAGGAGCAGCGCCAAACCGCCGGCATCACGCAGGGTTTGATCCGCGTGGCCGTGGGCCTGGAGCACATTGAAGACCTCAAGGCCGACCTGGCCCGGGGTCTGGACCGCCTTTCTTCGATCGATTCATGACCCAAGTTCGCACCCGTTTTGCCCCGTCGCCCACCGGTTTCATCCACCTGGGCAACATCCGCTCGGCCCTGTATCCATGGGCTTTTGCGCGCGCCTCCAAGGGCGTGTTCATCTTGCGCATTGAGGACACCGACGTCGAGCGTTCGTCGCAAGAAGCGGTCGATGTCATCCTGGAAAGCATGCAGTGGCTGGGCCTGGACGTGGACGAAGGCCCGTTCTATCAGATGCAGCGCATGGACCGCTACAAGGCCGCGCTGCAAGACATGGTGGCCAAAGGCCTGGTCTACCCCTGCTACATGAGCACGACCGAGCTGGACGCCTTGCGTGAATCGCAAATGGCGGCCAAGCAAAAGCCCAGGTATGACGGCACTTGGCGCCCTGAGCCCGGCAAGCTACTTCCGCCCGTGCCCGAAGGCGTACAACCTGTGCTGCGCTTCAAGAACCCCATCGGCGGTTCGGTGGTGTGGGACGACAAGGTCAAGGGCCGCATCGAGATCAGCAACGACGAGTTGGATGACCTGGTGATCGCGCGCCCCGATGGCACGCCCACCTACAACTTCTGCGTGGTGATCGATGACCTGGACATGGCCATCACCCACGTCATCCGGGGCGACGACCACGTCAACAACACGCCGCGCCAGATCAACATCCTGCGCGCCCTGGGCCAGGAGCCGCCCGTCTACGCCCACTTGCCCACGGTGCTGAACGCGGAAGGCGAGAAGTTGTCCAAGCGCCATGGCGCCAAGGCCGTCACCGAATACCGCGACGAAGGCTACCTGGCCGACGCCGTGGTGAACTACCTGGCCCGCCTGGGCTGGAGCCACGG
>CAZKPN010000187.1:0-4138 GCA_964554655.1 uncultured Aquabacterium sp. | reverse complement strand
ATTTCCGATTAACCCTGGCAAGTGGGTATCCGACAGTAATGCCAATCATTCATCCAAGAACCGAAAGCCGTCCAAGTCATGAACCGACTCAACATCAAGGCGCGCCTGTCTCTGCTGGTGCTGGTCCTGCTGGCCTTCCTGACCTTGTCTGGCGCGCTGACGCTGCGCTGGGTCGCGCGGGGCAACGATTCGTTGGCCACGGTGTACCAGGACCGTGTGGTCCCTCTTCAGCAGCTCAAGGTGATGGCCGATGCCTACGCCGTGAGCATGGTGGATGTCGCCCACAAGGTGCGAGATGGTTCGCTGAATGGCGATGAAGGTGCCAGGCAGTTGACGGCAGCCTTCGGGGAAATCGACAAGCAGTGGGCGGCCTACACCGCCACTTACCTGGTGCAGGCCGAGAAGGACCTGGTGGCCAAGGCCCTGCCTTTGATGAAGCAGGCCGACGCCGGTGGCCACCAACTCCTCAAACTCATCCAGGCCCAGGATCAGGACGGCTTGAAGGCCTTCACCGCCAAGGGCATGTACGAAGCGATCGACCCCATCGGGGGGGTGCTGGACCAGTTGATCAAGGTGCAGCTGGACGTGGCCAAGGGCGAGTACGAGGCCAGCCAGACCGCTTACCAACAGACCATCTGGACCATCATTGCCCTGACCACGCTGGCCCTGCTCGCTGGCACCGGCCTGGCCTGGTACATCATCCAGGCCATCGTGGGGCCCATCAACCAGGCCGTGGCCGTGGCGCAAACCGTGGCCTCAGGCGACCTGACTTCGCGCATCGACGTGCGCTCCACCGATGAAACCGGCCAGTTGCTGAGCGCACTCAAACTCATGAACGACGGCTTGAGCCGGCTGGTCAGCGAGGTGCGCGACAGCAGTGAATCGATCGCCACCGGCACGTCGCAAATCGCCACCGGCAACGCCGACCTGTCTCAGCGCACGGAAGAGCAAGCCTCCAATCTGCAGCAGACCGCCGCCTCAATGGAGCAGCTCACCGCCACCGTGCACCACAATTCGGAGACCGCGCAGCAGGCCACGCAACTGGCGTCCAGCGCTTTCGCCACGGCCGAACGCGGTGGCGTGGTGGTGGGGCAGGTGGTGGCCACCATGGACACCATCACCCAGGCCAGCAAGAAAATCTCCGACATCATCGGCGTGATCGACGGCATCGCCTTTCAAACCAACATCCTGGCCCTGAACGCGGCGGTTGAAGCTGCCCGTGCTGGCGAGCAAGGCCGTGGCTTTGCCGTGGTGGCTGCCGAGGTGCGCACCCTGGCGCAACGCAGCGCCCAGGCCGCGAAAGAGATCAAGAGCTTGATCAACGACAGCGTGGACAAGGTGGACACCGGCGCGCGCCTGGTGACCGAAGCGGGCGACACCATGGGCGAGATCGTGCAGCAGGTCAAGCGCGTGACCGACCTGATCGCCGAGATCTCGCACGCCACGCGTGAACAATCGACCGGCATCAGCCAGGTCGGCCACGCCGTCACGCAACTGGACCAGGTCACGCAGCAGAACGCGGCGCTGGTGGAAGAGTCGGCCGCTGCGGCCGAAAGCCTCAAACACCAGGCGGTGAACCTGGCTCAGATCGTGTCGGTGTTCAAGGTGGCGGCCTGATCTGACCGAGCCTGCCGATGCCCTTAGCATGGCGGGATGACTTGCCCAATTGCCCTGAGCCCTGAGGGGCCATGCTGACCTCGCCCCGCCGACTGGCTTTTCGCCAGCTTCGCCCAGCGGCGCTGGGGTTGTTGTGCCTGGGGCTGCCTGGCTTTGTGGGCCTGGCGTGGCTGGTGTCCAACCAAGGGCACCTGAATGGCCTGGATGTTCAGGCCTCCGAGTGGGCACGCCAGCGGCGCTCACCTTTTTTGACGCAGGCCCTCCTGATCATCACGCACCTGCACTCGGTCATGGCCATCTCGGTCTACACCGCAGGCTTGTCGGTTTGGCTGATGTTCAAGCGCGAGCATCGCCACTGGCTGCTGCCCTTGTGGCTGTTCGTGCCCACGGGCGCTGTGCTGAACGTGCTGATGAAGCACGCTTTTCAGCGCCCCAGGCCCGTGGTGGATGACGCGCTGCTGACCCTGTCCACCTTCAGCTTCCCCAGTGGACACGCTTCGGCCACCACCTTGCTGCATGGTTTTTTTGCCTTGGTGGTGTTGACCCATGTGCCCCGGCCCTTGTGGCGCGGGGTGTTGGGGGCATTGGCCCTGCTCATCATCGGGCTCGTGTCGTGGAGCCGCGTGTACCTGGAGGTGCATTTCTTCACCGACGCCCTGGCCGGGGTGCTGGAAGCCCTGGTGTGGATGGCGGTGTGCGTGCTGGTGCTGTCGGTGCGCGATCAGCGTTGGCCGGCCGAACGCTTGGCGGGGTAGGGCCACCAGTAGCCATTGGCCTTGCACCCGGCCAAAGTGGCTGTGCTGGCCAGTTTGCGGGACACGCGCTTGGCGTTGTACAAGGCCTTGGCCGTGGGGCCCACAAAGACGATGTCTTCGCCACGCAGCACGGCCCGCACAATGCGCTCGCCCACCACCGAAGGGTGGGCGCCGGTTTTCTTGTAATGCGCTTCGATCTTGTCCATCTGGGCTTCGGGCACCACGTCGGCGATGGCGCGGCGGTTGCGCACGATGGGCGTGTCGATCACGCCGGGGCACACGATGGTGATGCCGACGGGTGTGGGCGCCAGCTCCATCGCCAGCGCATCGCTCAAGCCCATGACCGCGTGCTTGGAGGCGCAGTACGCGCTGAGGTTGGGCGCCGACCCAATGCCCATGGCCGAGGCCACATTCACCACTTGGCGCGCATCGCCCGCTTCCAGCATGGCGGGCAGAAAAGCCTGGCACAGGTGCACCATGCCCATCACGTTCACGTCCAGCACTTTTCGCCAGGCGTCCGTCGGTGTATTGAGCAAAGGCCCCAGGAAGCCGATACCGGCGTTGTTCACCAGGATATGGGGCGCGCCCACGTTGGCGATCACGGCGTCGGCCACACGGCGCACGGCGGCTTCGTCGACCACGTCCAGGCCATGGCTCAGGCAACGCACGCCCAACGCCTCGATTTCGCGCTGGATGGGCGCCAACCCGGCTTCATTGATGTCGGTGAGGATCACGTTGCTGCGCTGGCGCGCGAAGGCCCGGGCCGTTTCCAGGCCGATGCCCGACGCGGCGCCGGTCACCAGCACCCATTTGCCCATCAATTGCGAAACGGCGATGTCAGTCTTCCAAGGTTTTGTGGATGCGCGAGGGTAGACCAAGAACTTCCATGAACTCAGCCCGCTGCCCCCTTGAAACCTGGCCAAGCATCCCTATAATAGGTTTAGCACTCGTTAAGCTTGAGTGCTAACAACCTTCAAGGTTGCCCATTCGAGCTGCTGCAATGTGAGCATTCACTCACGTTATAACCAATGTCAAACCCCGTTGTCTGATCAGACAGGAGATACGATGAAACTTCGTCCTTTGCACGATCGCGTGATCGTCAAGCGCTTGGAACAAGAAACCAAGACCAATTCCGGCATCATCATTCCTGACAACGCTGCTGAAAAGCCTGACCAAGGCGAAGTCCTGGCCGTGGGCCCTGGCAAGCGCAACGACAAGGGCGACTTCGTCACCCTGAACGTCAAGGTCGGTGACCGCGTTCTGTTCGGCAAGTACAGCGGCCAGACCGTCAAGGTCGATGGCGACGAACTGCTCGTGATGCGCGAAGAAGACCTCTTCGCCGTGGTCGAGAAGTAATCCTTCTTCTCCCGCACATCCCCCTCATTTTTCAAGAATTTCCGGAGAATTCCAAATGGCAGCTAAAGACGTCGTTTTCGGCGGTGAAGCCCGCGCTCGCATGGTCGAGGGCGTGAACATCCTGGCCAACGCGGTCAAAGTGACCCTGGGCCCCAAGGGCCGCAACGTGGTGCTCGAGCGCTCGTATGGCGCCCCCACCGTGACCAAGGACGGTGTGTCCGTGGCCAAGGAAATCGAGCTGAAAGACAAGCTCCAGAACATGGGCGCCCAGCTCGTGAAGGAAGTGGCCTCCAAGACCAGCGACAACGCTGGTGACGGCACCACCACCGCCACCGTGCTGGCGCAAGCCATCGTGCGCGAAGGCATGAAGTACGTGGCCGCCGGCATGAACCCGATGGACCTGAAGCGCG
>CAZKPN010000186.1:0-4152 GCA_964554655.1 uncultured Aquabacterium sp. | reverse complement strand
CCGGCGGGCCTGAGCTTCGCCACCTATTCGGCCGAGCGCGGCCACGACGTCACCTTGTTCGAAGCGGGCCCCGATGTGGGCGGCCAGTTCAATGTCGCCAAGAAGGTGCCAGGCAAGGAAGAGTTTTATGAAACCCTGCGCTACTTCCGCAAGCAACTGGCGCTGACCGGCGTGAAGACGCAGTTCAACCAGCGCGTCACTGCGCAAGACTTGATTAACGGCAAGTTCGATGAAGTGGTGCTGGCCACCGGCGTCACACCGCGCACGCCGCCCATCGAAGGCATCGACCATGCCAAGGTGCTGAGCTACCTCGACGTGATCCGCGACGGCAAGCCCGTGGGCAACGTGGTCGCCATCATCGGCGCAGGCGGCATCGGCTTCGACGTGGCCGAGTACCTCACGCACGCTGGCGAAAGCGCCAGCCTCAACCCCACCAAGTTCTACGCCGAATGGGGCATCGACACCACTTACGCCGACCGTGGCGGCATCAAAACCGCCGATCTGGAAAAGTCACCCAAGCAGGTCTACCTGCTGCAGCGCAAGACCAGTAAGGTGGGCGATGGCCTGGGCAAGACCACGGGCTGGATCCACCGCACCGGCTTGAAGAACCGCGCCGTGCACATGATCGCGGGCGTCACTTATGACAAGGTGGACGACGCGGGCCTGCACATCACCGTGGGTGGCGAGCCCAAGCTCATCCCCGCCGACACGGTGATACTGTGCGCGGGCCAAGACCCCTTGCGCGAACTGCAGGCCGATTTGCAAGCCGCTGGCTGCAAAGTGCACTTGATCGGTGGCGCCGACGTGGCCGCCGAGCTGGACGCCAAGCGCGCCATCAAGCAAGGCGCCGAGTTGGCGGCCGCCATCTGACATCTGACGCCCATCGACCTCACCGGAGCTTGAGACCATGACCAGCCCCCAGATGAAGCCCGCCGCGGCCGCGTCCCTCGCCCTGTGGCACGAGATGGTGTCCCTTCAAGACATGGGCCGCCTGCCCACCATCCTGAACGATGGCGCCGTGTTCCGCTCACCCATGGCCTTCAAGCCGTATGTGAGCGCCACGGCCGTCAACCTCATCCTCAACACCGTGATGAAGGTGTTCACCCAGTTTGAATACCACCGCCAACTGGTGTCCGAGGATGGCCTGAACGTGGTGCTGGAGTTCAGCGCCATGGTGGATGGCAAGTCGCTCAAAGGCATCGACCTGATCCGCTTTGACGAAGCCGGCCTGATCGTGGACTTTGAGGTCATGGTGCGCCCCTTCAACGCCTTGCAAGCACTGGGCGCCGAAATGGGCGCCCGCCTGGCGGCCTACCTGCCCGCCTACAAAGAAGCCAAAGCCTGAGCCGCTTTAGGAGACACCACATGAGCACCCCCACTTACGAGACCTTGACCGTCACCCTGGCCGACCACATCGCCACCGTGCGCTTGAACCGCCCGGACAAGGCCAACGCCATGAACCTGGCCATGTGGCACGAGATCCGCCAGGCCTTCCAGTGGATCGACGCCACGCCCGAAGCCCGCGTGGCCATCATCGAAGGCGAAGGCAAGCACTTCACCTCGGGCATTGACCTGACCATGATGATGGGCCTGCAAGCGCAAATCAAAAGCGATTGCGACGGCCGCACCCGCGAAAACCTGCGCCGCATGATCCTGGATCTGCAAGACAGCTTGACCAGCATCGAGCGCTGCCGCAAGCCCGTGCTGGCCGCCATCCATGGCGCCTGTGTGGGCGGCGGGATCGACCTGATCACGTGCGCCGACATGCGCTACTGCAGTGCCGAGGCCTACTTCACCATCAAGGAAATCGACATCGGCATGACGGCCGATGTGGGCACCTTGCAGCGCCTGCCCAAGCTCATCAACGATGGCATGGCCCGCGAGCTGGCCTACACCGGCCGCAAAGTGCTGGCCGCCGAGGCCAAAGAGATCGGCCTGGTCAACCGCGTGTTCGACACGCCCGAAGCCCTTCGCGAAGGCGTGCGCGAGATCGCGGCCACCATCGCGGCCAAATCACCGCTGTCGATCCGGGGCACCAAGGAAATGATCTTGTATGCCCGCGATCACAGCGTGGCCGATGGCCTGAACTACATCGCCACGTGGAACGCCGCCATGCTCATGTCCAGCGACCTGCAAGCCGCCATGATGGCGCAGATGAGCAAGCAGACGCCCAAGTTTCTGGACTGAGAAACCTGGGCTGCGGAAACCGGACGGGCGGCATAAACTGCGGGGCATGCCGACCACCCACACACCGCCCCTGGCGGCCTCCACGTCGATCCCCTTCTTCTCGCTGCCCAACTGGCTGAGCGCGGCGGCCCATTGCGGCATCGACCTGGGCGCCATCCTGACCGAGGTAGGGGTGGACCTGGACACCATCGAGCCCCAGACCACCCGGGTGCCTTGCGAGGCCATCGCCCGCGCCATGACCATCTGCGCGGTCGAGACCCATCGGCGCCACAAGGATCTGCACTTTCCCTTTGTGCTGGGCATGCACTTCGTGTTCCAGTACGTGCCCGACATCGAGACCTTCCTGGCCACCTGCGCCAGCCTGCGCCATGCCGAGCGCGTGTTCGATTGGGTGCGCGTGCTGATCAACCCGCACCTGCACCAAAAGATCGTGGAACGCGATGGGCACGCCGGTGTCACTTTGTCGTGGCAAGACCTGCCGCCCGACCTGAGCGGCCTCTTCCACGACTGCGTCGACATGACCATGTCGGCTTCGCTCAAAACTGCGCGCCTGTTGGCGGGCAACGACTTCACCTTGCGCTCGGTGTCCTTGCGGCGCTCGCGCCCGCTGGTCGATGCCCGCGTTTACGAAGCGCACTTCCAGGCCCCCGTGCACTTTGGCCAGGCGGAAGACGCGGTGTGGTTTGACCACCATTGGCTCGATGCCCCGTTGAAAAATGCCCTGCCCGCGCTTCACCAGCGTGCCGCCGAGCGCGTGGAACGCCAGCTCACGGACATGGCCTTGCCTGAAGACAGCGTGGCCGCGCTGCTGGAGCGCTCGCTGGTGGCCAACCCCGCCTTGCTGAGCCAGCGCCTGGAAGACGTGGCCGACACTTTGAACCTGCATCCGCGCACCTTGCAACGGCGCCTGCGCGACGCAGGCCAGAACTACTCCGACCTGCAGGCCCGGGTGCGCTTTCACCTGGCCAGCGAGTGGCTGAAGGAAGGCGCGCTTTCGGTCGAGTTGATCAGCGAGCGCCTTGGTTTTGCTGACCGGCGCAGCTTCACCCAAGCCTTTGTGCGGTGGGCCAAGGTGTCGCCCAGCCATTTCCGCAGGGTTTCGGGTTTTCCCTGACCAACCTTGTCACCTGGACTGCCCTCCTGGCACCTGGCGGCATAGCCGTCAAAGAGAGTGACTCCTAAATTACGACTCATCCGATTACTGACCCGGGAGTCATTTATGAGCCACCACCTGACCATCACGCCCCGCAGCGAGCTTGACTTCAAGCTCGACGACCAGGACCTGCCCCGCCACTGGTTTGGCGGCGACCCTTTCAAAACGCGTTACTTCGACGCCATGTCCTTGTCCTTCCCCGATGGCGAGCGATTGTTCATGATGGCCGTGCGCGCCTTCAAGCACACCATCACCGACCCGGCCCTGCTGGAAGACATCAAGGACTTCAACCGCCAGGAAGGGCAACACGGCATCATCCACAACCAGTTCAATGAGGTGCTGCGCCGCCAGGGCATTGACATCGACAAAGTGCTGCGCGTGCAGAACTACATCCAGTTCAACATCTACTGGAAGTACTTCCCCAAGGCCTACAACCTGGCCGCCACGGCCGCACTGGAACACCTGACCGCGACCATGGTCTACGGCTTTTTCGACCACGGGCCGGTGATGCAGGACGCTGACCCGCGCGTGCGGGCCATGTACGCCTGGCACGCCATCGAGGAGCTGGAGCACAAATCTGTGGCCTTCGACGTGATGCAGCAAGGCGCCCGCGTGGGCTACATCGTGCGCTGCCTGGCCATGCTGCAGTGCACCTTGCACTTCAGCATCTACTCCTTCCTGGCCGTGAACTTCCTGCTGAAGGCGGATGGCTTCGGCTTCTGGCAGCGCCTCAAGATCATGGGCAAGGGGATGGCCTGGCTGTATGGCCCCAAGGGCGTGTTCACCGCCTTGGCCGGACATTTCTTCAGCTA
>CAZKPN010000185.1:0-4305 GCA_964554655.1 uncultured Aquabacterium sp. | reverse complement strand
GCCTCGACCCTGGAGCGCCTGCTGGGCCGCAAGCCCGAGCCTTCGGTCAGCACTGGCCTGGACGCCTTGATCCAGCGCATCGTGGCGCCGTCCCTGGCCCCCGAGGTGCCAGCAGGCCACGCCCAGTCCGTGGCCGCGCAGCAAGCCGCCCAGGCCGATCTGTGGCGCGCGGTGTTGCACCACCCCGCCTTCCAATCGCTGGAAGCCGCCTGGCTGGGCGTGCAGCAACTGGTGCGCAACCTCGACCTGGATGGCGACTTGCAGTTGTACCTGTTGGACGTGAGCCCCGCCGAGTTGCAGGCCGAGGTGGAAGCGGCCCATGGCGATGAAGGCAAGACCAGCCTGGCGCAGGCGCTGCAGCGCTTGGCCGATGCGGACGAAGAAGGTGAGCCCGCCGTGGCGCTGGTGGTGGGCCTGCAGGCGTTCGGGCCTTCGGCGGCTGACCTGAGCCTGCTGGCCGCGTTGGGCGCTTTGGCCCGCCAGGCAGGAGGCACCTTCATGGCCGCGGCCCAGCCGGCCGTGGTGGGGCTGGCCTCCTTGGCAGAGGGCATGGACCCCGCGCAGTGGCCCGGCATGGCCCCTGACGAGCAAGCGCGCTGGGACGCTTTCCGGCGCACCCCGGAGGCCGCTGCCGTGCACCTGGCCTGGCCGCGCATCCTGTTGCGTCTGCCGTATGGCCAGGCCACCGACCCCATCTCGGCCGGGCCTTTTGAAGAGATGCTGCCCGCCTTCGCGCACGAGCAAGCCCTGTGGGGCAATGGCGCGCTGGCTTGCGCGCAACTCATTGGCCAATCCTTCATGGACCGAGGCTGGGACATGCGCGTGGGCGACCTGCGTGATGTGGAAGACCTGCCCGCCTGTGTGCTCGAGCGCGATGGCGAAAAGCACCTGCTGCCCTGCGCCGAGGCCAACCTGAGCGAGACCGTGGGCGACCGCCTGCTGGCCTTGGGCCTCATGCCCTTGCTGAGCTACAAACACCGCAACGCGGTGCGCGTCATGAGTTTCCAGGCCATGGGCTGATGCCCGATTCGGTGATGGTGGCCGCGCCGACGATGCCGTTGTCGAGTTCGGGCCGGTGGCGGCTCCAGTGGTCTTGGCGGCGCTGGACCACCACCACGCCGAGCAGCGTCCGGGCTTCATCCAGGCGCTCTTGCAGTTCTTTTTGTGATTCGCACAGATAGCGGTTGCAGACGTCCGAGCGCATCTCGCGCGGCAAGGCGCAACCACCGGCGGTGTGGTTGATGCAGGAGCCCACCTGCGTCTTGGGGGCCAGGCGGCCCATGTAAGCCGACAGGACCTCTTCGGGCTGCCAATGCGGCTGCTGCGCCAGGAAGCGGCGCACGGTGTCGGCCGACAGGTAGGCGGTGTCCCCGCCCCGGGTGCAGCAGCCACCACGGCACAGGGCGCACACCTGGCCGGGCAGTGTTGATCGGGCATCAACGGCCACGGTGTCCACAGGCGGCACTTCATCGCCGGGCAAGAAGGCTTGCGCGATGATTTGGTTCAGGTGATCAAGGTAATGTTGACGGCGGCGCTGTGCCAGTTTGCGCTGGCGCGCAGGCCCGCTGGGCAGTGCCAGCCGAATGAATTGATCCGGCCGATGCCCGGGCAACACGGCCTCGACCGCAGCCCAATGGCCAGCGTTCTCCGCGGACTCGGCCTCGGTCCACGCCTGCAGGCGCTCGTCCTCGGCACGGGCGCGGGCGCGTTGCTCACGCGTGTTCTTGGCCCGCCAATGCAGGTGCCTTTGAAACGCCGCCTCGCCCATCGTGGCGCGCTGGTCCAGCACCATGCGGCAGGGCACCGCGTGGCAGATGGGGTAAAGCCCCACCGCACCTGGTGATCGCGGGGTGAGCCCGGTGCCGCACACCACGCATTCCAGGCGCATGGCGTGGCTCACACCAGTTTGGCGGCCTTGCGCTTGATCGACGCAAAGAAGCCCTTGCTCTGGTGCGTGGCCTTGTTCTGCGACAGCCCTTCCAGCTGGATGCGCGACGAGGCGATGTTCTTGCGCGCGATCTTGAGCATCGGGTCCATCTGGGTCTTCTTGATCTTCTCGACCTTGTCCATCCAGCCGGGCAGGCCGATGTCGGCCACGAAGAAGTTGGCCACCGACGAGGTGTCGGCGCAGGTCAGCAGGTAGCAGCCCAGGATGGGGCAATCCTCGAACACCGTGAGGTCGAGCGTTTCAGGCGTGGCCAGGCGGCGGTTGCCCGCGCGCATGTCCTTGATGGACAGGCCCAGCGAGAACAACTCCAGGCCCAGGCTGGCCAGGGCATTGGCCAGACCGATGGCGGCCGTGGTGCCGGTGCCCATGTCGGCGAACAGCCCGGCGATCTTGGCGCCGGTGGCCGTGGCCTGCTGGGCCAACTGGATCGAGTGCCTGGCCAGGTCGCGCTGGATCAGGATCTGCACCGCCTCGGCCGCGGCCACCGGGTCGCCCCGCAGGAAGCCCTTCTTGTAGTTGCGGCACTGGTACAGGTTGTAGCCGTCTTCGACCACGGCCTTGCCCGCTTTGGCCAGCTTGCCCCCGCTGACCAGCACCCCAACCACGGGCACGATCTCGGCAATGATGTCGGCCAGCACGGCCGAGGTGATGGCCTCGATCACGTCCTCGATGCCGTCCAGGTCGGCGCACTGCACGATGAATTCCTTCACCGCTTTTTCAACGCCCGGGATGGCCGAGACGCTGCTGGCCGTGGTCTTGGCCGGGCCTGTGAGCTTGTTGGTCGAGGAGCGCGCTTTCTTGGCCGAAGTCAGCAGCTTCTTGGCCACGGCCACCTTGTCGGTGGAGCCGAACTTGAGCTTGGTGCCTTTGAAGGTTTGCGACAGGAGATCGCGGCGGGCATTGGCGATCGCGCCCATGCCGATGTAGTCAGCGCGGGTCAGGGTGGTGGTGGCCATGGGGTGTTACTGCCTTGAAGATGTGGGGTCAGGGTTGAACGGTGACGGCGCGGTCGGCCAGCTTGACCAGGTAGGTCTTCTTGTTCTCGCTTTTGACCAGCAGGCTTTGGCGGTCGGTGCTCAGGCTCATCTCGGTGATGAAGCGGTCTTGCACGTCTTTCTCTTCCTGGGCGTCGTAGGCCGTTTCGTAGAGCATCAGCGTCCAGAGCTCTTTGCCGCTGGCCACGTCGATGGCCGCGATGACGCCACCGTTCTGTGCAAAGCCGCGTGAGCGGGCGCCGCGCACGACTTCATAGCGGGTGTTGCCCGCCACCACGGGGGCAACATTGGGGACTCGGCGTTTGGGGCTTTCCATGGTCTTCTCCTGGGGGGCGGCTGCTTGTGTGGTTGGGCATGAACAGGCCGTCAGGCTCAGCAGCAAGAGCATGCTTGAGAGCGCGGCCGGCCTCGCGGTCATGTCAGCACCTTGGTGATCGTGCCTGGGGTCAAGGCCCCCACCATGTCGGCGGCAAAGTAGGCCCAGCTGTCGGCATTCTTGAGGGCCTGTTCGGCCGTGAAGCTGTCACCTGGCTTGAGGCCGTCATCGTCATAGCGGATGTCGTCGGTCTTGAGCAGCTTGTGCGACAACTCGTGCACCACGGTCAGCGCGCACAGCCACAGCTTGGGAATGCTGCCCAGCGCATTGCGCTTGCCCGTGGTCAGGAACACCTGGAAGATGTAGATGACGGGCATGGCGTCGGCCTCATTGACCGAGGCGTACACGTTGTCCCATTCGCCGCTGGCCCGCAGGTGCGGCCGATCCGAGAAAATCACGCGCGAAGAATTGCAGCTGGCGTGGATCTTCTTGAAGCCATCGGCCAGGGTTTTGGCCGTGGCCGCGATCTCATCGGCCGACGCGCCATCGGCATGGAACCAGCGCTTGATTTTCTCCAGCGTCTTGGCGTTGGGCGTGCCCAATTTGATCTGGACGTCGGCTGACCACTTGCGGGCCAGTTGCAACGAGTCCGACATCATCTTGCGGTTGCCCTTGCCAAACACCTCGGTGTCGGACTGCAACTCGGCCTTCAGGTCGGCTTCGCTCTTGCCCGCCAACTGGTCGTAAGGCCAGGTGACGAAGGCTTTGGGCGGATCGACCACCCAGATGCTTTGGCCGCCTTTTTTCTCGACCATGTGGAAGTGCTGCATGGTCTTGATGAGGGCCGCGCGGTCCTGGTAGCCGGCGCTGCCGGTCTTGCTGGCCTTGGCGATCTCTTCGGCCATGGCGGTTTTGGCCACGGCCTTGCCCTTGCTGGCTTTCTTGAGCTGGTCGCGCAAGTCATCCAGCACCTTGGCCTTGCCGGCGTTGGGGCCGTCGGCTTCCAGCAAGGTCTTGAGGTTGGCCTCGATGGTTTTCCAGCTGTC
>CAZKPN010000184.1:0-4376 GCA_964554655.1 uncultured Aquabacterium sp. | reverse complement strand
CGTGAAGCAACACCACTCCAAACAGCAGCCCCCCATCTGGTTGTTCGACCTGGACAACACCCTGCACGACGCGTCCAGCGCCGTGTTCAGCCGACTCAATGGCTCGATGACCGATTACATCGTCCAGCACCTGGGCCTGCCGCGCCAAGAAGCCAATGACTTGCGGGTGCATTACTGGCGTCGTTACGGGGCCACCCTGCTGGGCCTTGAAAAACACCACGGCATCCGAGCCGCGCACTTCCTGGCGCAAACCCACCAACTGCCCGGCCTGGAAGCCCACCTGCGCATGCCCGCCTGCGACCGCGCCGCGCTTAAGCGCCTGCCCGGCCGCAAGTTCATCCTCACCAATGCCCCGGCCGACTACGCCAAACGCGTGGTCACCGCCCTGGACCTGGCCAGTTGCTTCGAAGGCATCATCTCGATCGAAGGCATGCGCGTGTTCGGCGACCTGCGGCCCAAGCCCGATGCCCGCATGCTGCGCGTGGTGCTGGCCCGCCACCGTTTGCCAGCCCACCGCTGCGTGTTGATCGAAGACACCCTGGCCAACTTGAAAACGGCCCGGGCGTCGCACTTGCGCACCGTGTGGATGCAAAGTTACCTCAAGCACAATCCGCATGGCCCCGAAGTAGGTGCACACCTCCATCGCCGGCCCGCCTGGGTGTGTGCCAGAATCCGTCGGCTGCGTGCGCTTCACGCGGTATTCATCCCCAGCCCCTGATGCTGCACGCCAAGACGCGATGAACGACGAACTCATCCCTGTTGCTGCTGTCGAGCCTGCGCCCCGCAAACGCCCCAAGCCGGGCGAGCGCCGCGTGCAGATCCTGCAAGCCTTGGCGACGATGCTGGAGCAACCCGGCGCCGACCGCGTCACCACAGCGGCCCTGGCTGGGCGGCTGGAGGTGAGCGAAGCGGCCTTGTACCGGCACTTCGCCAGCAAAGCCCAGATGTTCGAAGGCCTGATCGAGTTCATCGAGCAAAGCCTCTTCACCCTGGCCAACCAGATCATGGAACGCGAAGCCGACCCCTCGGTGCAGATCACGCGCATCCTGGGCCTGGTGCTGCAATTCGCCGAAAAAAACCCGGGCATGGCGCGCGTGATGGTGGGTGATGCCCTGGTGTTCGAGCACGACCGCCTGGCCGCCCGCATGAACCAGGCTTTCGAGCGGCTGGAATCCTTGCTGCGCCAGAGCTACAAGGTGCGGGCTGAAGCGCGAGGTTCGGCCACGCCGACGGTGGATGGGCAAACGGGCGCATCGCTGGCCATCAGCGTGGTGCTGGGGCGCCTGCACCGATTTACGCGCACGGGCTTCAAGCGCCTGCCCACTGAACACCTCGACGCCGCCTTGCGACAGCTATTGGCCTGACCCCGTGCGGCGAAGCAGGGGCAGCAGGCCCAGGCCCGACAGCAGCATGAGGTAAGCGGTGGGTTCGGGCACCGCGGTCAGGTTGATGTTGTCGACGTTGAAGGAACCCGGACCGCCGCTGATGTCGAAGGTCAGGGTGTCAATGACCATCGCGCCACCACCAGTCAGGGTTTGGAATCCCGGGCTGGGGGCCTGGCCATTGGCCACACTGAACAGCAAGGTGCCTCCGCGCGAGCCACGGATCTCGTAGCCCACGCCTGAATTGAAGGCCTGCAGGTCGAGCGAATTGAACACGAACAAGCCCCCGCCCGCTGTGATCTGCAGGTTGCCGAACGGTGTGTCCGGGCCCAGGTCTGAGACATAGATACTGGGCAGCGGGTTGCCAAACACATGGGCCTCCTTCCATTCGCCCAACGTGGGTGTGACGGTGAAGCCATCTTCGGTGTAGGCGCTCAGTGGGTCGGCGGTGGCGCCTGTCAACCCGTCGAAGGTGATGACGGCGGCCGAGGCGGTGGAGGACATCAAAGTCAGCGCAAGCAGACCGGTGCCAAGGGTGGTGGCGGATCGGTTGAAAGGAGACATGGTGTTTTCTCCGGTGGAACTTCAGGGTTGAGGGATTCGCCCGAGGACAGCATGGACGGGGCAATTTTGTCCGTCGTCGGGTTGGCCAACAAGCGTTCGTGAAGCTTCAAATTAGGGGGCACCGGAGGGAGGGCGAGAAGCGCTCCCGCTAAGCGGGAGGCTGGGCTTTCCAGAGCGCGAGGTCCGGCCAAGCCCTGCCGTTGATGCGCGAACGTGACATCAACGGCATTTTCATAACCTGCACCGACTAAATCGATGGCTCGGCTCAGTCGATGTCCATAAGGCTGTCAGAAATTGTTGACGGCTGCATTGATCTTGTCGATAACCGGCGTGTTGGGCGTGCCGGGCGTCGCGGTGTCGGGGCCCGGGATGTATTGCCAGCTGTAGTTGTCGATATAGCAGCCGCCGCTGGGATTCTCTCCTCTGTTGTCGTACGAGTACAGTGCCACTATGCGAACGTTCTGCTCCTTGAGCGCCAGCAACGAGTCGTAGACGATGCTGCCCTTGAGCGAGTTGTTGGACGAAATGTCGGCCGACGAGTAGTACGCTGTGTAGCCACCATTCCAGAGGCATTGGTGCGTGCCAAATTCGGTTACCGCCAGTGCCTTGGTCGCCGCGCCAGGGTACTGGGCAATGCGATTTTTCATGTCTTTGATCGCATTGGACAGGGAAGACTGCGAATAGGGCTTTCCGCTGGCACTGTCGCCCGTGTAGCCATACAGGTGCGCACCCACGGTGTCGCAGTAATCGGTGATGGCGTGGTTGTCGCTGGTTCGGGCACTCAGGATCCAGCCAATGCCAGCAGGCGAGACGGCCTGTGGGCAGAGGATCTTGATCTGGTTGGTGGTGTCCACGGCCTTGGTCTCGTTGTACACGGTCTGGCACAGGTCGGCCAGCTGTGTGGTTGAGCCAAAGAAGTGGCCTGCCGAGTCTGGCTCGTTCCAGCATTCGACCGCGTAAATCGAGTTCTGGAACTTGGCCACTGTTTTGCGCACGACTTTGCCGTAAGTCGCCATGCCGAGCTGGCTGGGTGGCGAGATGAAGCCGGGGTCCACAGAATTGCCCCATGCCGGGCTAACGGCGTTGGGGTACGCAGCTATTTCGGCGCGCATGCCGTAAAACGTGATGAGGGCTTTCCGGCCGCTGCCGGACACTGCCGTCACCCAGTTACTGAAGTTGTCGTTGGGGGTGGGTTCCTCCCAGGCCATCACTGGTTCGTTTTTGCTTGTGTCAAAGCGCCACCAGTTTTTCAGCGCTGTTTTTTCATGCGACAGCGACCTTGCGAAGTCATACGCTACCGGTACGTTGTCAGGTTGAATTTTGTGAAATGCGTTGCCAATGTCCATTCCGGCGGCAACCACCTGGATGCGGCCGATCTTGTAGTACTTGCCGCCACCGATGCCCGACGGGGCAGTGGCTTCGACCACGGCCGGATCGGTGGGTTTTAGCACGGCGCCGGCGTTGCTGGCGGGGGGAATCAAGCGGTAGTAGACGTCGTAATAAGCAGGGGTATGAGGTGCTGCGGTGAAGTTCCACGTATCGCGTACCGCCCCAGTGCCCAAGGTGTCTGACAGACCAGTGGTTGTCGCGCGCGGGCCGTAGTCGGTGGCGATAAGGCCAGCCCACAGGAAGCGAATGGCCGATCGGTGGTTTTTGACAGTGGCCGGGGCGATCAGCTCGGCTGTCAGTTTGAACGGCTTGTCTTGCCGCACGATCTGATCAGTGGTCGACAGTGGGCGGACCCAAGTGCCGGTGAGTTGAGCCCTGTTCACTGCCAGCGAACGCACTTTTAGTTTGATCTTGGCGCCAGCCGCGATGTTGTAGACCTTCAGACGGGCCTGAAGGTAGGGCAATACTTCATCGTAGCGGGGAGCTGCGGTGCCCGCCGCGTAGTAGGTGACCGGGATCTGCTGGATGCCCGGCCGCGATGGTTCCACCACCGAAAGTGGACCGTCCGCCAACTGTGATTTGGTACCGCCGTAGTTTTCAAAGCCCACGCCGACGATGGTGCCTGACCGAGCGTCGGCATTTTCGACTTCGATGTTGCCTTGTAAGCGGAGATAGTCCCCCGTCGCAGGCTGCAATTCTGTGTTCGACACCATCGCGAAGTGCTGAGGGCTGGTGGTGGTGTTTTCGACCTCAATCTTCAAGCAGTTGCAGCTGCTGTCGTTGGTGTAGTTTGCGATGACCCCGCTTGCTGAGGTCCAATTGCGGTAGCCGGAGGGCGGCGTTCCCGGGGCGGGGGTTGACGCCGCGGAGTTGATCAGGTTGTCACTGGCGTATTGGATGTTCGAGTCGGCAGCGTAGACCGTGGTTGCTACTGCAACGGCCGATGCCACCAGGGCAAAGTAAACCGCCCTGCGAAATAAATGCATGTTGACTCCCTTGAGACGTTTTGGAGGACGTTGGGTGAAGCATTCACCAAACGAA
>CAZKPN010000183.1:0-4388 GCA_964554655.1 uncultured Aquabacterium sp. | reverse complement strand
CGATGGCCATCAGCAGCACGATCAGGTTCTTGCGGTTCAGGAAGATGCCGATCACGGACATGGCGAACAGAATCGCGCCCAGTGACAGGTAGTGTCCAAGGGTCACAGCGGTCATGCCTGACCTCCAGCGGGGTTGGATTCAATGGGAGCAGCGGGCTTCTCAACCACCGCATCAACCTTCACAACGCGCAGACGGTCAGCCTTGGTGGCCTTGACCTGCTCGGCGGGGTTCTGATAGTGCGCGTCCTTGCGGCGACGCAGGGTCAAGGCGATGGCGGCGATGATGGCCACCAGCAGGATGACCGCAGCGATCTGCACGGGGAACAGGTAGTGCGTGTAAAGCTCAATGCCCAGCGCCTTGGTGTTGGGGTGCTTGGCCACTTCAGGCGGGAAGGCCTTGGGCAGACCCAGGTCGAAACCACGGGTCAGCACGAAGGCCATTTCCAGCGCGATGACCACGCCGATCAGGCCGGCCAGCGGGAAGTGCTTCCAGAAGCCCTGGCGGATCGAATCGATGTTGATGTCCAGCATCATCACCACGAAGAGGAACAGCACCATGACCGCCCCCACGTAGACGAGCACCAGCGCGATGGCCAGGAACTCGGCTTGCAGGAGCATCCAGATGCAGGACGCGCTGAAGAAGGCCAGCACCAGGTGCAAGGCCGCGCTGACCGGGCTTTTCGCGGTGATCACGCGAAAGGCCGCGAACAGCAGCACGAAGGAAAAAACGTAGAAGAGCGCAGTTAAGGTGTCCATGTGTTTGTCGGATCAGCGGTACTTCGCGTCCGCCTCCTTGCTGGCTGCGATTTCTTTTTCGTAGCGGTCGCCCACAGCCAGGAGCATGTCCTTGGTGAAGTACAGATCGCCACGCTTTTCGCCGTGGTATTCAAAGATGTGCGTCTCGACGATCGAATCGACTGGGCAGCTTTCTTCGCAGAAGCCGCAGAAGATGCACTTGGTCAGGTCGATGTCGTAACGCGTGGTGCGGCGTGAGCCATCGTCACGCACTTCAGACTCGATGGTGATGGCCATGGCCGGGCACACGGCTTCGCACAGCTTGCAGGCGATGCAGCGTTCTTCGCCGTTGTCGTAACGGCGCAAGGCGTGCAGCCCGCGGAAGCGTGGCGACATGGGTGTCTTTTCTTCCGGAAACTGCACGGTGATGTGCGGTTTGAGAAAGTGGCGACCCGTCAGGGCCAAACCCTTGAACATCTCCGTGAGGAAGAAGCTCGAGACAAAACTTTTCAGTGAGGTTGCGGTGCTCATGGTGGCGGCCCCTTACTTCCAGATGTTCCAGGGAGACATGATCCAGCCCCCCACGATCACCAACCACACGAGGGTGATCGGGATGAAGATCTTCCAGCCCAGACGCATGATCTGGTCAAAGCGGAAGCGGGGAAACGATGCCCGCACCCACAGGAACATGGTGACGATGAGGAAGGTCTTGCCAAAGAGCCAGAACCACCCGGGGATGAAGTTCAAGGCATGCACCGGCGCCAGCCAACCACCAAAGAACATGACGGCGGCCAGGGCCGACACCAGGATCATGTTGGCGTACTCGGCCAGGAAGAACATGGCGAAGGACATGCCCGAATACTCGACCATGTGACCGGCCACAATTTCGGACTCGCCTTCCACCACGTCGAAGGGGTGGCGGTTGGTCTCGGCCAGACCGGAGATGAAGTACACGACCGTGATCGGCAGCAAAGGCAGCCAGTTCCAGGACATGAAGCTCCAGCCTTCGCTGGCGAACATGCCCTTGTCCTGCCCCAGCACGATCTCGCTCATGTTCAGCGAGCCCGACACCATCAGCACGATCACCAGGCAGAAGCCCATGGCGATCTCATACGACACCATCTGTGCCGAAGCGCGCATGGCGCCCAGGAAGGCGTACTTGGAGTTGGACGACCAGCCCGCGATGATCACGCCATAGACTTCCAGCGAGGTGATCGCCATCAGGAACAGCAAACCGGCGTTGACATCGGCCAGCACCACCTCGGGGCCAAAGGGCACGACCGCCCAGGCGGCCAGGGCCGGCATGATGGTCATGACGGGGCCCAGGAAAAACAAGCCCTTGTTGGCCGCCGACGGCACGATGATCTCCTTGAAGATCAGCTTGACGGCATCGGCGATGGGTTGCAGCAGGCCATAAGGGCCGGTGCGGTTGGGGCCGGGCCGCACTTGGGTCCAACCGATGAACTTGCGTTCCCACAAGGTCAGGTAGGCCACGCACAGCAGCAAGGGCAGCAGCACGAGCACGATCTTGATCAGCGACCAGACCACGGGCCAGGCGCCTCCCAGGGCGCCAGCACCGGCTGTGTAAAAGGTATCGATCATGTGATGTTCCTTTGCCTCAGACCTTGTCGACGCGGATGGCGCCAAACTGCGCGCCCAACGAAGACGTCAAGGCATGGCCGGCCGGCACACGCACCACATTGGCGGGCAAGCTCGCATCCAGCACCGCAGCCAGGGTGGCCGAACCGTTGTCTTGCGACACCCTCACCTGCGCACCGTCGGCCAGGCCCAACTCGGCCCACAGGGCCTTGGACAAGCTGACCACCGGCGCCTTGGCATCAGCAGTCTTTTGCAGGGACTCGGAGCGGCGCACCAGCGCATCGGCGCTGTAGATGGGCACATCGGCAATGCGCTCCAGCCCACCGGTCGAGCCTTGCAACTGGATCGCGGCCGTGCTTTGGTTGGACAGGCGTGAAGGGATCGACGCCAGATCGCCCAAAGCGGCGGCGCGGACCTCTTCCGAGGTCTCGAATTCGAAACCAGGGATGCTCAACATGTTGCCCAGCACGCGCAACACCTTCCAGGCGGGACGGGTGTCGCCCAGGGGCTTGACCACGCCATGGAAGCTTTGCACACGGCCTTCGGCGTTCACGAAGGTGCCGGAGGTTTCCGAGAACGGCGCGATGGGCAGCAGCACATCGGCGTACTCGTTGGCGCCCGACTTGAAGGCCGACAGGGAGACGACCATCTGTGCGTTGTTGACCGCAGCGCGCGCGGCAACAGGATTCGCCGCATCGAACTCGGGCTCGGCGTTGAACAGCAGCACCGCCTTGAGCTGGTTGCCCGACAGCATCTGGCCAGCGTTCAAGCCGCCCTGCTTCGGCTGGGCACCCACCAGTTGGGCACCGACAGTGTTGGCCGATTCGCCCAGGAAGCCGACGGTGGCGCCAGTCTGCTCGCCGATCCAGCTCGCCAAGGCGTGCAGAGTCGAGGCTTGCGGATGGTTGGCCGCCGCGTTGCCCAACAGGATGGCTTTCTTTTCGCCAGACAGCAGCGAGGCGGCCGCAGAACGGGCTACATCAGTGGCCGTGCCGTTGGCGGGGATGTCCACACCACGCTCATTGGCGATCGCCACGGCGATGTCGGCCAGCGCCTGGGCCCAGGCGCTGGGCGCCACGACGATGCGCTGCGCGATGGGCAGCAGCCAGTCGTCGGTGGTGGCACCGATGGCAGTGACCTGCGCACCGCGCTTGGCGGCATGGCGCAGGCGCGAGGCGAACAAGGGGTGGTCCTTGCGCAAGAAGGAGCCGACCACCAGCGCGCGGTCCAGGCTGGACAACTCGGCGATGGGCAGGCCCAGCCAAGTCGCGCCCGGCGTGGCAGTGAAATCGGATTGGCGCAGGCGGGTGTCGACGTTGTCGCTGCCCAGGCCGCGCACCAGCTGGCCCAACAGGTACAGCTCTTCCACCGTGCTGTGGGCCGTGCCCAGCGCGCCGATGGCGGCTGCGCCGTGGTCGTTCTTCACACCCTTCAGGCCATTGGCCACGTATTCCAGCGCCGTGGTCCAGTCGACCTCGCGCCATTGGCCGCCCTGCTTGAGCATGGGCTTGGTCAGGCGCTGGTCGCTGTTCAGGGCTTCGTAGCTGAAGCGGTCGCGGTCGGCGATCCAGCATTCGTTGACGGCTTCGTTTTCCAGCGGCACCACGCGAAGCACCTTGCCGTTCTTGACTTGAACGATCAGGTTGGAACCGGTGGAGTCATGCGGCGACACGCTCTTGCGGCGCGACAACTCCCAAGTGCGCGCCTGGTAGCGAAAAGGCTTGCTGGTCAGGGCGCCGACCGGGCAGATGTCGATCATGTTGCCCGACAGTTCGGAGTCAACGGTGTTGCCCACAAAGGTGGTGATCTCGGAATGCTCACCACGGTGAATCATGCCCAGTTCCATCACGCCGGCGATCTCTTGGCCAAAGCGCACGCAGCGGGTGCACTGGATGCAGCGGCTCATCTCCTGCATGGAGATCAGCGGGCCCACGTCTTTCTTGAAGACCACGCGCTTTTCTTCTTCGTATCGCGAAGCAGAGCCGCCATAACCCACGGCCAGATCCTGCAACTGGCACTCGCCGCCCTGGTCACAGATGGGGCAATCCAGCGGG
>CAZKPN010000182.1:0-4505 GCA_964554655.1 uncultured Aquabacterium sp. | reverse complement strand
GGCGCTGCAAGGCCTCGGCCAGCACCCCGATCGCATGGCGCTTGGGCGGTTGGCTGGAGTGGCCCGGTTGCCCCTTGGCCGTGAGCTTGAGCGTGAGGTAGCCCTTCTGCGACAGGCCCACCAAAGCCACCGGTGCCTTCACGCCGGGCACCAGGCCGTGCGTGATGACCAGGCCTTCGTCCAGCAGAAAATCAAGCTTGACGCCCTGCTCGCGCCACATCTTGGCCACCTGCCCGGCACCCTCCTCGCCACCCACTTCTTCATCGGCGTTGAACAGCAGGTAAATGGTCTGGCGCGGCTTGAACCCGGCCTTGACCAGGGATTCAACCGCTTCCAGGATGGCCATCACGCTGGACTTGTCGTCCCAGGCGCCACGGCCCCACACGAAGCCGTCCTGGATCGCGCCTGAGAAGGGCGGCACTTGCCAGTCCTTGTCCGTGCCCGGCGCCACGGACACCACGTCCTGGTGGGCCAGCAAGGCGATGGGTTTGGCTTGGGGATCGGTGCCCGGCCAGGTGTAGAGCAAGGCGTGCTTGCCGATGACCTGCTGCGTCAAGGCGGCGTGCGCAGCGGGGTAGCTGGTCTGGATGAGTTGGCGCAAGGCCGCGAAGGAGGCCGCGTTGGCATCGGTGGCCGACCACACGGTGCGCAATTGAACGGCGGCGCTCAAGCGCCCTGCTGCCGCTGCGGCATCAACCGCCACGCCCGGCCGGGGTTCGACCTCGATTTGCCGCGACGGGAATCGCCAGGTTTGCCAAGCCAGGATCAAGGCCAAAGCCAGGAGCAGCCCGGCCAGGAGCCAGAGGGTGCGGCGGATCAGGGAGGGTTGGCGGGAAGGCATCTCAGCTTCTTTCAATAACATTGCGTTGGCGCTACCGCGAAGGCGTCCCCACCGCCTGCGCGTACTGCGACAGGATGCTGCCCAGGTCCTGGTCCGAGCGCACGGTGCGCGGGATGAGGG
Source organism: uncultured Aquabacterium sp. (assembly GCA_964554655.1). Classification (GTDB taxonomy): domain Bacteria; phylum Pseudomonadota; class Gammaproteobacteria; order Burkholderiales; family Burkholderiaceae_C; genus Aquabacterium. The sequence goes on along the minus strand of CAZKPN010000182.1, from coordinate 3,544 downwards.
CCCGGGCCTCGATGCCCTCCAGGTGTTCTGCCATCAGCTTCACGGCCGTCGCAGCATCACCGCGGGCCATCGCGTCGATCAAGGCGCGGTGCTCCGTGACCGCGCAGTCCGACGAATGCGGGCGCCCATACACCGCCAAGATCAGGGAGCAGCGCGTGGTGACCTCGGACAGGTAGCGCGTGAGCAAGGGGTTGCCGCTCAGCCGGGCCAGCTGGATGTGGAACTCGCCCGCCAAGCGGATCGACACATTGGCCTGACCGGCCTTGGCCGCCGCCTGCTCGTCGCGCACATGCGCTTCCAGCGGTGCGCGCCAGGCGCTCTGCCAGCGCTCGCAGGCCAGGCGCACGACCTCGGCCTCCAGGCAACGCCGCACCTCGAACACGGCCCGGGCCTCGTCCAGGCTGGGCTGGGCCACGGTGGCGGTGCGCTTGTTGCCCACCTCGATCAACCCTTCGGAGGCCAGGCGCGCCAAGGCCGCACGCACCAAGGTGCGGCTGATCTCAAACTGCTCGGCCAAGGGGTCTTCCGGCAACTTGGTGCCGGGGGTGAGCGCCTGCTCCATGATGGCCTGGCGCAAGGCCAGGTAGGCGATATCGGCCTTTTGTGACAAACCCATGCGCTTGATTGTGCCCTGGAAACCGGGGCGCACCACCGTGGTGAGAACCACCGGGCATGGTCATTGCATGCAGTTCATGGCAATCACGTATACAAGAATATTGTATGAGGTGTACGTGAAGTTGTGCACCACTTTGTCACAGGAGTCTCCATGAAACGTCGCCAATGGCTGCAAGCCACCGCCCTGAGCACCCTCGCGCCTGCCCTGTCCACCCTGGGGGCCCTGACCCCGCTCAGCGCACGCGCGGCCTCCAAGCCCTTGAAGATTGGCTTCATCTACCCGGGGCCGGTGTCCAACGTGGGCTGGACCTTTCAGCACGACCTGGGCCGCAAGTTGGTCGAGAAAACCTTTGGCGCCCAGGTCCAGACCGTGTTCGTGGAAAACGTGCCCGAGTCCAACGACGCCGAGCGGGTCATTCGCCAATTGGTGATGGATGGCTGCACCATGATCTTCACCACCTCCTTTGGCTTCATGGAGTCGACGTTGAAGGTGGCCCAGGAGTTTCCGGACGTCATCTTCGAGCACGCCACCGGCTACAAGATGGCCAAGAACGTGGGCATCTACCAGACGCGATTTTACGAAGGCGCTTACCTGATCGGCATGGTGGCCGGCCGCATGACCAAGACGAACAACCTGGGCTTCGTGGCCTCGTTCCCCATCCCCGAGGTGCTGCGCAACATCAACGCCTTCACCCACGGGGCGCGCAGCGTCAACCCAAAGGTGCGCACCAAGGTGGTCTGGATCAACAGCTGGTACGACCCGGCGCGCGAGCGCGATGCGGCCATGGCGCTCTCAGGGCAGCAGTGCGATGTGTTCTACCAAAACACAGACTCGCCCGCCATCGTGCAACTGGCGCAGACCAAGGGGCTGTACGCCTTTGGACAGGACTCGGACATGCGCGCCTTCGGGCCCAAGGCCCACCTGACGGCCAACACCGTGAACTGGGGCGTGTACTACGTGCACAAGGTGCGCCAGGCCCTGGCCGGCCAGTGGAAGGCGGAAGACACCAAGTGGGGCATGAAGGAGGGCATGATCGAGTTGCCGGCGTTGAACCCGGTGGTACCGCCAGACGTGGCCAAGCTCTTCAACGACAAGAAGGCCGCCATTTTGGCCGGCCAGTTCCACCCCTTCCGCGGCCCCGTGAAGGACCAGGCCGGTGCCCTGAAAATCGCCGCCGGCCAGACCATCTCGGACAGCGAGCTGTGGGGCATGAAGTGGTATGTCGAAGGTGTGGACGGCAAGCTGCCATGAACACGAGGACCTGACCGCATGACTGCCCAGCACATCGACTTTCCGGCCCTGACCACGCACCAGCGCTACAAGCTGATGGCCAGCCTGATCGTGCCGCGCCCCATTGCCTTGGTGACCACGCTCAGCGCGCAAGGCGTGGTTAACGCGGCGCCGTTCTCCATGTTCAACATGGTGGGCGAAGACCCGCCGCTGGTGATGGTGAGTGTGAACCACCACAACAGCGAGGGCCGCCAGAAAGACACGGCCACCAACATCCTGGCCAATGGCCAGTTCGTGGTGCACCTGCCCGACGAAGCGCTGGCCGCCGCCATGCACGCCTGCGCCACCGAGGCGCCTGCCGAGGTGAGCGAGCTCGACTTGGCGGGCCTGACCGCCGTGCCCTCGCGAACCTTGATGGTGCCCAGCATCGCCGAGGCCCCGGTGGCGTTTGAATGCGTGCTGCACGAGCACCTGCACAATGACAGCCGCCACGTGTTCTTCGGGCGGGTGCAGTGGCTGCGGGTGCGCGAAGGCCTGGTCGACACCGAGACCTGGCGCGTGCGCTTGCAAGAGTACTTTCCGGTCGCTCGCTTTGGCGCCAGCTTTTATGTGCGAACCCGCGACCGCTTTTCCATCGACGGTGACACGCCCGCCGCGCGCAGCACCGCCATCGACGAGATCTGACCATGACCGCCACCGAGCAATCCAACGACTTGTTCACCGAAGACGACCGCACCCACTTGCGTGCCGCCATCGAGGCGTCGCGCCAAGCCCGCGCGGCGGGCAACATGCCCTTTGGCGCCAGCCTTGTGAAAGACGGGCGCTTGCTGTGGGTGGCCCAGAACAAGCAGCTCACTTCAGCAGATTGCACAGGCCACGCCGAGGTGGTGCTGGTGCGGGAAGCCCGCCAGGCCCTGGGCGAGTCTTCCACCACGGGGGCCACGGTCTATGCCAGTGGCGAACCCTGCGCCATGTGCGCTGGGGCCATGTTCTGGGCGGGCATCCGGCGTGTGGTTTATGCCGCCACCACGCCAGACATTGAAGCGGCTTTGGGTGGCCCCTCGCTGCCCATGCGCTGTGCGCAGGCCTTGGCCGCAACGCAACCACCCATCCGGGTTGACGGGCCTTGGCTGCGTGATGAGGCAGTGGCCGTGTTGATAGGTGCTTAAGTCCTCGGTGATCCTTGGTCTCTCGCCAACAAGCGCCTCCGCGTCTTCTCAATGTTGTTCCGCAGCGCATACACCTCGTCCGCATGCGCCAGCGGCACGGTGATCTGCGCCGCCACGCGGTCCAGCTCATCCAACTCGTTCAGCAACTCGCTGGTCTCGGCATCACCATCTTCCATGTGCGCCTCCACCTGCCGCAAGCGCTCGTACCAGCGGAACACGCGGCGCCTGACGCGGTAGGTGTACAGCGGCGGCACCACGCGTGACAAGGGCAGCAGCAACACGATCAAGCCACCAATCACCAGCCACATGCGTTCCAGAAGGTTACTGGCCCAGAAGGGCAGATAGCGCTGATAGAAGGGCGGCGTGCCGTTGATGGCGCGATCACCCTCAGGGCTCACGGGCAGCTCGCTGGTGCGCGTGTTCGGAAAATCCCGCGCACCATTGAACCAGCCAGAGCCGCCATGAATCTGCTGAGCGGTCTGCGCGAACAGCTGCCGCAGCGCAGGGTGCGTGTCCTCGTGCGTGAGCA
>CAZKPN010000181.1:0-4646 GCA_964554655.1 uncultured Aquabacterium sp. | reverse complement strand
CGAGGCTTCGTAGGCAATGTAGGCGAGTGCGAGCGCTACGGCAAGACCCGCGAGCAGCCCCGTGAGGACACGCCGGAAGTTGTCGCTTTCAAACCCAAAGAGGTTCTGCGCGATCCCGTCGACCGCGATCGGGAGGAGGAGAACGAGGTACGAGTACCATGGCAGCCTCACGGCCCAACGGTAGAGGCGCGTGCGCGTGGGCGCGCAGAGGGCGAGGCCTATCGTCGCGCCCACGAAGATGCCGCTGTCGCGCGCGCAGAAGGGCATCTGGTTCCCGTTGATCACAAACGAGCGCGAGAGCTTCGTGTGGCAGGCCTGGTCGCCGACCTTGTAGACCCACTGGAAAGGCTGGGGAAACGTGCCCCACACCGCGGCGTTGTCGACGCTGGCGACGGCCCCTGAGAGGTCGCCCGCCGAGCCCGGCGGGCGATCGATGCCTTGGCCAATCTCGCGCCAGAGACCGCCTTGGTCCGACGCGATGGCAAAACAGAAGAAGTGCCCGTGGCCCAACTACAGGTGGGCGACACCGTCGTCGTCCGCCCCAACGAGCGCCTGCCCGCCGACGGGTTCGTGGTGGTGGGTCAAAGCAGCGTCAACCAAGCCCCTGTGACTGGGGAGAGCGTGCCCGTGGACAAACGGGCCGTGGAGGACGCACAAGCAGCCCTGCAAGGCTTCGACAAGCTGCCGCCTCAGCACCGTGTCTTTGCCGGCACGATCAACGGCCCTGGCGTCCTCGAAGTGATGGTCGCTAGGCAAGCCAGCGAATCGACCATGGCACGGGTCGTCAAGCTGGTGACCGAAGCGGAGACCCAACGCTCTCCCACGCAGAACTTCACCGAGAAATTCGAGCGAATCTTTGTTCCTCTGGTACTTCTCCTCGTGGGCGTCTTGCTGTTCGCATGGGTGGTCGTCGATGAGCCGTTCTCGGCGAGCTTTTACCGCGCGATGGCCGTGCTGGTGGCCGCCAGCCCCTGCGCCCTGGCCATCTCTGTGCCGAGCGCTGTCTTGAGCGGTGTGGCGCGCGCAGGCCGGGGCGGTGTCCTGATCAAAGGGGGTGGACCACTGGAAAACCTGGGCACGCTCACGGCCATCGCGTTTGACAAGACCGGCACGCTCACGGAAGGCAAGCCGAAATTGACCGATGTGATCGTGGCCCAGGGCATCGACGAGAAAGAACTGCTGGCGGTGGCGCTCGGCGTCGAAGAACACAGCGATCACCCTCTGGCGGCCGCCGTGGTGAACGGTGCCAAGGAGCGGCTGGGCGACGCACACCAGGCGCTCGACGTCCAAGGACTGGAGAGCATCACGGGCCGGGGGGTCAAGGCCCGCATTGGCGCCGATGAGGTCTACATCGGCAAGCCAATCCTGTTCGACGAACTCAAAGGCGAAGCAGTTCCGGCCGACGTGCAGGCGGCCAACGAGCGGCTGGTGGCCGAGGGGCGGACCACCATGATCGTTCGCCATGGCGCACGTTACCTGGGCGTGCTGGGCATGATGGACACGCCACGGCCCGTGGCCGCTCAGGTAATGCGCGAGTTGCAGAAGTTGGGCATCAAGCGCCTGGTGATGATCTCGGGCGACAACCAGAAGGTGGCCGAGTCGGTCGCCAAGAGCGTCGGCCTGACGGAGGCGCGCGGCGACCTGATGCCCGAGGACAAGGTCACCACCATCAAGGAATTGCGCGCGAGCGCCGGTAAGGTCGCGATGGTGGGCGACGGCGTCAACGACGCTCCGGCCATGGCCAACGCCACCGTCGGCATCGCCATGGGCGCGGCCGGATCGGATGTCGCGCTGGAAACCGCCGATGTCGCACTCATGTCCGACGATCTGGCTCAACTGCCCTTTGCCGTGGGTTTGTCGCGCCAGACCAGCCGCATCATCCGCCAGAACCTGTGGGTCAGCCTGGGCGTGGTCGCCGTGCTGATCCCGGCGACGATCCTCGGCCTTAACATGGGCACGGCGGTGCTGTTCCACGAAGGCTCGACACTGCTCGTCGTCGTCAATGCCCTGCGTCTGCTCGCATTCAAACGACCAGAATCGCTGGAGCCGACCCCAGCCAAATCGTCGGATGCCTAGGCTGTGACATCCCACCTCCACAGGAGTTCACGTGAAGATCGGTGATCTTGCCCACCAGACCGACACCCAGGTAGAGACGATCCGCTTTTACGAGCGTGAAGGTCTGCTGCCCGAGCCCGCGCGCACCGCCACCAACTACCGCATCTACGACGCCCAGCATGTGGCGCGGCTTGCCTTCATCCGGCATTGCCGCTCGCTGGACATGGCCCTGGGTGAAATCAGGGTGCTGCTCAAATTGAAAGACGCGCCCGCGCAGAGTTGCGAAGAGGTCAACCGTGTGCTGGATGAACACATCGGCCACGTGGCCCAGCGGATCGATGAGTTGAAGTCCCTGAAGGCGCAACTGACGGCACTGCGATCCCAATGTGGGCAAGCACAAGATGCCGCCCGTTGTGGGATCCTGAAGGGGCTCAGCCAAGGAGACTCGACCGCCGTGCCCCATGCTCACCAGCATCTGGCGTCAACGCACGGCCGCCTTCAAACCAAGGCGCGCAGCCCTTGATACCCCACATACAGTCCCACCAGCACGATCAAGGCGCTTGAAAAGTAAGGCGCCTTTCGGGCGAAGTCACCAAAACCGCTCCAGCGCTTTGACACATGCTTCACGCTCAAGGCGGCCACGACGCCGGAGAAGACCATCGTCAACGCCAAGCCAATACTGAAGCACAGTACCAGCGTTGCGCCAAGGGCGATCTTTTTCAGTTGCAGGCACAGCAGCAGCACCGTGATGGAAGCGGGACAGGGAATCAAGCCGCCTGTCAGGCCGAACATGATGATCTGGCCGGTGCTCACTTCACGGCCAGCAAAGCGGTTGCGGATGTCGTTGGCATGGGCCAGTTCGTGTGGGTCCTGGTAGCCTACTGTCGCCACGTCCAGCCCCTCGCCGCCCCGTGTGGGCTCATGATGATGATGCGCATGTTCGGCAAACCTCACGTCATAGTCGTGGCTGTGGTGCCCATGCCCCAGTTTCAGCCGGGCGACAAACTCATGGGGCTCGGGAATCTCCTGCACCGACTCCACGAAACCGCCTCGCTGCACGAAGGTGAAAGTCTGGCTGCCACCGTCCGGACGCAACGTTTCGATGTGAACCTGATCGGCGGCCCAGGCGTGGCCCTGCTGGCCCTCGCGGTAGAGGCGAAAGCGTGGTGGAACGCCGTCCTCGAAGACCACCAAGCGGACCACCCCATGCCCCGTGTCGATGTGCTTGACCTCGTCATGAGGGTGATCGCGTTCATGGGCCTGGGCGGCTTGCTGGTTTTGCCAGGTTCGCCAGACCATCCACGCGGCCACGCCAACGATGAGGACGGCCGACGCCACCTGGAAATAGGGCTCGGTGGCTTGTGCATCCAAGTTGCGCCCGAAATACATGCCAGCAAGGGCCACCACCCACACGACAGCCGTGTGCGAAAGGGTCGCCGACAAACCCAACAGCACGGCTTGCGTGACGGTTCCGCGAATGGCCACGACGAAAGCGGCCATCATCGTCTTGGAGTGGCCCGGTTCAAGGCCATGCAAAGCGCCCAACAAGATGGCACTGGGGACAAACAGCCAGGCGTTGCCTTGCTGCAAGAGCGTGGAAAATTCGGTCATGGGAAAGCGCTCGTTTACAGGTATTTGGTGATGGCCTTGAACTCACGGATCGCGTCAGTCGCGTTTCGCGTGCCATCGCGCACGGCATGCTCAAGGCAATGGTCGATATGGTCGTGCACCAAGGCCTTCTTGGCGTTGCCGACAGCGCTCTCGACGGCTTGGAGTTGCTGGGCGATGTCCAGGCAGGCGCGCCCATCTTCGATCATGGCGATGATGCTTTTAAGGTGCCCCTCGGCACGCTTGAGTCGCTTGATGATGTCCGGGTGCGAGGCATGGGTCGTCATGATTTATATCCTATCCAGGAGGATATGATCCTACCTGCAAATTCGCAAAGTCAGAAGCTTGACGTCACCCCCAAGGCGCTGATGCACACAAGCGTGCGTAAGCAGCACGAACACCGGTCAAATTCAACTCAGCACCAGGCCTGTCTGGCATACACTGGCCCGTCTCCGACCAAGCGATTCGACATCAACAGCTAAGCTAACTCGCTCATGTCTCACGCCTCACACCGTCTTGCCATTTCACGCCGCCGCACCGGCGGAGTGGGCAGCGCATGGTGGTTTGCGCGCTGGCTGCTGGTGCTGGTACTGGTACTGATGCTGGATCACGTGAGTGCGCCTTTTCACCACCACCAGCATGATGGCGGCGGCGGGCAGTTTGAAGCCGTCACGGCGCATGAGGCGCTGGACGAAGGCGATGTGCACGCAGAGGAATACGACCATCTGCCATCGCATTCCGCGATGGCCATCCGGGTTGATCCGGCTCGGCTGGGCCAGCTTCCGGCGGTCGACCTTGCCGGGGCATGGGTCACCGTCAATGCAACGGTCCAATTGCCGGCAATACTCGCTGAACCGCAGCCTGAGCACTGGCTTGCTGATCGATCAAGACCCGATTTCCGCTCCCACCGAAGTCTCCCGCCCTCGGGCCGGGATCCCCCACTCCCCGGACGAGCTGCCCACTTAGCGCCCCCTTCCGCTTGT
>CAZKPN010000180.1:0-4767 GCA_964554655.1 uncultured Aquabacterium sp. | reverse complement strand
GTTGACTCCCTTGAGACGTTTTGGAGGACGTTGGGTGAAGCATTCACCAAACGAATTCATTTTCTGATATTTGGCAAGGTGAGCAGACAGGGTTATCGAGGGCAACGTAAGTCAAGCCGGTGTTGAGGTCGCGGCGCATGCCAGCCCCTACACTGCGGCCATGAGCACGCCCGACCTGACCTCCCTGATCAGCCGCGCCGAACACCTGATGGCCCGGCTCGAAAACGTTTTACCCCACCCTTTGATCGAGCCTGACTGGGCCTCGGCCGTGGCCTGGCGCTACCGCAAGCGCAGCAGTGGCGGTGCCACGCTGGAGCCCATCCGCCACATCGGTCGCATCCAGCTGTCCGACCTGCAAGAGGTGGACACGCAAAAGGAGCGCTTCACCCGCAACCTGGCCCAGTTCGTGGCCGGCCGCACCGCCAACAACGTGCTGCTGACCGGCGCGCGCGGCACTGGCAAGTCCTCCCTGGTCAGGGCGGGGCTCAATGAATTTGCCCAACAGGGCCTGCGCCTGATTGAGGTGGACAAGACCGACCTGGTGGACCTGGCCGATCTGGTGGACCTGGTCGATGGTCGCCCCGAGCGTTTCATCGTCTTCAGCGACGACCTGTCGTTTGACGAAGGCGAGCCCGGCTACAAGGCGCTCAAGTCGGTGCTCGATGGCTCAGTATCAGCGGCCGGCGACAACGTGCTGATCGTGGCCACCTCCAACCGCCGCCACCTGCTGCCTGAATACCACGCCGACAACAAGAGTTACCACCGCAGCGACGATGGCGAGCTGCACCCCGGCGAAGTCGTTGAAGAAAAGATCTCGCTGTCCGAACGCTTCGGCCTGTGGATCAGCTTCTACCCTTTCACACAAGACGAATACCTGGCCATCGTGGCGCAGTGGCTGAGCCACTACGAGGTGTCGGCCGAGGCCATCGCCGCGGCCCGCCCGCAGGCCCTCGTCTGGGCGATCGAGCGTGGTTCACGCTCCGGCCGCGTCGCCTACCAGTTCGCGCGCGACTACTCAGGTCGTGACCATGGCTGAAGTCAAGTCGTACCACGTGATGGCAGAAACCGACCGCGTGCCGGTCGAAGTGGCGGTGGGTGTGCTGATCGAGCGCGACGCTTCAGGCCTTGAGACCCGCTTTCTGATGACATCGCGCCCCCCCGGCAAAGTTTACGAAGGCCACTGGGAGTTCCCCGGCGGCAAGGTGGAGTCGGGAGAGACCATCGAGCAGGCCCTGCGCCGCGAGCTGGTCGAAGAACTGGGCATCACCATCGGCCAGGCCCACCCCTGGCAGACCGAGGTGATGGACTACCCCCACGCCAAGGTGCGCCTGAACTTTTGCAAGGTCTACGACTGGACCGGCGAGCTGGACATGCGCGAGGGCCAGCAAATGGCCTGGCAGACCCTGCCGGTCGAAGTCGTGCCCGTCCTCCCGGGCACGGTGCCCGTGTTGTGGTGGCTGGCCGCAGAACGGGGTCACGAAGGCGTCACGCACAGCGGATAATGGGGGTTACCCCAAAAATCCACAGGCCCCCCGCTGGAGGAGACATCCCATGACCTACCAAACCCTGGACTACGCGGTCGACCACGACGGCGTGCTGCTGCTCAAGCTCAACCGCCCCGAGCAGCTCAACGCCTTCACCGTCGAGATGGCCAACGAACTGGTCGACGCTTTCACGCGCGCCAGCAATGACGACGCCGTGCGCGCCGTCGTGGTCACCGGTGCGGGCAAGGCCTTTTGCGCGGGCATGGACCTGATGGCCGAAGGCAATGTGTTTGGCCTGGACGAAACCCAGTGGCCCACCATGGACGACATGCGCCAGCGCCTGAACGATCCAGAGATCTTCAACGGCGTGCGCGACACCGGTGGCCGCGTTGTGCTGGCCATCTACGATTGCAAGAAGCCCGTGATCGGTGCCATCAACGGCGCGGCCGTGGGCATTGGTGCCACCATGACCTTGCCGATGGACATCCGCCTGGCCTCTGACAAGGCCCGCATTGGCTTCGTCTTCGGCCGCATCGGCATCGTGCCCGAGGCCTGCTCCAGCTGGTTCCTGCCGCGCGTGGTCGGCATTTCGCAAGCCTTGGAATGGACCTACCTGGCCGATGTGTTCGATGCGCAAGAGGCCCTGCGTGGCCGCCTGGTCAAGGCCGTGGTGCCGCACGATCAGCTGCTGGACGAGGCCTTGAAGATCGCACGCCGCATCGCCACCGAGCGCTCGCCCGTCGGCATCGCCCTGACGCGCCAGATGATGTACCGCAACTCGGCCCAGCCCCACCCCTTGGCGGCCCACCAGGTCGATTCGCTGGCCATGTTCTACACCAGCATCGGCGATGGCAAGGAGGGCGTGAAAGCCTTCCTGGAAAAGCGCCCCGCGCAGTTCGAGGGCAAGACCTCCGAGATGCCTTCTTTCTACCCCTGGTGGGAATGAGCTCTTGAGTGATTTCGCACTGCCCGAAGACTTTGATCTCGGGGAATACTTTGACGGCCGCACCTTGGCGCGCGCCGTGGACCTCAAGCCTGAGCAAGCCATCCAGTCGATGCAGGTGATCGGGCCGGTCTTGTCCACGCGCCTGCACGGCAGTGGCGCACAAGCCTATGCCCAGCGCACCGAGCTGGTCAATGACCGCCGCCTGGGCCTGCGCGTGATGGGGCACTGCACCTGCCCGGTGGGCCTGAATTGCAAACACGTGGCCGCGGCCCTGATGGCCTTTGAGGCGCAGCAGGTGCGCAAGCAGCGTGGTGGTGGTGTGCTGGAAGAGGAGCCTGTGATCAAGGCCACCCCACCGGCTGCCTCCAAGCTGGCGGACCTGCTGCCCGAGCTGCCCACCGTGAGCCTGGGCGCCTTGCCTCTGATCCCCGTGCTCAAGCTCACCACCTGCGTGGACGTGGTCTCCGAGGCCATGCTGCACCACCGCTATGGCTCGCAGTCGTCGATCAACACCAAGGTCCGCCAAGCGGCCGCGCAACTGATCCTGCGCTACCAGCCCGAAGGCAGCGAGCCGGTTGATTTTCATTTCCCGGCAGCTCATGGCGCCATGGGTTTCAGCGAGCGCGAAGACCCCGAGCAGCCCGACCAGCGCCAGATGGTGCGCTTTGAACGCCAGAGCAAGCAGGAAGCCACGGCCCTGCTGGACCTGTGCAACACGCTTGAATTCAGATCGTGGAGTTTGTCGGCCGGGCTGGCCATCAACCGCCTGACGCGGCTGAACGCGGGCGGTGGCTCGAACGGTGCGGGCTCGGCACTGGAGGGCGAGCCCCTGGTGCTGGTGCCGCAACGCCGCGAACAGTGGCCCCACATCCTGACCACGCAACTGCCCTTGCTGAAGGCGCGAGGCTGGGTCGTCGAGGTGAAGCCAGACTTCCCCTACGAGCTGCACACCGCCGAAGAATGGACCGTTGACGTTGACGAAGAAGCCGGTGGCGACTGGTTCAGCGTGGGCCTCAAAGTCACCGTGGAAGGCCAGCGCATTGACCTGCTGCCCTTGTTGGTGGGCCTGGTGCAAACCGGTTGGCTGAAGCTGAACTCGGATCTGCGAGACGGCAAGCCGCGCGGCGAAGTGCTGGTGCCCTGGCCCGATGACGCCGTGCCTGAACCTGGCGCCTTGCCGCGCCAACGTTTGTTGCGCATCCCCGTGCAACGCGTGGCGCCCTTGATGGAATGGATGCGCTCGGTCTTTGCCGCCAACGGCAAGGACAGCGGGCCCTTGCGCCTGTCGCGCTTCGACCTGGGCACGCTGGAAGCCGTCACGGCCCAGACCACCGTGGTCGCCCCGCCCAGCTTCACCGATTTGATCGAACAGGTGCGCTTGCTGGGGAGTGGCCGCAGCCTGCCCGCAGTGCAGCCTTCGCCCCACGTGCAAGCCACCCTGCGCCACTACCAACTCGATGGCCTGGCGTGGATGGATTTCTTGCGCCGCGCCCGATTGGGCGGCGTGCTGGCCGACGACATGGGCCTGGGCAAAACCTTGCAAACCCTGGCCTTGCTGCAAGGCGAGCTGGACGTAGGCCGACTGGACCGGCCCAGCCTGGTCGTGGTGCCCACCAGCCTGATCGCCAACTGGCAGACCGAGGCGCAGCGCTTCACACCCGCCCTGAAGCTGGTGGTACTGCATGGCCCGCAGCGCATGCAGTACTTCAACCGCATCGAGCATGCCCACCTGGTCATCACCAGCTACCCGCTGGCGGTGCGCGACATCGACACGCTCGCGTCGCACGAATGGCATTACCTGCTGCTCGATGAAGCCCAGCGCATCAAGAACAGCCGCAGCCAGGCCACGCTGTCACTCAAAGGCCTGCGCGCGCGCCACCGCCTGTGTTTGAGCGGCACGCCGCTGGAGAACCACCTGGGCGAGTTGTGGAGCCTGATGGATTTTGTGTGCCCCGGCCTGTTGGGCAGCGAGGCGCAGTTCCGTGAGCACTACCGCAACCCGATTGAAAAGCGCAAGGACACGCTGCAAGCTGAGCACCTGGCGCGCCGCGTGCGCCCTTTCATCCTGCGCCGCACCAAGCAGCAGGTGGCGCGCGAGTTGCCCGAGAAAACCGAAACGCACTTGCGTGTCGAACTCAGCGGCACGCAGCGCGACCTGTACGAAACCGTGCGCGCCACCATGGACAAGAAGCTGCGCGAGGCCATTGAAAAGCAAGGCCTGGCGCGCAGCCAGATCATGGTGCTCGATGCTTTGCTCAAGCTGCGGCAGGTGTGTTGCGATCCGCGTTTGCTCAAGATGGGCCCGGATGGCGCACCCGCTGCTGGCAAGGCCGCGCC
>CAZKPN010000179.1:0-4796 GCA_964554655.1 uncultured Aquabacterium sp. | reverse complement strand
TGCCGCCCAACTACGACTCGATGATCGGCAAGATCATCGTGCACGGCGACACGCGTGATCAAGCCCTGGCCCGCATGCGCACGGCCCTGTCCGAGACCGTGATCGAAGGCATCCAGACCAACATCCCGCTGCACCGCGAGTTGATGGTGGACGCCAAGTTCGTCGAAGGCGGCACCGACATCCATTACCTTGAACACTGGATGGCGGCGCGCAAGCAGCGCTGACCTTTTCCGCAAAAGCAAGCAGCACACCATGCATGAACTCACCCTGCTGGCCTTTGAAGCCCAGGTCGACACCCTCAGCGATGCCTTGATGGAGCTAGAAGCCCTGTCGGTCTCGGTGGAAGACGCCGATGCCGACACCGAGCAAGAAGAAGCCCTGTGGGGCGAGCCCGGCATGCCCGTGACCAAAGAGGCTTGGCAGCGCTCCACCATCAAGTCGCTGTTCCCCGATGAAGCCCAAGCGTTGGAAGCCGTGACCCTGATCCTGGCGCAGGACTGGGCCACCGACATCCACGTGCAAGGCATTCAAGAGGTCGAGGACCAGGACTGGGTGCGTTTGACGCAATCGCAGTTCGCGCCGGTGCCCGTCACCGACACCTTCTGGATCGTGCCCACCTGGCATGAAGTGCCTGCCGCCGCCAAGACCGTGATCCGCCTGGACCCGGGCTTGGCTTTTGGCACCGGCACGCACCCCACCACGCGCATGTGCCTGAAGTGGATCGCCCGCAACGAGGCGGCCTTGAAGGGCCAGCGCGTGCTGGACTACGGCTGTGGCTCGGGCATCCTGGCCATCGGCGCAGCCCTGCATGGCGCGGCCGTGGTTGACGCGGTGGACATCGACCCCGCCGCCGTGGAGTCGACCCTGGCCAATGCCGAGGTCAACCTGAAGAACGTGGGCGCCCAGCTCAACACCGGCCTGCCCGACCTGGTGGGCGAAGCACAAGCGGCCTACCCCGTGGTGCTGGCCAACATCCTGGCCACGCCGCTCAAGCTGCTGTCGCCCTTGCTGTCCGGCCACGTGGCGCCTGGCGGCCACATCGTCATGGCGGGCATCCTCGCCCGTCAGGAAGACGAACTGAAGGTGGCTTACGGCGCCGTTGGCCTGCAGCTGACCGTGGCCGATGAAGACGATGGCTGGATCCTGATGACGGCCCGCAAAGCGGGTTGAAACGGCCAGCCCGTGAACAAGGGCTAACCGGGGTCGGAACACCCCTCGGCTCATGGCATCATCCAGCGCCATGAGCCTGGCTACCCGATGCACCCACTGCGGCACGATCTTCAAGGTCGTGCAAGACCAATTGAAGGTCTCTGAAGGCTGGGTGCGTTGCGGCCGCTGCAACGAGGTCTTCAACGCCCTGCCCGGCCTGTTCGACCTGGACCGCGACCCCCCGCCACAACGGCCGGCCTCCGCGCCTCCGCGCTCGCCCGAGCCACCCGCCGCGTTCACGCCACCGCCCCCGGAGCCCGTGGCCGACACCCAGGATTCGACGTGGCCCAGCACCTCGCCCGCGCCGCACATCGAGCAAAACGACTTCGCGCTGGACGACAACCGCCCGCACGCGCCCCTGGACGACTTGCTGTCGGCCACCGACTTCGAGCTGGACACCTCGGTGGCCATGCCCGGCCAAGCCGAGCCGCCACCGCCGTCGTTTGAGTCCGACCCGCCTACGCCCTTCTATGCGCAGCAGCCCGAGGCGCCCAGCCCACCTGAATTCCTGCCCAGCAACCTGCCGGTGACCGACGAGTCCGACGCGCTCGACTCGCGTTACCTGATGCCCTCGGACACCGAACGGCCGCAACGCCGCCGCCGTCGCCGAGGCCCCGATTTCGCGGACGCCGAGTTCCCCACCGACGCCGCGGGCGCGATTCAGGATGACTGGGCTTCTGACTTCGGCCCTTCGTCCACGCCCTACATCGACGAACCACCGCCCCCCCCGGTGAAGCCCTCGGTGGCGGTCAAGGCATCAGCCATCGCCGCGCCCGAAGCCACCGTCGAGGAAGAGACCGCGCCCTCCCGCCTGAGCGAAAATTTCGTGCCCGAGCAGGCCCTCAAGCCGCCCAGCCAACGCAAAGGCCGACCCGGCACGCGCGGCCGCGACCCTGGCGCCGCCAAGACCCCCGAGTTCCTGCGCCGCGCCCACCGTCGTGCGTTCTGGCGTCATCCCGCCACCCGCACCGTGCTCTCGCTGATCAGCCTGACCTTGGTGGCCAGCCTGGCCTTGCAAGCCGCGCACCAGTTTCGCAACACCCTGGCCGCCCACTACCCCGAGACGCGTCCCTACCTGGCGCAGTGGTGCGAGGCCATGGACTGCAAGATCGAAGCGCCTTTGCGCATCGACAGCCTGCAGGTGGAAAGCGCCACGCTGGTCCGCACCAGCTCCGAAGGCGAGGACACCTACCGCCTGGTCGTGGTCGTGCACAACCGCGCGCCCATCGGCCTGGCCTGGCCCGACGTGGACCTGACCCTGACCGACACCAACGGTGCCATCGTGGCCCGCCGAGCTTTCTCGCCGCGCGATGCCCAATGGCTGGACAGCGCCGACGCCAAGGCCGATCCCGACGTGGCCCCCGGCCCACTGCCCACGGCCGCCCCCGCCGACCGCAGC
Organism: uncultured Aquabacterium sp.; assembly: GCA_964554655.1. Classification (GTDB taxonomy): domain Bacteria; phylum Pseudomonadota; class Gammaproteobacteria; order Burkholderiales; family Burkholderiaceae_C; genus Aquabacterium. Next base: position 2,188 of record CAZKPN010000179.1, on the reverse strand, counting down.
ACCACCTTGCAATGGCGCCTTCAGGCGCCTAACCTGAAATTGGCGGGCTACACCGCCGAGCTCTTTTACCCCTGAGGATTTTTCAAACATGTCCGTTCTGATTTGCGGCTCGCTGGCCTTTGACACCATCAGCACCTTTGACGGCCGCTTCGCGCAGCAGATCCTGCCCGACCAGCTGCACATCCTGAACGTGTCCTTCCTGGTGCCCACGCTCAAGCGCGAGTTCGGCGGCGTGGCCGGCAACATCGCTTATGGCCTGCACCAGTTGGGCGGCGAACCTTTGGTCATGGCCGCGCTGGGCGTCGATGGCGCCCCCTACCGCGACCGCATGCAGCAGTGGGGCATCAGCCTGGAGCACGTGCTGACCGTGACCGACAGCCACACCGCCCAGGCCATCATCATCACCGACAAGGACAATAACCAGATCACGGCCTTCCACCCCGGCGCCATGCAATACGCCGCACAGTTGCAGATCAAGGCTGATCCCAAGGTGCAACTGGCCATCATCGGCCCCGATGGCCGCGACGCCATGATCCAACACGCCGAGCAATTGGCCGCCGCCAAGATACCCTTCGTGTTCGACCCGGGCCAGGGCCTGCCCATGTTCGATGGCGACGACCTCAAGCGTTTTGTCTCGCAAGCCAGCTGGGTTGCCGTCAACGACTACGAAGGCAAGATGCTGGCCGACCGCACCGGCCAAAGCCTGGCCGACATCTCCAAATCGCACCTCAAGGGCCTGATCGAAACCCTGGGCGCTGAAGGCTGCAACGTGTACATCCAGGGCGAAAAAACCCACGTGCCGGGCGTCCAGGCCACCGCCGTGGTCGACCCCACCGGCTGTGGCGATGCCTTCCGTGGTGGCCTGCTCTACGGCCTGTCCAACGGCTGGGACTTGGTCAAATCGGTGGCCTTGGCCAACCGCATGGGCTCGCTCAAGATCGCCGTGTCGGGCCCGCAGAACTACACGGTCGACCGCGCTGCTTTGCTGGCCGACTGATCGTTCGACGTTAGCTCGACCAGAGGGCGCCCGCCAGAGGCGCCCCTGTAAAAAATCCAGAGGAATCACACCATGTCTTGCCTTTCGAGCCGCCACGCGCTCAGCGTGATGGCGGCGCTCGCGTCTGCCTTGAGTTTGCTCAGCGCCTGCACGCAAACCAGCGCCGCCCAGGGCGATGCCCTGCGCCTGGCCACGTGGAACCTGGAATGGCTGCTCACCCCCACCGATCGCGCCGAGCTGGGCAACCGTTGCGTTCGCCAGCAACCCCGCAGCGACGAACGCGCCCTGCCTTGCACACCCGGCAAAGCCCAGCCCCCCACGCGCACGTCTGCCGACTTTGATGCCCTGGCCCGCACCGCCCAGCAATTGCGCGATGGCATACAGGCCGATGCCGTGGCCTTGCAGGAAGTCGATGGCGCCGTGGCCGCCCGGCAGGTGTTTCGCCAAGGCTGGAAGCTGGACTGTTTCGTCAACCGCGCGCATCCGCAGAAAGTCGGTTTCGCCATCCGCGAAGGTACGCCCTACCGCTGCAATGGCGACCTGAACGCTTTGGATGTCGATGGCAGCACCCGCGCTGGCGCCGATGTGACGCTGTACCCCGGCACATCACGCGAAGTGCGCCTGCTGTCCGTGCATTTGAAGAGCGGTTGCTTCAACGGCAAGCTGGACCGCCAGTTCGCCCCCTGCCAACGCCTGCGCCAGCAAGTGCCCGTGCTGGAGCGCTGGGTGGACGAGCGCGTGCGCGAGGGCAAGGCCTTCGCCATCCTGGGCGACTTCAACCGGCACTTGGACAAGGACTCGCGCTTTCCCGCTGGACCGGACGAATCCCAGCCCTTGAACCTGTTCAATGCCTTGAGCGACAACGAACCCGCCGGGGCCGTGCTGGTGCGGGCCACCGAGGGTGCCGGCAGCATCCCCTGCAGTGCCGATGACCGCCACACGCGTTACATCGATGACATCCTGGTCAGCGAGAAACTGGCTGCGCGTGCAGCCCAGAAGCAATTCACGCGGGTGCCCTTCGCTGCTGAGGACCAAGGGCGTTTGCTGTCGGATCACTGTCCGGTGGTCTACAGCTTGACTGGGTTGGGGCGTTGATGGGGTAGTGGCGTTCGATACTTGGGTGCGCTTTTGCTGGGGAGCGCGGGGCGCGGGCTGGGGCGGTCTCCGGCAGGGCTTCAGCTTGGTGGTCCC
>CAZKPN010000178.1:0-4952 GCA_964554655.1 uncultured Aquabacterium sp. | reverse complement strand
GTGCGGCCATCATCGCCGCCCGTGGCGTGTCGTCGGCGGCTTCGGCTGCCAATGCCGCCATCGACCACATGCGCGATTGGGCCCTGGGCACCAATGGCAAATGGGTCACCATGGGCATCCCTTCCAAGGGTGAGTACGGCATCCCGGCTGACATCATGTTCGGCTACCCCGTCACCTGCGAAGGCGGCGAATACAAGATGGTTGAAGGCCTGCCCATCGATGCTTTCTCGCAAGAGTGCATCAACAAGACCCTGGCCGAGCTGCAAGGCGAGCAAGACGGCGTCAAGCACCTGCTGTGATCCATCTCAGCTGACCTTCAGCTGAAACAAAAAGCCGGCGACCTTCGGGTCAGCCGGCTTTTTTTCGCCTTGGTTTTGAGTGTGCCTGGTCAGGACAATCGGAACACCGAGACCACCGAGGCGAGCTTGGCGGCCTGTTCCTTGAGGCTTTCAGCCGCTGCGGCGGACTCCTCGACCAAGGCGGCGTTCTGCTGGGTCATGCTGTCGAGTTGAGAGACGGCCGTGTTGACCTGGCTGATGCCTTCGGATTGCTCGGTGGAGGCCGAGGTGATCTCGCCGATGATGTCGGCCACGCGCTGCACCGAATCAACGATGGCGGCCATGGAGGTGCCCGCCTCGTTCACCAAAGCGGCGCCCGCCTCCACACGCTCACTGGAGGCTCCGATCAGCACCTTGATCTCACCAGCCGCGCTGGCCGCGCGCTGGGCCAGCGCCCTCACCTCGCCCGCCACCACGGCAAAGCCACGGCCCTGCTCGCCCGCACGGGCGGCTTCCACCGCCGCGTTCAGCGCCAGGATGTTGGTCTGAAAAGCAATGCCATCGATGACGCTGATGATGTCCACGATGCGCTTGGAGCTTTGGGTGATCTCGTCCATGGTGGCCACCACCTGGGACACCACCTTGCCGCCGTTGGTGGCCGCCTGCGCCGCCCCCGCCGCCAGTTGGTTGGCGGTGCGGGCCGCATCGGCCGTGTGTCGGATCGTGCCGGAGATTTGCTCCATGGTGGAGGCGGTTTGCTCCAGGCTGGCAGCGGCTTGCTCGGTTCGGCTGGACAGGTCCTGGCTGCCCACGGCCACCTCCTGGCTGGCGGTCTGGATGGAGTCGGTGGATTGGCGCACCTCGCCCACGATGCTGCGCAAGGACTGCTGCATGTCTTCCAGGCTGCGGCACAGCTCGGACAATTCATCGCGCCCCTCCATGTCAAGACGGTGGGACAAATCGCCACTGGCAATGACCTTGGTGACCGCCACCACCTGGCGCAAAGGCCCCGTCACTGAGCGCGTCATGACCCACGCACAGACCACCCCGATCACCAAGCTGACACCCGCCAGCGCCAGCAACAGCAGTTGGGCCCGTGACACACGCTGACGCGTCAAGGCGGCCTCCTCGTCGGCGATCTTGCGCTGCAGGGTCTGGTAACCGTTGATGGCCGTGATGTAACGGGTGGCAGCAGGCAGCAACTCGCTTTTCAAGGCATCCTTGGCCCCGGGATCGTCCATCTCCAGGAAGGAGAAGATCGAATCTCGGGCCGCGATGTAGGCCTTGCGCTTGGCCGCGATGTCTTCAAACTGGGCTTTGACCTCGGGCGTCTCGGCCTGGGTTTCCAGGCCTTTCTGGATGGCGCTGATTTCAGCGGATGTGCCCTTGATCAAAGGTGCGAAATGGTCTTTCACCTCCTTGAGGCCACCCGACTCGGCAATGGCCAGCGTCCGGTTGACGTTGAGCAAGGTGAGGCTTTCCCACTTGAGCGCCGCCGTGGCTCGCAACTGCGCCTCGTTGCTGTGATCAACATCCTGGATCGTTTGCGCAAGACGAAACCACCCCACACCAGCGATCAAGGCTGCCAGCAGCAGCAGCAATCCAAAACCCAAACCCAAGCGCTGGCCCAATTTGAGCTGATGCAGGTTCAACATGCGGTGCACCTCGTGACGCTCGCGAACCGGGAGCGTTGGCGGTCCTGAAGGCAGGCACGACAACTGCTCTGCGGCCTCTAGGCTAGGCCTGAACTTAGCCTTGGCGCAAGCGAGGGTATCCCTTGATGAGCACGTGAATGTTGGTGCTATTGCAACACCCAAGCCCTGCCCTGGGAATCATGGAAGCATCAGTGCGGCGGCTTTTTCCGCCATCATCAACACGGGCGAGTTGGGGTTGCCGCTGGTGATGGTGGGCATGACGCCCGCATCGACCACCCGCAAGCCGGCCACGCCCAAAACCCTGAACTGGCTGTCCACCACCGCCATCGGGTCGTCGGCACGGCCCATTTTGGTGGTGCCCACCGGGTGGAAGATGGTGGTGGCGATGTCCCCCGCCAGCCGGGCCAGATCTTCGTCGGATTGAAACTGCACCCCTGGCTTCCATTCCGAGGGCTGGTACTTGGCCAAAGCGGGCTGGGCCACGATGCGGCGCGTGACGCGCAGGGAATCGGCGGCCACTTGGCGGTCTTGCGGGGTGCTCAGGTAATTGGGCGCGATGGCGGGCGCATCTTCGAAGCGGGGGCTGGTGATGCGCACCGTGCCCCGGCTGGTCGGGTTGAGGTTGCACACGCTGGCGGTGAAGGCGCCAAAGTCATGCAAAGGCTGACCAAAGGCGTCCAGGCTCAAGGGCTGGACGTGGTACTGCAGGTTGGGGTGTGGCTGCGACGGATCGCTGCGCGTGAAGGCGCCCAACTGGCTGGGCGCCATGCTCATGGGGCCGCTTCGGTTGAGCGCGTATTCCAGGGCAATGCGGGCTTTGCCCCAATGGCTTTGGAGCATGGTGTTGAGGGTTTTGGCGCCATGCACCTTGAACACGCTGCGGATCTGCAGGTGGTCTTGCAGGTTGGCGCCCACGCCGGACAATTCGTGAAGCACGGGCAGGCCATGCTGGCGCAACCAGTCGCCAGGGCCGATGCCCGACAGTTGCAGGATTTGTGGGGAGCCGATGCTGCCAGCGCTGAGGATCACCTCACGGCTCGCGGTGGCGGTGACCATCTCGTGGCCGTTCCAGACCTGCACGCCCGTGCAGCGTTGCGTGCCGTCGGGCTGTACCTCGATCACCAGGCGTGCAACTTGGGCATGGGTCCACATCTCGAAATTGAGGCGGTCGTAGCAAGCTGGGCGTAGAAAGGCCTTGGCCGCGTTCCAGCGCAGGCCCTTGCGTTGGTTCACCTCGAAGTAGCCCACGCCTTCGTTGCAGCCACGGTTGAAATCCTGGGTCGTGGGGATGCCTGCCTGCTGCGCGGCCAGGGCGATGGCATCGAGCAAATCCCAGCGCAGGCGCTGCTTTTCGACCCGCCATTCGCCGGTGGCGCCGTGCAGGTCGTCCAGCCCCTGGTGGTGGTTTTCGTGCTGCTTGAAATAGGGCAGGACCTGGTCCCAGCGCCAGCTGTCGTCGCCGGTGAGTTCGGCCCAGTGGTCGTAGTCGCGGGCCTGGCCGCGCATGTAGATCATGCCGTTGATGCTGGACGAGCCGCCCAGCGTTTTGCCGCGCGGATAGGCCAAGCTGCGGCCATTCAGGCCGGGCTCGGGCTCGGTGCGGTAAAGCCAGTCGGTGCGGGCGTTGCCCATGCAGTACAGGTAGCCCGCCGGGATGTGGATCCAGTGGTAGTCGTCCTTGCCACCGGCTTCGATCAGCAAGACTCGGGACGAGGGATCGGCGGACAGGCGGTTGGCCAGCAGGCAACCGGCCGTGCCAGCGCCGATGATGATGTGATCGAAGGTGGTTTGACTCATGAGGTGGACGCATCCTACGTGAAAGCGCCGCCTTGAAAACCAAGTTGGCCGGTTGATGGCTTGGGGCGACAAGAGGACAATGGCCACGGGCTTGCGTTTGCATGCCTTGGCTTTCAGAAAGCAGAGAGGACGCCGCCTTGTCAACACTCAGCACCATCCACCCACGCTTGGCCTTGTTTGGCGCCGAGCAACGCGCCCCCAACCTGCCGGTGTGTGATCACTACGCGGGCGTGGAGGCCCGCATGCGCAAGAGCCTGGCGCTGCAAGCCGACATGGCCGAGAAGACCGATGGCCGAGCGGTGTTCGACGTGACGCTGGACCTGGAAGACGGCGCCCCGGTGGGTGGCGAGCACGAGCAGGCTCTGCTGGTGGCCGAGTTGCTCAACAGCACGGCCAATGCCTGCGGCCGCGTGGGGGCGCGGGTTCATGCGCCCAGTCATCCGCGCTTCGAGGACGACATCCAGACCTTGATCCAGCAGGCGGGCCCTCGGCTGGCCTACCTGATGTTGCCCAAGGTGGCGGGCGAAGAGGAAGCAAAACGGGCGGTCGAGGCCATCAAGGCGGCGCGGCTGAAGCATGGCGTCGGGCACATCGTACCGGTGCATGTGTTGATCGAGACGCACCATGCGCTGCAGCAGGTGGCGGCCATCGCGGCCTTGCCGGGGGTGGAGTCGCTGTCGTTCGGGCTGATGGATTTCGTGTCGGAGCACCGGGGCGCGATCCCGGCTTCGGCCATGAGTGCGCAGGGGCAGTTTCATCATCCGCTGGTGCTGCGCGCCAAGCTGGAGATCGCGGCCGCCTGCCATGCGGCGCGCATCACGCCATCGCATTGCGTGGTCACCGAGTTCAAGGATGCGAGGGCCTTGGGCGTGGCGGCCGAGCGCGCCTCGCGCGAGTTGGGCTACACGCGGATGTGGAGCATCCACCCGGATCAGATCCCGGTGATCGTGGATGCGTTCGCGCCGGTGGCGGCCGAGGTGGATGATGCGGTGGCCATTTTGACGTCCGCTCAGCAGGCGCATTGGGCGCCCACGTCGTACCGCAGCGTTTTGCACGATCGGGCCAGTTATCGGCACTATTGGCATGTGTTGGAAAGGGCCTGGTTGACGGGGCAGCCGTTGCCGGCGGAGATTGAAGCGGCGTTTTTTGGCTAGGGGCTTTGTGCTGGCAGCGCGGGGCGCGGGCTGGGGCGGTCTCCGGCAGGGCTTCAGCTTGGTGGTCC
>CAZKPN010000177.1:2312-5162 GCA_964554655.1 uncultured Aquabacterium sp. | reverse complement strand
GCACGAGGCCTGACACACCCTGATGTTGCGGCGCACTTCAAGCTGGGCTTGGCTGATCGCACCTTGGGTTTGCGCTTGCCGGAGAAGAACCGCAAGGCTGGGGCCGACATCCGGGCGCGGCTGCAAAAGATCGGCCTGTACCGCGACAGCGGCCACGAGCACTTCAATGGCAGCTTGGTGGTGCCGGTGTTCGATGAAGGTGGGCCGAGTGGGGGCAACGTGGTGGAGGTGTATGGGCGCAAGCTGCTGGACAACCTGCGCGCGGGCACGCCCAAGCACCTGTATCTGCCCGCAGAAAAGCGCATGGGCGGGCGCGGTGTGTTCAACGTGGCCGCGCTGGCCACCTCCAAAGAAATCATCCTGTGCGAAGCCTTGATTGACGCGTTGACCTTCTGGTGTGCGGGCTACCGCAACGTCACAAGCAGCTATGGCATCGAGGGCTTCACGGATGAGCACATCGCGGCGTTCAAGCGCCACGGCACGCAACGGGTCTTGATCGCGTATGACCGGGATGACGCGGGCGAGCGCGGCGCGGCCAAGGTGGCGCAAGCGCTGATGGCGGTGGGCATCGAGTGCTTCCGCGTGCAGTTCCCCAAGGGCATGGACGCCAACGAATACGCGCTCAAGGTGCAGCCTGCAGGCAAGTCGCTGGGGCTGTTGATCCGCAAGGCGGTGTGGCTGGGTAAAGGCGAGGCGCCCATGCAGCCAGGCAGTGAGCCTGTGCCGAGCGCCGTGCCGGTGGCCATGCCAAACACAGCGGCTAAAGAACAAGGGGCGCGCGATGGAGACGCTTCTTCTTTAGCTGCTGTTCCTGTGGCCGCATCAGTGGCCACGACAGCGGCTACGGTGGAGGCCTTGCCCGCCAGTCCGATGCCCGAGGCGGCGCGGATGCCGCCGATGGAGGTCAAGGACCGTGAGCAAGGCCGTGAGGTCACGTTGCTCTTGGGCGAAGGCGTAGATGCCAGGCGCTGGCGCGTGCGTGGCCTGGCCAAGAACCTGAGCGTGGACGTGCTCAAGGTGAACCTGATGATCAGTCATGCCAGCCAAGGTGTTGATGCCTTCCACGTCGATGCACTGGACCTGTACAGCGCCAAGGCGCGCGGCCACTACATGGCGCAGGCGGCGCAAGAAACCGGCCTAGCCCTGCCGGTGCTCAAGGCCGACCTGGGGCGGGTGCTGCTGGCCTTGGAGCAGTTGCAAGACGAGACGATCGCCAAGACATTGACGCCTGAGCCTCAGTTCAAAATGGACGAGCTAGAGCAAGCAGCGGCCATGAGCCTGCTCAAGGCCCCGGACCTGATCGCGCGCATCCTGGCGGACTTCGCCGCTTGCGGCCTGGTGGGCGAGGAGACGAACAAGCTGGTGGGCTACTTGGCGGCCACCAGCCGCAAGCTGGCCCGCCCGCTGGGCGTGGTGGTGCAGTCATCGAGCGCGGCAGGTAAAAGCAGCCTGATGGACGCGGTGCTGGCCTTCGTGCCCGAAGAAGAGAAGGTCAAGTACAGCGCCATGACGGGGCAAAGCCTGTTCTACATGGGCGAGACCAACCTCAAGCACAAGGCGCTGGCCATCGTGGAAGAGGAAGGCGCCAGCCGTGCCAGCTATGCCCTCAAACTCTTGCAGTCTGAAGGCGAGTTGACCATTGCCAGCACGGGCAAGGACCCGAACTCGGGCAACCTGATCACGCAGCAATACCGCGTCGAAGGGCCTGTGGCCTTGCTGCTGACGACGACCGCGCGCGACATCGACGAAGAGTTGATGAATCGTTGCCTGGTGCTGGCGGTCGATGAAGGCCGAGAGCAGACACGCGCCATCCACGAGCGCCAGCGTGCGCGGCGCACCTTGGAGGGCATGCTGGCCAACCGCGAGAAAGCGGCCCTCATCACCTTGCACCAGAACGCCCAGCGGCTGCTCAAGCCGTTGGAAGTGTTGAACCCTTACGCCCAGTTCCTGACCTTCCCCGACCAGACCACGCGCCTGCGGCGCGACCATGAAAAGTATCTGACCCTCATCGACACCATCGCCTTCATCCACCAGCATCAACGGGCGGTCAAGACGGCGCAGCGTGGGGCGCAGCATATCGAGTACATCGAGGTGACGCTGGCCGACATTGATCTGGCCAACCGCATTGCGCATGACGTGCTGGGGCGCAGCCTGGACGAGTTGCCGCCGCAGACGCGCAGGCTGCTCAAGATGGTGGACGGCTACGTGGTGGGCGAGTGCCAGCGCTTGGGCCTCAAGCGGGCCGACCTGCGCTTTAGTCGGCGGGCCTTGCGCGAGGGCATTGCCTGGGGCGACACGCAACTCAAAATCCACCTGGCGCGGCTGGTCGAGTTGGAATACCTCATCACGCACCGCACGAAGACGGGCGGCTTCGATTACGAGCTGGTCTATGACACGGTGGCGGCTGATGGCACCTTGCGCCTGCCTGGCCTGGTTGATGTTGAATCCCTGGCTTGTGCTTACGATACTGCGCGGTCGGGGTCGGATGCCGGGCGGTCGGCCCCTGGTCGGGGCGTGGTCGGCCCTCAGTCGGTAGGCGGTCGGGATGCACAAATCGCGGAAAGCCCCGTATCCATCGATGTTGTGAGCGATAAGGCTGCCCCTGGTGCTCAAAACAACTTCTGTGCGCCGATGCACAAGCGGTCGTCGTACACGCACGGTGGTGCATCCACTTCTTTAGCTGCCGGGGTTTGATATGCCCCGCGCAGGTCAGAAGCTCAAGACCCGCAAGCGCGCAGCGGTCAAGCCTGCAGGGCGTCCTTGCAAGCCCGATGACACGCTGGCGCACAACGTGCTCACGCGCTACATGGAAGAGCACTTCGAGTGGATGCTGGTGACGGGCTACAGCGC
>CAZKPN010000177.1:0-2302 GCA_964554655.1 uncultured Aquabacterium sp. | reverse complement strand
CAGCGCGGACACGGTGCGGGCCAGGCGCCAGGCCATCCGCAAGTTCATCGCGTGGGCCGACGAGCGCGGCCTGGCTGACCCGCGCGAGATCACCAAGCCGATGCTGGATCGGTATCAGCGCTTCCTCTTTTACTACCGCAAGCCCGAGGGCAGCCGCAACGAGGGGGCGCCCTTGACCATCAGCATGCAGTACCAGTACCTGGCGCCACTCAAGACGTGGTTCCGCTGGCTCAGCCGTGAGCACCACATCCTGGCCAACCCTGCTGCCGATCTTGATTTACCGAAGCAGCCCAAGCGATTGCCGCGTTCGGTGCCCAGCGTGCAGGAGGTCGAAGCGGTGATGGCCGAGGCCGAGCCAGGCACGGCGCAGGGCTTGCGGGACAGGGCCTTGCTGGAGACGCTGTATGCCACGGGCTTGCGCCGCATGGAGGCCGCAGGCGTGGGCGTGTATGACGTGGATTTGCAGCGCGGCACCTTGTGGGTCAGGCACGGCAAGGGAGGCCGCCAGCGTGTGGTGCCGCTGGGCGAGCGGGCGGTAGCCTGGCTGGACAAGTACATCAGCGAGGCGCGGCCGCAGTTGCTGGCCACGGACACGCAGGCCTTGTTCCTGACGGACTACGGCGAGCCCATGCGGGCCGAGCATGTGTCCGAGAAGGTCAAGCGGTACATGCGCTTTGCGGGCGTGGACAAGGTGGGTGCCACGCACTTGCTGCGCCATGCTTGCGCCACGCACATGCTTGAAGGCGGGGCCGACATCCGCTTCATTCAGGAGATGCTGGGGCACGCGAACATAGAGACGACGGAGATCTACACGCATGTGAGCATTGACAAGCTCATAGCGGTGCACCGGGCCACGCACCCGAGCCGGTTGCAAAGGCATCGCGACAGCGGCAGCCCAGTGACAGGGCCGAGCCTGGACGAGGCAAGGCAGGCGCTCTTGAACGTCATGGCCGACGAGGGCAGCGAAGACGTGGACAACGACTCAGCCGATGAGGCCGTGTGATGTGGTGGCCCGCTGCGTCACGGCGCTTGCGTGGCAAGCCCCGCGCCGTCGCTACATTGCTGCGGGCAGGCGAGCCCCAAGCGCCTGCAAGCACTGTTGAGCAAGGCCAGCCAGGCATTGAGCCTGGCCGGACCTTGGCAGTGGCTGCGGGGTTACTTGGGCCCGAAGGCCCAAGTAAACATAACGGGCTGTTGCATGAAGTGTGGCCAGTCGTTCGCTGTGCTCACTTTGTGTCCACACCGCTGCGGCTGTCGCCTTGCGCCCTTCGGGTTCACGCAACCCCCGTTATGTCTTGCGCCCCTCCGCCCCTGCACGCGGCACCAGCTTGCAGCTCGTGCCGCGCCCAATACCGATTCTCGTGCGGCCATGGCAAGCCATCGCCGCAAGCATTGCAGCCAGGCGCTGCGCGCAGTCTTGAAGGTTGGCCCCGCCCGACCACCCACCGCCCCCGAGGGGCTCCCCAGCGTACTGCCACCACCGAGAGAACTCCCTCCACTGACCCGCCAGCGTAGCGCCGTGCTCCCCGTGTCAAGGGTGCGCTGCGCCGGCCGCAAGCGGCCGCCCTTGACACGGCTGCGCGCGGCGCTCGGTGGGGTGGGCCAGCGGCGTTCGCCGTGAACGCCGGGCACACCATCAAGGGTCAAGCACCATGGATCACAACACCGTCACCTTCCAAGTCGATATGCCGCAGGATCTGGCCTGGGCGCTGGCGCAATTGCTCAAGCGCATCGGCTACAGCGATTGCCGCAGCCTGGCTCAAAGCGATGAGCAGGCTTACCAGATGATCCAGGCCACCGAGCAGGTGCGCCGGGCCTTGGCTGATGCCGGGATCGCGCCGCGCTGAAGCACGGCAGGGGCGGCCAAGGCCGCCCCATCAATTGCAGGCTTCTTCTCCACGGCTGAGCGCCTGGCCCCCGCCGCATAGTCTGGATGCGGGGCAAGCCGTCAAAGTCGTCTTACCCCGCACCCGACAGCGTGTCTTGTTCGAGCACGTCAAGGCCAAGCCAGGCCGTGGGCCTGGTGCGCTGCGCGCAGCCTTGACCCGTTCACCACCGAGGCACGCCACCAAACTCTTTAGCGGCTAAAAAACGACGTTGCCACCGCGCGGGTGCGCAGGGCAAAATGCGCGTCTAGGCAAAAAACTGGCACAAGGGGAATCGGTCTTCATCCACGCTGCGCAAGTCATTGATGCGTCTGGCAAAAATGCCCTTCGGTACGATGGATGGGCGTCAGGGCCAATCATTTACGCATATGTCGGGGGCAACCCGATATTGTGGGTCGATCCATCGGGTTTGGTAG
>CAZKPN010000176.1:0-5245 GCA_964554655.1 uncultured Aquabacterium sp. | reverse complement strand
CCGTGGGCCATCCAGGTCGGCACTGGCCCCCGAGACCACGAACTCGTGGACCACGCCTTTGGCCGTGAAGGTGCCGCGCCAGAAGGTGCCCAGTTCGACCGGGTGGTCCACCAGGCTGTCGTAGTCGGGGGCCTCGTAGTCGCCCAGGCCTTGCGCATTGACCTTCACCGGCAGCAAGCCGGTCGCCACACCCCAGCCTTTGGGCAGCCCGGTGATCTTCACACGCTGGGGTTGGTCTTCGAAGCCCTCGGCCTTCAGGAATACGCTGGTGCCATTGAAAAAGCCCCGGCGCGAGTCCAGAAAAGCCGCTCGTACCGAGGTGTCAAAGGCATAGACCTCGCAGGTGACCGTCAAGGCGCCTTTGCCGGGGCAATCGACCACCCAGCTGGATTTGTCCAGTTGCTGGACCTCCAGCACACGTTGGCCTTGCTGCGCTGACAGCGGCGACAGGTGCCTGGCGAACTCGCGCACCAGGTAGCTGCCGGGTATCCACACCGGCAAGCTCAAGCGTTGCCTGGCCTGCGGCTGCGCGATGCGCAAGGTGACCAAAAATCGATGGGCGTGGGCGCTGCCCACCTCAATGCGGTAGTCGATCATGGGTGCGGTTTTCAAAGTTGGCTCAAAGTTGGGCGGCGGCCAGGAAGCAGCTCAGGCTGGCGACCACGGTGAGCCGAAAACGCAGCTTGAGCCAACCCGCCGCGCCCAGTTCCGGGTAGCACTTGCGGTCCACCAGGTAGCAGCCAATCAGCAGTCCACCCAGTGCGGCCAGGCCGGCATGGGGCGGCATCATCAAAGCCACCCAGGCCGCCAGTGAGTAAACCACGCCCCAGATCAAGCCCAGCTTCTGTGCAGGCGACGCGGGTTGGTCATAGCTTTGCCGCAGCATGCTCAGCCCCCAGGGCAGGCCGCCCAGGAAGGACACGACCAGGGCCGCGTAGCTGGTGAAGGCGCTCACCACGAAAGCAAAAGGCTGCGGGTCGATGCGGCCCACCAACAGCCACACGAACAGGGCGCCGCCCACGAATGGGATCAGCCCGGCGTGCCCCAGCTTGCGGGCCAGCTCGTTCGGTTCGGCCAAACCCGGGTGAGGCGATGAAATGGTGGATGAGGTTGAGGGCGTGTTCATGGGTGACAGCAAGTGCTCGGCATTGTGGCAAGAAGCGAGGTGCCCGGCAGGTGGCTCATGCGGACAGCCACGCAAACACGGTGGGGATGTCGTCCGGCAACGTCAGTGCATGCTTTTGCCAATGGCTGACGCGCTGCGTGCGGCACCAGCCTTTCTCCAGTGTCAGGCCACAACTCACGCTCAACCAGGTGTCGGGCTGCAGGTGCTGGATCAGGGCGGACCACAGGGCGGTGTTTCGATAGGGCGTCTCGATCACCAGTTGCGTCTGGCGTGCGCGGCGAGACAGCTGATCCAGTTCGCGGATGCGGTCACCACGTTGCGTCGCGTCCACCGGCAGGTAGCCGACAAAGGCGAAGCTTTGGCCATTCAGGCCACTGGCCGCCAGCGCCAGCACCAGGGAGCTGGGGCCCGAAATCGGCACCACCGTCACGCCCAGGCGATGCGCGGCCAGGACCAAGGCGGCGCCCGGGTCGGCCACGCCCGGCAAACCGGCCTCCGACATCAACCCGATGTCGTGCCCCGCCAGGGCGGGCGCCAGCAGGGCGTCGATCTCGGCATCGGGATTGGGGGCGGGCTTGCCATCGGGCTTCATGTGGGTCTTCTTGGCGCTTTTCTCGCCGCCCTTGTTGGGGCGGGGCAAAGCCTGGATGTCCAGGGCTTGCAAAGGCGCGGCCAAGGGAGCGATGGCGTCCACGCGTTTGAGGAAAGCGCGCGTGGTTTTGGCGTTCTCGCACACCCAATGCTGCAAGCGTGCCGCCGCGTTCAGCGCGCCCATGGGCAGGACATCACGCAGGTCGGGCAGGACCGCGTCAGGCCCTTCGGCCAAGCAGCCAAAGTCCAGGGTATTGGGGATCAGCAGCAGGCGGCCCTTGGGGCTCGTGGCGGTGTCGGTTTTTTTGGGTTTGGTGGTCATGTTTGTGGGTGATGCATTGCGCGCCAGGCCAGGGGATCCAGCCCCGCTTGTCGAATCATCTGGGTGGTGGGGATCAGCGGCAGGCCAATCAAGGCAGTGGGGTCGTCGGACTCGATGCGGTCCAGCAGCACGATGCCCAATCCTTCGGATTTGGCGCTGCCAGCGCAGTCGTAAGGCTGCTCGCACCGCAGGTAGGTTTCCATGTCCTGGTCGCTGTAGTGGCCCATCTGTACGCGGGTGGTGCTCATCAGTGTTTGCGAAAAACCGGTGCGGGGCCGAACGACGGCCACCGCCGTGTGAAAAAGCACCGTTTGGCCACGCATGGCCGTCAACTGCGCCACGGCGCGTTCATGCGTGCCAGGCTTGCCCAAAGGCTGCCCCGCCAGGTCGGCCACCTGGTCGGAGCCGATCACCACCACGTCGTCGGTGTTCAATGCCGCGACGGCTTGGGCCTTGGCCAAGGCCAGGCGCATGGCCAGATCAAACGGGGCTTCGCCAGGCAGGGGGCTTTCGTCCACATCGGGCGCCTGCACGTCGAAGGGCAGGCCCAGCCTTTGCAGCAGCTCTTGCCGGTAACGCGAGGTGGAGCCCAGGATCAGGCGGGGGAAAGCGGTGGAGGTCATCCCCCTATTGTCCAGCCTCTACACTACCCGCCATGAATGCACGCACGTTTTTGCCCCATAAGCTTGACTTGGGGGCTTTCATCAATGAAGAGGCGCGCCTGGAAGGGCAGTTGCCCGTGGTCGCTTTGAGCCGCCTGGCCTCTGGCCTGGCGCAAGACCTGGATTTGACGCCCCTTGCGCCCTTGACCTGGTGGGCCGAAGGCCGACTGGAACCTCAACGCGCGGGCGAACCCCAGCTTTGGCTGGATCTGCACGCCGAGGGCAATCTGCCCTGGGAATGCCAGCGCTGCCTGCAGCCCGTGTTCATCCCGGTCACGGTGGACCACACGGTTCGCTTGGTGGCCGACGAGGCCACGGCCGCTGAGCTGGATGCCGATTCGGACGACGACGTGCTCGCTATCAGCCGTCAATTCGACCTGCTGGCTTTGATCGAGGACGAATTGATCATGGCCCAGCCCATCGTTCCCCGGCACGGTGAGTGCCCCACCGACGTGCAATCATTGATGCAATCCGGCTTGGTGGCCCCCGACGGCACGCCGGTGGCTGAAACTTCGGATGAGGACTCAGCGACAGACAAGCCCAACCCTTTCGCGGTATTGGCTTCCCTGAAAAAGGGCAGTACCTGATTTGAATTGTTGGACACTCTCGTGCTAGAATCTATGGTTTTCCGGGAAAGGCCCCGGAATTTATACAATTTGTCAACACTTCGCAGGCTAAAAACGACTGGCGCGGCAGGTATCAAGTCAATTGATATGGCGCGCTGTAAAAGTCGGTGAGAGCTTGCACCCAACGGGCCGTGAGGCTCGGTTTCTGGAGTCATCCATGGCCGTTCAGCAAAACAAAAAGTCCCCCTCCAAGCGCGGCATGCACCGTTCGCACAACGCGCTGAACACCCCGGGCACCGCCGTCGAAAGCACCACCGGCGAAATCCACCTGCGTCACCACATCAGCCCCACCGGCTTTTACCGTGGCCGCAAGGTGATCAAGACCAAGGCTGACGCTTAATTCTTGATCGAGCCTGGCCCTGTGCTGGGTTCCTTCAAAATTCGTCAAGAAGCAAGGGCTGGATAGGCTGACACTGGTCAGTCCTCCGGCCCATTGTTGTTTTGGGCTCGCTGAGCAATACCCCCACCCAAGACCCACCCGATGACTGTTTCGACCCTTTCCACCTCGGCCTCCAGCCGTGCTGCCATCCCGGATCGCCAGGGCCGTGTGCGCATCTCGGTCGACTGCATGGGCGGCGATCATGGCCCGTCGGTCACCTTGCCCGCGTGTAAGGCTTTTCTGGCCAAGCACCCCGAGGCTGAACTGGTGTTGGTGGGCTTGCCTGAAGCCCTGGCGCCCGCCAAGGATTGGGAGCGTGTCACCCTGATTCCAGCCAGTGAGGTCGTCGCCATGGACGATCCGGTGGAAGTGGCCCTGCGCCGCAAAAAAGATTCGTCCTTGCGCGTGGCCGTCTCGCAGGTCAAGGCATCGGCCGATGCACCCGCCAATGCGCACGCTTGCGTGTCCGCAGGCAACACCGGGGCCCTGATGGCCGTGGCGCGCTATGTGCTCAAAACCGTTGAAGGCATCGACCGCCCGGCCATTGCCTTTGGCCTGCCCAACCAGTTGGATGGCTCGACCACGGTGCTCGACCTGGGCGCCAACGTTGATTGCTCTGCTGAACATTTGCTGCAATTCGCGGTCATGGGCAGCGCGCTGGTGTCGGCGGTGGATGGCAAGGAGTCGCCCACCGTGGGCTTGCTCAACATCGGCGAAGAAGTCATCAAGGGCAGTGAAGTCATCAAACGCGCTGGTGAATTGCTGCGCGATGCCGGCGACAAAGGCCTGATCAACTTCCAGGGCAATGTCGAAGGCAATGACATCTTCAAAGGCACGACCGACATCGTCGTGTGCGATGGCTTTGTGGGCAATGTGGCGCTCAAATCGGCCGAAGGGCTGGCGTCCATGCTGGCCAATTTCATCAAGCAAGAGTTTTCGCGTAATTTGTTGACCAAGCTGGTGGCCTTGATCGCCATGCCGGTGCTCAACCAGTTCAAAAAGCGGGCCGATCACCGCCGTTATAACGGCGCGGCTTTGCTGGGTTTGCGGGGCCTGGTGTTCAAAAGCCATGGTTCTGCCGATGCCTTTGCTTTCGAGCTGGCCATCAACAGGGCCTATGATGCGGCTCGTCACAGCCTTTTGGAGCGTGTCCATGACCGCATCGCGGCATCGCTCGATGGTTTGCCGGTTGCTGATGCAGCCGGTTCAGCCAATCCAGAAGGCACGTCGGCGGCTGTTGGATCTGCAGGTGCGGTTGACCGCGCTGCCTGATCCTTCGGGCCGTGCCCAAAGGGCATCGGGGTGTTTTAACCAGCGCCGCTTTGCCCCCCTGAAATGCCCATCAAGCACTCACGCATAGCCGGTACTGGCGCTTATTTGCCGCCACGACGACTCACCAACCAGGACTTGGCCAATCAGCTGGCCAGTCAGGGCATCGAAACCTCCGACGAATGGATCGTGTCCCGCACGGGCATCCGCGCGCGGCACTTTGCCGAGCCGCATGTCGGCTCCAGCGACCTGGGCGTGCTGGCGGCGCAA
>CAZKPN010000175.1:0-5326 GCA_964554655.1 uncultured Aquabacterium sp. | reverse complement strand
CGTTAGGATCAGCACGCCGACAATGGACAAGACAAGCGGATTGCCCCACATAATCAGCACAAATTCACAGGGGAGTCAGCATTCAATCATCAAGGCTCAAACATGAAATTTCGTGAAGTGACGCTTGCAAGCGGTCAAAGCTTCCAAGTTGCTCAAGGCATTCAGCGCATCGACTCCAAGTCCACCCATGGGTGGCAAGTCAGATGTCAGGGAACCAAGCTCTTCTCGGACGGTGAGAGCGCAGATGCCCAGCTTTCCCTGGCCAAGGCCACACGTGAACTGGCTGCACGAATCTCGGCCATGCCTGTGCCCAGCGGCCTCAAGCAAGGCCCCAGCGCCCACAAAACGTCTGACCTTCCTGCGGGAATCTCTGGGCCCATTGTTCGGCAACGCACTGGCCGCGCACCCTCGGCTGTCCTTTCAGTCCTGCTCCCACGGTTCGGCATGCCAGCCGAGGTCAAGACGGTTCACATCGGTAGCGAGAATACGTACACGGTCGAGAAGTACCTCAACGCGCTCGAAAAAAGCACCGAAATGCGCGCTGCTGCCGTCAAACGCTATGAACAGGATGCACAAAAGGCCCATCACTCAGCGCTCGTGAATTTGCGCAAACAGGTTCAAGCGCTGCGGACGTATCGCGCGTAGTTCGGCAGAGTCTTTTGCAAACTCTGGCGAAGCGCCCCCCTAATTTGCAGTCTTCTGCCACCTTGCACATTTCATGGGCGGTCTTTATGGTTTGAGGATGGTTCTTTTTGCAAAGAAAAGGGGGCGTCTTGTGAAATCTCAAAGCACGTGGCAGGGAAGAAACGGTGTCGCAATCGGTGCATTGCTCAGCTTGGCCTGTGTGGCCGCCCAGGCCGTGACGGTGGTCGTTCCGGGCAAATCCAATCCCAACCTGGCAGGCCGGGCTTCCGACTACACCTGCTGCTCTGGTGACTCGGTCGCCTTGCATGCGCCCATTCTGGTGACTGGGCTGCCGCTGCTGGCAGGGCAATCACTGACCTTCGCGGTGAGCGGCCGGGTCTCCCACACAGGCAGCGCCACGCCGGGGGACAACCCGGATGGAGACCTTTATGTCGGTGCGCCGTCCAACTACGGCGTGGGCATCACCGCGCCGACAGGCGTGAATCGGATCAACGCCTTGGTCGGGGTCTTCCTGAGCGATGCCGCGCCTGCGGCGGCCAACACGCCAGCGCCCCTGAGCTTTGCAAGCGGCCTTGGCTTCCTGTCCCTGTCACCGCTCATAGGGCAACAGTTCTTCATTGGCAATGGCCTGACTGGCGACACCAACACCGGCGACCATGGTGGTCAGGTGCAAACCTTTGCGGTACCTTCCGGCGCCACGCGCTTGTACCTGGGCACGTCTGATGGTTTTGGTTGGTACAACAACTCGGGCGCGTTCACGGTGGGCGTGGCCGCAGTGCCCGAGCCTGCGACGTTCGCGCTGGTGCTGGCCGGTGCCTTGACCTTGCTGGGCAGGCGACGCCAAAGCCTTCACTGATCAGCGATCGAGTTGGAAGCCCTGCATTCTGAATCACGGGCCTTGAACCCTCAGAATTCGATCACCGGGGTACTTTTGTACAACGAAGGCAATTTCATGCAGTGTTTCGAGGGTGCGCCCCAAGCCGTTACTGAAACCTATGAACGTATCGTCAGCAGCCGCCAGCACAAAGACATCATTGAGCTGATGAATGAGCCCATAGCCTGCCGCAGCTTTGCGGATTGGCAGATGGGCTTTGCGCACGCCACGCGCTCGGACATCCTGCGCCTGGCCTTGGAGAACTGGCGACAACATCTGAATGGCGAAAGTGCCGAGGTGTCGTCCAGTTTGAAAGGATTGTCGCTTTTGCAAAATTTCTGCAAAGGGGCAGGCCGCGCATGAAGGTCAATGCCAGGCCAGCCGCTGAACGTAGAGGCGGATGTCCTGCGGCCAATCGCTCACCTGGTTGGCAAAGCGCGCCGCCTCGTCGGCGAACAAGGCACGGCTGGCTTCTTCAAAATGGGGCAGGTTGCCTGCCAAGGCAGACATTGCGCGGTAAGCCGCTTCTTGCGATTGCCGCTTGCGCCCTGTCTCCGGCAAGGCACGCCGCGCCTCTTCAACCAATTTGCGCAGAGCCACAGACGCCCCGCCTGTTTGGGCGTTGAGCCATTCCCAATGGCGGGGCAGCAAGGTCACCTCACGCGCAACCACACCCAAACGTGGTCTGCCTCGGCCACGCGGTTCGGCCGTGACCATGTCGGCATCGACTGGGTGCGGGCTGGGGGTCAAGTCCAGCCGTTGCAAGATGTCTTGATCCGAACCGCGCAGGTCCAGGTCAATCACGGTGCCGGTCGCGTCCCTGAACACCAGGATAGGATCAGGCGCCTCGCCTGCGGCCTTCACGGCCAGTGCGACTTGTCGAAGGGGGCCTGTGGCCAGCAGGCGATGCCCGATGAAGGCCGTGGCCAAAGTCAGTGATGAATGCTCCATGCATCAAATATTACCCGGGTAAAATAATCCTGTCAATTAAATCCGGGTAAATTTGTGCGCGCTGTCACGGCCATCAAGACAGCCAGGGGTGAAAGCCTTGATCCTGAATGGCCATCAGCACAGCCTTCTCGGGCTGCGTGGTCACCACATCGACAAAGCCTTGCTGCAGGTCAAACTGCACGAGCGCGGTCGGGTCGAGTTTTTGAATGGCCTGGGTCAACCGCTGCACGCATTGCGGGCCAGCCAGATCGCGCACGTTCACGTGGAATTCGGAACCGATGGTCATGGTATTGCTCCTGTCAGTTGAGGTCGCCAAACGCCTTTGGCGGGATGGCACTTCCTTGTCGAACTTTTCCGGGTCACCGTCAAGCCAAGGCCTCACAGGAGGTTGGGCGATATCATTTACCCCAAACTTTGGCCGTCAATTCAAACCACCCTTTCAGGACACAAGATGCCTTATATGTTGCTGATTGTCGAGCCCGTTGATCAAAGGCTCTCTCGCACCGAAGCTGAAGGCCGCGAGGCCTATGCCAGCATGGTTCGCTTTGGCGCTGACCTGAAGGAGCGTGGGCTGCTGCTGGCCAGCGAGTCCTTGAAATCCCAATACGATGCGGCGCGCGTTGAAGTGCGCGGTGGCGCCAGTCGGGTGGTGGATGGACCCTTCGCGGAAGCCAAGGAAATGATCGGCGGTTTCTTTCTACTGGATTGCCAGACTCGCGACGAAGCCATCGCCATCGCCAAACAATGTCCGGCGGCTGAATGGTGCACCGTGGAAGTGCGAGCCCTCGCCCCTTGCTACGAAACCTGAATTGATTGGCAGCCACGTTGTCGAAACCGTGTCGCTTGGTTCGTCGTGTTCATGAAGGCCCGCCATGGGCTCACCGACTCACGGAAACCCAGGAGCATCAAGATGCGATTCATGATCATGGTGAAAGCGACGCCGCAAACCGAGGCCGGCGTCATGCCCAAAGAAGCCCTGATGGCGTCGATGGCGGAGTACCACGAGCAACTGGCCAAAGCAGGCGTGCTGCTCGACGCATCCGGACTGCAGCCCACGGCCAAGGGCTGGAGAGTGCTCCACGGCGCGCAGGGCCAATGCAAGGTGGTCGATGGCCCCTTCACCGAGACCAAAGAACTGGTGGCAGGCTACACGCTGATCCAGGTGCGATCACGTGAAGAAGCGCTGGAATGGACGCGGCGCTTTCCGGCCCCGATGGGTGAAGGTTTGGCGTCTGAGATCGAAGTACGCCAGTTGTACGAGCTGGACGACTTCAGCCCCAGCGATGCCACCGATCGTTTTCGCGAATTGAGCATCAGCCGTCAGTGAAGGAGCACGCTGTGATCAAGGCCTTCTTCATCGTCGTGGCCGTGGGCATCGCGGGGCTGCTGCTCTATGCGGCCAGCAAGCCGGACACCTTCACGGTTCAACGCAGCACCAGCATCAAGGCGCCGGCCGACCAAGTGCATTCGCTGATCAACGATCTGCACCAGTTCAACACCTGGAACCCCTACAACCAGAAGGATCCCAACGTGAAGGGCTTCTACAGCGGCCCAGTGTCTGGCCCCGGTGCCCGCTACGGGTTTGAAGGCAACAAGGATGTCGGCAAAGGCAGCATCCAGATCACCAACTCAACGCCCAGCCAAGTGGCGATGAAGCTGGACATCATCGAGCCTTTTGAAGGCCACAACCTGGTCGATTTCACGCTGCGGCCGCAAGGTGACACCACCGAGGTGACCTGGGCCATGCACGGCCCTGCCCCCTTCATGTTCAAGCTGGTGGGGATCTTCATGAACATGGACCAGATGATTGGCCGCGACTTCGAGATCGGCCTGAGCAGTTTGAAAGCCAAAGCGGAGAAAACCCCATGAACCCGAGCGCCGCCCCGGCCCAGTTCGGATGACCTCGGCCACGCACCGTGCCATCGAAGCGGTCTGGCGCATCGAATCGGCCAAGATCATCGCCGGGGTGGCGCGCCTGGTGCGCGACATCGGGCTGGCAGAAGAGTTGGCGCAGGACGCGCTGCTCACGGCGCTGGAACAGTGGCCTGCCAACGGTGTGCCAGACAACCCCGGTGCCTGGCTGATGACCACCGCCAAGAACCGCGCGCTGGACCGGCTGCGGCGCGCCAAAATGATCGAGGGCAAGCTGCAAGCGCTTGGCCATGATCTGGAAGCGCAGGAGGCCTTGATCGTGCCTGACTTTGTGGATGCGTTGGACGCCGCCCGGGCCGACGAGATTGGCGACGACCTGCTGCGGCTGATCTTCACCGCCTGCCACCCCCTGCTGTCAACCGAGGCGCGTGCCGCCTTGACCTTGAAGCTGCTGGGCGGGCTGAGCACCGAGGAGATCGCACGTGCGTTCCTGGCGTCGGAGACCACGATCGCGCAACGCATCGTGCGGGCCAAGCGCACGCTCACCGCCGCCAAGGTGCCCTTCGAGGTGCCGCGCGGCGAGGAGCTGGCGCAGCGCCTGGCCTCGGTGCTGGAGGTGGTCTATCTGATCTTCAACGAGGGCTACACCGCCACCAGCGGCGAAGACTGGATGCGCCCGGCCTTGTGCGATGAGGCCTTGCGCCTGGGGCGCATGCTGGCCGAGCTGGCACCCGGAGAGCCCGAGGCGCATGGGCTGATCGCGTTGATGGAACTGCAGGCCTCGCGTTCAGCAGCGCGGGTGGATGCCCTTGGCAAACCGGTGTTGTTGCTGGCGCAAGACCGCGCCCGTTGGGACCATCTGCTGGTTCGCCGTGGCCTGACGGCCCTGGCACGCGCAGAGGGCTTGGCCGAATCGTTGCACCAGCCGCTGGGTGCCTACGCCTTGCAGGCCTCGATTGCCGCTTGCCACGGCCGGGCGCGCAC
>CAZKPN010000174.1:0-5346 GCA_964554655.1 uncultured Aquabacterium sp. | reverse complement strand
GGCCCGCCCGCCTACAATCGCGGGATGCCCATATCTCCTATTCCTGAGCTGATCGCCGAATTGGCCGCTGGTCGCATGGTCATCCTGGTGGATGAAGAAGACCGCGAAAACGAAGGCGATCTGGTCCTCGCGGCCGACCACGTCACCCCCGAGGCCATCAATTTCATGGCCCGCTTTGGCCGTGGCCTCATTTGCCTGACGCTGACGCGCGACCGGTGCGAGCGGCTGCAATTGCCGCCCATGGCCACGCGCAATGGCACCAAGCATGGCACGGCCTTCACCGTGTCCATCGAGGCCACCGAAGGCGTGACCACCGGCATTTCAGCCGCCGACCGCGCCCGCACCGTGCAGGCCGCTGTGGCGCGCGATGCGAAAGCCACCGACCTGGTTCAGCCCGGCCACATCTTCCCCTTGCAGGCGCAGGATGGCGGCGTGCTGATGCGCGCAGGTCACACCGAAGCCGGTTGCGACCTGGCGGGCATGGCCGGTCTGTCGCCCACCTCGGTGATCTGCGAGATCATGAAAGACGACGGCACCATGGCCCGTTTGCCGGACCTGGAAGTCTTCGCCAAAGAGCACGGCCTGAAGATCGGCACCATCGCGGCCCTGATCGAATACCGCAGCCGCAACGAATCGTTGATCGAATGCGTGGGCGAGCGCCCCATGGTGACCCCTGAAGGCACCTTCGACGCCAAGGTGTTCCGCGACCGCATGGGCGGCATCCACCTGGCCTTGAGCCTGGGCCAGTGGAGCTGCAAGGACGAGGTGATGGTGCGCGTGCACGAGCCCCTGTCGGTGCTGGACTGGCTGGACGCTGGCGCCCCGAGCCACTCGTGGCCCTTGCCCAAAGCCTTGGCCACCGTGCGTGAAGCCGGTCGTGGCGTGGTCGTGTTGCTGAACGCGGGCGAAGAGTCCGTTCGGTTGATGGACCGGCTGTTGCCCACCAACCCCGGCGAAGTTCCCCGCACCCCGCCCGACCTGCGCACCTACGGCGTCGGCGCGCAAATCTTGCGCACCCTGGGCGTGCAACGCATGAAGCTGTTGGGCAACCAGCAACGCCTGCCCAGCATGGTGGGCTTTGGCCTGGAGGTCACCGGCTTCCTCACGGCCGATGGCCAAACCCTGGCGCCCTCGCACTGATTTTTTTCTTTCTTCGTTCTTTTTTGACCCCACTCGCTCTTTTTTCAGGACCACAACACATGCAAGGCGCTGACAAAGGACAAGCCGGCCGACTCGACGGGCGCGAATTGCGCATCGGGATCGTCCAGGCTCGTTTCAACCACGATCTGACCGGCCGACTGGCTGATTTCTGCATCAACGAACTCGTCGCCCTGGGGGTGGTTGCCAAGCACATCCAGCACGTGACCGTGCCCGGCGCCCTGGAGGTGCCGACCGCCTTGCAGGCCATGGCCGACAGTGAGCGTTTCGACGCCCTGATCGCCCTGGGCTGCATCATCCGTGGCGAGACTTACCACTTCGAACTGGTGGCCAACGAAAGTGGTGCGGGCGTGACCCGGGTCAGTTTGGACCACCACCTGCCGATTGCCAATGCCATCCTGACGGTGGAAGATCAGGCCCAGGCCGAAGCCCGTGTTGAAGAAAAGGGCCGTGACGCGGCCCGCGTTGCCGTTGAAATGGCCAATTTGCTGGACGACCTGCTGTGAGCACTCCCGAGACCCCCAAGGACGACGCCGTCGGCACGTCCCCTGCCGCACGCCCGGCCCGCAAGAACGCGGGTGGCGTGCCTGGTCGCGACCGTGCCAAGTCGTCTCGCCGCCGCGCCCGCGAATTCGCGCTGCAAGGCCTGTACGAATGGCAATTGAACAGCCGCGATGCGAGCAGCATTGATGCGCACGTTCGTGAGCTGGAAGAGTTCGCCAAGTCCGACCGTGCGCACTACGACGCCTTGCTGCACGGTTGCATCGACCAGCATGTGCAGCTTGACGAAGCACTGTCCAAGTTCCTGGACCGCCCGGTCAAAGAGCTCTCACCCGTCGAGCACGCGGTGCTGTGGATCGGTGCTTACGAGCTGACCCATTGCATGGACGTGCCCTACAAGGTCGCGATCAACGAGGCGGTCGAGCTGGCCAAGAGCTTTGGTGGCACCGATGGGCACAAGTACGTGAACGGCGTGCTGGACCACCTGGCGCCGGTGTTGCGTCCTGACGAAGTGCGCTCCTCACGCTCGGGGCCGCGCTGACACTGTGGCCGCGTCTGACTTCAACCCTGCGGTGACTCGTCCTCTGGACGAGGATGGCGAGCCCATTCCCGGCGACGACCCGGACACTGTTGCGCAGACGCGCCCGCTGCCCGAGCCCGACCCCAGCGAAGTCCCCAAGGCCCGGCCCGACCTGCTGCCCACCATCGGGCACATCGGCCGCTATGCGCTGAAGTACAAGATTGGCGCGGGCGGACTGGGCACGGTCTACGCGGCCCACGACCCGCTGCTGTCGCGCCTGATCGCCATCAAGACCTTGAACGTGGACCTGCCTGCCGAGAACCGCGAGCAGTTCAACGCCTTGTTCCTGAACGAGGCCAAGGCCGCCGGCAGCCTGAACAACCCGCACATCGTGACCATGTACGACGCGGGCTTGAGCGAGCAGGGCACCTACATCGCGATGGAGTTGCTGCGTGGCAAAGACCTGCGCCAATTGCTGACCCTGGGTTGGAAGCCGACACCCGCACAGGCCGCCTTGATCGTGCGGCGCGTGGCCGATGCGCTGTCCTACGCCCACCACAAGGGCGTGATCCACCGGGATATCAAGCCGGCCAACATCTTCATGGTGGGGCGCACTTCACCCCGCGTGCTGGACTTTGGCATTGCGCGCATTCGCCAGGCAGAGTCCATGAGCCGCGATGACGAGCAAAGCCGTTTCCAGGAAGTTTTTGGCGGCTCGCCGTACTACATGGCGCCCGAGCAGGTGCGCCAGGAGCCGACCGACCGGCGTGCCGATGTGTACTCGTTGGGCGTGGTGCTGTACGAGTTGTTGACCACCAAGCGGCCCTTCACGGGCAACAGCCTGGACGAGATCGCCTATGCGGTGTTGAAGGGCGAGGTGCCTGCGCCGCACGAAGTCAATCCCGAGGTGCCCAAGGCCTTGTCGGAGATCGTGGCCAAGGCCATGGAGCGTGACGTGACTTTGCGCACGCGGTCGGCGCGCGCTTTGTCGCAGGCCTTGCGCGATTGGCTGAGCCAGCAAGGCGATGTGCCGCAATCGGGGTCAGGCTCATCGTCGTCATCGCGCGCGTCGGGCTCCAGCAAGTCTGGTCAGAAGGTCTCGCGATCCTGGATGTGGTCCTTGGCGGCGGCCGGTTGGTTGACGGCGCTGGGCGGTCTGGGTTGGTTCGTCTGGCAGGAGCGCTCCAGCGCCCAACCTGAAGAGGCGGTGGTGGCTGTGGTGCCCAAGTTGTTGCCGGCCGCAACGCCGATCGTGCCGGTGGCGGCTGCGCCAGCCCCCGCACCTGCTGAACCGCTGGCCGTGGCGCCCATTCCTCCAGCCGGCGAGGCAACGAACACCGCCTCGGCGAGTACGGTGGCTTCAGTGGCGGCCGAGCCTGCCGTCAGCATTGACAAGCCTGCGGTCTTGCCAACCGGCGTCGTCAAGCTGACCATCAGCCCTTGGGGCGAGGTTTTTGAAGGTGACCGTTCCTTGGGCGTGACGCCGCCCATGACGCAACTCAAACTGCCTGTCGGCAAACACACCCTGACCATCCGCAACGGCGATGCATCACCCCTGCGCAAGACGGTGGATGTGAAGGCGGGTGCACCGGTCAGCATCAACCACCAATTCTGACCGCGAGGCTCCATGCGCATTCATGCCCATTTCGCTTTCAATCGCCTGACCACCTTGGTGGCTGTGCTGGTGTTGTCCGCTTGCACGGCGCCCCCGAAGGACGCGCCGCCGCCGCCGAGTCTGGTGGCTTCAGCGCCGCCCGTGGCCGTGGTGGCGCCTCCCGCGCCCATGGCCAAGCCCGCCGATGCGGCCTTGGCGCAAGGCCTCAAGGCCTACCAGGCTGCGCAGTACACGACCGCCGAGACTCAGTTCAACACGGCATTGCAAGCCGGCTTGGCGGCGCCTGCCGATGTGGCCACCGCGCACAAGCACCTGGCTTTCATCTATTGCACCAGCCGCCGTGAAACCGCCTGCGCCAAGGCCTTCAAGGCAGCGCGGGCGGCCGACCCCAGCTTTGCCCTGAGCAAGTCGGAAGCGGGGCACCCCATGTGGGGTCCGGTCTACCGCAAGGCCCTGCCGGCAACCCAGCCGACCAGCCCGCGTGCCAAGAAGGGCGCCGTCAAACCTCGGTCTTGATGACCAGGGTGCGGTCACCCTGGGTGGCCCAACGCTGGGCTTCTTCATTCAGCAGGTGCATGGTGCGTGGGCTTTGCTGGGCCCATTTGTCATTGAGCGTCAACACCGCTTTGCCACGCGAGGTGCGCAGTTGCGCCACCTTGGCCGGCAAGGCCGTGCGCGCGTGGTGCAGGATGGTGGCCAGGCGCAGGCACAACACCTGGTTCATCAGGCCAGTGTCCTGCCGGTGGTCGGCCAGCTTGGTCAATTCGCCGCGCTGACCGAGCACCAGCCCTGCCAAATGGCGCAGTTGCGATTGCGAGAAGCCTGGCGCATCGACGTGGCCCAGCAAGTAGGCGCTGTGGCGGTGGTGATCGTGGTGCGACACCATCATGCCGATCTCGTGCACAGCGCTGGCCCAACCCAGTTCGCGCGCGGCATCGCTGTCGGCCTGGTGGGTGCCGTCTTCATGCAGTCCATCCCACAGTGCCAGGGCGCTTTGGCGGACCCGGTCGGCTTGCGACAGGTCCACGTGAAAGCGACGCTGCAACTCGCGCACCGAGGTGTCGCGTTGGTCGTGCTGCCGTTGATTGCTGGCGGCCTCGATGCGCTCTTCCAGGTCGAAGATCACGCCTTGGCGCAAGGCGCCTTTGGCCGGGCGCAGCGATTCGATGCCGAAGTGGATGGCCAGCGTGTACAGGATGGACAGGCCGCCCCCCAGCACGGCCTTGCGGTCCGGCTTCAAGCCGGCCAGGGTCAAGGCGTCCATCGAGCCCGCTTGCAGGCACTGCTCCATGCACCAGCGCAGGCCATCGGCCGTGATGCAGCCATCGCTGATCTGATTGGCCACCAGGATCTGGGACACGGCGCCCACGGTGCCGGACGAGCCCAGCGCTTCGTGCCAGTTGGCGCGGGCAAAGGGGGTCAGGGCTTCTTCAAGTTCGGCGCCCGCCGCGATCTGGGCGCGGCGAAACGCCTGGGCAGTGAAGCGGCCTTGCGGAAAATGTGCCATCGACAGGCTGACGCTGCCCACCCGGAACGATTCAGCGCGCAGGGC
>CAZKPN010000173.1:0-5418 GCA_964554655.1 uncultured Aquabacterium sp. | reverse complement strand
GAGCAGTCTGGTAGCTCGTTGGGCTCATAACCCAAAGGTCGTAGGTTCAAATCCTGCCCCCGCAACCAAAGAATGTCATGAAAGCCGATCCTTCAGGGTCGGCTTTTGTCATTCTGGGGTGACTTGTACTGAGGCCGTGTGCGGCGGCTAAAGCTTACTTGGTGCGCCCGCATGTTTACGGATTCCTGTCGTGTGCAATCCGGGCTGGCCAAGCGAGTGGTGTCAAGCCAAAATCAAACGGCACACGACTACAATCTAAGGTTTTCCGGCGGCACCCCTGAGTGCGACAAGGCCGGTTGTCAACGAACGAATACTTAGACAAATTCCCGAAAGGACTTCCCATGTCGATGGACGATCGCGACGGCAAAATCTGGATGGATGGCCAGATGGTGGAATGGCGCGATGCCAAGATCCATGTGCTGACCCACACCCTGCACTACGGCTGCGGCGTGTTCGAGGGCGTGCGTGCCTACAACACGACCCAAGGGCCTGCGATCTTCCGCATTCAGGAGCACACCGAGCGCTTGTTCAACAGCGCCAAGATCCTGCGCATGAAGATTCCTTTCAGCTTCGACGAGGTGGTCAAGGCGCAATTGGACGTGGTCCGCGAGAACAAGCTGGAAAGCTGCTACCTGCGTCCGCTGGCATGGCTGGGCTCCGAGAAGATGGGCGTGAGCCCCAAGGGTGCCAAGGTGCACCTGATGGTGGCTGCCTGGCCCTGGGGTGCCTACCTGGGTGAAGACGGCCTCAAGCGCGGTATCCGCGTCAAGACGTCGAGCTACACGCGTCACCATGTCAACATCACGATGACGCAGGCCAAGGCGGTGAGCAACTACACCAACTCGATCCTGGCCAACCTGGAAGTCACCGAAGAGGGTTATGACGAGGCCTTGTTGCTGGATTCCAGCGGCTTCGTCAGTGAGGGCGCGGGCGAGAACATCTTCATCGTGAAAAACGGCAAGCTGTACACGCCCGACCTGTCGGCCGGCGCGCTGAACGGCATCACGCGCAACACCATCTTCGCCATCTGCCAGGACCTGGGCCTGGAGATCCGGGAGAAGCGCATCACCCGCGACGAGGTCTACATCTGCGACGAGGCCTTCTTCACTGGCACCGCCGCCGAGGTGACGCCGATCCGCGAACTGGACCGCATCGAGATCGGCGCGGGCTCACGTGGTCCCATCACCGAGAAGATCCAGAGCGCGTTCTTTGACATCGTCAACGGCCGCAATCCCAAGTACGCCGAGTGGCTGACCAAGGTCTGAGGAGCACCACGCCATGAGCACGACTGCACAAGCCAAAGCCGTGGTTGAGGTGACCGCAAAGGAGTTGCAAGGCCCGGGGGTGGTGTTTTGCCCCAACCCCAAAATGCCTTTGTGGAGCAATCACCCGCGGGTCTACATTGACGTGGTCACGGCGCCTGAAGGTGGCCAATGCCCCTACTGTGGCACGGCCTACAAGCTCAAAGCGGGCGAGAAGGTCGGCCACGGCCACTGATCGCCGCGAGGGTACGGCGGGGGCCCAGTCTGATGGTTGGACGGGGCCCTGTGGTGGCACTGTACCTGCTGTGCGGGCGGGGCATGCTGGGCGGCATTCATCAACCTCTGCGAGCGGCGCCCTACAATCTCGCCCATCATGAATATCAAGCGCGAATTCGTCCTGACCCTATCGTGCCGAGACACGAAGGGCATTGTCCATGCCGTGTCGGGCCTGCTTTACCAGGCCGGTTGCAACATCATCGACTCGCAGCAGTTTGGCGATGTGCAAAACGAGGACAGCACCGGCTTGTTCTTCATGCGCGTGCATTTCGAGGCGCCCGAGCACCTGGCGGATGAAGCCACCTTGGCCAATTTGTTTGGCCATGTGCGCGAGCAATTCGCCATGACAGCGACGATTCGCGTGCAATCGCGCAAGCCGCGCGTGCTGATCATGGTCAGCAAGCATGGGCACTGCCTGAACGATTTGCTGTTCAGGTGGCAGTCAGGCCAGTTGCCGGTGGAGATCCCGGCCATCGTGTCGAACCACCCTGACTATGCCGAGTTGGCGGCCAGCTATGGCATCGCGTTTCACCATTTGCCATTGCCCACCGGGGCAGGCCCCGACGTGAAGCGCTCTCAGGAGCAACAGGTGGAGGCGCTGGTGGAGCAGGAGGGGGTCGACCTGGTGGTGCTGGCGCGCTACATGCAGATCCTGAGTCCGGAGTTCTGTGCTTTCCTCAAGGGGCGGGCCATCAACATCCACCACAGCTTTTTACCCAGCTTCAAAGGGGCCAAGCCCTACTATCAGGCGCATGATCGTGGTGTGAAGCTGATTGGCGCCACAGCGCACTACGTGACGGCGGACCTGGACGAAGGCCCCATCATCGAGCAGGATGTGGAGCGTGTCGATCACACCCTGAGCCCCGAAGACTTCACCGCCGTCGGGCGAGATGTGGAATGTGTGGTGCTGGCCCGTGCCGTGAAGTGGCATGTCGAGCACCGCGTGCTGATGAACGGTCACAAGACCGTGGTGTTCCGATGAACCCTGGATCGTTGTGTTCAACCCCGCTTGACGCCTGACAACCATGAGTGATCCACGTGCCCGCAAAGCTTCCCAGGCCGCGCTCATGGCGTCGGCGGATGACACCGAGGCCACCTTCTACGAGGCCTTGCAGCAGGGGGACCTGGAGCGATTGATGTCGGTCTGGTCGGATGACGAGGAGATCGCCTGCGTGCATCCTGGCGGGCCTCGGGTGGTGGGCGAGGTGGCGATCCGTGGCACTTTCGAGGCCATTTTTGCGAACGGGCCAGTGCAGGTCACCTTGCAGCAGGTGCGGCGCCTTGAAACCAGCCACTGCGAGGTGCACCATGTGCTGGAGAAAGTGCAGGCATTGACACCCGAGGGCCTGCAGACCGCATTTGTGCTGGCCACGAATGTGTACCTGCGCACGGCCTTGGGCTGGCGCATGGTCTTGCACCATGCCAGTCCCGGTCAGGCGCATGAGCTTCAGGAGCTGGCCGAACCGGCTGCCACTTTGCATTGACATTGGGTCGACATCATGCAGTCGTACAGGGCGCCACGCTGGCTGGCAGGGCGGGGTAGCTGGGGGGGCAATGTGCAGACCATCTGGCCCGCGTTGTTTTCTCGGCCGCACGCCAGTCCCTCCGCTGCCAACGTCCCGTACCAGCGGCAACGTTGGGACACGCCCGATGGGGACTTCATTGATGTGGACCTGCTGCCTGCGCCCAACGTCGGCGCTGGGCCCACGCCTTTGCTGGTGTTGTTCCATGGGCTGGAAGGCTCATCGCGCAGCCACTATGCGCTGGCGTTTGCCCATTGGGCCCGGGCGCAGGGCTGGTCGTACGCAGTGCCGCACTTCAGGGGCTGTTCGGGCGAGTTGAACCTGGGGCCGCGCTCCTACCATTCGGGTGATTTCGTGGAGATCGACTGGATCTTGCGCCGCCTGCTGGCAGGCCATGGGGGTCCGCTGGTCGCGGTGGGCATCTCGATGGGGGGCAATGCCTTGCTGCGCTGGGCTCAGGAGTCGGGCACCGAGGCGGTCAAGGTGGCCAAGGCTGTGGCGGCGTTGTCTTCCCCATTGGACCTGGCGGCGGCGGGTGAGGCCATCGGGCGCGGCTTCAACCGGCAGATCTACACCCGCATGTTCCTGAAGTCGATGAAGCCCAAGGCCTTGGCCAAGTTGGCGCAGTTTCCGGGTTTGTTCGACGAGCAGGCCCTGCGCGCATCTCGGGATCTGTTTGAGTTCGACAATGTGTTCACCGCGCCTCTGCATGGGTTCACGGGCACGCCCGATTACTGGGCTCGTTGTTCGGCCCAGCCCCGTTTGAACCTGATCACTGGGATGCCCGCCTTGGTGCTCAATGCCCGCAACGATCCTTTCATCCCCGGGGCGAGTTTGCCCAGTCCGGGCGATGTGGGAAGCTGGGTGACTTTGTGGCAGCCTGAGGAGGGCGGCCATGTGGGTTTCCCAGCCGGCCCCATGCCGGGCCACGTGATCACCTTGCCAGAGGCCGTGGGCCCCTGGCTGGCCCAGCATCTTTGACCGACCAACAAGGGATTCCATGGATGACATCGTCAAGGCCGCTTTGAAGAAGTGGCCCAATGTGCCGAATTGCCATGGCTGGTTGGCCCTGGATGCCCGGGGTGACTGGTACATGCGGGATGACCGGGTGCAGGCCGCCGGGCCCTTTCCGCAGGTCAAAGGCAGCCGCATCACGCACGACAAGTTGATCGACTTCATCAACCGCAACTACGAACCGGATGAGCAGGGGGCCTGGTTCTTCCAGAATGGCCCGCAGCGGGTGTACTTGGAGCTGGAGGCCGCGCCTTGGGTGCTGGGGGTGCAGCGCCAGGGGGATTCTTTCAAGGTCGACACGCACACCCGCCAGGTGGTGGGCGAAGTGCGCGGGGCTTGGTTGGACGAGCATGGGCGCTTGTTCCTGGAGACGGAACTGGGGCTGGGTGTGGTGCGTTCCATGGACATGGACGCCGCAGCCAGCGCGGTGGAGGCGGGGGTGTGGGATCCGCAAGACATCCTGTTTGCTGAGCTGCCGCAACGATTCTCATATCGCTTGCACCCTCAGCCGGCCCCTGCCGCTCAGGCATGAAAAAGCCGGCCCTTGAGCCGGCTTTTGATCCACGCCAAGCGTGGTTTTATTTGGCGTCGCTGGCGGGGGCCGAGGCTTCTGAGGCGGCGGCAGCGGGCGCCGCAGGTTCGGCGAACTTGGCGCCACCCGCGTTGGCCAAGTAGGCCACCGCGCGGCTCACTTCCAGGTCGCTGAATTCGCCACCTGCTTGGGGCGGCATGGCGTTCTTGCCCTTGAGGGCAGATTGAATCAAGGCGGCCAGACCGGTGCTGATGCGAGAGCCCCAGGCCGCAGCATCGCCCAACTTGGGCGAGCCCAAGGCCCCCGATTCGTGGCAGGTGGCGCATTGGGCCTTGAAGACCTCTTCGCCAGAGCGAGGGCCGGCGTTGGCCGAGACCACCTTGACCTCGACCGAGCCCACGGGCTTGATGCGCTGGGCCGTGGCCTGCTCGGACAAGGCATCGCTGCCCGAAGAGCCGGTGCCGGTGGACGCCACGAACTCGACCAAGAGGATGATGATGATGACCGGCACAATGAAGGCCAGCCCCACGGCCACGGCCAGTTGCTTGGGCGTCTTGATCGGGCCTTCGTGATCGTTGTCGTGAGAATTGGGCGCTTGGCTCATGGGATCCTCAGGGGCACTGGTTATCGTGGGCGCAGGCCTTGCGGCTGCTGGACATGGCAGAAAACCTGCCACAAAGGCCGGATTATAGGGGGGCTTGTCGCTGGCCCACTGTTAGAATCTGCCCCTGCGTTGCGCCCGTAGCTCAATGGATAGAGTACTGCCCTCCGAAGGCAGGGGTTGCTGGTTCGATCCCAGCCGGGCGCACCA
>CAZKPN010000172.1:0-5439 GCA_964554655.1 uncultured Aquabacterium sp. | reverse complement strand
ATTATTTAACGGAATACTCGCTCCATCGTTCATATAACGATTTGCGTCATAAATTGATTGCACCGCAACACGGTGCGAGTGATTTCCTTAGGAGATTTGCAATGAAATTCGGATTCACCCTGCGCGCCGTGTGTGCCGCCGTCGCCGTGGCAGGTGCTGTCATGGCCCCCGCCGCCCACGCTGGCACGGCCTCCAAGACCAAGTACCCATTGGTGCTGGTTCACGGCTTCATCGGCTTCGACAACATCGTGGGCATTCAGTACTTCTACACCATCCCCGGCGCCCTGCGCGACGATGGCGCCACCGTCTACATCGCCTCGGTCAACCCATCGCAAACCACGGAATTCCGCGGTGAAGAGCTGATCCAGCAAATGAAGCAATGGGCCGCCAAAGACGGCGTCAAGAAGTTCAACCTGATCGGTCACAGCCATGGCGGCCCCACCGTTCGCTATGCGGCCGGCACCGTGCCGACCATGGTGGCCAGCGTGTCCACGGTCGCAGGCACCCACTTCGGCAGCAAGGTTGCTGATGACATCCTGGCGGGCACCACCCCCGGTGGCGCCTTTGACCAAACCGCCACGGCTGGCTTGCAGCTGATCTCCTGGCTGACCGGCAACAAGACTACCGCCGACGCCAATTTGCTGGTTGCCTTGAACGCCCTGAGCGCCCCGGGCGCCGCCGCCTTCAATGCCAAGTACCCCGCTGGTGCGCCCACCACGGTTTGCGGCCAAGGCCCCAGCAGCGCCAAGGTCGCTGGCAACAGCATCCTGTTCTACTCCTTCTCGGGCACCTCGCTCAAGACCAACACCAGCGACATCTCTGACGCGCTGTTGGCCTACACCGGTGACTACTTCAAGGGCGAGGCCAACGACGGCCTGGTGTCGCGTTGTTCCAGCCATTGGGGCAAGGTTGTCAAAGACAACTACCCCTGGAATCACCTGGACGAAATCAACCAGGTCCTGGGCGGCATCGGCAAGGGTGCACCAGAGCCTGCAGCGTTCTACAAGCAGCACGCCAACCGCCTGAAATGGGCTTTCCTGTGATGGGTTGATACTCCGGGCTGAGCACCTCAGCCTTTGAGTCAGGCAAGGGTCGCCTCCACAAGAGGTCGGCCCTTGTTGTCGTTTGGCGTCATAGGTTTCCCGGGTGCGGTGTGCGCGACTTGCCCGAATAATGCGGGCAGCCGGGAAATTCCTTTGGCTTTGACAGGACGTGTGTGATGCAAGTGCGTGGAATGTGGGTGACGGGGTTGTTGGCCGTCGTCATCGGGGTGGGCAGCGTCGTGCTTTGGCAGCGCTCGTCCACCGAGAACTCGGCGACGGGGCAGCAGGGCATCAACCAGGAAACCAAAGGCTGGGGCTTCATCGGTGGTACCAAGGACCCGGTGGCCAGTGCGGCCGCCGCAGCTCAGGTGCGCACGCCGGACCAGGTGCGCGTTCGTCTGTTCAAGGAAGGCTCCTTCGCCGGTACCGAGCCTGCCGGCAACTGGTGCGTGAGCGATCAGAAACTCAAGCCCTGCCCGGAGCTGCGCAGCCGCTTCGAGTACTACGTCCTTGGGCTGGGCGAAGTCACCATCGAAGAAATTCGTGGCCTCATTCAGGACGAAGCCAAGCGAGCCAATGGCGATGCACTGGCCGCCCAGATCATGGCCATCTGGGACAAATACTGGCAAGTTCGCACCTACGCCTGGCGCCACAAATTCATCCAGGCCGACCGCAGCACCTGGATGCCGGTGTTCGAGGAGCAACGCGCCGTGCGCCGCCAAATCCTCGGTCAACCCTGGGCCGAAGCCTTCTTCAGGGAAGATGAGCAGCACTTCCAGGAGTACTATGCCCAACTCGAATCCGGCCTGCCGCCCCCGCCTGACCCTGGCGAGCCCGTGCCTCAGATGGCCCCAGGCAAAGACCCCGCCGCCGTCCGCGCTGAGCGCGTCGCCCGCTACGGCGAAGCCGCCGCCGATCGCCTGGACAAAGCCGACGCCGAATGGGCCGACTGGGAGCGCCGACTGAACGCCGCCAAGGCCGAGTGGGAGCGCCTGCAAAAAGCCACCAACCTGTCGGACGCCCAGCGCAAAACCGAGATGAGCACCTATGTCAAAGCCAACTTTGCGGCTGACGAACAACTTCGCGTGCAGGCTCTTTTGCACCTGTGATCCCCCGTCATCCGGCAAGACTCCTACAATGACTCCATGATTGCTGTTGACGCCACCATTGAACGACTCCACACCGCCCGCGAACTCCTGCTCGCACCCTACGGTCTGGACGAATCCACCCTGCTCAAGGCCCTCAAGGTCATCACGGAACACCGTGTTGACGACGCTGACCTGTACTTCCAGTACACCCGCTCCGAAGGTTGGAGTCTGGAAGAGGGCATCGTCAAATCCGGCAGTTTCGGCATTGACCAGGGCGTTGGCGTGCGCGCCGTCTCTGGCGAAAAAACCGCCTTCGCTTACTCAGACGACATCTCCGAAGCGGCCCTGCTCGACGCGGCTCGCACCGTGCGCACCATCGCCTCGGCCGGCCAAAGCCGCCGCGTCAAGGTAGGCGCCCACACTGTGGCTGGCGGTCGTCGCCTTTACCCCGCTTTCGACCCCATCGCCTCGCTCGACAGTGCCGAGAAGGTCGCTTTGCTTGAAAACATCGAAAAGCGCGCCCGCGCCAAGGACCCGCGCGTCGTGCAGGTCATGGCCGGCCTGGGCTGCGAATACGACGTCGTCATGGTCGCCCGTGCCGATGGCACCCTGGCCGCCGACGTGCGCCCGCTGGTGCGCCTGTCGCTCACCGTCATTGCCGAGCAAAATGGCCGCCGTGAAGTCGGCTCCTCCGGTGGTGGGGGTCGCTTTGGCCTGGCCTACTTCACCGATGACATGCTGCAGCGCTACGTTGACCAAGCCGTGCACGCGGCCTCCGTCAATCTGGAAGCCCGTCCCGCGCCAGCTGGCGAGATGACCGTTGTGTTGGGCAATGGCTGGCCCGGCATCTTGTTGCACGAAGCCGTCGGCCATGGCCTGGAAGGCGATTTCAACCGCAAGGGTTCCAGCGTGTTCTCGGGCCGCGTCGGCCAGCGCGTGGCCGCCAAGGGCGTCACCGTGCTCGACGACGGTACCATCCCCGACCGCCGCGGCTCCCTGAACGTTGACGATGAAGGCTGCGCCACCGAGCGCACCGTCCTCATCGAAGACGGCATCCTGCGCGGCTACATTCAAGACGCCACCAACGCGCGCCTGATGAAGACCAAGCCCACAGGCAACGGCCGCCGTGAAAGCTACGCCCACGTCCCCATGCCCCGCATGACCAACACCTACATGCTGGCTGGTGACAAAGATCCGCAAGAAATCGTGTCCTCCATCAAGCGAGGCCTGTACGCCGTCAACTTCGGCGGTGGCCAGGTCGACATCACCAGCGGCAAGTTCGTCTTCTCTGCCTCCGAGGCGTATTGGGTTGAGAACGGCAAGATCCAGTACCCCGTCAAGGGCGCGACCCTGATCGGCAACGGCCCCGACGCGCTCACGCGCATCAGCATGATCGGCAACGACCTTGAGCTGGACAGCGGCGTGGGCACCTGTGGCAAAGATGGTCAAAGCGTGCCTGTCGGCGTTGGCCAACCCACTTTGCGCATCGATGGATTGACTGTTGGTGGAACTGCTTGACACTCTTTCCAAAAGTAGTGCATAATCGACTTCTTCGCTGAAACAAGGTTTGAGTTCCAGCCCAAGTCCCTCGATTGACCTGATGCAAATTCAGATCGGTTGCTGCGGCGGGTAAATCAAGGGCTCAGGCTTTATTTCAGATCCGCCCGTTCTACGGGCCCAAGACTGACTGTTCGTTGTTGTGCAATTTTTGTGCAGCCGAAAAGCCAAGTTGGGGTAAGTACACCATGATTCAAATGCAATCGCGACTTGACGTCGCTGACAACACGGGTGCCAAGAGCGTCATGTGCATCAAGGTGCTCGGTGGCTCCAAGCGTCGTTACGCCGGTATTGGCGACATCATCAAGGTCAGCATCAAAGAAGCTGCTCCTCGTGGTCGCGTCAAAAAAGGCGAAGTCTACAGCGCTGTGGTCGTCCGCACCGCCAAGGGTGTTCGTCGTCAAGACGGTTCGCTCATCAAGTTTGATGGCAATGCAGCTGTGCTGTTGAACGCCAAGCTGGAGCCCATCGGCACCCGCATCTTCGGCCCCGTGACGCGTGAACTGCGTACCGAGCGCTTCATGAAGATCGTGTCGCTGGCTCCTGAAGTCCTCTGATCCTCTGGCGTAGCTGCAAAGGACACACAGCCCATGAACAAGATTCGTACAGGCGACCAGGTCATCGTGTTGACCGGTCGTGACAAAGGTAAGCGCGGCACCGTTTCGGTCCGCGTGGATGAAGACCATCTGGTGGTCGATGGCGTGAACATGGTTAAAAAGCATGTTCGCCCCAACCCCATGAAGGGCACCACCGGCGGCATCGTTGACAAGACCATGCCCATTCACCAGTCCAACATCGCCATCTTCAATGCCGTCACTGGCAAGGCTGATCGTGTTGGCATCAAGCTCCTGGCTGACGGCAAGAAAGTTCGCGTCTTCAAGTCCAGCGGCGAAGAAATCAAGGCTTGAGGTTCAAGATGACTCAACAAACTGCACGCCTGCAAGACTTTTACCGCGAGACTGTCGTTCCGGCGCTCGTTGAAAAGTTCGGCTACAAGTCCGTGATGCAAGTGCCCCGCCTGACCAAGATCACCCTGAACATGGGTGTCTCGGAAGCGGTGTCCGACAAGAAGGTCATGGAACACGCTGTGAGCGACCTGACCAAGATCGCTGGCCAAAAGCCCGTGGTCACCATGTCGCGCAAAGCCATCGCCGGTTTCAAGATCCGCGAAAACATGCCCATCGGCTGCATGGTCACCCTGCGTGGTGTCCGCATGTACGAATTCCTGGACCGTTTCGTCACCGTTTCGCTGCCCCGCGTTCGTGACTTCCGCGGTATCTCGGGTCGTTCATTCGATGGTCGTGGCAACTACAACGTCGGTGTGAAAGAACAGATCATTTTCCCGGAAATCGAGTACGACAAAATCGACGCGATCCGTGGTCTGAACATCAGCATCACCACCAGCGCGAATACCGATGACGAGGCCAAGGCCCTGTTGACGGCATTCAAGTTCCCTTTCAAGAACTGAGGTAGAGAACGTGGCAAAACTGTCTCTGATCCAACGCGAAGAAAAGCGCGAAAAGCTGGTGGCCCAATACGCCAAGAAGTACGCCGAACTGAAAGGCATCATCAATGATGCCAAGAAGTCCGACGAAGAGCGCTACGCCGCTCGTCTTGAGCTGCAAAAGTTGCCCCGCAATGCAAACCCGACCCGTCTGCGCAATCGTTGCAGCTTGACTGGTCGTCCGCGCGGCACGTTCCGCCAATTTGGCTTGGGTCGTTCCAAGATCCGTGAATTGGCTTTCGCTGGC
>CAZKPN010000171.1:0-5466 GCA_964554655.1 uncultured Aquabacterium sp. | reverse complement strand
ATGATGAACTCTTGCGGCTCGACCAGCAGCAGGCGCTGGTCATTGGGGATGTTGATGGCCTTGGCGGTTTCGACCACGCGCTGCACGTCGATCGGCGCGACTTCCTTGTCGCGCACGATGACCATGCCGGTCGAGTTCTGGCCGCGGATGTGGCTGCCGGTGATGCCCGTCCAGACGCGGCTGATCTTGCAGTCGGCCATCAGCTCGGCTTCTTTCAAAGCCTGTTG
This sequence comes from uncultured Aquabacterium sp., assembly GCA_964554655.1. Lineage (GTDB taxonomy): Bacteria > Pseudomonadota > Gammaproteobacteria > Burkholderiales > Burkholderiaceae_C > Aquabacterium. The sequence continues at coordinate 5,239 of CAZKPN010000171.1, read as the reverse complement.
GATGGACTGCACCGTGGCGTCGATGTTGACGACCACGCCGCGCTTGAGGCCATGGCTGGGCGCCACGCCCAAACCGGCCAGGCGCAGCTCGCCACCGGGCATGACTTCGGCCACCACCGCCATCACTTTGGCGGTGCCGATGTCGAGTCCGACAACCAGATCCTTGTATTCCTTGGGCATGGTGTGTGTGTGCTGTGTTCGGTTAACGTTGTGGTGGCTGCTGTTGACGTTGGCGAGCGGCCCAAGCCGCGTTTTGCGCCGCCAGCTTGGCCTTGAGCGCTGCTTTGCTGGCCGCTTCCTGCAGGGTGGACACGCCGCGCAGCTTGACGGCGTAGCCTTCGGGATAACGCAGGTCGGCCTGTACCAGCGGCGCGGGGTATTGGCGGTGCAACTCGGGCACGGTGCGCACGAAGCGCTGCAGGCGGTCAGCCACTTCATCGGCGGTGCCACGGCCCAATTCGATGTCGGCGCCACTGTCCAGCTGCAGGCTCCACGAGCCACGGTCAGTCAGGCGCAAGGTCTCGATCTCGCCTTGCAGCGGGGTCACCAGGGGTTGCAGGCGGCGCAACATGTCCAGCATCACGCGGGCCTGGTCGGGCGCAGGGTGGGCCGGGGCCGACAGGGTGGGCAAGGGCTCGTCTTCCACGTCGCCCAGGTTGGCATCGAAGACCTCGCCAAAGGTGTTGACCAATTGATCGTCGCGGTCCTCGTGGCGCCAGTAGGCGGCGGGGCGGTGCTCTTCCAGGGTGACGCGCAACTGGTTGGGCCACACGCGGCGCACAACGGCGCGGCGCACCCAGGGCACGGCTTCAAACGCATCGCGGGCCTTGAACAGGTCCTGGTTGAAGAAGCCACCACTGAGGTGTGGCAAGGCATTGGCGCGCACCGTGGCCAGGTTATTGCGTTGCAGTTCGCCATCGATCTGCAGCTGCTGGATGTTGAAGAAGTGCATGCGCGACAACTTGACCAGGCCGGAGGCCAGCACCACGGCCAGCGCCAACCCTGCCAGCGCGGCGGACGCGGCATTCATCCAGCGGACGTCTTGCGGCATCTCGCTGAGGTGGGGGTTGAGGGCGGCGTTGGCCAACATGGTCAGATCGTGTTCCTTATTGCGCGGAGTCCAGCGTGGCTGAGGCCAGCAGGGTGAGGCAGAGTTGTTCGTAGCTCAGACCCGCCGCCTTGGCCGACATCGGAACCAGCGAGTGGCTGGTCATCCCGGGCGAGGTGTTGATCTCCAGCAGGAAGGGCTGGCGATCGGTGTGGCGAATCATCACGTCGGCGCGGGCCCAGCCTCGGCAACCCAAGGTCTTGAAAGCACGCAGCACCTGGTGCCGGATCTCGACTTCTTCGTCGGCACCGAGCTGGCTGGGGCAGAGGTACTTCACTTCGTCGGTGAAGTACTTGTTCTGGTAGTCGTAGTTGCCACCAGGCGCGACGATGCGAATCACCGGCAGGGCTTGCGCCTCGCCCTGCACCAGCAGCACCGGGCAAGTGGTCTCTTCGCCCTCGATGAACTGCTCGCACAGCACCTCAGGGTCGTGCTGGGCGGCAGCGGCATAGGCGGCCGCGCACTGGGCCGGGTCGGTCACCTTGGTCAGGCCGATGGACGAGCCTTCGCGCGAGGGCTTGACGATCATGGGTGCGCCCAGGATGGCCAGGGCCTGCGAGCACTCTTCGCTCGATGACACCATGCGCCAGTCGGGCGTGGGCAAGCCTTCGAAGCGCCAGATGCGCTTGGTCATGATCTTGTCCATGGCGATGCTGGAGGCCATCACGCCAGAGCCGGTGTAGGGGATGCCCAGCAGTTCGAGCGCACCTTGCACCGTGCCATCTTCACCACCGCGTCCGTGCAAGGCGATGAAGCAGCGGTCAAAGCCCTCGGTCTTCAAGTCCTGCAAGGGCCGATCAGCTGGGTCAAAGGCATGCGCGTCCACGCCCTGCGATTGCAAGGCCTGGAGCACGCCGGAGCCGGACATGATGGAGATGTCGCGCTCGGCCGAGGTGCCGCCGAACAGCACGGCGACCTTGCCCAACGACTTGGCATCGATGGTGGGGGCAGGCAGGTTCATCAGGCTCATGTCTTGGTCAATCCTTCAACAGTTCGACGACCTTGGGCGGCACGCCACCCATGGAGCCAGCGCCCATGCAGATCACCACATCACCACCCCGCGTGTTGTGCGCAATGGCGCTGGGCAGTTCGGCCATGTCGTCCACGAACAGGGGTTCAACCTTGCCGGCCACGCGCACGGCGCGCGTCAAGGCGCGGCCATCGGCGGCCACGATGGGCTGTTCGCCAGCGGAATAGACCTCGGTCAGCAACACGGCATCGGCCGTGCCCAGCACCTTGACGAAGTCCTCGAAGCAATCACGCGTGCGGGTGTAGCGGTGCGGCTGGAAGGCCAGCACCAGGCGTTGGCCTGGGAAGGCGCCGCGCGCCGCGCTGATCACGGCCGCCATCTCGACCGGGTGGTGGCCGTAGTCGTCGATCAGGGTGAACCGGCCGCCATCGGCCGCGCGCAGCTCGCCATAGCGCTGGAAGCGGCGGCCCACGCCGGTGAACTTGGACAAGGCCTTGGCGATGGGCTCGTCGGGCAGCTCGATCTCGGTGGCCACGGCGATCGCGGCCAGCGCGTTGAGCACGTTGTGCACGCCAGGCAGGTTCAGGGTGACGGGCAAATCAGGCATCACCACGCCGTTGCGGCGCTGAACCACGAAGCGCATCTGCCCGCCGGGCAAGGCTTCGACATCGACCGCGCGCACTTGCGCGTCTTCACCAAAGCCGTAGCTGATGACGGGGCGCGAGATCAACGGGATGATCGAGCGCACGCCCGGATCGTCAGCGCACAGGATGGCCGCACCATAGAAAGGCATGCGGTGCAGGAAATCGACGAAGGCCTGCTTCAGCTTGGCGAAATCATGGCCGTAGGTGTCCATGTGGTCGGCGTCGATGTTGGTGACGACGGACAAGATGGGCAGCAGGTTCAAAAAGGACGCGTCCGACTCGTCGGCCTCGACCACGATGTAGTCGCCCTTGCCCAAGGCCGAGTTGGCGCCCGCGCTGTTGAGCTTGCCTCCGATGACGAAGGTCGGGTCCACACCGGCCTCGGCCAGGATGCAGGTGACCAGGGACGTGGTCGTCGTCTTGCCATGCGTGCCCGCGATGGCGATGCCGCGCTTGAGGCGCATCAGCTCGGCCAGCATGACGGCGCGCGGCACCACGGGGATGCGCTTGGCGCGCGCGGCGATCACCTCGGGGTTGTCGCCCCGCACGGCGGTGGACGTGACCACGGCTTCGGCACCCACCACATGGTCGGCATCGTGCCCCATGAAGACCTTGATGCCGAGCGAGGCCAGGCGACGCGAGGTGGCGCTGTCGCTCTGGTCCGAGCCGGACACGGTGTAGCCCAGGTTGTGCAGAATCTCGGCGATGCCGCTCATGCCGGCCCCGCCGACGCCCACGAAGTGGATGTGTTTGACGGCGTGCTTCATGCGGACGCCCTTTTCGAACTGGTGGTCACAAGTTTCTCGATCTCATTGGCGACGGCAGCGGCCGCGTTCGGGCGCGCCAGCGCGCGGGCCTGGGTGGCCATGGTCTGCAGGCCGGCGCGTGTCAGGGCCTGCAGGCGCTGGGCCAGCGAATCGGCCGTCAGCTCGGTTTGCGGCAAGTGCACGGCGGCGCCGTGCTCGGCCATGTAGGCGGCGTTGTCACGCTGATGCGAGGTTGTGGACACCACCAGCGGCACCAGGATGCTGGCCACGCCCGCCGCGCACAGCTCGCTCACCGTGATGGCGCCAGCCCGGCACACCAGCACGTCGCAGTCGGCCAGGCGCTGCGCCATGTTGTTGATGAAGGGCACCACTTCGACGTCGCGCACAGTGTCGATGCCCAGAGCTGCGTAGTCGGCCTTCACGTCGTCGAAATTGGCCATGCCGGTCTGGTGGGTGACCTTGGGGCGTTGGGCCGCAGGAATCTTCGCCAAGGCTTGCGGCAAGACCTTGTTGAGCGTGACCGCGCCCAGGCTGCCACCGACCATCAGCACACGCAGTGGGCCGGTGCGGCCCTGGAAGCGTTCTGCCGGCACGGCGATGGCCTCGATCTCGGCGCGCACGGGGTTGCCGGTGACGCGGGCCAGCTTGGTGCTGCTGGCCGCCGGGCCGTCGAAGCCGAAGGCCACGGCATCGGCCACCGGCAGCAAAGCGCGGTTGCTCATCAGCATGGCGGCATCGGCATTCACCAGCACCAACGGCAGGCCACGCGCCGCCGCCATCATGCCGCCCGGGAAACACACGTAGCCGCCCATGCCCAGCACGACCGATGCCTTGCGCTTGCCCAGGATGTTGAAGCATTCCGCAAAGGCTTTGAGCAGGCGCATGCCGCCGGTCATGCTGTGCACCAGGCCCTTGCCGCGCAAGCCGTTGAAGGCGATGGTGTCCAACGGGATGCCGGTGGGTGGCACCAAGCGGTTTTCCATGCCCCCCTCGGTGCCCAGCCAGCTGACGGTCCAGCCGCGCTCTTGCAACTCCTTGGCCACGGCCAGGCCGGGCATGATGTGGCCGCCGGTGCCAGCGGCCATGATCACGAGGTGGTGTGCCGTGCTCATGCGCGACCTCCGCGCATCAACTGCCTGTTTTCAATGTCCACCCGCAGCACGATGGCCAGCGCGATGCAATTGAGCATCACGCCCGAACCGCCATAGCTCATCAGCGGCAAGGTCAGGCCCTTGGTGGGCAACACGCCCAGGTTCACGCCCATGTTGATGAAGGCCTGGCCACCCATCCACACGCCCACGCCTTGCGCCACCAGACCGGAGAAGACACGGTCCAGCGCGATGGCCTGGCGGCCGATGTGGAACAGACGGCGCACCAACCAGAAGAAGGCGCCGATGACGATGGCCACGCCAACGAAGCCCAGCTCCTCGCCAATCACGGCCAGCAGGAAGTCGGTGTGGGCCTCGGGCAGGTAGTGCAGCTTCTCCAGGCTGGAGCCCAGGCCTTCGCCAAAGATCTCGCCACGGCCGAAGGCGATCAGCGAGTGGGTCAACTGGTAGGCCTTGCCGAGGGCGTTCTTCTCATCCCACGGGTCCAGGTAGGCAAAAATGCGCTCGCGCCGCCAGGGGCTGAGCGACACCATCAGCGCAAAGGCACCCACCAGCACGGCTGTGATCAGGAAAAACATGCGCCCATTGACGCCGCCCAGGAACAGGATGCTCATGGCGATCACCGCGATCACCATGAAGGC
>CAZKPN010000170.1:0-5506 GCA_964554655.1 uncultured Aquabacterium sp. | reverse complement strand
TCGACCTCGCCGCGCAGCCACAGGCGCACATCGGTGGCGACCTGGTCGTTGCGCGAGCGGCCGGTGTGCAGGCGCTTGCCGGCGTCGCCCACCAGCGTGGTCAGGCGGGCCTCGATGTTCAGGTGCACGTCTTCCAGGTCCAGCTTCCAATCGAAGTTGCCGGCTTCGATCTCTTGCGTGATCTGGGCCATGCCTTTTTCGATGGACGCCCAGTCGGCGGCGGAGATCAGGCCCTGGGCGTGCAGCATGTCAGCATGCGCGAGCGAGCCTTGGATGTCGGCGCGCCACAGCCGTTTGTCGAAGAACACGCTGGCGGTGTAGCGTTTGACCAGGTCGCTCATCGGCTCTGAAAAGAGGGCCGACCAGGCCTGGGACTTGGTGTCGAGTTGATTTGTGCTCATGGCGCAGCGTGCTTGGGCGAGAATGTTCCAACCATGGATTGTAGAGAGCCCACGCCCCCCACGTCGAACCGATCACCTCGGTCGCGGGTGGCCGCGTCGGCAAAAGCGTCATCCAGGGCTCCAACACAGGATAAACCGGGGGACACGCTGGCCGCGCCGACGATGTGGGCGGCCACCGGCTTTGACCAGCCAGCCACCCCCACCCGTGCAGCGTCCCGCTCGGCTTTTGACGTGTGCCACGTGGGCGTGGTGCTGCGGGTGGTGCTGGGCATGCAGTTGGTGCTGGCACTGGGCGTGGCCCACGTGGCGGCCAGCCCGGCCGACTGGCTGGTGCGCTGGTCGCAGGCCCTGGCCACGGCCTTGCCGGCCAGTTTGCTGTGGCTGGTGCTGGCCTGTGCCGGGCGTTCGGTGCTGGAGCGGATGTCGCCCCTGGGGCAGTGGGGCAGCGCGGTGCTGCTGGGCGCCTTGGCGGGCCTGTATGGCGAGGTGCAATCGTCCATGCTGGACTGGTGGATGGGCGGGACGCCGCGCAGTTGGTGGACGGTGTGCCCCGCCATGCTGACCGGGGCGGCCTTTGCCTCGGTGACCCTGGCCTGGTTGCGCCAGCGCGGTCACAGCGAGCTACCAGCCCAGGCCCAGGCACGCCTGGCCGAGTTACAGGCGCGCATCCGGCCGCATTTTTTGTTCAACACCCTGAACACCGCGATTGCGTTGGTGCAAATCGAGCCGACGCGGGCCGAAGCCGTGCTGGAAGACCTGGCCGAGCTGTTCCGCCAGGCCTTGACCTCGCCACATTTGCGCGCATCACTGACCGATGAAATCGACCTGGCACAACGCTATCTGCGCATCGAGCAATTGCGCTTTGGCGAGCGACTGACTTTGCATTGGACACTTGACCCGGCTGCGGGTGAGGCCGAGGTGCCCGCCCTGATGCTGCAGCCATTGGTGGAGAACGCCGTCAAGCATGGCGTGGAAGCCGACCCCGATGGCGGCTGGGTGCGCGTGTCCACGCACGTGAAGGCGGGGCAGGCCGTGCTGACCATCACCAACTCCATTCCGGCGCACCCGCAAGCTGCCTCCACCGCAGGGCACGGCATTGCCTTGCGCAATGTGCGCCAGCGTTTGCGCCTGATGCACGATGTCGAGGCCAGTTTTTCCGCCGGGGTGCACAAAGGTGAAACGGTCGAGCATGCTTCGGTCTACGTGGTGCGCGTGTTGGTGCCGATCAAGTCGGGGGTGAAAGCATCATGACGAACGATGTCTTGCGCGTCATGGTCGTGGACGATGAGCACTTGGCGCGGCTGCGCTTGAAGACGCTGTTGTCGCAATCCGATTGCCTCAATGTGGTGGTGGCCGAGGCGGGTGATGCCCGCCAGGCCTTGGCAGTTTTCAGCCCGAACGATGGGACCACTGCCCCGGTGATCGACCTGGTCTTGCTGGACATCCAGATGCCCGGCCCGGATGGCCTGCGCCTGGCCGAACGGTTGCGCACGCTGCCCACCCCGCCCGCCGTGGTGTTCGTGACCGCGCATGCGGGGCATGCCTTGCAGGCCTTTGAATTGGAAGCGCTGGACTACCTGACCAAGCCGGTTCGGCTGGACCGTCTGAACGCGGCCTTGGCCCGCTGCGTCAAGCGAAAGCCCCCTGCGGCCATGCCTGGTGTACCCGAGCCGGTGGACGAGCCCACCTTGGTGGCACAAGACCGGGGCCGCCTGGTGCGGGTGCCCGCCTCACAGGTCATCTACCTGAAGGCCGAGCTGAAGTACGTGACCCTGCGCACGGCCGAGCACAGCCATGTGCTGGATCAATCGTTGACGGAGTTGGAAGCCCAACTGGGCGAGCGCTTTGTGCGTGTGCACCGCAATGCCCTGGTGGCGCGATCGGCCATGAAGGCGCTGGAGCGCAGGGCCGATGACGAGGAGGGCGGCGAGACCTGGGCAGTGCAGGTGGAGCCCACGGGCGAGTGGCTGGCCGTGTCGAGGCGACAGGTGGCCACGGTGCGCGAGTTGATGGCGGGGCGCTGAACACAGCGCCCCCGTGAGGCTTGGGCCTAGAAGCCCAGGCTGGCCAGCAGATCGTCGACTTCACCCTGATTGTTGACCACGTCGGTGCGGCCTTGGCCGTCCACCACCGGGCCGCTCAACGAGGGCTCAATGTGGTGGTTGGCCGTCATGGCCACTTCAGCCTTGTGGGCCAACTCGGGCGGGGCGGCCTGCATCAGCACGCCAGCCAATTGCTTTTCCAGGTCAGTGGCCAGGGACACCACCTTGGCGACCACCTGACCGGTCAGATCGTGGAAATCCTGCGCCATCATGATGTCGGTCAGGTGGCCGTCCACGCGTTGCGTGACAGTTTCCACATCTTCCACGAAATTCATCACGGCGCCACTGGCCACGGCCTTGACCGGGTCCGCGACCAGCAGTTGTGCCAGTTTGCGCGTCTGGGCCACGATGTGGGCCTGATCGGCCTTGGCCTCATCCACCAGGTTCAAGACTTTCTCGGCGGCGGCCGCGGTCTTGATGGCGATGTAGCTCAGGCGGCTGCGCGCATCCGGCAGGTTGTTGACCGAGTCAGTCAGCTTGGGCAGCACGCCCAACTGGTTGAGCGTGTCGTGCAATTGGCGTGTCAGCGTGCCCAGCTGCTGAAAAATTTCCGGCGAAGCGGCGGCGGCCGCAGGTGCCGCCATCGTGGGCAGATCATCCATCTTCATCATCGGTTCTCCCTGCTCAGGCCGCGGCCGTGAGTTTTTGCATGATTTTTTGCACCTTCTCTTCCAGCGTCGCCTTGGTGAAGGGCTTGACGATGTAACCCGCAGCACCGGTCTGGGCGGCCAGCACGATGTCTTCCTTGCGGGCTTCGGCGGTGACCATCAGCACCGGCAGGTGCTTGAGCGTGTCGTCCGCCTTGATGGCCTTGAGCAAGTCAAAGCCATTCATGTTGGGCATGTTGATGTCGCTGACCACGAAATCGTATTTGCCGTTCTTGAGCATGTTCAAAGCCACGGCGCCGTCTTCGGCTTCCTCGGCGTTGTTGTAGCCAATTTCCTTGAGCAAACCTCGGACGATGCGGCGCATCGTGGAAAAGTCGTCAACGATCAGGAATTTCATGTCGGGTGAGGGATTGCTCATGGCTCGTCCTTGATTCAATCGTTAGAGGCCTGGCACGGCCTCCGCGAGGTGTTCACAGCCGTTATCGGCGTTCCGTGGGGAGGCTTGAGGCCTTTATGGGGTTGGCCAAAGCCGCAGGGATTTCGGGGTCGGTGGCTTCTTCGTCCGCCTGGCTGGACTCGACTTTGGCCGCCTGGAAGAAGCGGTCTTCGGCTTCGCGGTTCATCACCACGATGCTGATGCGCCGGTTCAAGGGGCTTTCAGGGTCGTCTTTTTCATAGAGCAGGCTGGCGGCCAGGCCCTGCATGCGCAGCACCTTCTCACCAGCCAGGCCACCGGCGATCAGTTCTCGCCGGGAGGCATTGGCCCGGTCGGCCGACAGCTCCCAGTTGCTGTAGCCACGCTCACCTGAGCTGAAGGGCTTGGCGTCGGTGTGGCCTTCGATGGTCAGGCGGTTGGGCACCACGGACAGCACCGCACCAATGGACTGCAGGATGTCCCGCATGTAGCCTTTGACCTCCGCCTTTCCGCTGTCGAACATGGGGCGGCTTTGGTCGTCCACGATCTGGATGCGCAAGCCCTCGGCGGTCAGATCCAGCCGGATCTGCGATTTGTACTGGGCCAGGCGCGAGTCATTGGCGATGATTTCTTCCATCTTGTTTTTCAGCGCAGCCAGCTGGGCGCGCTCGGCGATGGCCTGCTCGGCCTTGATGGCCTTTTTGCGGGCCTTGACCTCGGCAGTTTCCGAGGCGCCCTTCTTGAGCTGCCCTACGCTTTCGGCCAGGTTGTTGCCGCCGCCCTTGATGATGGAGGAGGCATCGCCTGCGCCGGAGCCGCCGAACATGGCGACTTTCAACGGGCTGTTGAAATAGTCGGCAATGCCCTTCTTGTCGCCCTCGGTGGTGGAGCCCAGCAGCCACATCAGCAAGAAGAAGGCCATCATGGCCGTCACGAAGTCAGCGTAGGCGATCTTCCAGGCGCCACCGTGAACGGCGTGGCCGCCCTTCTTGACGCGCTTGATGATGATCGGCTGGACTTTTTTGGAATCACCGGCCATGGGAGGTCTCCGCGAGGTTCATCATGGCTTGGGTCACTTCTTGCCCTTGACGTGGCTTTCAAGCTCGGCAAAGGTGGGGCGCTCGGTCGAGTACAGCACTTTGCGGCCGAACTCGATGGCCACTTGCGGCGCGTAGCCCTGCATGCTGGCCAGCAGCACGGTCTTGACCACGTTGAATTCCTTGGTGCCTTCGTCGAGCTTTTGCTCCATCAGGCCGCCCAGCGGTTCGACCACACCATAGGCCAGCAAGATGCCCAAAAAGGTGCCGACCAGCGCTGAGCCGATCATGCCGCCCAGGATGGCAGGCGGTTGGCCCACCGAGCCCATGGTGTTCACCACCCCCAGCACGGCGGCCACGATCCCGAAGGCGGGCAGGGCCCCGGCCAGGCGGGCCACGGCAGCCACGGCGGAATGGCCTTCGTGGTGGTGGGTGTCGATCTCGTTGTCCATCAGGCTTTCGATCTCGTGGGCGTTCAGGTTGCCCGAGACCATCATGCGCAGGTAGTCGGTGATGAACTCGACGATGTGGTGGTCGTGGCCCATGGTGGGGTACTTCTTGAACAGGGCCGAGTTGTGGGGGTCTTCAACGTCCTTTTCAATGGACATCAGGCCTTCCTTGCGCACCTTCTGCAAGATCTCGTACATCATGGCCATCAGCTCCATGTAGCGGGCCTTGGTGTACTTGGAGCCTTTGAACAAAGGTGCAATGTTGGCCAGCACCGCCTTGATGGTCTTGGTCTGGTTGTTGACCACGAAAGCACCCAGGGCGCCTCCCAGAATGGCCATCATTTCCAGCGGCAAGGCTTTAATGATCACTTCAGTATTGCCGCCGTGGATGATGTATGCCCCAAAGATGCAACCCAGCGCGACGATGTATCCGATGGCAACGTTCATGGTGTTCTGGTCAAAGGAAGGGCGAAGGGTTGATCAAGGCCTTGATC
>CAZKPN010000169.1:0-5512 GCA_964554655.1 uncultured Aquabacterium sp. | reverse complement strand
TTGACCACGGTGGGGGCCAGCACCTCGGGCAACAAGGGCAGCTTGCTGTCGCGCAGGATGCGGGTGCGCAGGGCCGTGCTGCCTTGGGCGCGCAGGCGCAAACGGGCGCGGGCACCGGCCAGGCTGAGTTCGCCACTGAGTTGCAGTTGCAAGGCACAGGCGACCATGTCGAGCCAGCCTTCCAGGCGCATGACGGGCTCGTCGGACAGGCCTTGGGGGCCCTCGCGCCAGCCCCAGCTCAGGCCGGCCTGGCCCGCCATCAAGGAAGGTTCGATGTCCAGTTGCGCGGCGGTGGCGCCGCTGGTGCGCTCAAAGGCCAATAACAGTTGGTCGGTGCTGGCCTTGAAATCGTCGTGCAGGCGGGCAAAGCCGCGCTGCCAGGCGCTGCCGTCTTGAGCGATGCCGTCGCGCTCCAAGCGGCAGGTGGCGGGCTTGGTGGTGTGGCGCAGCTCCAGCAACCACTGGTCGGCGGGGTAGCTCAGCACGGGCGTGGCGACCTCGCCCAGCGGCGCGCCGTGGTCGCGCAGGCCACAGCTGGCGACCTGCAGGGTGTGCCATTGCGGCGAGCCTTCGTGGGCAATGCCCGCGATCAGGCCGTCGGGCACGGGCAAGGTGGGGGCGGCGTGCACGGGCCAGCTCACGGCGGTGGCTTCGTGGCCTCGCCACTCCCACAGGCCGTGCCCGCCGGTGAAGGCGACGCGGGGATGGGTGTGGTCGCCACAGCCGCCCAAAGCGCGCACCTTCACTTGCAGTCGCGCGGGCGGGCCTTCGCCCGGCGCATGGGTCAGCACGTTCAGGCGTTCGGGTGGCAAGGGTTGGGTGGTGTCGATGCGCAGGCGGGGCGGGGCGGGCGGGCCGGGCACGCGTTGCCAGTCCTTGTCGGTCAGGCGGTATTCATGGCGCCAGGCGGTGTCGATGGTGCCGATGTCGATGGCGTCCAGGTCGCAACTGAGGCGCGCCACCTGCACGTTGCTGGGCACGACGTCGCCCAGGCGGCCCAGGTCGGCCAGGTCGGCCACGACGCGCGCATCGGCGGCTTCGAAATCGGCGGGCGGCAGGCCGGTGTGAGGGCGGCCTGCGCTGGCGGCGTGCAGGCGTTGCAGTTCATCAAGTGTGCGGCGCACCAGTTGGTGGGGCTTGATGAACTCGCTGCGGCGGGCATCGCCCAGGATGTCCTTGGCCCATTCGAAGCCGGGCTTGTCTTCAAAGGCCGGGCCCCACACGAACCACAGGTTGACGTAGCGGGCCACGCAGGGCCCTTCGGCCAGTTGGTGCTTTTGCGCGTGCTGCACGGCCAGGTCGATGAAGGCGCCGTAGCGATCACCCAGGCGCTCAAGCATGGCAGGCCACTGCAGCGCGAAGTAGGCGGCCACGCGGTGCACGAAGCGTTCGCGGGCCACCTGCGCCAGCAGGTCCATTTGTTGGGGGCTCAGTGACAGCATGGGGTGCTCATCCTGCCAGGGTTCGGGTGTCGGTCATCAACTGGCCGACGCTTTCACGCCACCAAGTCCACGCTTTGGGCGTGGGTTGGGCGATGGCGGTGATGGGGCCGAAGAACTGCAGCAACTGCGGGGCCGACAAGCTGGGCAACAGCACGCGCAGGATGCGGCGGTCGTACCAGCGCAGGGTGAAGCGCTGGCCTTGCGGCGTTTGCGCTTCGTTCAAATCGCGCAGGTGCTCGCGCAACTGGCGCAGGCCTAAGGCGCTGACCACCAGCACGCCCCAGTTTTCCATGGTGGCACTGGCCTCGGTCAGCAGCCAGTCGGTGAAGGGCGAGTTGGGTTTCAGCTCAACCAGGTAGGGCGCCTTGGCGGCTTCATCGGGCGGCAGCGCGCCACGGTGCAGGCAGTCCCAGCCCAGGATGTCGGCCTTGAGCAGCGCCTCGGGCAGACCGGGCACCTGCGAGGCATCGATTACCGCGTAGACGTGGGCGTCGGACTGGGTCCACAGGGTGGCTTTTTGCTGGGGCAAAGAAGACGGTGCGGACAAGGGGGCACTCCAAATGACAGTGCCCCGAGGGTATCGAAAAAAACGCGACTTTTGAGGGGTGTTTGCGCTGGATGAGGGTACGACTGCGGGCGTGTTCATTCTTGAGGAGCCTGTTGGAACGCGAAGGCCTCGGTTGGGCCTGCCTGTATTCGATCAGCTGGATTACACGCTTGCGCAACACAAGCCACGGCGAACTCCGGCAAATGCGAGATCAACTCGGTTTCAATGGCACTCACCAGTTCAAGGTCGGATGCGCTCGGCGCCATGGCGTGTTGCTAGATCTTGATGATGACGGTGAACGCGTTGCCCAGTTCATGCTGCAACTGCGAGCCCAGCACTTGCCCTTCGTTTTTGAACACGGCTTCTTGTTCTTCGCTTTTGAATCCAGACATGGCCGGATCATCCAGGTCAAGCGTGGAGTCGAAGTCGTGCGCCCAATTATTCAAGCGTTCTTTCAAGGCCGTAGAGATCGGCAGTTTCTCCGGGTCGATGTTGTCCACAGTGCCTGGCGATGCTTCCCACAAAGGATGGCATTGGTAGTCCGCCATCAACTTGAGCGTTCTCATTGAGAAAATGACCCGCTTGGGCTTGATCGGGACTGAGTCACTTCTTTTGCAACGATGGCGATCAGTTGATCTTGTTTCACCATGACGCTTTCCTCTACGAGATGCAGTACCGATGTGTCAGCGTCGATGGACGCGTCAAATTCCAGAAAAATGGCCGCGTCGATGAGGGCTTTGACAATAGGTTGGTCAATAGGTGGACGCATTGATGGCTTTGGCAATCGGGTGCAGTAAGTGCATCACTCCGGTTCAATCAGCCCGCTGAGGTCAACCGGCTTGATGTGGATGTCGGCTTCGACAGCGCGCCGCAATGTCCCAGGTTTTCTGCGCAAAGCATAAGCACGCATCACGGACAGTGGCGCGAACTCCAGACCGGTGATCGGCGAGTGGCCAACGATCACCGGGGCATTGAAGTTGATGTTCTTTTCATCGCTCAGGGGCAAGTGCCATGTGCCCCCGAACCTGAGCCTCACCATTTTGCCCAACGATGAATCAAGCTGGAGGTCTCTCTTCGCAGCTTCGTCTTTCAAGGCTTCCAGCTGATCATCCATGATCATCAAGAACGCTTCAAATTTGTCCTGGGCTTCTGTATGGTCCATGGCAAGGATACGGCAGTGCTGAGACGGGGTTCAGCGAAGCGTGTTCAGCCAAGCCTGGAAATCAGGGGCAATCAACCTCATGTAGCGGCGCGAGCAAGTCGCAGGGTCCGGCTCTTCATCCCAAGACCAATGGTAAACATGCCCAACATCACGTCCGGTGGTCGACAGCACAATGCGATTGTCCGCCGGGTCACGAGCAATCGGCAGGATCTGCCGTGGGATCTGCCCTGCCAACGTGAACCCTTCGAACTCATGCCACAGGCTGTTTTCTCCTTCGCCAGCCAGCGGGAAGAACCAGGCCACCATTGATTCGACCTTCCCGTCCTGGGTGGTGAATCGTTTGGGGCTGGGTGCGCCGCCATTGTGTCGGGTCAAGAAATCCCTGTACACAGCGGGCAGGGTCAGCCCGGATCGCTGTTCGAACTGTGCCAGTTCCGTGTCGCTGGCCGCCGCAGCGCTGGCTGTGAATGCGATGTTCATGGAAGTGTCTGCGCGTCCGGTCATGGATATCTCCATTCAGGCCGCTGTGTTCTGCCGTTTTCCGATGGGGTCGAACGACACGGTTTGCCGACCGTTCAAAATTTCCCCTGGCATAAGCTGCACCTGCGTGAAAGTGCAGTCCTCGAACAAGGTGTTGATCAGGCAGGTTGTGGAAAGATCCAGCCCTTCCAGGGTGCAACGCTTGAACACCGAGCCGGACCAATCGGCCCGAAACAGGCTTGTGCGATTGAGCCGGCATGCTTCGATGACGCAGTCCAGCATCTCGCTTTTATTCATCGCTGTGTCCGAGAAGGTGCAGTCCAGGATCTCGTTGCCGATCCAGGTTGAACCTTGCAAACTGCTGCCCAGGCCGAACGATAGTCCGGATAAGCGGCTCATGGCAATGGTGACGCCGTCCAGATTCTGGACGGGGATGTCCGACACCTCGATGTCGCGGAGGTCATTCTCGGGGCTGTCCTGAGGACCTGTTTTTTGCCCGGCCACCAAGGCTTCGAACTCTGGCTTATTCAGTTTTTTCATTCTTGATGAGCCCGCGGCCATCTATCTCAATCAGGAATTGTTGGAAGGCATCCTCTGCCTTTTCCTGGTTTAGGCGGTTCATGCTGATTCCTGAAGCTGAGGATCGACTGCGTCAGTGGCCATTCTTGATGCGCGGTGGGCCGTGAAGATCTCGGCGGGACCTGTTCAGTCAGGCCTGACTCACGTCTTTTGCAACGATTCTTAAAATTTTCGAATTACTCCATGCGGATACAAAAGAATAGATTTTGAATCCAATCAGGGAGTCTTCTTCCGCTGCTTCACACGCGTGCGCCAGCAGCGGATCGTCGGTTTCTATGGTGCCGTGGCTGAGGGATTTTCCCTCGGGACTGAACCATTGGTACCCAGCCACTTCTGAGAAGACAAGAGTGCACGACTCCTCTTTCCAGTTTTTGTAGTTGACGATCAGTTGCTCTCGTTTGGCCGTGACGCTTTCTATTTCTGCGTCATTCAGGCTCAGCTTCAAAAAATCAAACATATTTCTTTCCAATCATTGGCCGGGAAACGGCTCTCCGGGCAAAAAGCCTGTCCCTGTTCCCGGTTGATAGTTTGCCGGTTTGGCCTTGGTGATCAGGCCTTGCTTATTGGCTTGATTCCAAGAAATCCCGTCGGGCTTCATCTCGATATGGTAATGCTCACCGTGATGGCGGGGGTTGAATCCGGGCTCTGACGGCTGCAAGCCTTCTGGATGGCTTTCGTAGCGAATTCGGGTGTTGGCATTGGGCTCCCATGTCACACGAGTTGTCCCGTCAGGGGTCGTGCCTATTTTTTTAGGCTCGACACCAAGAGCTTTGCTCATTTCCTCTGGTGTTTTGGGGAAAGTGTTTTTTGGCGGTGGCGGTGGCGGTGGCGGTGGCGGTGCCTCCTCCTTCGGCCGATTCGCCAACTTGCTCGGCGACTGCGCCTCCGACACCACCTCCTTGGCCGCCGAGCCCTGCCCCCGGTGCGGCTTGAGCCTTGGGTCGCGCATCAAGGCCGCCGCGTTTTCTTCCACCCAGGCCGCAAATCGCGGCCCCAGTTTGCTTTTGCGCAACTCGGCCACCAACTCGCCGATCTTGTTGACGCCTTTCTGGGTCAGCCACATGGCAATGCCTTGCAGCACCAGGCGGATCAGGATGGCGCCGCTGCGGGCGAAGTCTTTGCCCGCCAGCCGAATCTGCACGCGCGGTTGCGGCGAGTTCGGGGCATCCCAGGCGCGGCGCACGGCCAGCTCCAGCAGGGCCGTGAGCTCGCCCAGGCTGTGCCCAATGGAATAGGCCAGGAAGCCTAGCCGCGCTCACTTCGCGGACCGCCCAATGCTTGGCCTGCTTGTACCCGATTTGG
>CAZKPN010000168.1:2092-5612 GCA_964554655.1 uncultured Aquabacterium sp. | reverse complement strand
GACCCGGCCAAGGTGAACCCCGTGGTGCCCGTGCAGTTGATCGTGGACCACTCGCTGGCCGTGGAGTGCGGCGGCTTCGATCCCGATGCGTTCCAGAAGAACCGCGACATCGAAGAGCGCCGCAACGAAGACCGCTTCCACTTCATCAACTGGACCAAGCTGGCCTTCGACAACGTCGATGTGATCCCCGCGGGCAACGGGATCATGCACCAGATCAATCTGGAGAAGATGTCCCCCGTCATCCACAACGACAAGGGCCTGGCCTACCCCGACACCTGCGTCGGCACCGACTCGCACACCCCGCACGTCGACGCCCTGGGCGTGATCGCCATTGGCGTGGGCGGCCTGGAAGCCGAGAACGTGATGCTGGGCCGCGCCTCGTGGATGCGCCTGCCCGAGATCGTCGGCGTTGAACTGACTGGCAAGCGCCAGCCCGGCATCACGGCCACCGACGTGGTGCTGGCCATGACCGAGTTTTTGCGCCAATCCAAGGTCGTGGGCGCCTATCTGGAGTTCTACGGTGCAGGCGTGCCCAGCCTCACTTTGGGTGACCGCGCCACCATCTCGAACATGGCCCCCGAATACGGCGCCACCGCCGCCATGTTCAGCATCGACGAGCAGACGATTGAATACCTGCGCCTCACCGGCCGCACCGAGAGCCAAATCAAGCTGGTCGAGACCTACGCCAAGGTTGGTGGCTTGTGGTCCGACACCTTGAAAGAAGCTGTTTACGAACGCACCCTGAGCTTCGATTTGTCGAGCGTGGTGCGCAACATGGCCGGCCCCTCGAACCCGCATGCACGCGTGGCCACGACCGACATGGCGGCCAAAGGCATCAACGGCCCCTGGAGCATGCCGGCCGAAGGTGAAGGCACGATGCCCGACGGCGCCGTGATCATCGCCGCCATCACCAGCTGCACCAACACCTCCAACCCGCGCAACGTGATCGCGGCCGCCCTGCTGGCGCGCAACGCCAACAAGCTCGGCCTCACGCGCAAGCCCTGGGTCAAGTCCTCACTGGCCCCTGGCTCCAAGACGGTCGAGCTGTACCTCAACGAAGCCGGCCTGATGGGCGACCTGGAAAAGCTGGGCTTCGGCATCGTCGCCTTTGCCTGCACCACCTGCAATGGCATGTCGGGCGCGCTCGACCCGGTCATCCAGAAAGAGATCGTCGATCGCGATTTGTACGCCACCGCCGTGCTCTCGGGCAACCGCAACTTCGACGGCCGCATCCACCCCTATGCCAAGCAGGCCTTCCTGGCCTCGCCCCCGCTGGTCGTGGCCTACGCCATCGCCGGCACCATCCGCTTCGACATCGAGCGCGATGTGCTGGGCGTGGTCAACGGCCAGGAAATCCGCCTGAAGGACATCTGGCCCTCGGACGAAGAGATCGACGCGATCGTCAAGTCATCCGTCAAGCCCGAGATGTTCCGCAAGGTCTACGAGCCAATGTTCGCCATCCAGGCCGATGCTGGCGAGAAGGTCAGCCCGCTGTACGACTGGCGCCCACAAAGCACCTACATCCGCCGCCCACCCTATTGGGACACCGAAGGCGTGGGCGCCCTGGCCGCCAACCCGCGCACGCTCAAGGGCATGCGCCCGCTGGCCATACTGCCCGACAACATCACCACCGACCACCTGTCGCCGTCCAACGCGATCATGATGAACAGCGCGGCCGGTGAATACCTGCACAAAATGGGCGTGCCGGAAGAGGACTTCAACTCCTACGCCACCCACCGCGGCGACCACCTCACCGCCATGCGCGCCACCTTCGCCAACCCCACCTTGAAGAACGAGATGGTGCGCAAGGAAGACGGCAGCGTGAAAGCAGGCTCGCTGGCCCGCATTGAGCCCGAAGGCCAAGTGGTGCGCATGTGGGAAGCCATGGAAACCTACCTGGACCGCAAGCAGCCGCTGATCATCGTGGCTGGCGCCGACTACGGCCAAGGCTCGTCGCGCGATTGGGCCGCCAAAGGCGTGCGCCTGGCCGGTGTGGAAGCCATCGCCGCCGAAGGCTTCGAGCGCATCCACCGCACCAACCTGATCGGCATGGGCGTGATGCCTTTGGAATTCAAGCCGGGCACCAATCGCCTGACCTTGAACCTGGACGGCACCGAGACCTATGACGTGGAAGGCCAACTCACCCCGCGCGCCGACCTGACCCTGGTCATCAACCGCAAGAATGGCGACGTGGTGAAGGTGCCCATGACCTGCCGATTGGACACGGCCGAAGAGGTCTCGGTCTACGAAGCAGGCGGCGTGCTGCAACGCTTTGCCCAGGATTTCCTGGCCTCCACCAAGGCAGCTTGAACGTCGCCCACCCTTGCGGTAGCGTCAATTTTGATGTCAAATAGCATCAAAATTGACGCAAGGACGCCATGAGAACCACCGTCACCATCGACGACGAGTTGTACGAAAAAGCCTTGGAAGTGGCCGACCCAGCCATGGACAAGGCCGACCTCTTTCGCGAGGCCATCAAAACCTTCGTGCGTGTGCAAGCCGCCAAACGCCTGGCCGCGCTGGGCGATGCCAGCCCCAAGATGGCGGACATCCCTCGCCAGCGAGGCCCTTTGGCAACATGAGTGGCGCTGTGAGCGGTGTCCTTGTCGATACCTCGGTCTGGGTGGCGCACTTTCGCCAACGCAACGCGGCGCTTGTGACCTTGCTGGCGGCCGACCAAGCCCTGATGCACCCCATGGTCCTGGGTGAAATGGCCTGTGGCACACCCCCAGAACGAGCACGGACCTTGTCCGACCTGAGCCTGCTGCAAGCCACCCAGCAAGCCAGCTTGCGCGAGGTCATGGCCTTTGTGGACCGCGAACAGTTGTACGGCCTGGGCTGCGGCCTGGTGGACATGAACCTGCTCGCCTCGACCCTTTTGACCCCTGGAGCCACGCTCTGGACACTCGACAAGCGCCTGGCCGAACTGGCCGCCCGATTCAAGGTGGAGCACTGCCCACCGTTGCATTGAAAGAAGCACCATGACCCACGCCCCCCAAATCAAAGTCCCCGCCACCTACCTCCGTGGCGGCACCAGCAAAGGCGTTTTCTTCCGCCTGCAAGACCTGCCCGCCGCTTGCCAACAACCCGGCGCAGCCCGCGACCAGCTCTTCTTGCGCGTCATCGGCAGCCCCGACCCTTACGCCGCCCACATCGACGGCATGGGCGGGGCCACCTCGTCCACCTCCAAGTGCGTGATCCTGTCCAAGTCCAGCGTGCCCGACCACGATGTCGACTACCTTTACGGACAGGTGTCCATCGACAAGCCTTTCGTGGACTGGAGCGGCAACTGCGGCAACCTGTCGACCGCCGCGGGCGCCTTCGCCATCCATGCGGGCCTCGTCGATGCCTCGCGCATCCCGCAGAACGGTGTGGCCGTGGTGCGCATCTGGCAAGCCAACATCAAGAAAACCATCATTGCGCACGTGCCCGTCACCAACGGCCAGGTGCAGGAAACCGGTGATTTCGAGCTCGATGGCGTGACCTTCCCGGCCGCCGAGATCGTGCTCGAGTTCATCGA
>CAZKPN010000168.1:0-1992 GCA_964554655.1 uncultured Aquabacterium sp. | reverse complement strand
GGCAAAACCGTGAAGGCTACCGACATCGACCTGCTGGTGCGCGCCCTGTCCATGGGCAAGTTGCACCACGCCATGATGGGCACGGCCGCCGTCGCCATCGGAACCGCCGCCGCCATCCCCGGCACGCTGGTGAACCTGGCTGCGGGCGGCGGCGCCCGCACCGCCGTGCGCTTCGGCCACCCTTCGGGCACCCTGCGCGTGGGCGCCGAAGCCACCCAGGTCAACGGCGAATGGACCGTGAAAAAAGCCATCATGAGCCGCAGCGCCCGGGTGCTGATGGAAGGTTGGGTCCGCGTGCCTGGCGACGTTTTCTAACGATTGGCCAGCCGGATTGGTGGCAAGATCGGCCTCCAATCCGCCCCCCATTGACCAAAACGCCCGTGATCGGAACCCCCTTCAAATGAGTCTCCAAAACAAGCGCACCCGCCGCATCCGCACCGCCGCCATCACCGTGGGCATCCTGCTGGGCATGACGGCGGGCGCCTTCAGCTCACAGGCGCGCGCCGCCACCGACACCGCGGCTCAACCCGCCGCCAAAGCCAAGGCCAAGTCCAAACCCGTCAGGAAGGGCCCTGTGGCCGAGAAATTCGTGCCCTTGCCCGAAGCATCGCCAGAACAACTGGAAGCCGCCAAGCGCGTGCTGATCGGCCGCTACGAGTGCGAATTCGGCAAAAAACTGCTGATCGACGCCAACGACACCAACCGTGGCTACTTCAACCTGCGCCAGGACAAGCAGACCTGGGTGGTCAAGCCCGTCGTGTCCAGCACCGGTGCGGTTCGCCTGGAAGACAGCAAGGACACCGTCCTGCTGATCCAGATTCTGACCAAATCCATGCTGCTCAACGTCAAGACCGGCCGCCGCCTGGTGGACGGCTGCGTGCATGAAGTGCAACGCGCCGCCGAAGAAGAATTGCGCAAGAACCCGCCCAAATCGGTGTTCGACACACCAACCCCTGCTCCAGCGGCTGACGCTAGCGCACCGAAGTAAGTCAGCCTCATTCACAAGAATCGCACCGAATTGACGCACGTTCATCGATGAATCCATCGATTTGCGTGTGGTCGGAGGGTGACACCAAGCCCATTCCTGGGCGAAAATAGCGGTCTGCGCGGAAATTGCTTATGCCTTGTCCAGGTGCGAGCTTCACCGCGCGCATTCCGCTTTTCCTGACGTCCACGTCACGAGCATCCAAGATCCCAAGAAGGTCACACCATGTTGCAAGCCTACCGCCAACACATTGCCGAGCGCGCCGCGCTGGGCATCCCTCCACTGCCTCTGACCGCCCAGCAAACCGGCGAAGTCATCGAGTTGCTGAAGAACCCGCCCGCTGGCGAAGAAGCCACCCTGGTGGACCTGATCGTGCACCGCGTCCCCGCTGGTGTGGACGCCGCCGCCAAGGTCAAGGCCTCCTACCTGGCCGCCGTGGCCCACGGCACTGAAAAATCGGTCCTGATCACCCGCGAAAAAGCCACTGAACTGCTGGGCACCATGCTCGGCGGCTACAACATCCACCCCCTGGTCGAGTTGCTGGACGACGCCCTGGTGGGCGGCATCGCCGCCGAAGCGCTCAAAAAGACGCTGTTGATGTTCGACGCCTTCCACGACGTGAAGGAAAAAGCAGACAAGGGCAACGCCCACGCCAAGGCCGTGCTGCAAAGCTGGGCCGATGCCGAATGGTTCACCTCGCGCCCCGAAGTGCCCCAAAGCATCACCGTCAGCATCCTGAAAGTCACCGGCGAAACCAACACCGACGACCTCTCCCCGGCCCCCGACGCCTGGAGCCGCCCCGACATCCCGCTGCACGCTTTGGCCATGCTGAAGAACAAGCGCGACGGCATCACCCCTGAAGAAGACGGCAAGCGCGGCCCCATCAAATTCATCGAAGACCTGCGCGCCAGGGGCAACCTGGTCGCCTACGTCGGCGACGTGGTTGGCACCGGCTCTTCGCGTAAATCGGCCACCAACAGCGTGCTGTGGTTCACCGGCGAAGACAT
>CAZKPN010000167.1:0-5795 GCA_964554655.1 uncultured Aquabacterium sp. | reverse complement strand
CCCACATCCGCCGCATGGTCGGCTGAGCCAGGAGCATTCCCATGGATTTCGAACGACTCAACAGCGACATCAAGGAAATGCGCCGACGCAATCGCAGCCTGGGGCTGGCGGTCGGCTTGCTCGCCAGCGGTCATGTCGTGGCGCTGATCGTGATCCTCAACCTGATCGGCACGGTGCGTACGGTGGTCGTTCCGCCCTCCATCGACAAGTCGTTTTGGGTTAGCCGCGACAAGGCCAGTGGCGAGTACCTGGAGCAGATGGGCAGCTTTGTTGCCTGGCTCGTGCTTGATGTCACGCCCTCCTCCATCGACTGGAAGAAGGGGGTGCTGCTGGGCTATGTGGAGCCCGAGCAGTACGGCGCGCTCAAGACCCGCCAGGAGGTCGAGGGCGAGCGGCTCAAACGCATCAACGCAAGCACCTTGTTCATGCCCCAGCAGTTGGTGGCCAGCGAGGACAAGCAAAGCGTGGTGGTGCGGGGGCGGCTGCGTACGCTGGTCAATGGTTTTGAGACAGGCAATGACCTCAAGGCCTACCTGATCGAGTTCAGTTTCAACGGCGCGCGTGTGCACCTCAAGACCTTCAAGGAGGTTCCCAATGCGACCTGATCCGATGCAAGGGCGATGCGGTCAGTGGCTGGCCACAAGCGCCCTGGCTCGTGCCCTGGCGCTCACCGTGGCCATGCTCACGACCCGCACAGCCTGCGCCTTGCAGTGGCTGGACGCACGCGACGGTGTGTCGGTCGAGGCCATGGTCGCGATCAAGGAAGCCACGCGCATTCGCATCGAGGGCGCGCCCATCACCGATGTGTTCGGCAACATCTATTCGAGCACCTGCGCCACGGCCGCTGCGCCAGCGCCCCTGGCAACAGGCACGCCACTCGCCGCCCCAGCCAGCCCAGTCATCAATCCCGCAGGCGAGTTGATCGTCGAATGTGATCGGGACAAGGGCGAGGTGTACATCCGCCCCGTGGGCCGCACTACCAAGCCGGTCAACCTGTTCATCTCCACCGCACAGGCCACGTACACCCTGCTGCTACACCGCTCGGACACGCCGGCCGACACCATCGTGATTCGCGACACCAGCGCCAAGCCGTTCAAACCTGAGGCGCGGACGCAAGGCCCGGCGGGCACCTCGGCCAACCATGTGCGTGCGATGAAAGCCCTTCTGGTGGCCATGGCCTCTGACCGGGTACCCGCTGATGTGCGTGTCGAAGAGGTCAACCGCCCTGTCCCCTTGTGGGTCGAGGCCAGTCTTTTACTGATGCGGCGCTATGAGGGGCGTGGCTTGCTCGGTGAGAAGTACCTGCTACGCAACACCAGCGCGGCCTTGATGGTGCTGGCCGAGCAGGAGTTCGACCGCGATGGCGCCCAGGTCATGGGCGTGGCCATCGAGAACCACAACCTGCAACCGGGGGAGAGCACCACGGTGTTCGTGATCCGGCAGGAGAGCACGCGATGAACACGCCCTTCTCCTCGAATGGGCCCGGCGCCACAGTAGGTGCGGGCGCAGTCAGTCGGCTCAAAAGCGCGCTGGGCGGCTCATTGGGCCGCGTCTTGCAGGGCATGTCGCCACGCCAGCGCCAGTACGCCACCCTGGGCGTGATCCTGATCGTGGGCGTCGGTCTGCTGTGGCTGATCTTTGCGCTCACCGACACGCGCTCACCCACGGCTGATACGCCAAGCAACGGCAGCGGGCTACCGGCCTCCGTCACCAACATCGGTGTGATGACGCCGGGGCAGCAGGTCAACCCGGTGGACCAATGGGTGGGCACCGCAGGGCGCAAGCTGGCGCAGTACGAGAACGAACGCGACGAACAGTCCCGCCTCAACAAGGACCGCCAAGCCTTCGAGGCCCACACCATGCAGCGCTTTGCCGAGATCGAGCAAAAGCTCACCTCGGCCAGCCAGGCGGCCAGCATGCCTGTGGCGCCCAACCCGATGGCGCCTCCCACCACGCCTGTGCCTCCAACACCCACCATGCCACCGGCATCAAGCCTGCCTGCGGTGCCGCCCCCACCCAAAGCGTCACCAGTGGGCACCTTGCCCCTGGGCGATCCGGGCATGGCAATGCAAGACGTGGCCCCGGTGTTGACGCGCATCACCCTGGTGGAGCGTAGCCAGACCAGGGCAAGTTCTGCTGCCACAGACACCACCACGCCGACAGCAGCCCTTACTTCAGCCGGTACTGCACCCGTGATGGCATCCACCACCGCAGAGGCCCCAAGCATCACCACTTTCCTGCCCGTCAGCTTCACGCGTGGCACCTTGCTGGGTGGCCTGGATGCTCCCACGGGCGGGCAGTCGCAGTCCAACCCACACCCGGTGCTGATCCGCCTGTCGGACAACTCCGTCTTGCCCAACCGCTTTCGGGGCGAATACCGCGACTGCTTCGTGATCGCCGCTGGCTATGGCGACATCAGCTCCGAGCGCGCCTACCTGCGAACCGAGAACCTGTCCTGCGTGCGCCTTGATGGCGCCACGCTGGAGGTCAAGATCCAGGGCACGGTCTATGGCGAAGACGGCAAGGTGGGCATGCGCGGGCGATTGGTCACCAAGCAGGGGCAGATGCTGGCCAACGCCCTGCTCGCGGGCGTGGTCAGCGGCATCGGCCAGGGCCTGGCCACCTCATCGACCACCTACAGCACCTCGGCGCTGGGCACGATCGCCAGCAGTGGCGGTGGCGGCAACGGTGCAGATGCCTATCGCTCGGGCCTGGGCACGGGTGTCGGCAAGGCCCTGGACCGGCTGGCCCAGTACTACATCAAGCTGGCAGAGAACACCTTCCCAGTCATCGAGGTCGATGCAGGTCGGGAGATCGACGTGGTGATCACCAAGGGCGTGCGCATTGAGGTGCCGATGTCAGCCAACACGGGTCGGTCGCCTGGCCACGCCATGCCATCGGCTGGTGCCGAAGACCAAGACCGCTACTCAAAGGCTTCCAATGATGACAACTACTGATGTGCGCCCCGCTGACCGCCCCAGCCTACGCAGCCGGGTATTGATCTCGGCAATTGTCATGTCCTTGGTCAGCAGCGTGGTCAGGGCCGATACCTCCACGGCGGACGAAGCTCGCCTGCTGGCCACGCTCAGGAAGGCCAACCCCAGCACGCGCTTCACCCAGGTTTTGCGCTCGCCCATTGCGGGCCTGTACGAGGTCTGGATGAATGGCAATGTGGCCTACGTGTCGGCGCAGCAGCCGCGCTACTTCGTCTTCGGGCATGTGTTCGACACGCAGACCATGACGGACCTCACGGGTCCCAAGCTGGCGCTCGCCGCCAAAGGCAGTGCCACGACACCGACGGTGGCTGCCGCCCCTGCGCCCATCACCGTGGACAAGCTGCCCCTGGCGGACGCCATCAAGACCGTGCGCGGCAACGGGCAAGGGCAGGTGGTGGTGTTCAGCGACCCGGGCTGCGGCTATTGCAAGCAGCTTGAGCCGGAGCTGGCGCAAATCGACAACGTCACGGTCTACACCTTCTTGCTGCCATTCCAGGGCGAGGCCAAGCCGATTGCGATCTGGTGCGCCACGGACCGCGCCAAAGCCTGGCAACGCTACATGTTGCAGGGCGATGCCGCCGCACTTAACACCGCTGCGATCTGCGAGCACCCCGTGGGCCGCAATCTGGCTTTGGCGCAGCGCCTGGGCGTGCAAGCCACGCCCACCCTGGTTTGGGCAGACGGCAGCCGCACCGAAGGCTATGTCGATCACCTGGTCATCCAGGCCCGCTTGCAGCAGCCACCGAAGGAGGCTCGACCATGAACACACCCTTGACCGCCGACCCCATCAGGCGCTTTTCCGCTGGCATCCAGAGGCTGGTCTGGCTCGCTTGCAGCCTGTGCTGCCTGCTCACTGGCTGCATGAACCTGTCAGGCCTGGGTGGCAGTTCGGACTACGCCTGCAAAGCCCCAGAAGGCGTGACCTGCGATTCGGTCTCGGGCACCTATGCCAACGCCATCCAGGACAACCTGCCCAGCCAACGCGGCAAACGCAGGAGCATGGGCAAAGACGGATCCACATCCAACACGCCAACGCAAGCAGCACCGGCCATCAGCATGTCCGCCCCAGCCGCGATGGCCGCCATAGCCTCGCCCCTGCGCTCTTCATCGCGAATCCTACGTTTGTGGTTCAAGCCTTGGGAGGATGCCGACCGTGACCTCTACGACCAGGGCTATGTCTACGTTCAGATCGATGCGGGCCAGTGGCTGATCGACAACGCACAACGCCAGATCCGCGATGCCTACGCGCCCACCCGGCCACCGGTCAAGCGTGTGCCATCAGCTGCCATGCAGCCCGGCACACCCGCATCGACCACCGTGGAGCCCACCGCCACGCCACCCCGACCTTCAGCCTTTCAGCGCCTCACACCCGACACCGGCCCGCTGCTGCCCCCAGGCGACTCACCCCTCGACGCCAATGACTGAAAGGCCCGGCCATGTCTGCTGCATCCACCTCCACCCCCGCATCCTCCAGCGCCCAGACGGCAAGCCCCGCGCGCAGGCCGCACCGCCCTGGCCTCTTTGAGACCATGGGCCTGGGGGCGCCACCAGACACCCCGGCCGAACAGTTCGCCGCCTGGCTACCTTACTCGGCCTACCTCGCCCAAGAAAAGCTCTTCGTCAACCGCGATGGCCTGGGCTTCATGCTGGAGGTGATGCCGCAATCGGGGGCGGACGAGCGCATGGCCGAGGTGCTTATCTCGCTCTATGCCAACTGCCCCGCAGGCGCTGGCATCCAGTTCCACCTCTTCGCCTCACCCCATGTTAGAGGCCAGTTGCGCCGCTATGCCAATCTGCGCGTCGAAGACGAAGATCAGGCCGAGCAGGCCAAGCACTGGGGCCGCCCTGCCCGCAACCAGAACCTGTTCCACACCCTGGCCCGCCAACGCGTGGGCCACCTGCTGCAAGGGGCCCAGTCCTCGCTGACAGGCGGCTTTCACTACACGATCCGGGACTTCCGCCTGATGATGAGCGTGAGCCTGCCCGGCGACGCGCAGGACCTGAACAAGCGCGATGAGGTGATGGCGCTTCGTGAGTCCATGGCCTCCACGCTGAGATCGGCCTCCCTGCCCAACCAGGTGTGTGACGCCGCCGACCTGATCAACTGGTGCGCCCTGTTCACCAACCCCGACCGCATCTCGCAGACCGACGCGCCGGACCTGCACTACGACGACGGGCGCGAGTTGCGCGACCAGATCATCGACTTCGACACCATCCAGGACCCCACCCCCAGCGGCCTGCGCCTGTGGAAGGAGACCGGATCGGACGAACTGGAGGCGCGTTTTTACTCCATCAAGTCCTTCCCCGAACGCTTTGCCTTGTGGCAGATGGGCTCGCTCATCGGCGACCTGATGCAACCGGCATTGCAGTACAGCGCACCATTTCTGCTGACCATGGGCGTGCACGTGCTGGACCCCAACACCACCAAGGCCACGGTAACAGCCAACCATGTGCGCGCCACGCAGAACGCCAAAAGCAAGATGGCCGATGTGATGCCCGACGTGGGCAAGAAGCTGCAGGACTGGACGGCCGCAGCGCAAGCCATCGACACGGGCGGCAGCCTGGTCAGCCTGTACCACCAGTTGGCCATTTTCTCGCCACCCCACAAGGCCGTCGCCGCGCACGAGACGGCCAACGCCATCTGGCGCGGCCGGGGCTTTCAGCTCAACGCCGACGTGTACATGCATCGCCAGGCCCTGCTGGCCAGCCTGCCCATGACCTTGAGCGAGCGCTTTCACCGGGACCTCGCCAAGATGCGCCGCGTCTCGCGCAAGACCATGGCCAACGCCATCCACCTGG
>CAZKPN010000166.1:0-5848 GCA_964554655.1 uncultured Aquabacterium sp. | reverse complement strand
AGGCCGCGCGCGGCCACGTCGGTGGCCACCAGCACCGAGCAACTGCGGTTGGCGAACTGGATCAGCACCTGGTCGCGGTCACGCTGCTCCAGGTCGCCGTGCAGGGCCAGGGCCTCGATGCCTTGGGCTTTGAGTACATCGACCAAGTCGCGGCATTGCTGTTTGGTGTTGCAAAAGGCCAGGGTGCTGACGGGGCGGTAGTGCAGCAGCAGCAGCGCTACCGTGTGCAGGCGCTCGGTCTCGGTGATCTCGTACCAGCGCTGGCGGATCTTGCTGTCGTCGTGCTGCTGGGTCAGCTTCACTTCTTGCGGGTTGCGTAAAAACTGAGCGCTGAGCTTGGCGATGCCTTCGGGGTAGGTGGCTGAGAACAGCAGCGTCTGCCGGTCTTTGGGGCACTGCTTGGCCACCTTCACGATGTCGTCGAAGAAGCCCATGTCCAGCATGCGGTCGGCCTCGTCCAGCACCAGGGTGTTCAGGGCTGACAGGTTCAGGGTCTCGCGCTCCAGGTGGTCCATCAGGCGGCCGGGCGTGCCGACCACGATGTGGGCGCCGTGCTCCAGGCTGTCGATCTGGCCGCGCATGGGCGTGCCGCCGCACAGGCTCAGGATCTTGATGTTGTCTTCAAAGCGGGCCAGGCGGCGGATCTCTTGGGTGACCTGGTCGGCCAGCTCGCGCGTGGGGCACAGCACCATGGCCTGCACCGCGAAGTTTTTCGGGTCCAGTCGTGTCAGCAGGGCCAGGGCGAAGGCGGCGGTCTTGCCGCTGCCGGTCTTGGCTTGGGCGATCAGGTCTTTCCCTTCCAGTGCGATGGGCAGGCTGGCGGCCTGGATCGGCGTCATGGTCAGGTAGCCCAGTTGCGTCAGGTTGTCCAGCATGGCGGGGGCCAGGGGCAGGAGGCTGAAGGGCTGGTCGGCGGAGGCTTTGGCGGTCGGTGTGGGGGCGTTCATGTGGCGGATTATCCGCGCCGGGCCTGCCACCCCCTAATTTGTCGTCCCTGAATTGGTTGGCAGTTGTCGCCATATGCAGCAGCATCGGGCATGACCTCCTCCATCCAATCTTCGCTTGAACATCCCGGCCAGGCCGCGCACCCGGGCGCTGGCGCGCTTTTGCAGTCGGCCGAGCAGGCCGCCTTGCAGGCGCGCAGGCAGCAGGTGCTGGGCGAGGCGTCGGTGCATGCAGAGACCGAATTGAAGCTGCCACGGGTGGGCCTGGCTTTGTCGGGCGGCGGCGTGCGCAGCGCCACTTTTGCCTTGGGCCTGATGCGTGGCCTGGCCCAGAACCGGCGGGGCGGCCCGGCTGGCGTGCCCGTTGATGAGCGCACGCTGGATGCCGATGGCCTGCTGGGGCGTGTCGATTACCTGTCCACGGTCTCGGGTGGAGGCTACATCGGGGGCATGTTCGGGCGCCTGGTGTCCAGTTTTGGCATCGCGCGGGCGCAGGCCCTGATGGCCGACGCGTCCTCGCCGGTGCTGGAGTGGCTGCGGCGCAATGGGCGCTACCTGTCCACCTCGGGCTCGCGCGATTGGGGCACGGCGGTGGTCACCTACCTGCGCGCCGTGCTGGCCATCCACGCCGAGTTCATGGTGGCCTGCATGCTGGTCGGCCTGATCGTGGTGGCGCCTCACTTGTTGCAGCACAGCACCCAGGTGCTCGACCCCAAGGGCTGGGCCTTCTGGCAGACGCCCTGGTGGGTGCTGGCCTTGGCCGGGTGGTTGCTCGCCGCGCCGGGCTTGATCTCGGGTTATTGGGCGGCGCGTGACACGGCCAACCCGGGGGCCAAGTCGGCGGGCCCCAGCGTGGGCGATGTGCTGTTCCTGCTGGGCTGTGCCTTAGGCACTTGGGTGTTGGTGCGTTGGTCGATCGCGGCGCAGTTGCTTGACCCCCGCCACGACGGCCTCACAGCCACCAGCGCGGCCGTGCTGGCCTTGCTGTCCATCACGGTGGGGCAATCGTTGGCGCAAGGCTGGTTGTTCTTCAGCGGCGATCCGCATGCCCTGGCCGTGGCCCGATTGCGCAATGCGTTGACGCGGGCCTTGCGCATGGTCACGCTGGGGGCCTGTGCCGTCGCCGGGCTGGGAGCGCTCGACGTGTTGAGCTGGTGGTTGCTGGAAGAGCTTCAATCCCAGGCTGGCAACGAGAACTACCTGTGGCGCGGTGTGGGCTTTGGCGGCCTGGTGGCCCTGGGCCTGCGCACCATGGTGCAGCCTTTGCAGCAGATGGCCGCCGAAGCTGGCGGGCGGGCACGCGAGTGGTTGCCGCGCCTGATCAACGTGGGCAGCCTGGCGGGCTTGCTGGTGCTGGTGCTGAGCTGGTTGGTGCTGCTGCAATGGTTCGTCTTCGCGCCCGACACCTTTGCGCCATTGATCAACACGCCTTCGTGGATGCGGGCGGCGCTGGTGGCCCTGGTGTGGTTCACGTGGGTGGTGCTCACGGCGGGCAATGCCCAGATGCCCAACACGTCATCACTGCACAGCTTCTACCGGGCGCGCCTGACCCGCGCTTACCTGGCCGTGGGCAATCCCCGGCGGGGGCTGGGTGGGGGCGGGGCTGGTCGGGCCGACGTCACGGCGGTGGAAGAGGGCGACGACATGGGCTTGCGCCACTACCAGCCCGAGCTGCGCGGCGGCCCCATCCACCTGGTCAACACCTGCCTGAACCAGACGCGGGATGACCTGAGTGGGCTGTACAACGCCGACCGCAAAGGCGCGGCAGTCACGGCCACCTGGCGCGGCCTGGAGGTGGGCCCCTCGCGTTTCATCCCGATGCAGGCAGACCACGATGCTGGCACGCTGGGGCGCTGGGTGGCGGTGTCGGGCGCGGCGGCCTCGCCGGGGGCGGGTGCCTACACCACGCGGGGGCTGGCCTTGCTGCTGTACTTCCTGGGCGTGCGCCTGGGCCACTGGATTCGTTCGCCAGGCGCCCTCGTGCCCTTGCGCTGGTTGAGCGATTTGTCGTGGCGCTTTCTGCCCAAGCCATTGATGCTGGCCAGTGAAGCCTCGGCCGTGTACTTTGGGGGCGAACGGCCCTGGTGGTACCTGTCGGATGGCGGTCACTTCGAGAACACCGGGGTTTATGCGCTGGTCAAGCGCGAGCTGGATTTCATCATCCTGTCCGATGCCAGTTGCGATCCACGCTACGAGTTTGGCGACATCGAGAACCTGGTGCGCAAGGCCCGCATCGATTTTGGCGCCGAGATCGATTTTTATTCGCGCGAAGAGGCCCGCCGCCTGTTTGCCTCGGATTGCGAAGGTGGCCTGACGGTGTTGTCGCCCGAAGACGTGGCGAACAGCCATTCCTGTCGAGGCGTGCTGCTGGCGCGCATCCGCTACCGCGAGCGCCCGGTCAAGCGCGATGATGGCCAGACGGTGTTGACTCGCCCCGAGGGCACGCTGCTGATTGTCAAACCCAACCTGCACAACGCGCTGGACGTGGATGTGCTGGCCTACGCGCAAAAGCACGAAGACTTCCCGCACGAGTCCACCGGCGACCAGTCCTTTGACGAAGCACAATGGGAAAGTTACCACCGCCTGGGCGAGGACTTTGGCCTGGCCATGCGCGAGACCTGGCTGGCGCAGCTGCCCGGCTGGCGCAGCCCGGCCCACCACGGCATCCGCGTGGCCGCGCGCCTGAACGATGCCAAGGACGCACCCGACAAAGCCCAGGCCGCCCCTTGGTGGCGCCGCACGGCCCGCGCCACCGCCATTGGCACGACCTTGGGCCTGGGCGCTTCGGGCACCTTGATCCTGTCGGCCTGGCAAACGATCGAACAGGTGCAGCGCAAGGAGGCCGAGTCGCGCACCGAAGCCAGCAAGCTGTTCGCCGAGGTGTCCAAAGGTTTGCAGGGCATCGACGCCAGCTGCCCCAAGATGCCGGAGTTCCTGTATGTGCAGACGAAGACGCTGCTGCAGGTGATGCGGGGCAGCCCTTTGCTGAGTTTGCTGGAGCGCGAGGGCGTGGACCTGGTGGCCGCCCGCATTGCCACCGACTTTGCCAAACCGGGGGCCACCGAGGCTGAATGCCCGGCCACCGCCTTGCGCATGCGAAGCGAGCTGCAACTGGTGTCGTCGTTCCAGCCGGCCAGTTCGGCCTTGAGCTATTGGGATTCGGGCAACTCGCCGTTGGGGCAGGCCTTGGCGGCCGAGGCCGTGTGGCAGCAACTGAAAAATTGGAGCGCCAAGGGGCCGTTGACCAACACCGCCAAAGCGCCCATTGAACCTGTGCCAGCGGTGCCACCGAAAGAGGTGCCAGCCGTGGCGGCCGCAACACCCGCCATCGTGTCGCTGGAGGCCTGCCGCCGACCACAGGGCAACACGATCTTGTATGTGCAGGTGTATGACGAATTTTCTCGCGTGCCCGCCACGGTTTTGCGCCAGACGTTGCAGGCCCAGGCGGGTGAGCTGGTGCAGGTGGCGCCGATCGAGAACGTGACGCTGAGTGCCCAGGTGCGCCAGCAGCGTCGGCCAGCGCCCTGGCCTCAGCCCACCTTTGTGCTGCACGATCCTGGCAGCCGGGCCTGTGCCAAAGCCATGGCGGGTTTGCTGGGCCTGCCTTGGGTGGGGCCGGGTGAGTCGGCGGACAAGGTGTGGGTGCGCGATCTGCCCAAGTCACTCAACCGGCGCCCCGGTGTGATCGAGTTGTGGTTGCCGCCCAGCTTGCAGCAGACGTCGTCCAACAAGTCGGGGGCGATGCCCGCGTGAGGCGGCCCGCTACCCGGGCGCCTCACGCGTCTCAGGCCTTCAGGGCCGAGGCATGGTGGGCGATGTGGTCGCGCATGAAGGTGCTGATGAAGTAGTAGCCATGGTCGTAACCTTCATGTCGACGCACCGTCAGGGGCTGGCCATGCTGCTGGCAGGCGGCCTCCAGCAGGTGGGGGTGCAATTGGTCCGCCAGGAACTTGTCGGCCAAGCCCTGGTCAAGGAGGATGGGCGGGCATTTGGCGCCGCCCTTGACCAATTCGGTGGCGTCGTGCCGGGCCCATTCTGAAGACTCGTCGCCCAGATAACCTTGCAGCGCCTTGCGGCCCCAGGGGCATTGCGTGGGCGCGGCAATCGGCGCCAAGGCCGACACGCTCTTGAACAGCGCGGGGTGCTTCAAAGCCAGCGTCAAGGCGCCGTGGCCGCCCATCGAGTGGCCGAAAATGCCGGTGCGCGCGGCATCGCCCTTGAAGTGCTGCAACACCAGGGGCAGCAATTCTTTCGTCAGGTAGCTTTCCATGCGCCAGTGCGGGCCCCAGGGCTCGGCCGTGGCGTCCAGGTAAAAGCCTGCTGCCGTGCCGAAATCCCAGCTGGCATCTGCGCCTTCCACGCCCGTGTGGCGCGGGCTGGTGTCGGGGCTGACCAGGATCAGGCCGTGCTCGGCGGCGTATTGCTGCGCACCGGCCTTGATGGCGAAGGTCTCTTCGGTGCAGGTCAAACCGGCCAGGTAGAACAGCACGGGTGTGCTGGCTGAACACAGCGCCTGCGGTGGCCGGTACACGCCAAAGCGCATCGGCAGGCCGATGGTGCTGGAGGCGTGCTGATAGAAGCCTTGCACGCCGCCAAAGCAGGCGTGTTCGCTGAGCGTCTCGATGGTCGTTGTCATGGCCAGCCAATGATCAGTACATCACCACCGAGCGGATCGACTCGCCGCTCTTCATCAAATCAAAGCCTTCATTGATCTGGTCCAGCGACAGCTTGTGCGTGATCAGGTCATCGATGTTGATCTTGCCGTCCATGTACCAATCGACGATCTTGGGCACGTCGGTGCGGCCGCGCGCGCCGCCGAAGGCCGAGCCTTCCCATTTGCGGCCCGTCACCAGCTGGAAGGGGCGGGTGCTGATCTCGGCACCGGCCTCGGCCACGCCGATGAT
>CAZKPN010000165.1:0-5865 GCA_964554655.1 uncultured Aquabacterium sp. | reverse complement strand
GCAGCTTACCTGGGCCGCCCGGCGTCAATCCATCTCTGAGTCATGCCTCGTGCGAGGTTGTAGCGGGCGCAGTTGTATTGCTCCAGGTGGTCCAGTTCGGTGTTCGCGATGACGCGCAACGCGGCCAGGTCAGTGGCGTCGATGGGCACTTCCATGAATGCGTCTTGGAGCGTTCGGCCGTGGAATACAACGAACTGCATGAGCTCATTCAGGGTCTGTCGGTGCCGGGCTCGAAGCGGGTCGGGCGCGGCCAGGGAGGCTCGCAGCACGCTGTACTTCTGAATCGAGCGCCGGTAGATGAATTCAAACAACTCCACTGCCGCAGCAACGTTGCGCTGTTCGTAGACGCCGAGCATGGCTGCCGCATAGTCTGTGCGCTCCACGTCCAGGAAGGACAGGGGTGCGCAGTTGTGCAGCATGAGCGGCATGTTGGCGCTCAGGCGACTCGTGCGCTTGTTGCCATCCGCAAAGGGCTGCAGGTAGGCCAGGTTGACCCAGAGGAAGAATGCGGCCTCCACCGGGTTTCGGATGTGGCGGACCTTGTCGATGATGGATTTCAGCGTTTCTTCCAGGAGCGTGGGGATGTTGCTCGGGGAGTAGACAGAGCCGTCGATGTTCACCACGCGCCGACGGATGCTGCCAATGTCCCGCGAGTCCTTCAGGAGGTCCTGCATCAACTTGGCCTGCAGGTCGACGATGACGTGCACCGTGATGCCCTCCGTCGGCACCGCGTCGACCATGAACTCGATGGCGTTCTTGTGGTTGAGCAGCATCAGGGTGTCTTCGTCGAAGGGGCCAGCTTGCTCCCCAAGCTCGAAGAGTTCCTTGGTGTCAAGCAAGCTCTTGTTGTTGCCCTCCAGGCGGGAGGACGACCAGGACAGGTCGATGAGCAGTTGCTCCAGAACCTCGCGGGCATAGGTTCCCGCGGGTTGTTGGTCCCGGCCGCGGCCGGCGTTGAACAAGTCCGTGGCCAGCTGCGGTGGCAGCAAGCTGGACTGGTTTGGGATGTAGCTGCCCACAAAACTGCTTTCATAGCCTACCGGGGTGCGGGTTCCCAGCGGCGCGCGAAGCGTTTCGATCAAGGGCAGGGCAGCTGGCGACCACCGGAGCAGGCCATGCCCTGCTGGCGTGGGTGCGGCTGGGGGCACGGCCCCCAGCACCGCCTTGGCCGCATCTGTGGTCACGTAGCGGGTGGACCGGCCGCCTCCCAGCTTTTTCAGAAAACCAGAGGCCAGGAGGTCTCGCAGGGCCCGGTTGATGGTGGGTCGGGAGGCCTGGAGGGCTTGCTCAAGGGCTCCAGGCTGCACGGGTTCTCCGGCAGCAAGGACCAGGCGCAGCAATGCATCGTGACGAGGCGGCAGGGTAGGGGTGGTCATTGGGTAGGGAATCTTGTCAATCGTGTCAGCGAATGAGATTGAGGCTTGATTCGCGTCATTATGACAAGATTAGGCAATTATTTTGTCGCTTTGACAAGATTAATGAGGAGATTAAAAGGTGGATGACAAGAAAATTGCAGGAATCGCCGAACCGTCATGCCACAAGCCATGTGCGAGTGCGTGACTGTGGACCTCTCTGACGGCAAGCCGCTGCGCACCGATGCCCTGCGCTCACGCTTTGACAAGGCCCGCAAGGCGACGGGCGTGTCGTTCCAGTTCCAGGATATCCGGGCCAAGGCCGCTACCGACACGGGTGCCCTGGCTCATGCCCAGGTGCTGTTGGGCCACAAGCGGCGGGAAATGACTGAGCACTACGTGAAGCGCCGTACCGGGGAGCGGGTCAAGCCGCTGCGCTGAAGGCAATCAGCCCCGCAAGCATTTCGCGTCCCCGTGGGCGTACTGAGGTGTTTGCGAAGCATATCAATCCATGATAATCTTTCGCCATGAGTTCACAGGAACCGCAAGGCACAGGCTTGGACTATTTGCTGGGCTTGGATGGCAACATCGAAGTTCAAAATGACGATGGATACTGGGTCAAGATGGAGGTTTCTCGCGTTGTCGTCACGGTCGAAAGACCGCATGGCATCAAGTACAGCTTGACCTTGCATGCACCAGACAACACCCGCCTGATTGGCTTTGACAATGCCCATGGCGTCAAGCCCGGGGTTCATGCAGGCAAGAAGTACCCATATGACCACCAGCATCGCCATGTGAAGGATGACGGGGTTCTGTATGAGTTCGATACGGCGTATCAATTGTTGAGTGACTTTTACGCCGAGGTTGATCGCGTTTTGAAAGAGGTGTTGCCATGAACAAAGTGCTGAAATTTGGTATTGCTCCTGTGGCTGAACAGCGGGCACGCTCTCTGGCCATTGCCGCTGGCACACGTCAGCGTCAGAGCGACGAGCCCCGTGTGTGGTTTCCGTCAATGAGCGCCATGGCGCGTGTCCTGTCAGACGAAAACCTGGCCTTGCTCAAGGTCATCCGTGAGCAGCACCCCGGCTCCATGGATGCCCTGGCCAAGGCGGTGGGCAAACAAGCGCCCAATGTGTCACGCTCCCTGCACACCATGGCCAAATACGGCTTGGTCCAGCTGATCAAGAATGGCCGAACCGTCATGCCACAAGCCATGTGCGAGCGCGTGACTGTGGACCTCTCCTAGGGCGCGCCAGCGTCGTGCCCTGGTGGGGCCTGCATCGGCAAGCATGCCAGCGAAGCGCCGAACCGGTGAGCGGTACCTACCTGTGCACCCGGTCACGGTTGTCGGTTTCGATTTGGCGGTATATACTTTTAATATACATTTAGGAGTCAACATGGTCGCCACCACCTCCAGCCTGCTGTTGAAGTTCCGCGCACGCGACACTCAGTTCGGCGTGACCCGTGAGACCGTGAAGACCATGGCCGAGCGTTTCGACCTCTCTGAGACAGAGGTTGTGCACATGGCACTGTCGCGCTTGGCCAAAGATGAGTTGCCAGCGTATGAGGCCGATGATGGGCCACTGTCGGCGCGCGATATCAAGACCCTGAGCAAGATCGCTGGCGCGGCCTTGCCCAAAGGCCAGGTCGTGAAGAAGCAATCGCTGTTTTGATCGTGGCCTATTGGACGCCTCCGGTACCAGGTGACATCGTCTGGTGCCGTTTCCCAGAACTTCCCCGGCGAAGCCCTGGCCCGAAGCCTCGGCCTGCCCTTGTGAGTGCCGTTACCGAGCGAGACGACGGCATCGCGGTCAACGTCGTATACGGCACCTCTCAAGGCCCGAACCGGCTCCATGGCGGTGAGTTCGCGATCACGAAACTAGGCAGCCAGGCGGCATACAGCAACGCAGGGATATCGTTCGACACCAAGTTCGACTTCAAACAGTCGGTCGAATTGCCTTGGAATGAGGATTTTTTCGCAGTGCCTGCGCGCGCGCCGCACGGCCAAAACCCGAAGCTGGGTAGCCTCCATGCGTCAATGATGCGTGCGGTGCAGGCCGCCTACCAAGCCCTACAGGGTGAGGAATAAATCAGGGTGCTGGATCGGCCTGCAAGCATTTGATCTTGGTCGGGTGCATGGGCCCCGCCTTACTGCCAGTAGCCGCGCCATCATGGCCGACTGTTTTGTAGAACGCAGGCCCGAAATGTAGAAAAGCCCCGAACAGCGAACTGTGCGAGGCTCTCTCAAAACCTGGTGGCCAAGGGCGGAATCGAACCACCGTCACGCGGATTTTCAATCTCGCCCAAAGACGCGGTAAGCCTCTGCGCACCGATGCTCTGCGTTCATGCTTTGACAAGGCCCGCAAGGTGGCGGGCGTGTCGTTCCAGTTCCGGGACATCCGGGCCAAGGCCGCTACCGACACGGGCGACCTGGCTCATGCCCAGATGCTGTTGGGCCACAAGCGGCGGGAAATGACTGAGCACTACGTGAAGCGCCGAACCGGTGAGCGGGTTAAGCCGCTGCGCTGAGGCCTGCCGCTGAACTTCAAATTCTGGCCAGGTGGATAATTAACCAACTTGCCAAATTCAACCAAGTAGGTTAAATTCAATCATGGAAAAAGGCTCGCCTCATTGCAAGCTGTCACTGGTCAAAGCCTTGATCGAAGCGGGCAAAGTCCGCTCCACCATGTCAGCACTGGCGGGTGGTGCGGCTTTGGGTTTGGACTTCGGTGGAATCATCGGTGTGATCCAGGCCATGACCACGGCGGATTTCTACAAGAGCATGACTACGCACGTTGACCACCGTGTTTGGCAAGACGTGTACAGGCCCAGCACGGCAGTCGGTGAGGTCTATCTGAAACTCACGGTCATTGATGACGTGCTGATCGTGTCCTTCAAGGAGTTGTGAACATGAAATGCCCAATTTGTGTAGCGGCGAAACTGGTGCATGACACCCGTGACATGCCTTACACCTACAAAGGTGAATCGACCACCATCCCGGCTGTGAGCGGAGACTATTGCCCGGCTTGCGGTGAGGTGGTGCTCGACCTGGCGGAATCGACGCGCACCAGCGCGGCCATGTTGGGCTTCAACAAGCAGGTGAACGCAGCGATTGTTGACCCTGGCTTCATTGCCCAAGTGCGCAAGAAGCTGGCACTTGATCAGCGCGAAGCCGCCGAGATCTTTGGCGGCGGCGTCAATGCGTTTTCTCGCTACGAGAACGGCAAGACCAAACCGCCCTTGGCCCTGGTGAAGCTGCTCAAGGTGCTTGACCGCCACCCCGATTTGTTGGGCGAGGTCAGGGCCGGGTAAAGGCCATCGCACCATGGCATTGGGCGCCCCTCTGGCAACGGTGGGGCGCTTTTTTCATGGCCGACTGTTTTGTAGAACGCAGGCCCGAAATGTAGAAAAGCCCCGAACAGCGAACTGTGCGGGGCTCTCTCAAAACCTGGTGGCCAAGGGCGGAATCGAACCACCGACACGCGGATTTTCAATCCGCTGCTCTACCGACTGAGCTACTTGGCCTTTTTGACTTCATTCGCTTCATCAGCGAAGACCAAAAGTATACATCAGTTTGCAGCCGCTTTCTTGTTGCGACTCAGGTCCACGCCCAATTGTTTGAGCTTGCGGTACAGGTGGGTGCGCTCCAGGCCAGTCTTCTCGGCCACGCGGGTCATGCTGCCGCCTTCGCGGGCCAGGTGGAACTCGAAGTAGGCGCGCTCGAAGTCATCACGCGCTTCGCGCAGTGGGCGGTCCAGCTCGAAGCTTTGCTCGTGCGACAGCGCTTGATGTGCTGCAAAGCCGTGGTTGGCCGGCGCATGGTGGTGGTTGTTCTCGACAGGGTGGTGCGTTTCGATGCGCACCGCCGCCAGGCTGGGTTGCATCATGCTGCTGTACGAGGGCGCCGCCGTGATGGGCGTGACCGTGGCCAGGTGCACCGGGGCCGACGAGTGGGTGGCTCGTGGCGCGGGCTTGGTGAGGCCTTGCTCAACGGCGCGCAGCAGCTTTTGCATGGTCACCGGTTTTTCAAGGAAGGCTTGTGCGCCGAACTTGGTGGCCTCAACCGCGGTATCGATGGTGCCGTGGCCGGACATCATGATCACGGGCATCGTGAGCTGCCCGTTGGCGGACCATTCCTTGAGCAGCGTGACGCCGTCTACATCGGGCATCCAGATGTCGAGCAAGACCAAGTCTGGCTTGCAGGACTCTCGCATGGTGCGAGCTTGCGCTGCGTTTTCAGCGACTTCGACGGAATGACCTTCGTCGGTGAGGATTTCTGAGAGCAGGGCACGGATGCCCAGTTCGTCGTCAACTACAAGAATGGTGGCCATGAATTTAATGTCCTCGGTAGTCGGAACACGACTAGTGTGTACCAGCCAGAGGTAATGTGGATGACAGCTTTGAAAATGATAACGAAACTTGAGCGCCTCTCCAAACGACTTCTTCCGGGGACTTGCCTGGGGGTGCGGTCATTGTGACGGGGTTTTCAAGGTTTCGGATGCGCACCAGCGCA
>CAZKPN010000164.1:0-6007 GCA_964554655.1 uncultured Aquabacterium sp. | reverse complement strand
ACAACCTGTCGGTGGCGGGCGCCGTGGGCTTCATCGCCCTGGCAGGGGTCTCCGCCGAGTTCGGCGTGATCATGCTGCTCTACCTCAAGCAAGCCTGGGGCGAGCGCATCGACAAGGGCCTGGTCAGCGCCGATGACCTGCTGGATGCCATCCGCGATGGTGCGGTTCTGCGCGTGCGGCCCAAAGCCATGACCGTGGCCGTGATACTGGCGGGCTTGCTGCCCATCATGTGGGGTGCGGGCACCGGCTCCGAGGTCATGCAGCGCATTGCCGCGCCAATGGTCGGCGGGATGGTGACCGCACCGTTGCTGTCGATGTTCGTGATTCCTGCCGCTTACCTGTTGATTCGTCGAGGCAGGAAGGCCAGGGGCGCCACCCGGGCACCCCACACGGTCCAGTCCTGAGGGCTTGGCCTGTGGGTGGCCGCGCCCGCCAGACTGTGTCGCGGGTCAACCGCAACAACAGCCGCTGCGCTTGGCCGCATCCGGTTTGACCGCTCCATTGGCCACGGCCACAGGCGTGTAGCCCGCCTCCTGGATCGCGTCACGCAGTTCATCGGCATGGGCCTCGGTGGGCTCGATCTGGACCCGGTGCGACTGCAAATCGACCTGCACGGTGGCCGCTTTATCGACGGCCCGCACAGCCTTGGTGATGGTGCTGACGCAATGGCCGCAAGTCATGTCCTTGACTTCAAAAGTGATCATCAAAAAGCTCCAGTTGGTTTGTGAATGGACTCACTTTCAAGCCTCCCACTGTTGGAAGGTCAAGCAATATTTCCAAATGGCCATGAGACTGTTCTGGACATCGTCGCCAAGGCTTTACATTCCCACGGTGGGAAGCCTGAGGATCGACGGCAGACACCAACAACCTGCACGAACGCACCATGATCTCCGCCTCAACGTCATCTACCGCATCCCAAATCAAGCTCCCAATTTCCGGGATGACCTGCGCTTCCTGCGTCAACCGGGTGGAAAAAGCCCTGCTCAAGGTCCCCGGCGTCTCGTCGGCCTCCGTCAACCTGGCCACCGAACAGGCCACCGTGCGTGCGCTTTCAAACGTCACGCTCGCGTCACTGAAGGCAGCGGTCGAGAAGGCAGGCTACGGGGTCCGAGTGACGCAAGGCGCCCACCCCGCACGTCCGAGCACCCTGCCCACCTGGTGGCCGGTGGCGATCGCCACGGTGCTGACCCTGCCTCTGCTGGCGCCCATGCTGCTGCCATTGTTCGGAATCGACTGGATGCTCGATGGCTGGCTGCAACTCGCGCTGGCCACACCCGTTCAGTTCTGGCTTGGCGGGCGCTTCTACCGGGCGGCATGGCGGGCCGCCAAGGCCAAGGCAGGCAACATGGACCTGCTGGTCGCACTCGGCACGTCCGCCGCCTACGGCCTGTCCGTCTACCTGCTGCTGCGGCACGCACAACATGGCATGCCGCACCTGTACTTCGAAGCCTCGGCCGCCGTCATCACGCTCGTGCTCCTGGGCAAGTGGCTCGAAGACCGGGCCAAGCGACAGACCACGGATGCAATCCGCTCGCTCAACGCCTTGCGGCCCAGCACCGCACGGGTTCGACGCGATGGCATCGAGGTCGAGCTGCCCGTGGCCGACGTTCGGGTCGGTGACCTGGTGTGCATACGCCCCGGCGACCGCGTGCCCGTTGATGGCGAAGTCACCGAAGGGCGCAGCCATGTGGATGAATCGCTCATCACCGGAGAAAGCCTGCCCGTGGCCAAACAAGCGGGTGACAAGGTGACCGGCGGGGCCATCAACGCCGAGGGTTTACTCGTCGTCAGGACACTGGCCGTTGGCGCCGAGACCGCCCTGGCGCGCATCATCCGCCTGGTCGAGTCGGCCCAGGCGGCCAAGGCGCCCATCCAGCGCATCGTGGACCGCGTCAGCGCCGTGTTCGTGCCGGTGGTGCTGGTGATCGCGCTGCTCACCTTCCTGGCCTGGCTGGGCATCAACGGAGACTGGGAGCACGCCCTCATCAACGCCGTGGCCGTGCTGGTGATCGCCTGTCCTTGTGCCTTGGGGCTGGCCACGCCCACGGCGATCATGGTCGGGACGGGCGCTGCCGCGCGCCGAGGCATCCTCATCAAGGACGCCCAGGCCCTGGAGGTTGCGCACTCGGTGACCGTCGTGGCGTTCGACAAGACTGGCACCCTGACGGAGGGCAAGCCCGCGCTGGTCGCCGTGGTCCCGGCTGAAGGCTCGGCCAGGCACGAGGTGATCGCCCTGGCCGCTGCCGTGCAGCAAGCGAGCAGCCACCCGCTGGCGCTGGCGGTCATGGGCCGGGCCCGTGATGATCGTCTCTCCGTGCCGCCTGTGCAGGATGCCATGGCGCTGCCCGGACGCGGCGTCGAGGGCATGGTGCAGGGCCACAAACTGATGCTGGGCAACAGCAGGCTCTTGAACGAGTTGGGGGTGGCTGCGGGCGACCTCGGCGCACAAGCCCATGCGCTGGAACAACAGGGTCGAACCTTGTCGTGGCTGGTGCGCCAGGAGGCCAGCGGCCTGCACCTGCTGGGCTTGCTGGCCTTCGGGGACACCGTCAAGCCAACCGCCGCCGAGGCCGTGGCGCGCCTGCACCGGCTGGGCATCAAAACCGTCATGCTGACCGGCGACAACCGGGGCAGTGCCGAGGTGGTGGCGATGGCGCTGGGCATCCACGACGTGCGCGCCGAGGTGCTGCCTGGCGACAAGGCGGCGATCGTGCGGGCCTTGCGCGCCAGCGGCGAGGTCGTGGCCTTCGTGGGCGATGGCCTGAACGGTGGTCCCGCCCTGGCTGCGGCGTCTTGCGGCTTTGCGATGGCCGGTGGTGCCGACGTCGCGACCGAGACCGCGGGCGTCACGCTCATGCGGGGCGACCCCAGGCTCGTGGCCGACGCGCTGGATGTGTCGCAGCGAACCTATGCCAAGATCAAACAGGGGCTGTTCTGGGCCTTTGCCTACAACGTCCTGGGCATCCCGCTGGCGGCGCTCGGCATGCTCAACCCGGTCATCGCTGGCGCGGCCATGGCCTTCAGCAGCGTCAGCGTCATCGCCAATGCGCTCTTGCTGCGCCGCTGGCGGGGCGCGGTTGAGAACGACGTGCCATCACCAATCAGCCCCGCTCCCACCACCGTGAACCCACAAGGAGCCGCAGGATGAGTGCACCCATGAACATTGGTGAGGCCGCGAAGGCCTCTGGCGTCTCGGCCAAGATGATCCGCCATTACGAAAGCGTGGGCCTCTTCCCCGAGGCTTCACGCACCGATGCAGGCTACCGCCAGTACACCGACAAAGACGTCGGCACCTTGCACTTCATTCGCCAATCTCGCGACCTCGGCTTCTCGCTGGACCAGATCCGCGAGTTGCTGGGCCTTTGGCAAGACCGTCGCCGACCAAGCCGCCAGGTGAAGGCGCTGGCCCAGGCTCACCTGCAGGAGTTGGATCAAAAGCTGCAGGAACTGCATGCCATGAAGGCCACCCTCGAACACCTGGTGCAGTGCTGCCATGGTGACGACCGGCCGGAATGCCCGATCCTGGAGATCCTGGCCGATAGCGATACCGACACCAAAGCTCAGCGCACGCCGGCCAAGAGTGGTTTGCGGCCGGGCCGACAACGCTGACCGCCCCAAGTGGATCGCCCTTCCCATGGTCGATCAGGACCGTGAGGGTGTCATGCATGTGATCAAACAGGGTTGTGATGGTGAGGCGCGGTGAGCCGGGCTTGGCCCACCAAGCTGGACGGGCCAGCAACAACCTCAGTATCGCCCAAAGCCCGGTGAAGCCCCGGCCTGGTCGCCTCGGAGGCCGCAGTCGCTGTGCGCCCAACAAGACACCGAACGCGTACACCCCCGTGATGAAGCCCATGTGGCGGGCCACGTCGTTCGTGCTCGCCTCAGGCCGCGCCAAAGCCAGCCAGGTCGGCAGCAAAGGGATCACGGCCCCATACCCGGTCGACACGACCAGAACGGCAGCGGCCAGCCAGGCCAGTTGCACGCGACTTAGCGCCACCCCTCGCTCACAAGACCACGGGCGCGTCCGGCAGCTCATTGAGCGCGTGGCCATGCGATGGAAAATGCCGCGCCAGGTGTTGTGCCACCGCCTCGATGCACGCGACAGCGCCTTGTTCGAACTGGGCGCTGCGGAACGACGCCTCCATGTCCCGGCACAGCGCTTCCCACCCACCCGTCCCCACCCTGGCGTGGATGCCCCGGTCGGCCACGATTTCGACGCGCCGGTCGGCCAGCAGCAGGTAAATCAGCACGCCACTGTTGTGCTCGGTGTCCCAGATGCGCAGGAGTGAGAACAACTCGATGGCCCGCTCGCGTGCGGACTGGCTTTTCACCAAAGGCAGGCCATCCAACGCGCCTTCCACCACGAAACGGATTTCTCCCGCGTGTCCGACTTCGGCGGCTTTGATGGCCAGCTCAATGGCTTTCATGGATTTGGCGGAGAAGGCCCGGCTGACCTGCCCGCGTGTGGTCGTCATGTGCGAGACGATTCTGGAGAATTTATTCATCACCATCACCATCTCCCTGACGCGCCACCGCCGCCAAAACCACCGCCTCCGCCCCCGAAACCGCCTCCACCGCCAGAGCCTCGATGCCCGCCGCCGCCCATGCCCATGGCCGCCAGCATGCCCATGCCACCAGCCAGCGTGAAAAACAGCGCCATCACCCCGGCAGCCAGGGCCAGCGACAAGGCCCCCGCCATGAACCAAGTGACCCCGGCCACCACCCCGCCTGTGACCACGGCACCCGGCAAGCGCCCCATCCACGCGCGCAGGATGCTGCCCAAGCCTAGCACCAGGATGATCGCCAGCGGCGCGAGTTGCTGAACATCGTTGGAGCCACGCTCTTGGCCCTCTTGTGGCGCAGGCAGAGGCTCACCATCGACCACGCGGATCATCTGGTCGACACCCGCGGTGATGCCGCCCGCGAAATCCTGCTGCTTGAAGCGCGGCACGATGACCTCGCTGATGATGCGTTTGGAGGTGGCATCGTTGAGCGCACCCTCCAGGCCGTAGCCGACTTCGATGCGCAAGGTCCGGTCATCTTTGGCCACCACCAAAATGGCGCCATCGTCCACCTTCTTGCGCCCAATCTTCCACTGCTCTGCCACGCGAAGGGCGAATTGCTCGATGGGTTCGGGCAGCGTTGTGGGCACGATCAGCACCGCTAGTTGCGTGCCCTTTCTGGCTTCAAAGGCTGCCAGCGTTTGCGTGAGGCTAGCCTGTTGCGCTGCGCTCAGCGTGCTGGTCTGATCAACCACCCGCCCGCCCAAAGGCGGCACGGGCACTTGCGCCCCCGCCAATGCCGTCCACCAGAACGCGATGGCAAGCAACAACGCCCTGGCCATGGTCGATGTCACTTTGATGCCCCGGGCGCTGCGCC
The DNA here is from genome assembly GCA_964554655.1 of uncultured Aquabacterium sp. Taxonomy (GTDB): domain Bacteria; phylum Pseudomonadota; class Gammaproteobacteria; order Burkholderiales; family Burkholderiaceae_C; genus Aquabacterium. Next base: position 628 of record CAZKPN010000164.1, on the reverse strand, counting down.
GAAGTCCACAGCAGGCGGCTTGGCGATTTCTTTTTCGTTCTCCACGGCAAAGTTGGGCCTTTCCTTGTAACCCATGACCTTGGCCGTGAGGCTCGATGGGAACGAGCGCACTGTCACGTTGTAGTCCTGAACCGACTTGATGTAGCGATTGCGCGCCACGGTGATGCTGTTCTCGGTGCCTTCCAGCTGTGCCTGCAAGTCCCGAAATCCCTGGTTCGCGCGCAGCGTCGGGTAGTTCTCAGTGACCACCAGCAAACGAGACAGCGCACCGGACAACTCCCCTTGCGCCTGTTGGAACTTCTGGAAGGCCTGGGGGTTGTTGATCAGCTCGGGCGTGGCCTGGATGGACGTGGCCTTGGCACGCGCCTCGACCACCTTGATCAGGGTGCCCTGCTCAAAATTGGCTTCACCTTTGACGGTGTTGACCAGGTTGGGCACGAGGTCGGCCCGCCGTTGGTACTGGTTCACGACCTCTGACCAGCTCGCCTTGATTTGCTCATCGGTGGTGTGGAAGCTGTTGTAGCCACAACCAGTCAGGCTCAATGCCGCTGTGGTCATCAAGATGGCGATCGGTTTGCGCATGTCATTTCTCCAGATTGGATGAGTCAAAGGTCTTGAACGTTTTGGC
>CAZKPN010000163.1:0-6093 GCA_964554655.1 uncultured Aquabacterium sp. | reverse complement strand
GCGCGCCGCTTCCACGGCGGCGTTCAGCGCCAGGATGTTGGTCTGGAAGGCGATGGCATCGATCACACCGGTGATCTCGGCGATCTGCCGCGACGACTCCTGGATCTGGCTCATGGTGTTCACCACGTGACCCACGACTTCGCCGCCGCGCCCCGCCACATCGCTGGCCGACTGGGCCAGTGAGGTGGCCTGGCGCGCCGATTCGGTGTTCTGCTTGACCGTGCCGCTGAGTTGTTCCACGGCCGTGGCGGTGGCCTGCAAGCTGTTGGCCTGCGTCACCGTGCGGCTGCTCAGGTCGCTGTTGCCCTGCGTGATCTCGCTGGAGCCCCGGTTGATGGATTCACTGGCTGAGCGGATCTGCTGCACGATGCCTGTCAGCGTTTGCACCATCGAGCCCAAGGCCGTCAGCAGCCGCGTGGTCTCGTCATTGCCCGCCACCACTTGGACCTGGTCCAGGCGGCCTTGCGAGACTGCTTCGGCCACGCGCACGGCCTGGTTCAGGCGCAGGGTGACGATGCGGATGGTGCGCAGGCTCAGGGCCACCAGGCCAGCAATGATGACGCCCGAGATGACCAGGATGAAGAACAGCGAGGACTCGACGCGGCGGTCCACGGCGGCGGTGATGTCGCTCTGGCGCTGGGTGATGGACTTGACCTGGGCCTCGCCCACGCTGGCCTGCTTGGCGGCCACGGTCTTGAGTTGGGCCAGCGAGGCGGCCATGCGCGCTTCGCTGGCGATCAGGCTCTTCTTGGCCAGGGCCACCTTGCCGACAGATTGCATCACGCTGGCCATGGCCTGCAAGGCCGTGTCCACGTGTTGGGTCAGTTGCGGGCGCCCCATCTTGATCAGGCCTTGGCGCATCAGGCCCATGTTGCTGGCCAACTGCTTGCCCAGTTCGTCCATGCCCTCTTGTGCGGCGGTGGCTTCGCCGTCGGTGCTGGCCAGCATCAGCAGGCGGATGGTGCCGACCATCTCGCGGATGTCCAGTGACACGTCTTCACTGACCACCACCACACCGCCCGGCTCATTGCGCAGGCGCAACGCGGCCTCCAGGTTCTGGCGTTGCTTGAAGGCCTGCACTTCCAGGGCATCGGTCAGGGCGCTGAGCTTGCGCGATTGTTCTTCCAGCGGGACCAGGATGGCCTTGCGCTGCTTTTGGTAGGCCGCATCGGCCTCGGGCTTGGCGGCCAGCACGGCGGCGCGCAAGGCCAGCAGGCCGGTGCCGTCCTGCGTGAAGCCATCTTGCACCGACGCGACCATGGCCTTGCTTTCCTTGAGCACGTCGTCGGAGCCAGCCTCGGGCTCCAGCCGCATGATGCTGTCTACCGTGGACTTGAGCTTTTCTTTCAGGGGCGAGAGCTTGAAGCGGTTGCTGACCGCATCGGCTTCGTTGACCAGGATGGCGATCTCTTTGAGCTGGGATTGGGCTGACAGCGCCTGCTTCATGCTGCTGGACAGGCGCCGCACGGCGTCTTGTGCGCGGTCGGCGGCCTTGCCGGTTTCAATGCCGATCTCGTTGACGTTGTGGCGCGTCACCGCGATGGCTTCTTGCGCCTTGCTCAGGGCAAGGCGGGCACTGTCGGTCTCGGCGCGGTAGGCCACTTCGTCAGCCAAGCGTTTTTGCACCGCCTGGTTGATCTCGCTCTGGGCGCTGCGGAACTCCGAGAAATCGCTGTGCGCTTGAGGGTCCAGGGCCTGGATCTCGCCGTGCAGCGTGTCCACGCGCTGCATGTTTTCCTGAATCACGCTGGCGGCCTTGTCCACCTCGGCCCGGTCCCGTGCCAGCGACAGCTTCAGCATCGACCCCAGCAGGCGCTCGGTGCGCTCCTGCACTTCGTAGGTCTTGTTCTGCAGCGGGGTGGCCTGCATGGTCAGCCCGCGCAGGTCGGACTGGATGGAGGTGACCGCGAAGTAGCTGACGCCCCCCACGCACACCAGCCCCGCCGATGAAAAGGCGGCCAGGGCGATCAGTCGGTGCGAGATTTTCATGGTGCGCGCAGGGCGGGGCCGTTCAACGCAGTTTGGTGATTTTGCCGCCCTGGATCTGGGTCAGGAAGACCTGGTTGAAAGCCTGGTGGTTGTCGGCCGACAGGCCCACCGTCAAGCCGCCCAGGTCCACGCCCTTCATGCCTTGCAGCGCGTCGATCAAACCGGCGCGGGTGGGGGCCTTGCCAGCCTTGTCCAGCGCGGCCACCATCACCTTGGCGGTGATGCAGCCTTCAAAGTTGACGAAGCCCAGCTTCTCGCTGCCCAGGGCCTCGCGGCATTCGCGGGTGATGGCCAGGTCGTTGTCTTCCGGGAAAGGCACGACCTGCGAGATCACCACGCCGTCACCGTCCTTGCCCACCTGGCCGACCAGGTTGTCGGTGCCCACGAAGGACACCGTGCCCAGCTGCGACTTCAGGCCAGCGGCGCGCGCTTCCTTGATGAAGGCCGCCAGCGGCGTGTAGGGCCCGACCATCACGATGGCATCGGGCTTGGCCTCCAGCATCGCCGTCAGGCCGGTCTTGATGGCCACGGTGTTGCGCTGGAAGGTGCCCTTGGCCAGGATGGTCATGCTGCGCTTTTTCAGGGCCTTGTCGGTGCCCGACAGCACGGCGGCGCCGAAGCCATCGTCCTGGTAGAACACGGCCACCGTCTTGGCGCCCTTGCTCATGAAATGCTCGACCAAGGTTTCGGCCTCGTTGTCGTAGCTGGCGCGCACATTGAAGATCTGCTTGGTGACAGGCTGACGCAGGCTCATGGCGCCGGTGAACAGGCCCACCAGCGGCACGTCCATTTCCTTGACGATGGGGATGACGGCGTTGGCGGTGGGCGTGCCCACGTAGCCAAACAGCGAGAACACCTTCTGCTGCTCGATCATCTTCAGGGTTTCGTCCACGGCCTTGTCGGGCTCGTAGCCGTCATCGGCCGACACCAGGTTGATCTGCCGGCCATGCACGCCGCCTTTGGCGTTCACCGCCTTGAACACGGCTTCGGCGCCGGCTTTCATGCCCTTGCCCAGGCCCGAGGCCGGGCCGGTCTGCACGTTGACCATGCCCAGTTTGAGTTCGGTGTCGGTGACGCCATCTTCGGCCCAGGCGGGCGTGAGGGCGGACAGGGTCAGCAGGCTCGACAGAGACAGGGTCAGGCGCAGAGAGGTCTTCATGGGGGCTCCAAGGTGAGGGTGGCCAGCTGACGGAACTGCTGTCTGCACTGACCGGTGAAAGTGCCAGTGTGAAGTTTTCCGCGCAGCGTGATGAACCGAAGTGGGAGGTTCATCGGCCGCAATTGCCCACGATTTGATAAGTTTTTCGGACATCTTTCGGGGTTCAGATGCCAGACCATGAAAAAAACGGCCCGTTGAGGGCCGTTGGTCACTGGTTCGAGAGGCTCAGCCCCGCGTGCTCCCGAAGCGGGTGGAAGTGGATGTTCGGGTGCCGTTCCTGCGTCAGGCGCAGGTCGTAGGCCGAGGTCATCATGTAGGCCAGTGTATTGGCCGCGTCGTGGGCCAATTTGCTGGCGTTTTCGTCGGTGAACTTCTTCAAATCGGCCGCTGAATCAGAAGTGATCCAGCGCGCCCCCACAAAACGGCAGGGCATCAGGCGGATGTCCACGCTGTACTCGCCTTTCAGGCGGTGTTGCACCACTTCAAACTGCAATTGCCCCACGGCGCCCAGCAACATCGAGCCGCCCACATCGGGCCGGAAGACCTGAATCGCACCTTCTTCGCCCAATTGCATCAATCCTGCCTGCAACTGCTTGCTTTTCATGGGATTGGCCAGTTCCACCGTCTGAAACAGCTCGGGCGCGAAGAAGGGCAAGCCGGTGTACTGCAGGGTCACGCCATCGGTGATGGTGTCGCCCAGTTGCACGCCGCCGTGGGTGGTGAAGCCGATGATGTCGCCCGCGTAGGCTTCATCCACCGCTTCGCGGCGTTGTGACAGGAAGGTCACCACGCTCGTGGGGCGCAGCTCCTTGGCCGAGCGCTGCACCTTGAGCTTCATGCCAGGCTCGTACTTGCCGGAACAAACGCGCACGAAGGCGATGCGGTCGCGGTGCGAGGGGTCCATGTTGGCCTGCACTTTGAAGACCACGCCAGAGAAGTTGGGTGCATCGGGCTGGATTTCGGTGGTCGAGCCGTCTTTTTCGGTGGACAGGCGCAGGCGGGGCGAGGGGGCCAGGTCCACCAGCGCGTCCAGGATTTCTTGCACGCCGAAGTTGTTCACGGCCGAGCCGAAGAACACCGGCGTTTGCTTGGCGGCGAGGAACAATTCCAGGTCAAACGCCGGGGCGGCGCCCGCCATCAGCTCGATGTTCTGTTCAGCCAACTCCCAGTCGTGGCCGAAGCGCTCGTGCAGCTTGTCGCGTTCGCTCAAGGGCACGGTTTCGTCCTCGCCGCCGCGCTTGTCAGCGCCCGCGTCGAACAAACGCATGCTTTGGGTGCGCAGGTTGACGATGCCGCCAAACTGCTTGCCTTGGCCCACGGGCCAGGTCATGGGCACGCAAGGCATGCCCAGCTCGGCCTCGACCTCATCCAGCAGGGTGACGGGGTCGCGGCCCTCACGGTCCATCTTGTTGACGAAGGTGATGATGGGCGTGTCGCGCTGGCGGCAGACCTCGATCAGGCGGCGGGTTTGCGCTTCCACGCCGTTGGCGGCGTCGATCACCATCAGGGCCGAATCGACGGCGGTCAGCACGCGGTAGGTGTCTTCCGAGAAATCCTTGTGGCCGGGGGTGTCGAGCAGGTTCACCACGTGGTCGCGGTACAGCATCTGCATCACCGACGAGGCCACCGAGATGCCGCGCTGCTTTTCGATTTCCATCCAGTCGGAGGTGGCGTGGCGCGAAGCCTTGCGGGCCTTCACGCTGCCGGCGATGTGGATGGCGCCCGAGAACAGCAGCAGCTTTTCCGTCAACGTGGTCTTGCCGGCGTCGGGGTGGGAAATGATGGCGAAGGTGCGGCGGCGGCGGGTTTCGGAGAGGAGGGACATGGGCGTCAAAGGCGAAAGTGCAGGCGCGATTGTCGCCGATGACCGGTGAAACGAGCGGGTGGGCAGCGATGCACCTGCGTTAACGGCCGGGGCTGGATCGCCCAAGCTGGCAACAAGCCACCCCGCATATTTTCCTGGCACACCGCGCCCAACGGTTTTATACTGGCCATCCTTTCGAGGAGCGTTGCAAGGTTCGTCTTTCATCAAGGCACGGACCCCAGGCTCGAAAGTGTCTCCCCTGCAACCGCGCTCACCCGCAAGAGTCCCGCTGGGTGAGTTGTCTTTTTTCCCCCTACTCCCTGGCAGTCCTGCGGCTTCAAAACAATGTTGCTTGAAGGAAATTCGCCATGAGCGCTCCACAAAAAACCCTGATCACTGACCACAAGGGCGTCGACTGCGTCGTTGCCGACATGTCCCAAGCGGCCTGGGGCCGCAAGGAAATTCTGATCGCCGAATGCGAAATGCCGGCGCTGATGGCCATCCGCGCCGAATACGCTGCCCAGCAGATCCTCAAAGGCGCGCGCATCACCGGCTCGCTGCACATGACCATTCAAACGGCCGTGCTGGTTGAGACTTTGCAAGCCCTGGGCGCTGAAGTGCGCTGGGCCTCGTGCAACATCTTCTCGACGCAAGACCACGCCGCAGCCGCCCTGGTGGAAGCCGGCACCCCCGTGTTCGCCTACAAGGGCGAGTCGCTGGAAGAGTACTGGGACTACACCCACCGCATCTTTGAATTCGGCGGCAAGGGCACGGAGGGCGAAGGCCCCAACATGATCCTGGACGACGGCGGCGATGCCACGATGCTGATGCACCTGGGCAAGCAAGCTGAAAAGAACCTGAGCGTGCTGGACAAGCCCGGCAGCGAAGAAGAGCGCATCCTGTTTGCCGCCATCAAGGCCAAGCTGGCCGTGGACAACACCTGGTACACCCGCAAGGCCGCCCAGATCATCGGCGTGACCGAAGAAACCACGACCGGCGTGCACCGCCTGAACGAAATGTCCGTCAAGGGCACCTTGCTGTTCCGCGCCATCAACGTGAACGATTCGGTCACCAAGTCCAAGTTCGACAACCTGTACGGCTGCCGCGAATCGCTGGTGGACGGCATCAAGCGCGCCACCGA
>CAZKPN010000162.1:0-6123 GCA_964554655.1 uncultured Aquabacterium sp. | reverse complement strand
ACCGCCACCATAGGAGCCCCGCCCGCCTCCGACTCATCCCCGCCCCGCGCTGCCCAGAAAAGACACCAGGTTGTTCGCGTGCATTCACAAGACACACCCAAGGCCAGACCTTCCTGGCGCCACTTCAGTTGGCCAAAGCTCGCTCAATCCGATGAGGCGCCACCGTGGTGCGCGGTACCTTGCCTTTGAACCAGGTGCGCACGTCTTCTTCCAGGCCAATGCCATGCATGAAGTTGTAGATGGCTTTCTTCAGACCAACGCCGAGCACATCGTGATCAACCCCCGTCGGATCGATGAAGGCGATGTCGTTCTTGGCAAACGTGGTCGGCGGCAAGGCCTGTAGCTTGACGCCGTATTCTTGCGGGTTCTGCCCCACGGGCGAGTGCACCGTGCAGGCGAATCGGTGGAAGAAGCCCGACTGGATGCACCCATTGGCAAAGAGTTGGCGCACGTACTCCAAGGCATCGACGGTGTCCTGCACCGTCTGCGTGGGAAAGCCATACATCAGGTAAGCGTGGACCAGAATGCCCGCCTCGGTGAAGCCCTGCGTGACGCGCGCCACCTGCTCCACCGAGACGCCTTTTTTCATCAAGGTCAGCAGCCGATCAGAAGCCACTTCCAGGCCGCCCGAGATGGCGATGCAACCGCTGTCAGCCAGCAACTGGCACAGCTCGGGGCTGAAGGATTTTTCGAAGCGGATGTTGCCCCACCACGAGATGGACAGCTGCCGCTTGATCAACTCGTGCGCCAGGGCCTTGAGCATCTTGGGCGGGGCCGCCTCGTCCACGAAATGGAAGCCCGTCTGGCCGGTCTCCTGGACGATGGCTTCGATGCGGTCGACCAGCATCTCGGCCGTGGTGGTTTCGTAGCGCGAGATGTAGTCCAGGCTGACGTCGCAGAAGCTGCACTTCTTCCAGTAGCAACCATGGGCGATGGTCAGCTTGTTCCAGCGGCCATCGGACCACAGCCGGTTCATGGGGTTGAGCATGTCCAACAAGGACAGGTAGCGGTCCAAAGGCAAGCCATCCCAGGTGGGCGTGCCCACTTCGGCGAAGGGCACGTCGGGCTCGGCCATGTTCATGTAGCGGACCTGGCCGCTCTCGGCGTCTCGCACAAAGGTGCGCGAGAGGCGCTGGGCTGAACGGTGGCCCTGAATGTGGTCGAGCAAGGCCAGCAAGGGGCGCTCGCCCGCGTCCAGCGTGACGAAATCAACGTAGTCGAACACACGGGGTTCGCTCAGCTCGCGCAACTCGGTGTTGACGAAGCCGCCGCCCAAGGCCAGCTTGATGCCGGGGCGCGAGGCCTTGATGGTCTGGGCCATTCGGAAGGCGGCATACACGGCGCCGGGAAAGGGCACGGACAACAGCACCACATCGGGCTCGTGGCGCTCGATGGCGGCCAAGGTCAGGCCTTGCAAGGTCGTGTCGACCAGGTTGAGCGGCGCTTGCAGGGCCTGGTGCAAAGGCTCGAAGGTGGATTGGCTTTGGGCCAGCGACTCGGCATAGCGCACGAACTCGAAGCGCGGATCGACGGCATCGCGCAGCACATCGGCCAGGTCGTTCAGGTACAGGGTCGCGAGGTGGCGGGCGCGGTCTTGCAAACCCAGGGCGCCAAAAGCCCAGGCCAGGGGGTCGCCGCCCTCGTCATCCACATAGACATCCAACGAGGCAAAACGCGGCCCCTCGGGCAAAAACTGGCGGGTGTTGATGCGGTGGGCCAGCGTGGCGTCCCGGCCCTGCAAGAAGGCAATGGTGGGCGCCATGGTGGACAGGTAACGCTCGAACTGCGCATCGAACGAACGCAGTGGCTTGGTGCGCTTGGCCTCGGGCACGGCTTGCACACAGGCGTGGATGCCAGGCAGGCCTTCGCGCGAGAACAGGGCCAGCACCAGCGCCAAGGCCAGGTCCTCTTGCACGGCATCGACCCCGCGAGAGCGCAAGAAGCCCGTCAGGTAGGCGGTCGATGGGTAGGGCGTGTTCAGTTGCGTCATCGGGGGGATGACGGAGAGCACGCGCAAGGGCTTGGCAGGGGACATGGTGGGTACAGAGGGGACAGCCGCCCATTTTGCCAGGGGTGGGCCGCTTCAGGGCTTGAGTTTGCGCCACAAGGTGGTGCGGCTGATGCCCAGGCGCTCACTGGCCAGGGCCCGGTCGCCGCCGCACTCGGCCAGCACGCGCAGGATGTCGGCCCGCTCCGACTCGGCCTGCCGCGCCTTCAAAGGCGGCAAAGCACCCACCGGCATCGACGACATCAACTCGGGGGCATTGGCTTGCACAAACGCGGCCGCCGCCTCGCGCGTCATTCGCAGCTGGGTGGTTTCGGCATAGGCCATCATGCGCTCGACGATGTTCTCCAGCTCGCGCACATTGCCGGGCCAGTCGTAGGACGCGGCTTGCTCAACCAGCGCGTCGATCAAGGGGCGCGTGCGCTCGACGTCGATCTTCAAGCGTGCGCAGACCTGCCGGTGCAGCGCCACGGCAATCGGCCACAAGTCGTCCAGCCGCTCGCGCAAGGGGGGAATGTCAATGCGCAGGATGTTCAGGCGGTAGAACAGGTCCAGGCGGAACAGGCCGCGCTCGACGTGCGCCATCAGGTCGCGGTGGGTGGCAGCGATCACGCGCACATTGACGGGGGTGGGTTCGATGGCGCCCACGCGCAGCACCTCGCGCTCCTGCAGCACGCGCAACAAGCGGGACTGCAGGGACACGGGCATCTCGCCCACCTCGTCCAGAAAGATGGTGCCCTTGTGCGCGGCTTCGAACAAGCCGATCTTGCCGCCGCGCCGGGCGCCGGTGAAGGCACCTTCTTCGTAGCCGAACAGCTCGCTTTCCAGCAAGGACTCCGATACAGCCGCGCAGTTCAGCGCCACGAAAGGCAACTCGCGCCGGTCGCTGGCCATGTGGATGCCCTGGGCGATCAACTCCTTGCCAGTGCCGCTTTCACCCACCAGCAGCACCGTGGCCTGGCTGCTGGCGCAACGGCGGGCCAGTTGGCGGATGCGTTCGATCGCCGCGCTTTGCCCCAGGAACTGGTCCAGCTGATAGCGCGTGCCGGGCGCCTCCGGCTTGATGCGCGTGCGGATGTGGCGGTCCACGCGCTGGATGGAGATGGGATCCTGGCAACTGAGCACCGCGCCGGTCAACACGCCCTGCTCGATGATGGGCATGCGGTTGACGATCAGGGCCTTGCCTTTGACGCGCTCGATCTTTTCAAGCTCTTGGGTGGCCAGGCGCAGGGTGCTTTGCAGGCTCAAGTCCGGGCTGAGGTCGCTGAGTTTGCGGCCCAGCCATTGAGAAGGCAGCACACCCAGCAATTGCGCCATGGCGGGGTTCAGGGTTTGAATCCGCTCTTGCTGATCGACCGCGATCACGCCGTCGCTGAGTTGCGCCAGGATGGTGTTGAGCCGCTCGCGCTTGGCCAGTTCGATGCGCGAGGCGCGGGCCACCTCCACCGCATCGTCCAATGCTTCGCGCACGGCGTCGGTCGAGTACAAAAACACGCCGGTCAGGCCCATCTGGTCGGCCAGGTCGGCCACCATGCCGGAGCCCACCAACACCGTCACGCCCAGGTTTTTGAGTTCCTGCACGCAGCTCAGCGCTTCATCCTCGGTGCGGTATGCGCGCTGCTCCACCGCCAGCTCGAACAACTCGCTGAACGGCGCCATGTCGGGCGCCATGCCCTCGTAGGTCACCAGACCAACCCGCGACGACAGCCGTTTGGCGCGCGTCAAGGCCTGCATCAGGTCGAAGCCGCCCACCTTGACCAACACGACGGGCATGTCCAGGTGCTGGCGCAAGTAGCCACCGTTGGAGCCCGCCGCCACGACCACGTCGATGGGCCTGAGTGCGTGCAAGGCCTTCACCCGGGCCACGGCCTCCTCAAAACCGACGTCCAGCACTTCGACCGTGGCTTGCCCCGCGAACTCGGGCGCCACCTCTTGCAGCATCTTGTTGATGCGACGAAAGCCCACCGCCACAATCTGGGGCAACCCGCCTCGGGCCGGAGAAATGACATAGGAGGTAGGCATGATGGAGGTCAACGCGTTTCATCCATGATGTTGCATTGTTCCACAAATGAAACATTGGCAGTGACGCAATGACCACCCTCCCCAGTCAAAGCACCGCCTTGGTGAATAAAATCAAGCACTTGGCGGCCCAAGGCCTGACGTGGACCCGGGCAGGCACGCCTGGCACAGGCGTTGCAAACACTGAGCATCCCCGCTGAAACCGCTTCCAAGTTGGAGAACTGACATGTCCCTCACGACCCCTGGCCAACGCTTTCGCCAAGCCCTGAAAGACGAATCTCCCCTGCAAATCATTGGCACGATCAACGCCAACCACGCTTTGCTGGCCAAACGGGCGGGTTACCGCGCCATTTACCTGTCCGGTGGCGGCGTGGCCGCGGGCTCGCTGGGCCTGCCCGACCTGGGCATCAACAACCTGGACGATGTGCTGACGGATGTGCGCCGCATCACCGACGTGTGCGATGTGCCCTTGCTGGTGGACATCGACACCGGCTTCGGCCCCAGCGCCTTCAACATGGCGCGCACCATCAAGAGCCTGATCAAGGCGGGCGCCGCCGCCTGCCACCTGGAAGATCAAGTGGGCGCCAAGCGCTGCGGCCACCGCCCCGGCAAAGAGATCGTGTCCACCGAAGAAATGGTGGACCGCGTCAAGGCCGCCGTCGATGCCAAGACCGACCCCAACTTTTTCATCATCGCCCGCACTGATGCCATCCAGGTGCACGGCGTGGATGCCGCCATCGAGCGCGCCATCCAGTGCGTCGAAGCCGGCGCCGACGCCATCTTCGCCGAGGCCGCCTACGACCTGCCCACTTACAAGCGGTTCGTGGACGCCCTGAAGGTGCCCGTGCTGGCCAACATCACCGAATTCGGCCAGACGCCGCTGTTCACGGTCGATGAATTGCGCAGCGTGAACGTGGGCATGGTGCTCTACCCCTTGAGCGCCTTCCGCGCCATGAACAAGGCCGCCGAGGCGGTCTACACTGCCATTCGCCGTGATGGCCACCAGAAGAATGTGGTGGACACCATGCAGACGCGCGAAGAGCTGTACGACCGCATTGGCTACCACGCGTTCGAGGGCAAGCTGGACGCCCTGTTCGCCGCCAAGAAATAAGCAAGCAACCCGATCGACCACCTGCATCCGTTTAGGAGACGAAACGCATGAGCGCCACCCCAGAGACCACCACCCCCGGCTTCAAACCCAAGAAGTCCGTGGCCTTGTCCGGCACCGCCGCAGGCAACACCGCCCTGTGCACCGTGGGCCGCACCGGCAACGACCTGGCCTACCGTGGCTACGACATCCTCGACCTGGCCCAGACCAGCGAGTTCGAAGAAATTGCCTACTTGCTGGTGCACGGCAAGCTGCCCACCCGTGCCGAACTGGCCTTCTACAAGACCAAGCTGAAGTCGCTGCGCGGCATCCCCGCTGGCCTCAAAACCGCGCTGGAGCAATTGCCCCCGTCCGCCCACCCGATGGACGTGATGCGCACCGGCGTGTCCGTGCTGGGCTGCCTGTCGCCCGAGAAGGACGACCACAACCACCCCGGCGCCCGCGACATCGCCGACAAGCTGATGGCCTCGCTGGGCTCGATGCTGCTGTACTGGTACCACTACAGCCACAACGGCAAGCGCATTGAGGTTGAGACCGATGACGACTCGATCGGCGGCCACTTCCTGCACCTGCTGCACGGCGTCAAACCGCGTGACAGCTGGGTCCGCGCCATGCACACCTCGCTGATCCTGTACGCGGAGCACGAGTTCAACGCCTCGACCTTCGCCTCGCGCGTGGTGGCTGGCACGGGCTCGGACATGTTCTCGGCCATCGGTGGCGGCATCGGCGCGTTGCGCGGCCCCAAGCACGGCGGCGCCAACGAAGTCGCGTTTGAAATCCAGAAGCGCTATGACACGCCCGACGAAGCAGAAGCCGACATCCGCGCCCGCGTCGAGAAGAAGGAAGTCGTGATCGGCTTTGGCCACCCCGTCTACACGGTCAGCGACCCGCGCAACAAGGTCATCAAGCAAGTGGCGCAAGAGCTGAGCAAAGAGCAGTCGAACACCAAGATGTACGACATCGCCGAGCGCCTGGAATCGGTCATGTGGGA
>CAZKPN010000161.1:3129-6190 GCA_964554655.1 uncultured Aquabacterium sp. | reverse complement strand
TGTCCTCGCGCTTGTCCGGCGCCCTCACGGTGACCTCGGCCACGTCGGTGTGCACACGCGAAGGCTTCCAGGGCAGGCCCAGCGCGGCTTGCTCGATGTGCATCACATCCAGCAAGCGCTCGAACACCGAACGGATGCGGCCGCGCACATGCTGCTGCGCCATCGGCGAGCGCATCAGGTGCTCGTCGTTCGAATCGATGTGGACCAGGTGGTGGTTCAACACGCTGGCGCTCCAGGCACCGCTGGTCCACTCGCCCAGGCTGGTGCCAATGGCCAAGGTCAGGTCAACCTCGTCGCTCAAAGCCTTGTGCGCCGACTGGTGCCCGGCAAAACCAAACACGCCGCGGTACAAGTAGTGGTGCGGGTTGATCAGGCCCTTCGCATCGGGCGTGGTCACAAAGCACGAATCCGTCAGCTCGGCAAAATGCATGATCGCGTCGATGGCCTCGCCACAACCGCCGCCAATGATGAGCACCATCTTGCGGCTGCGTTGTACCGCCTCGAACAAAATGTGGATGGCATCCTCGTCGATCAAGGACGGCTTGACCAGCAAGCGCTTGAGGTGCTGCGGCGACAGGCGCTGCTCAACCTGGCTGCGCAGCAGGTCCACCGGGATCGACAGGTGCACCGGGCCATGCGGGGGCTGCGAAGCACGGATCAAGGCGCTCACCAGCTTGTTCTCCAACTGGTCCACGTGCGAGACCAGGGTGTTGTAGCGCGTGCAATGCTGAAGCATGCCCACGGTGTTGACCCCCGTGCAGGACGACTCCTGCAATGCGCGCTTGCCAAACAAGGGCAGCGAGGGTTGCCCCGTGATCGCCAGCATGGGCACACTGTTGTCAAAAGCACACGCGATGCCGGTCAACAGATTCGTCGCGCCAGGGCCCGATGTCGCACAACATACCCCCAAGCGCCCGGTCTCGCGGGCATAGCCATCGGCCATGAAGGCCGCGCCGGCTTCATGCCGGGCCAGAACGGGCCTGGGCCCACCACGCCGGCTGCTGACCGCCAGCGCGTTGTACAAAGGTTCGATGGCGCCGCCCGGCACCCCGAACACATACTCCACGCCCAGGGCTTCAAGGTAGGAAACGATGAGGCTGGCCGCCTCGACGGACGTGGACGGGTCCGCACTGGATGCAACTGCTGATGGGATCACGGTGTAGGTCCAAACCACGCCAACCCCAAGTCCAACCACTGAAAGCGGCGGCGTGTAACAAAATGATACTTAGCCTGTGGTGTGACGTCATCCCCCTCGTCGCGGGTCACACCCCGAGATAAGTGGCCGCGATATCCCGATATCCACGACATAAGCACCGCCGATCGCGAAACACTGGGTAAGCTATCGCATCCGGTCAGAAGCTCCGAATGGAGGACATCAGTTTTGCTTGCATGCCGTGCATTTTGGGTGGCCGTGCGTTCGGTGACATTGGCAGTCATGGTGGGGCAGTTGCCTCTGGCGCATGCCGCGTCGGACGAGGCCGCGCGTGCCATTGCGGTGATCTACCCTGACATCGGCGAACCCTACCGCAGCGTGTTCTCCACCATCATCGGCGGCATCGAAGACCAGACCAAAAGCCGCATCGCGAGCTTCCCGGTGGGGGCCAACCCCAACACCCAGGACCTGTCCAACGAGTTGCGCCGCCGCGACATCCGCGCCGTGATCGCGCTGGGACGCAACGGCCTCAAAGTGGCCACGAGCCTGGACCGCACACTGGGCATCGTCGCCGGCGGGGTGCTGTCGGTGCCTGAATCCGACGCTCAAAACCTGTCGGTGCACAGTCTGGCGCCCGACCCCGCCTTGCTCTTCGCCAAGTTGAAAACACTGATGCCCTCGGCCCGGCGCGTGATCGTGGTCTACGACCCACGCCAGAACGCCTGGCTGATCAAGCTGGCACGCGAGGCGGCCAGGGCGCAAGGCCTGGAGCTGCAAGCCTTTGAGGCCGAAGACCTCAAGACCGCGACCCGCCAATACCAGGACAGCCTGAGTTCGGCCGACCCCAAACGCGATGTGCTGTGGCTGCCGCAGGACTCCACCACCGTGGACGAAACCGCCGTGCTGCCCCTGGTGCTGCAAGAAGCCTGGAACCGCAACCTGGCCGTTTTTTCCAGCAGCGCCGCGCACGTCAAGCGTGGCGCGCTTTTCTCTCTGTACCCCAACAACGTCGAACTCGGCAAAGCACTGGCCGGTTGGGCGATGGGGTATGTCTCTTCCGGCACCGGCATTCGCGGTGTGCGGCCCTTGAAGGAAGTGCTGGTGGCGGTGAACACACGAACCGCCAATCACCTGGGCATCAACCTGAATGCCCTGCAGCAGCGCTTTGACATGGTCTTCCCGGAGCCCTGACATGAACAGTCACACTCAACAGTTGTTCATTGAGCGCAGACTTTCAGGTTTTCTGCGCCAGATGACGTTCCAGCGCCAGCTCAGCATCGCCGTCATCATCGGCGTGATCTGCATGGCCTTGTTCTCGTCCATGGCCAGCTCATGGCAAGGCAGCCGCCAGATCCGCGACACGCTGATGCGCCAGAGCATGAGCATCGCCACCAGCCTGGCCACGCAAAGCACGCTGGCACTGCTGTACGCCTCGGCCGACAATGCCCACGACGCGGTCAATGCCACGCTGGCCTACCCCGATGTGCTGCGCGTTGAAATCCGCACCAGCGATGGCGGTGTGCTGCTCTCCAAAGGCAAGGCGGGCACCGAATCCCCCACCAAGGCCCTGCCCACACCGCCCCCGCGCGAGGCCTACCTGGAAGCCGAAACCGAGGACACCTGGCAGTTCATCGCGCCCGTGTGGACCAAGCCAGCAGCCTCTCCCTTCGATGTCGAGCCGCCGGCCACCGAGTTCCTGGGGCAGGTGCGCCTGGTGCACAGCAAGGCCACGCTGACCCGCATGATGGCCAACATCTTCTTTGTGAACCTGGCCAGCTCGTTTTTCTTCGCGGCCCTGTTCCTGATCGCCATCCGCTTCCTGGCCACGCGCATCACCCGGCCGTTGAACAGCCTGTCCAAGGCCATGGCGCGCACCGAACGTGGCGAAGCCGATGTGCGCGCCGAGGT
>CAZKPN010000161.1:1347-3029 GCA_964554655.1 uncultured Aquabacterium sp. | reverse complement strand
TTGAACACCATCCACAACAGCGGCGAGCACCTGCTGCTGCTCATCATCGACATCCTCGACCTGTCGCGCATCGAGGCGGGCAAGACCGAGCTTTACCCCACCTCGGTCCATCCCCAGTCCTTCCTCAGCGGGCTGGTGGACATCATCCGCATCAAGGCCGATGAAAAGACCCTGCGCTTCGATTTCGAATGCGCACCCGACCTGCCCGATGCCGTGGAGGTCGATGAGAAGCGCTTGCGACAAGTCCTGCTCAACCTCCTGAGCAACGCCGTCAAGTTCACCGAATCGGGCCAGGTGCGACTGGGCGTCACCGTGGTCAACCGCGATGCCCGGGCTCGGCAGATCAGCCTGCGCTTCGAAGTGCAAGACACCGGCACCGGCATCCGCAGCAGCGAACTGCAGCGCATCTTCGAGCCATTCGAGCAAGCCGGCGACTCCCGCAGTCGCTCGGGCGGCACGGGTCTGGGCCTGGCCATCAGCCGCCAACTGGTGCGCCTGATGGGCGGTGAGGTGCATGTCGACAGCCAGGATGGCATCGGCAGCCTGTTCTGGTTCGAGCTGACCCTGCCCTGGGTGGACCACGCACCCCACGCTACCTCGACCGCCCCCACCGGGCCGGCCGTCACCGGTTACCTGGGCCGAAAGCGCAAGTTGCTCATCGCCGACGATGTGCCCGCCAACCGCACCATGCTGATCGACCTGCTCAAGCCCCTGGGCTTTGACACGCTGGAGGCCAACAACGGCCAGGCCGCCCTGGAACAGGTGCAGGTCGGCGCCCCCGATTTGATCCTGATGGACGTGTCCATGCCGGTGATGGACGGGCTGGAGGCGATCCGACAGCTGCGCCAATCACCCGCCACAGAGGCATTGCCCATCATCGCGTTGTCGGCCAACGCCTCCAACGCAGACCGAACTCAGGCCCTGCAGGCGGGGGCCAACGGGTTCATGACCAAGCCCTTTGAGCGCAGCATCCTGCTCGCCCAACTGAGCGCCCACCTGAACCTGAGCTGGGCCACCGACGCGCCCCCCGCTGATCAGAACTGATAGCTGGCCTGCACATAGACCGAACGCCCGGGCAAGGGGAAGTCGTAAGGCAGGGAGATGAAGGGCTGCCCGACGTCGTAAGGCGTGGGTTCACGCGCATCGACATCAAACAGGTTGCGCACCGACATCGCCACGTCCCAGCCCCTGCTGGCGCGGTCCGTGCGCAGCGTCAGGTCCACCGTGGCATAACCTTTCAGGTCGGACCGCGGATCGCCTTGCTCACGCGGCCGTTTGCTCACCCAGTTGACTTGCGGGTCCACCGACCAACCCGGTGTGAAGCGCCAGTTGGTCCGCAGGTACACGTGGTGGCGCGGCGCGTTCGCGGCCGCCTGCCCCGTGGCCTCGTCCACGGAACGCTGGTAGCTGTAGTTGCCCGTCAGGCGCACATCTTTCATCGGGTCCCAGGTGGCTTCGAACTCCAGACCATTGCCCTTTTGCTGGCCATTGTTCTGGTACACGGAACTGATCAGCCGGATGATGTCCTTCATCTCGTAATGGAAGAAGTTCATGCCCAGTTGCAACTTGGGCAACGGCTGCCATGACACGGCCGCCTCCAGGGTTTGAATTTTTTCAGGCCGCAGGTTCGGGTTGCCCGTGATCACCGGGTTGTTGATGGCGTACAACTCCGACATCGAAGG
>CAZKPN010000161.1:0-1247 GCA_964554655.1 uncultured Aquabacterium sp. | reverse complement strand
ACCTCTTCCCGCTCGGCCCCCAGCCCCAGCCGAATGCGGTGCATCTTGAACCCCGTGTAAGTGGCCGAGCCGCCCACGCGCCCATGCCGCTCCCATTTGGCCGGGTTGCCGATCACGCCATCGGCGAACACGCCCAGGCCGAAGAAATTGGTGCCCGCCGGGTACAAGGTCAGGTCCGTCAACTCCGTGTAATGCATGACGCTGACCTGCATGTTCGCAGCCCAGTCTTCGGCGATGTTGCGGTCTTCATAGGTCAGGTCCGAAGTGATGGTCTGGCTGTAGATTTCGCCCCCGGGGTCCAGGGCCGATGCCACCCCCGTGCCCGTGCCGATGTCATCGCGCTCTTTGTAGGCCACGCGAAAACGCCACTTGTCCAGGCTCAAGTCCAGCGCACCATCCACCGAATCACGGCCATTGTTGATGGGCCCTGGCGCGCGCGATGCCTGTGTGCCCAAAAGGGTATCCAGACCTGTTTGCGCATCCGCCTGAACCGTTCGCCGCTGACCATCCGTGTGGCCCACACGCAAGTAGCCGGACACGTCCACAGCGCCCCACTTGCCACCATGCAGTATCCAGGCATCGCCCGTTTTGAACGACCCACCCCGCAAACCGACCTCGGTGCCTTGGATGTCGCTCGAAGTCTTGGTGATCACGTTGATCACGCCTGAGAACGCATCAGCGCCGTACAAAGCGGAGCCAGGGCCACGGATCACTTCGACCCGGGCGATGTTCTCGACCGGCATGCCGCCCCAGCCACCACCCCGGTTGCCGGTGTAAACCGTGGTCATGGGGATGCCGTTGATCAGCATCAGCACCTGGGGGTTGAAGCCCAGGTTGATGCCCCGGATCACGTAGACCGGCGCGAAGCCCTGTGTCTCGCGCGCCACATGCAGGCCCGGCACGGTTTCCAGCACCTCGTCCAGGTCGGTGGCGCCCATGGAGGCAATGTCTTGTGCCGTGATCACGGTGGCCACGGCAGGTGCGCGGCTGACCGGCACGCGTGAGCCTGTGGCGATGCTGACAAACGATTTGTCGCCATAGGCCAGGGCCAGTTCATCTTCCTCGCTCACGGCTTGGGCCACGGCCTGGCCACTCAGCCCCATGACCGCACAAGCAACGGCCATCCAGCGCACGGCCAGGGTCACCGATGAGGGGCTGAAGCGAAGATCTGCGAAGTGCCGATGTAGGGTCATGATGTGCTGGCTTTCATGATGATGGCCGAGTTCAATTCCACAAACCTTGGCGCA
>CAZKPN010000160.1:0-6402 GCA_964554655.1 uncultured Aquabacterium sp. | reverse complement strand
TGGTGATCGCGCACGCGGCCTATGGCCACAACAGCTTCTTCAAAGGCAACTACCTGTTCCGGATGTGGACGGATGCCTCCAGCATCATCGACTACCTGGTCTATGCTAAGAACTACATCGCCGGGTGTGAAGAGCGCCATGGCCTGGACGCGGTCGAAGAAATCCTCGACTCCTGCCATGCGCTGATGAACCATGGGGTGGACCGCTATCGCCGCCCCAGCAAGTTGTCGTTAGAAAAAGAGCTGGCCCGCCGTGAAGAGCGCGAGGCTTACCTGCAGCAGCAGGTGAACGACCTGTGGCGCACCCTGCCGCGCCGTGCCGACAAGATCGGTGATGACGACGGCGCGCGGCGTTTCCCATCTGAGCCGCAAGAAAACATCCTGTACTTCATCGAGAAGAACGCACCGCTGCTGGAGCCTTGGCAGCGCGAGGTGGTGCGCATTGTGCGCAAGGTGGCGCAGTACTTCTACCCGCAGCGGCAAACGCAGGTGATGAACGAGGGTTGGGCCACGTTCTGGCACTACACCCTGCTCAACACGATGTACGAAGACGGCCACCTGACCGACGGCATCATGCTGGAGTGGCTCAAGTCGCACACCAACGTGGTGTACCAGCCGCCGGTGGGGCACCGCGCCTACAGCGGGCTGAACCCGTATGCCCTGGGTTTTGCGATGTACACCGACCTCAAGCGCATTTGTGAGCACCCCACCGATGAAGATCGGCACTGGTTTCCGGAGTTCGCGGGTTCGGCCGAAGGCGCGCCCAAGGGCGACCACGCTTGGCTCAAGACCCTGGACTACGCCATGCGCAACTTCAAGGACGAGAGCTTTGTGGGGCAGTTCCTGTCGCCCAAGGTGATGCGTGATTTCCGCCTGTTCGCCATCAGGGATGATGAGGATGAGCCGGAATACGAGGTGTCTGCCATCCATGACGAGGCAGGGTACCGGGCGCTGCGCGAAAGCCTGTCGCGCCAGTACGACCTGAGTGCGCGCGAACCCAACATCCAGGTCTGGAGCGTGAACCTGCGCGGTGACCGCTCCTTGACCTTGCGCCACACGCAGCAGGCCAACCGGCCATTGGCGGATGGCACGCGCGAGGTGCTCAAGCACGTGGCGCGCTTGTGGGGCTTTCCGGTGCACATGGAAAGCGTCAACGGTGATGGCGATGTTCGCCAGCAGTGGACGGTGGTACCTGCGTCCATGGAGTGAGGCAAGGGGGTTTTGCATAACATGTTGCGTTCTTGCACTAAACCCCCCATATAAGCGTTTTTCCGGATTTTGCAGTTTTGGTGCTCAGTTAACTTGGAACTTGTCCGATAAGCCAAGAGGCTCGGGGCAGTACTTGCCCCGAGACGAGTTCCACACCCCACTACGAAACCGGAGAACAAGATGATGAATATCCTTCACAGGACAAAGCTGTCTGCTGCCTTCTGCGCAGCGAGCATTGGCTTGAGCCTTGCGCACCAAGCATCCGCCGAAGTGACCACCAAGATCAGTGGCTACGGCACCTTGGCAGGCACCGTCACCGACGACGGAGACATGCAATTTCGAAGCTCATTGAACCAATCCAAGGGTGCAGGCGACAAGCTCGATTTGGGTGTCGATTCTCGCCTGGGCTTACAGGGCAATGTGAATTTCGGTTCTGGCCTGTCGGTCACGGCACAGTTGCTTGGGCAGCGTCGCCGCACTGATGCCACTGCGAAGTCGAATGAAGATTTCAGTGTGGGTTTTGAGTGGCTGTACGCCCAATATTCGCCCACATCCAACATCGATTTGCGTCTGGGGCGCATTGTGTTGCCGGCTTTCATGATTTCGGATTCGCGCAATGTGGGCTACACGCAGCCGTGGTTGCGTGCGCCAATGTCGGTGTATGCGGGCATGCCGTTGACCACGCTGGACGGTGTCCAGGGCTTGTTTCGCGTTCCCATGGGCTCGACCATCCTGTCGATTCAGCCAAGCTATGGTGAAAGTGCTTTCAACATCTCCAGCGGCTCGGCCGTGCTCAAGTCCACTTCTCATCCTGTGGTGGGCCTCAATGCCGGTCTGGAGTTCGGCGACTGGCTGCTGCGCGCCGGGCAGGTGCGGGGCACCTCTCAATTGAACGGCGTGGTACTGAGCCCATTTCTGGCAGGTGCTCCACTGACTCACAAAATGAAGGATGTGTTCACCAGCGCCGGTTTGCAATATGACAACGGCACGGCGGTGCTCATGACCGAGTGGACACAGCGCAAGCAAAACAACATCGACTCAAGTTACTTCCCGGGCGCGCCTTTCAACATTGGTGGCAAACCATTGGCGGAAAGTCGGGCGTGGTACCTGGCCGGTGGCTGGCGCTTTGGCAAGTGGCTGCCCATGCTGAGCTATGGTGAAAACAAAAATACCCTGACGTCTGACAAGACGCACAACACGAGCGTCAGCTTGCGTTATGACTTGATGGCCAATGTGGCCTTGAAAGCTCAGGTGGGGCGTTACGACGCCAAGGATGGCGCTGCGTTCGTACAAAACGATGTCACGAAATCCACCGTCAATACCTTCGCCATTGGCGTGGACTTTGTGTTCTAAGGCAGGAGACCAATATGAATAGTTACTTCAAACATGGTTTGATCTCCGCTGGCTTGGCTGTCACTGCGATGGCCTCGCAGGCTCAGGTGGCCGTGATCATGGGCCCCAGCGCGGCGCCAATCACCAAAGATCAATTGTCCAACATCTACCTGGGCCGTAGCTTTGACCTCAAGCCTGTGGACCTGCCGGAAGGCTCTGCCTTGCGCGACCAGTTCTATAAAAAGGCCACAGATCGCGACTCTTCGCAGATCAAGGCGACCTGGTCACGGATCGTGTTCACGGGCAAAGGTCAGGCGCCCATCATCTTGCAAGATGCTGCCGCAGTGAAGAAGGCGGTGATCAGCGATCCAAAAGCCATCGGCTACATCGACAAAGCTGCCGTGGACGGTTCGGTGAAAGTGGTGTTCTCGCTGGACTGAGTTTTTCCACTCTCAGCCCGACCGGGGGGCGCCGCGTGACAAACATCACGCTGCGTCCCCCGATGCATTTCGGTCCCCGAAATGGGGCGCGAAATGGGTGCCTTGGTGGCTCTTTATCTCGCTAAAGATTTCGGCCGGGTCGCCAAGAATCGGAGCAAGCACCCAGGCACCCACCCACCATGTCCGACAGCTCCCAAGACAAGC
Source organism: uncultured Aquabacterium sp. (assembly GCA_964554655.1). Taxonomy (GTDB): domain Bacteria; phylum Pseudomonadota; class Gammaproteobacteria; order Burkholderiales; family Burkholderiaceae_C; genus Aquabacterium. The sequence continues at coordinate 3,218 of CAZKPN010000160.1, read as the reverse complement.
AATTACCAGCCTCAGAGCGGAAGCTTAAGAAAGCCCGCGAAGAAGGCCAGGTGGTGCGTTCGCGTGACCTGGGGCACTTCTTTGTGATCCTGGCCGCGGCCGGTGTCCTGATGGCGTTGACGCCGTTCTGGATGGACAAGCTGCAGTTGCAGCTCAACGCCGGCATGCGCTTCGATGCCAGAGCCGTGGCCAACCCGGACTTCATGTTGCAGCGCCTGTCGCAATGGAGCACCCAGGCCATGATGATGGTGGTGCCCTTTGGCGCGGGCGTGGCCCTGGCCTCGGTGGCGGCCAGCATCCTGGCCGGCGGCTGGGTGATGTCCTTCCAGGTCATCTTCCCCAAGTTTGGCAAGCTCAACCCCATCACCGGCTTCGCCAACCTGCTGTCCAAGCAGCAGATGGTGGATGCGTTGAAAGCCAGTGCCCTGGGTTTGATCCTGGGCGCCACGGGGGCTTTCTTCTTGTCCCGGGTTTGGCCCGACATGGTGAGCCTGATGGGCCTGCCCTTGCCCACGGCCATCCACGATTTCGGCATGACGCTGGGCAGCGTCATGACCTCGATGTTGCTGGTGCTGGCCTTGTTCGCCATGGTGGACTGGCCCCTGCAGCGCTTCATGTTCATGGGCCGCATGAAGATGAGCCACCAGGATCAGAAGGACGAAATGAAGCAGACGGAAGGCAACATGGAGGCCAAGCAGCGCATCAAGCAACGGATGCGCGAGATGGCCCGCAAACGCATGTTGGCCGCCATCCCGACCGCCGACCTGGTGGTAATGAACCCCACCCACTATGCCGTGGCGCTGAAGTACGACGAAGGCAAGATGGGCGCCCCCCGCGTGGTGGCCAAGGGCCTGGATCTGCTGGCCTTGCGCATCCGCGACCTGGCCACCGAGAACAAGGTGCCCGTGCTGGAAGCCCCGCCCCTGGCGCGCGCCCTGTACGCCAACACCGAGATCGATGCCGAGGTGCCCATGGCCTTGTACGGCGCCGTGGCGCAAGTGTTGGCCTATGTGTACCAACTCAAAGCGGCCTTGGCCGGCAAGGCGCCCCTGCCGGGCAACCTGCCTGACCTGGACGTTCCCGCTGACCTGGATCCTGCCAATAAGGCTGCGCACGCATGAACCCGTTCCTGCAACAACTTCAATCCGTGATGAGCGGCAAGTCCGCCAAGGGCTTCCAGGTGCTGGCCGCGCCGATTGCCGTGCTGCTGGTGCTGGTCATGATGATCCTGCCCCTGCCGCCGCTGGCGCTGGACATCTTCTTCACCTTCAACATCGCGATGGCGGTGATGGTGATGATGGTGTCGGCCACCATGCTGCGGCCGCTGGATTTCGCGGCCTTCCCCTCGGTGCTGCTGCTGACGACGTTGTTGCGCTTGTCGCTGAACGTGGCTTCGACCCGGGTGGTGCTGCTGGAAGGCCACAACGGCCCGGGCGCCGCTGGCCAGGTGATCGAATCCTTTGGCCACTTCCTGATCGGCGGCAACTTCGCGGTCGGGATCATCGTGTTCGCGATCTTGGTGGTGATCAACTTCGTCGTGGTCACCAAGGGTTCGGAGCGGATCGCCGAAGTGGGCGCGCGCTTCACCCTGGACGCGATGCCCGGTAAACAGATGGCCATCGACGCCGACCTGAACGCTGGCCTGATCGACGAAAAAGAAGCCAAGCGCCGCCGCATCGAGGTGGGCGAAGAGGCTGAATTCCACGGCGCCATGGACGGTGCCTCCAAGTTCGTGCGCGGCGATGCGATCGCCGGCATCCTGATTTTGTTCATCAACATCATCGGCGGCTTCATCATTGGCGTGGCGCAGCATGACCTGTCGGCCAGCGAAGCTGCCAGCTCCTACGTGCTGCTGGCTGTGGGTGACGCGCTGGTGGCGCAAATCCCGGCCCTGCTGATCTCGGTGGCGTCCGCCATGGTGGTGTCCCGCGTGGGCAAGGGCGAGGACGTTGGCGCGCAGATCATTTCGCAGATGTTCCAGAACCCCAAGGTGATGGGCGTGGCGGCGGGTGTGATCGGCCTGCTGGGCCTGATCCCCGGCATGCCCAGCCTGGTGTTCTTGCCCATGGCCGGTGGTTTTGGCTGGATGGCTTGGCGCATGCAGGAAAAGCAGGAGCTGGCCCGCAATGCCCCCCCGCCGGTCGACAAGCCGGTGGACGCCCCCGTCAACAACAACGGCGAAGCCACTTGGGAAGACCTGCAGCCCGTGGACACCCTGGGCCTGGAAGTGGGCTACCGCCTGATCCAGCTGGTGGACAAGGACCGGGGCGGCGACTTGCTGACCCGGATCAAGGGCGTTCGCCGCAAGTTCGCGCAAGAAGTGGGCTTTTTACCGCCTTCTGTGCACATCAAGGACAACCTGGAGCTGCGCCCCAGCTTCTACCGCATCACCCTGCGCGGCGCGATCGTGGGCGAGGGCGAGGTGTTCCCCAACATGCTGATGGCCATCAACCCCGGCCACGTGACCAATCCCCTGAAGGGCACGGCCGCCGTCGACCCGGCGTTTGGCTTGCCCGCGGTGTGGGTGGAAGAGCGCCAACGTGAAGCGGCGCAAATGGCCGGGTACACGGTCGTTGATCCCTCGACCGTGGTGGCCACGCATCTTTCACACTTGATGCAGGTCCATGCGGCCAAGTTGTTGGGACGGGTAGAGACCCAGCAGCTTGTGGAGCATGTGACGAAACTGGCCCCCAAACTGATCGAAGACGTGGTTCCCAAAATGGTTGGCATTGCGACCTTGCAGAAAGTGCTGCAGCTCCTGTTGGAAGAAGGCGTTCACATCCGTGACATGCGCTCGATCATTGAAACGCTGGCCGAGCAGACCTCGGGCGCGAACCACCTGGCCAACGATCCCGCCGAGCTGGCCCGCCGCATCCGCGTCGGCCTGGCCCCGGCCATCGTCCAGCAAATTTATGGCCCAGTGAAGGAATTGGATGTGATTGCCATCGAACCCGATCTGGAGCGCCTGCTCACCCAGGCCTTGACCGCGCCCAGTGGCCCGATGCTGGATCCCGGCGTGGCCGACCACCTCACGCGCCAGGCCGCCGATGCCACCCAGCGCCAGGAAAACCTGGGCCACCCCGCCTGCCTGCTGGTGCCCGACGCCATCCGGCCGATGGTGGCCCGCTTGTTGAAACGCGCAGCACCGCGTCTGAAGGTGCTGGGTCACAGCGAAACCTCTGAGACCCATTCGATCCGCATCGGTACCCTGATTGGAG
>CAZKPN010000159.1:4335-6572 GCA_964554655.1 uncultured Aquabacterium sp. | reverse complement strand
AAGGCACGCTGCAGCGCTACAAGGAACTGCGCGACATCATCGCCATTCTGGGCATGGACGAGCTGGCCCCTGAAGACAAGCTGATCGTCTCGCGTGCTCGCAAGATCCAGCGCTTCCTGTCGCAGCCTTTCCACGTCGCTGAAGTGTTCACGGGTTCGCCCGGCAAGTACGTGCCCCTGTCTGAAACCATCCGTGGCTTCAAGGGCATCGTGGCTGGCGAATACGACAGCCTGCCAGAGCAAGCGTTCTACATGGTCGGCACCATCGACGAAGCCGTTGAAAAGGCCAAGGGCATGCAGTAAGTCGGCAAGGGGGCAACCCCTTGTCCGCTTGTTGACGATCCCCGATCCGCTTCACCCCTTCGAGAAAGCCCGTTATGTCCACCACCATTCACGTTGACGTTGTTTCGGCAGAAGAGTCGATCTTCTCCGGCGAAGCCACGTTGGTGTCGCTGCCCGGTGAATCCGGCGAGCTTGGCATCCTGCCCCGTCACACGCCCTTGATCACCCGCATCAAGGCGGGCGCCGTGCGCATCCAGCGCGCCGACAACAACGAAGAAGAATTCGTCTTCGTGGCTGGCGGCATCCTGGAAGTGCAGCCCGGCACCGTGACGGTGCTGGCCGACACGGCCATCCGCGGCAAGGACCTCGACGAGTCCAAGGCCAACGAAGCCAAGCGCCTGGCGCAAGAAGCCGTTTCGAATGCCAAGGGCGACCTGGACCTGGCCAAGGCCCAGAGCGAGTTGCAGATCATGATTGCCCAGTTGGCCGCCCTGCAGCGCCTGCGCAAGAAGTGATCTGAACAGCAGCGTCCTTCTTCAAAAAGCCCGCCACTGTGCGGGCTTTTTTCATGGTGGCGTGTGTTGGCCACGGGCCTGGCCCGCGCTGGCTTCGCGCACCGCCATGGGCGTCATGCCGGTCCAGCGGCGCACGGCACGGTGGAAGGAGCTGGTCTCGGCGTAACCGGCCTCGGCGGCGATCCGTGCCAAGGGCAGGTCGGTCAGGCGCAGTTGCATCAAGGCGCGCTCTTTGCGGGCTTCTTCCAGCAGGCCTTTGAAGTTCAGCCCCTGAGCCGCCAACTGGCGCTGCACATGCCTGGCCGGACCCGGGCTGAGGCCGCTGTCGTGCAGCCCTGTGCAGACAAGTTCAAGGGTGGGGCTCTCGCCGCGGTCCAGCGCCAGCAAGATGGCTTGCTGAACCCAGGCCTTCAAAGCGTCCACGTCTTGGGCGCGGGCCTGCCACTGCCTTCGCGCCATGGCGCTCATGAGGTCGTGGATGGGCGGGTCGGCATTCGGGTTGGCCCAGCCCAGCCAGTCGGCCGGCATCAACTCCCGGCATTGGGGGGCGCGGAAGTTCACGGGGCCGCCAATGAAGTCCTGGAAGGGGCGGACGTTGGCCGGTGGTTCACAGGGCAGTTCGACCAGCGCCGGCACCAGGGCGCGGCCGGACACCCAACGCGCAAATCCCAGGCGCGAGGCGGTGAAAAAAGACCAGAAATGGTAGTCGTCGGGCAAGGGTCCCAGGGCTTCGTGGCGAGCTTCCAGGTGGGGGCCGACCACGGTGAAGTGGCCGCGCAACTCGGTGCAGAGCAGGCTTTGCAATTGTTCGAACAAAGCCAGGCCGTCACCGCCCACGGTGCAACTCATGAGGGCGTAGCCCAGTGAGCCGAGGTGGGTTGGGCGCACCAGACTGGCCACGTGCAGGCCGATGTGCTCATCCCCCAACCGTTGAGATGCCTTGGTCAGGGCCTGGCTCAAACGCCAGGCGGGCACTCGCCGACCCTCGTCCTGGGCTGTCGAGCTGGGCAGGACCAGGATGTCGAGGATGGCTTGGGCATCCTGGCCCTGCGCCTGCAGGTAGTCGGCCACCACGCGCACAAAGGAGGCGCTGAAGCCGGATCCGGTTGAGGGGTCGGGGGGTATCACGGGTGGTGGGGAAACGGCGGTGCTCATGGGTGACCGATGGTAGCGGGGTCGTGGCGGCTTGTGCGGCCACTGTGGTGGTGTCTGCAGTCAATGACGGCCCGGCCTTGCCGCATCAATATCCAGAGACCGTTCCATGCCCGAAGGCCCAATCGATGATGATGTCTCCGCAGTCCCTGACCGCCTCGCCAATGCAGACCACCCCTCCCAGTCGCCATGGGGCCGACCTGGCCGTCAGCCGCCGCATGGCCGCGCGTTTGAAGATGACCATTTCCGGGCCTTGCGAGCCGAGTGAGGCCGAATGGGCCGCCATGGG
>CAZKPN010000159.1:0-4235 GCA_964554655.1 uncultured Aquabacterium sp. | reverse complement strand
TGGTGCAGACCGGGGCCTTGAGCCGGGGCGCGCAAAAGCGGGTGTCCGAGACCACGTCGTGGTGGCTCGACTGCACCGCCGATGGTGGGCTGGCGCCCCATGGCCCAGGCTGGAAGGCCACGATGCATGTGCGCGTGATGCACGCGCTGGTGCGCCAGAATGTGCGCCAGCGCCCCACCTGGGATGCCGCCAGTTTGGGCCTGCCCATCAACCAGCTTGACCTGCAGGCCACCTACCTGGCGTTCAGCGTGGTGCAGTTGCTGGCCTTGCGCACCACGGGCTTCGTGGTGACGAAGTCGGATGCGCGCGCCGTCATGCACCTGTGGCGCTACATCGGCTGGCTGATGGGGGTGGACGAGGCCTGGCTCTGCGATGACGAAATGCAGGGGCGTGTTCACCTCTACCGCAACCTCATCAGCCAGGCACCCCCCGACGCCAGCAGCGTGGCCTTGGGCCGGGCCTTGATGGACGAGCCCTTGCAACGGCACTACGCCTGGGGGCGCGCCTGGCGGGGGCCTTTCGACAAGGCGCGCCACCTCAGCCTGGTCCGTTGGTTCGTGGGCCGCGAGGGCATGGGGCACTTGGGCTTGCCCTCGGCCTTGCCCTGGTACCCGCTGCTGACGCTCCTGCCGCTGTTGATCGCATCGGGCCTGCCGCGCCTGCTGCCTGGATCGCTGGGTGAACGGGCCGCCCGCATCCGGCGAACGCAGTTGGCCTACTGGCGCCAGGAAATGGGGGGTGGCAAGCCGCGGGAGCATTGCCCTAGACTGTAGGGCTATCCCACGGAGACCCCACGATGTCCACCGCGCGCCCCGCCGCCAAGCCCAGTGTCAAGAAGACCGCCCCGAAGAAGAAAGCCGCTGCGCTCTTGAGCGTGCAGGACTACCTTCAAAAGATCCTGACCAGCCGGGTTTACGACGTGGCCATTGAAAGCCCGTTGGACGAGGCGCGAGACCTGTCGCGGCGCCTGGGCCACCATGTGTTCTTCAAGCGCGAAGACAAGCAACCCGTGTTCAGCTTCAAGCTGCGCGGCGCCTACAACAAGATGGCCAAACTCGATCCCAAGGCGCTGGCCAAGGGCGTGATCTGCGCCTCGGCGGGCAACCACGCGCAGGGCGTGGCCATGGGCGCCCGGCGCCTGGGTTGCCAGGCCATCATCGTGATGCCGGTGACCACGCCGCAGGTCAAGATCGACGCGGTCGCCCGCTTTGGCGGCGACAACGTCCAGATCGTGCTGCACGGCGAGAGCTACTCCGACGCCGCCCTGCACGCCAAGGCGCTGGAGCAGAAAAAGGGTTTGACCTTCGTTCACCCCTTTGACGACCCGGACGTGATCGCCGGCCAGGGCACCGTGGCCATGGAGATCCTGCGTCAGCACTCGGGGCCCATTGACGCGGTGTTCGTGGCCATCGGCGGCGGCGGTTTGATCAGCGGCGTGGCCGCCTACATCAAGGCGGTGCGCCCGGAGATCAAGGTGATTGGCGTGCAGACCAACGATTCCGACGCCATGGCGCGCTCGGTCAAGGCTGGCAAGCGCATCACCTTGGCCGACGTGGGCCTGTTCGCCGATGGCACGGCCGTCAAGCTGGTGGGCGAAGAAACCCTGCGCCTGACCCGCGAGCTGGTCGATGAGTTCGTGGTGGTGACCACCGACGAGGTCTGCGCGGCCATCAAGGACATCTACCAGGACACCCGCTCCATCGTTGAGCCCTCGGGGGCGATGGGCGTGGCGGGCCTGAAGCAGTACGCGGCGCGCCACGGTGGCCAGAACAAAACCTACATCGCCATCAACTGCGGCGCCAACATGAACTTCGACCGCCTGCGCTTTGTCGCCGAGCGGGCCGAGGTGGGCGAGCAACGAGAAGCCTTGCTGGCCGTCACCATCCCTGAAGAGCGTGGTTCGTTCAAGCGCTTTTGCGAGCTGATCGGCCCGCGCAGCGTCACCGAGTTCAACTACCGCATCTCGGACGAGCAAGAGGCGCACGTCTTCCTGGGCGTCACGGTCAAGGGCAAGGGCGAATCAGGCCGCCTGGCGCAAGAGTTCGAATCGCAAGGCTTTGCGGCGGTGGACCTGACGCAGGACGAGCTGGCCAAGACGCACATCCGCCACATGGTGGGCGGGCGCTCCGGCTTGGCCGAAGGCGAGCGCCTGTTCCGCTTCGAGTTCCCGGAGCGGCCGGGTGCCTTGATGAAGTTCCTGACCAGTTTGCCGCCTGGCTGGAACATCAGCCTGTTCCATTACCGCAACCAGGGGGCTGATTTTGGCCGGATCCTGGTGGGCTTGCAGGTGCCCAAGCCGGACACCAAGGCCATCAAGCCTTTGCTGGATGCCTTGGGCTATGCCTACGTGGATGAGACACGCAACCCGGTGTACCGCTTGTTCCTGCGCTGAGGTCAGAGCGGGCGGTTGCCGCCCGGACGAATCGGCCGGGGGGTGTTGTTCATGTTGGGCTGGTCCTGCGATGGCATGGGCATGCCTTCCGGGGTGCCGGCCATGCCCGAGTTGATGTCTGGCCTGGCGCCGGGCATCTGCTGTGGCGGAGGCGGCTCGGCGCTGAATCCTGCGGGGGGCGGCAAGGAGCCTGTGGCGGCGGCTGGAAGCAAGGGCAGGTCGAGCCTGACGGCAGCAGGCCCGGCAGCAGGTCCGATCTCGGCGCCGCGTTGGTTGACGCTCAGCAAGACCATGTCGCCATCGACCGAGGCGCCGGCGCGCACAGCGCGGGCGGGTTTGCCGTCAATCGACAACAAGGCCAAGCCACCCTTGTCGCCTTCGTGACGCGGGGCCACGACACCCAGCAACTTGATGCGTTCCGCCAGCATGGACGCAGCAGTGGGATCGGGTTGCCCGGGGTCGGCGGCGGCGGCCGGGCCGGTCAGCAGTTTGCGCATGTCGCCACGGGCCGCGTTGTCCAGGGACACGGCGGTGGCGTTGGCCGGGACGGCCGTGGGCTGTGCCAGCCAGCGAAGGCCCCAATAGGCCAAGCTGGCCGCGACGGCGGCCCAAATGAGGAGGGCGAGGATGCGAGATGCCATATGGCGGCCATTATCATCCTTGTTGATCGCTCGGAAGCGTGAAAACAGGCCGCAACACCTCGGGTTGATCCCGCATAGGATGCACCTCAAGCTCGGGCATGCTTGCGACCTCGTCCGCGTTGGGGAACCTCTCCGGCGTTCCGGGCTCTAATCTCTCAGTCAAGTCACCACACGGATCTCCGCATGAAGATGTTTGCCCGACCCACTCAGCACCACCTCCGGGGCGCGGCCCGGGCCCTGTCGCGGGGCTTTACCCTGATCGAACTGATGGTCGTGCTGGTGATCATTGGCCTGTTGGCCGCCTTGATCGTGCCCAATGTGCTGGAGCGCGCCGACGACGCCCGCGTCACGGCCGCCAAAACCGACGTGAGCAACCTGATGCAGGCGCTCAAGTTGTACCGCCTGGACAACCAGCGTTATCCCACGGGCGAGCAGGGCCTGCAGGCGCTGGTGACCAGGCCAACGGCTTCGCCCGTTCCGGCCAACTGGAAGCCTTACCTCGAAAAGCTGCCCAATGACCCCTGGGGCGCCAACTATCAATATGTCAACCCGGGCGTGAAAGGCACAGTTGACGTTTTCAGTTTTGGCGCCGACGGCCAAAGCGGTGGTGAAGGCAAGGATGCCGACATCGGATCCTGGCAGTAAGTTGCCCTCCCAGCCCCAATCGGCGCGCGGCTTCACGCTGCTCGAACTCATGGTCGTGGTCGCGTTGATCGCGATCACCACGGCCGTCGTCTCTTTCGCCGTCCCCGATCCCTCTTCCACCCGCCTGGAGCGCGAGGCCGCGCGCCTGACCGCCATCCTGGAGTCGGCGCGGGTGCAGGCGCGTGCCGGGGCCATGACCATCCGGTGGGTGCCCGAGCCCAATGGCAAGGGCGACGACTACCAGTTCATCGGTTTGCCGGCGGCATTCATGCCCCCTTTGAGATGGGATGCGCGCGAAATCAAGGCTGAGGTGGTGAATGGCGGCATTGGCATCGGCATGAAGAAAAGCATCGTCCTGGGGCCCGAGCCGGTGATCGGTGCCCAAAGCATCATCTTGCGTCTGGAAGATCGGCAGATCATCATTGGCACCGATGGGCTCAACCCTTTTGACGTGATCACGGGCGCCCCCGGGGAAGCCGACCAGGATGGGGGTGATCGTGCGCCGGCTTGAAGAACGGTCCATGGTTGGCATGACGCTGATCGAAGTGCTGGTGGCC
>CAZKPN010000158.1:1423-6681 GCA_964554655.1 uncultured Aquabacterium sp. | reverse complement strand
GCCTCAGCCGGCCATCAAAGCCCGGGTGATGTCTGCCGCAGAGGCGGCCCGGCACGCACTGGCGTTCTGGCCCGACCACAAGGGCGAGAAATCGCCGCTGCCCAGGCTTTCAGCTTTGGCACGCAAGGGCGCGATGGCCGCCGTGGCCAGCGGAAACTCGGGGGCCTGCGCACTCAGTGGGCCCACAGTCCCCATCAGGCGATTGACAATGCCCCGGGCAGGTCGGCCCGTGAACACATTGGTCAAGGCGGTGTGGCGAGCCGCTCCGCTCTGCAGGGCTGATCGGTGGATGCTGGATGTGGTGGCTTCGTGGGCCAACAAATAGGCCGTGCCCACTTGCACGCCAGCGGCGCCGAGCGCCAAGGCCGCCGCCACCCCCTGGGCATCGACAATGCCCCCAGCGGCGACCACGGGCACCTTGGTCGCCTTGGCGACTTGCGGCAACAGCGCGAACGTGCCCATTTGCAAGCTCAGGTCATGCGACAGGAAATGGCCTCGGTGACCGCCTGCTTCAAGCCCCTGGGCAATGACAATGTCCGCGCCGTGCGCCTCCAGCCAAAGCGCTTCGTCCACCGTGGTGGCTGAGGACAACACGGTGGCGCCCCAGCTTTTCACCCGCGCGAGCAGGTTTGCCGATGGCAAGCCAAAGTGAAAGCTGACCACAGGCGGTTTGAATTCTTCCAGGACGTCGGCGGCCTCGGCGCTGAAGGGCGCGCGACCAGGGCCAGCGCCAATGGCCCCCTGATCCAAAGCCAACTCCTGGTAATAAGGCGCCAAGGCCTGATGCCAGGCGGCATCGCGCCGCGCATCAAATGCGGGCGTTTCGTGGCAAAAGAAGTTGACGTTGTAAGGTCGGTCTGTGCCCGATTTGATCCGCGCCAACTCGGTGCGCAAATCGCTCAAGCTCAACATGGCGGCAGGCAATGAGCCCAAGCCACCCGCGTTGGACACGGCGATGGCCATCTGGCTGCCCTGCGATCCAGCCATGGGGGCCTGGATGATGGGCAAGTCAATGCCCAGCAGGGCTGATAGCGCTGAAGCCAATCAGTGCGACGCGACGGGCTGCTGCCACTGCGCAATGGCGAATTGCAAGGCATCGTCACGCGACATGAACAGCTTGGCGAACATGCACTTGGCCGGGCGGTCGCCACGGGCCTGTCCTTCGCTGATGGCCAGACCGGCCTTCCATTGGCCGTCGCCCAAGGACTCGGCAATGGGAATGGCAAGGTACTCGCCCACCGAAAACGCGGGTGCTGTGTGCATGCTTGACTCCTTAGACGTGCGAATGGCCGGAGGGCGCGCTGAAACGCGATTGCCCAGCCAAGGCCAGTTCAGTTTCCACAATCTCATCGGCAATGCGGTCGATCTTGCTGCTGTCCCATACGTTGGCCGCATAAGCTTCTTCAAGATCGTCCCGCAGTTGCTGATACTTGCTGTTCAGGTCTGCGTATCCCATCGGAAAACTCCTGTGTTGAGTTCTGCTGTGGTCATGCTCTCAAAATACCAAGGGTTTCTGTGTAGGACAACACCCCGAATGAGGGTCGGACCGGTGTCAATCGGCCAGCGTTTACTTGCCAGCGATGCTGAGCAGCTCGACTTCGAACAGCAAAGTCGCATTGGGCGGAATCAATTCACCCGCGCCGCGTTCACCATAGGCGATGGCCGAAGGACAGGTCAGCTTGGCTTTGCCACCGACCTTGATGCGCTGCACGCCTTCGGTCCAGCAAGGGATCACGCGGTTGAGCGGGAACTCGGCGGGTGCATTGCGCTTGTAGGAGCTGTCGAACTCCTTGCCATCAGGGAGGGTGCCCCGGTAGTGCACCTTCACGGTGTCGGTGCCGGAAGGGCTGGCACCCGTGCCGTCCTTCAGGGACAGGTAGACCAGGCCGCTGGGCGTGACCACGGCGCCTTTTTCCTTGGCGGCCTTGGCAAGGGCAGCGTCGGGTGCGGCGATGGCGGATGACGCGGTGGACAGGGCCAGCACGGCCGTCAGCAGGGAGGATGTCAGGGCAGCAATTCGCACAGCGGGTCTCCAGAGGTGATTGAGTGAGCGGGCATCATCGCTCATCCTGGTGTAGTGTTCCGTGGCTTGACAATTGGTTTCACATCGCGAGGAGATGCACGTGTTCAACGCCCTGGTGCTCGACAAGAACCCCGACTTCAACGCCGCCGTGAAAGCGGTCGATGATGACTTTCTGCCCACGGTGGCCGAAGGCCTCGGGGTCACGGTGGCGATTGACTACTCGACGCTCAACTACAAGGATGCGCTGGCCATCACCAACACCTCGCCCGTGGTGCGAAGCTGGCCCATGGTCGCCGGGGTGGATGGCGCTGGCACGGTCATCGCCAGCGAACACCCTCATTGGCAGGCCGGCGACCGGGTCGTGCTCAACGGCTTTGGCGTGGGCGAGACGCACAAAGGTTGCCTGGCCGAAAAAGCCCGCTTGAATGGCGACTGGCTGGTGCCGCTGCCCGAGGCCTTCAGCACGCGGCAGGCCATGGCCATCGGCACGGCCGGCTACACCGCCATGCTTTGCGTGATGGCGCTGGAGCGACACGGCGCCTTGCATGGCGGCGGCGAGGTGCTGGTGACGGGCGCCACGGGTGGCGTGGGCTCGATCGCGGTGGCTTTGCTGGCCCGGCTGGGTCACGTGGTGGTGGCGGCCACCGGCAAGGCCAGTGAAGCCGACTACCTGCTCAGCCTGGGCGCCAACCGCGTGATCGACCGCGCGGAGTTGTCCGCCCCCGGCAAGCCTTTGCAAAAAGAACGCTGGGTGGCCGTGGTGGATGCCGTGGGCAGCCACACCCTGGTCAACGCCTGCGCCCAGACCAGCTATGGCGGCGCAGTGGCGGCTTGCGGCTTGGCGCAGGGCTTTGATCTGCCCGGCACGGTGATGCCCTTCATCTTGCGGGGCGTGGCGCTGCTGGGGGTGGACAGTGTGATGGCCTCGCTGGCCCTGCGCGAGCAAGCCTGGCAGCGCTTGGCGCAGGACCTGGACCTCGGCTTGCTGGAGCAGATCACCACCGAGGTCTCCTTGGCTGAGGCCATTGAAGCCGCCACGCGCCTGCGGGCCGGACAGGTCCGAGGCAGGCTGGTGGTGCGCACCCAAGCCTGAAGGCCCTGACGCCGCGCCGGAAAGTCCTGGCTGGAACGCCCGCCCGAGACCTCAGGCGTTCAGAACGGCCTGCAGCGGCTGCCCGCTGACGGTTTCCTGATCGAGCAGCAAGGCGGTCAAGGCTTCCAGCCGGGGGCGGTGCGTGGTGAGCACGGTCTGGCATTCGGCCTGGGCCTGTTCCAACAACAGGCGGGCCTCGTCCAGCAGGTTCTTCTGGATGTCGGGGCCAATGAGTTCCTTCGGGACACCGGCCATGCTGAGCAGGCCAAAGGTCTTGCCGAAGCCAAAGCTGCCGATCATCGAGGTGGCCAACTCGGACGCGCGTTTGAGGTCATCCGCCGCGCCCGATGAGGTGTTGCCGAACACCATCATCTCGGCCTCGCGGCCAGCCAGCAACATGGCCAGGCGCGACTTGAGTTCGCGCTCGCCATACAAGGGCTCTTCGGTGTGCCGGGCCACGTAGGTCACGCCCAAGGCGCCGCCTCTGGGTTCGATGCTGACGCGCTCCACGCTGCCCGCGTCCAGCACGTGGGCGACCAGGCCATGGCCGCCTTCGTGAACGGCCAGGCGGCGCAAAGTCTCGGCGCACAAGGTGCCCTTGGCCGACGACACTTCGCCGCCCAGCTGGAAGGTTTCGATGGAGCGGTACAGCAGCTCGGCCGTGACCTCGGGCGCACCACCTTCGGCCGCGTAGGAAGCCGCGCGATTCACGCAGTTGGCGATGTCGGCGGGTGACATGCCGGTGGCGGTGCGGGCCAGTGAGGCCAGATCGATCTTGTCAGCGGCCTTGACCTTGTCCAGGTAGAGCGCGAACAGCGCCTCGCGCTCGCTGACATTGGGCAACTCGGTGCGCACGATCATGTCGAAGCGGCCGGGGCGGCGCATGGCCTTGTCGATGTTGTCGACGTGGTTGGTGGCGCCCACCACGACCACGTTCTCCAATGGCGAGAAGCCATCCAGTTCGACCAGGATGCGGTTGATGATGCGGTTCTGTTCCTGGTCGCCCGCACCGCCATCACCACCGCGCGAGCGCTTGCCCACGCCGTCCAGTTCATCAATGAAGATGATGCAGGGCGCGTTCTTGCGGGCACGCTCGAACAGCTCCTTGACCTTGCCAATGCCCGCGCCGTAGAACATGGCGCTGAAGTGCGAACCGTCCACGCTGATGAAGTTGGCGCCGCATTCCTTGGCCAAAGCGCGGGCCAGCAGGGTCTTGCCGGTGCCCGGGGGCCCGTCAATCAGCACGCCACGTGGTGCGTGCGCGCCCACGCGAACGTATTCGGCCGGGTCGGTCATGAAGGCGACCACACGGCGCAGGGCCTTCTTGGCCTCGTCCGCACCGATCACGTCCTTGAACTCGGTGTCGGGCCGCTCGGCCAGCTTGGTGCCGCCAAAGGGCAAGGCGCCGCCGCGCATCTGGTAAAACATCAGGCCAGCGATCAGGAAAACCGGCAACAGGGCCAGGCACAGGCGGCCCAGGCCTTCCAGGGTTTCGTTGAATTTCTGACTGGGCGTGCGGGGGTCGATGTCGGTGCGGGTCAGCACGAAACCTTTTTGCAGGCTCAACTCGCCCAGGCGGCCCAGCAGGTTGGTGCTGCAACCCGGGCCGCAGTCGACCAGGCGGGTGCTGTGGTGCTTGCCGGCCTTGTCGGTGTAGAGCACCAGGGAGCCACTGGTGGCCACTGAGGTGACTTGCCCGCTGGAGACGGCCTTTTCAAAAGCCGAGGCTTCCGTGGGATGGTTCAACCAGGCGTCAGGGTTCTTTTCGAAGGCCAGGGCGGTCACGTCCTTGCGGGCCTGAGCCTCGCGCACAGCCGTGTCCTGCAGCACCGAGATGCCGGTCCAGGCCAGGGCCAGCAGCAACACCAGCCCCACACCCACGAGCTTGCGGCGTTGGGATGACGATAAAACGATCTTGAACTTGGGCATGGCAGGACTTGCAAACACGGACAAAAAGGGGCAACGCCCAGTGTCGGCGAGGTGCCCAAAAGCAAAGCCCCGAGTTGCGCCAACAATTGCCTGTTGATGCGTCTGATGGTGGCGCGCACACCGTTTGCTACCCTCTCAGTCGAGCACTTTGACCGCCTGCAGCGCACAATTCAATCCGATGGCCGATTCGAACAATGATCTGGTGGTGGCCCG
>CAZKPN010000158.1:0-1323 GCA_964554655.1 uncultured Aquabacterium sp. | reverse complement strand
CCGTTCGAGCCGGTTCGCTGCGATGTCTTCATCACCGAATCCACCTTTGGCCTGCCGGTGTTCCGTTGGCAGGCGCAGCAGGAGGTGTTCGACGACATCAACGCGTGGTGGCGGGGCAATGCGCGGGCGGGGCGGCCTTCGGTGTTGTACGCCTACTCTTTTGGCAAGGCGCAACGCGTGCTGGCGGGCATCGACCCCTCGATCGGCCCCATCGTGGCGCACGGCGCCATGACGCTGATGAACGACGCTTACCGCGCCAGCGGCGTGCCTTTGCCTTCGACGCAGTCCGTGATGGACACCACGCCTGCCGACCTGAAAACCTCGTTGGTGCTGGCACCACCCTCCGCGCAAGGCAGCGGCTGGACCAAGCGATTCGGCGACCACAGCGATGCCTTCGCCTCGGGCTGGATGCAGTTGCGCGGCACGCGTCGGCGCCGAGGGCTGGACCGGGGCTTCGTGCTGTCCGACCACGCCGACTGGCCCGGCTTGCTGGAAGCCGTGAGCGCCACACAGGCACCCCGGGTGATCGTGACGCACGGCTATGTGGAACCACTGGTGCGTTATTTCAGCGAGCAGGGCCTGCAGGCGGGTGCTTTCAAAACCGAGTATGGCGACGAGGCCGAGGAAAGCGAACAAGCCGCGCCAGCGGGGGAGGCCGCTTCATGAAGCGCTTCGCCCAACTGTATGAAGCCCTGGACAGCACCACCTCCACCACGGCCAAGACCCAAGCCCTGGTCGCGTATTTTCAAAGCGCCCCTGCGGCCGATGCGGCCTGGGCCTTGTACTTCCTGGCCGGCGGCAAGCCCCGCCAGACCGTGCCCACCGGCGTGATCCGCGCCGCCGCGCGCGAACATGCCCGCATCCCCGAATGGCTGTTCGGTGAAAGCTACGACGTGGTCGGCGACCTGGCCGAGACCATCGCCCACATCCTGCCGCCCGCCGAACAAGTGACCGACGTGCCCTTGCACCGCTGGATCGAAGAACGCCTGCTGTCCTTGCGTGGCCAAAGCCCGGAATCGACCATGGCCGCCTTGCAAGGCTACTGGTCCGAGCTGGACACGCCGGGCCGCTTCCTGCTCACCAAACTCATTGGCGGCGGCTTTCGGGTGGGCGTGGCGCGCAACCTGGTGCTGCGCGCCTTGGCCCAGGTCACCGGGCTGGACGCCAAGCACCTGGCGCAGCGCCTGATGGGCTACACCGACAAGCAGCATGTGCCCACGGCCGCGCGTTTTGAGGCCTTGTCCGATCCGGAATCGCCATCGCAGGCCTCGGGCCAGCCGTATCCCTTCTTCCTGGCCCACCCGCTGCAAGCCCCGATCGACA
>CAZKPN010000157.1:4879-7108 GCA_964554655.1 uncultured Aquabacterium sp. | reverse complement strand
TGCCTTGGTGGCTTCGCTGAAGGCTTCGGGCACATAGAGGCGCTCGCTCAGCGCCACCCCTTTGACTATCACATCCTCGGCTGCCCCAAGCAGGTACTTGTGCAGCACGCCCTGGTTGCGTTTGCCCTCCATCGCGGGGCTCCACCGGTTGAAGCCCGCCCGTTCGAACAGGAAGTGCATCAAGGCACGCAGGCTCATCCGCCGCTTGGGCGCCTCTACCTCCGACGCTTCTTGGGGTTCACCTCGGGGCACGCTGGGGCCCACGGTCCTTGTCCATGGGAAGTCCACGCGCAATTGGATCTGGCCCGGCACCAGTTCCAGCACCGCTTCGCCTACCAGTTCGCCCAGGCCCGACTGCTGTGGCTCTGGCTCGAACGAAGGGCAGGACGGATGGTGATTGCTGCCGGTGCCGGGCATGCGCTTGACCACGAACTGCCGGTGCCGCGCCACATACATCTCGACACCCCCAGGCACGCACAGGCAGCGTGGACGTTCGGGGGTGTCGTACAACTCTGTTAAATGCGTCTGGAGCGTCGGTGCACTGTCATTGACCACGCGTCCTTTGATCGAGAACCGTTGGGGGGTGGCCTCCGCCCCTGGTGATGCTGCCATGATGTCAGACCAGATCACTGAGTAGCTGCTCTACTGTGGGCTTGGGGCGGGCCAGCAACTCGCGCACGGCACTGCGCTCGCTGATACCCAGAATGAGCCCGACAGCATCCTCATCAGCTCCGCGCTCGTAAAGGCGTGCGACTACCGACCTCCGAACGGCAAGCGCTGTCACGCCCCGTAGATCGCCATATCGAAACAGCTTCCTGTAAGTCTCGAGAATCGGCCGACACAGGAAGCGACGCTGGTCAGCATTTCCGTAGCGTGTGATCTTGAATCCGTCGCCAGTGACAGACATGAATAGTCGGCTTGCCGGGTCCAGACCGCGATAGGCCTTCGCATCGCCGATGCCAAACCTGTCTTTCAGGCGTTCGTCCAGATAGAAGCCCAAGGCTTCATCCAGCCGTGTGCTGACAAAATAAAGGGGTCTCGCCTTCCCCGTGATGGCTACCTCTGCACGCATCTCCGAGGCACGGCGCACACTGCCATCCGGATTCAGGTAGTCCCGAACCTCCAGCCTGGCGATTTCCAGGGGACGGGCGCCGGTGGCAAAAAGCAGGTAGAACAGGGCAAGGTCATGCCACGGTCGCCCACTTCGTGCCTTGATGCGCCTGCCAGCCAGAGCGATTTCTTCGAGCGATACGATGCGAAGAACCTGCGACCCGGCAATGCGCCTGGGATCAAAGTGGGCTAGCGCCACCATGATGGCATCACGATGTAAACGCAGTCGCCGCACGAATGCCGCGCCGTCTTCATTCAAGCCTTCAATGTCAGCAACTTGACTTAGCTTCACTGCAATCGCTTTGATCCGTCGTTCGACTGCCGTCCGGGAGATCGAGAAGCGTTCGGCAACGGCTTCGTAGGTTTCGCCGTTGACCACTGCTTTGAACATTTGAATCGACTGTGAAACGGTGTCTCCATCCGCCTCTGAATTTTCTTCGCATGACATGGCACTCTTCCACTTTGCCTGTCCCCGTCCATTGCTCTTATCGTTGATTTCATGCTCTGCCGCTCCCCATTTTTACCCCCAAGCGCCGCCCCCAAAACGGGGCTTTCCGCATAGGATGAATGGGTGCAGCGACTACCCAACATCACAGCATGACGGACGCCTCGCATCCTTTGAAGCACCCATTTGAGGGGGCAGCAGTGCATCAACTATTGCCCTGTTGGTCGATCCACAGTTTGATGTCCTCCACCCGCCAAACTGTCACACGATCAGATAGTTTCAGCGGCTTTGGAAAGCTCCCTTCTTTTACGCGCCGCCACAGCGTCGATTTGGAGAATGGAACCAGTTTCAGCACTTGAACTTGCCTATGAAAACCGGTTGTTGGCATGTCCAGAGAATTGGGAAAAGGAATAGCGGTCACAGCCAGCTTGGCGGTGTGATTGACTTGTCGCATGATCTCGCCTTGTCTCGGTGTTCGCCGAAAAAGGACATGACCTGCTCTGTAACGGTCGCGCTAGGTCAGGTTTGCGCCAGCCGCGAGGAACGCTTGACTCCGTCTTGCACGGCCGGCGTTCCGGGCGAACCGTGTTTGAATGTTCATCTAAAAAACAAGGCGTTCGTGACTGGACGCCAAACATCCTCATTGGCAGGTAACGACTGCGACGCCGCCACAA
>CAZKPN010000157.1:0-4779 GCA_964554655.1 uncultured Aquabacterium sp. | reverse complement strand
TGTGCGGGCGATCACCGAGATGAAATGGGTGTTGAGCTGCAACGTGTTGAACAGGCGAACGAAGAAGCGCTTGCCCTCCGCGCTGGTAAAGCGCGTGGGCATCTTCACACTGGCCGCCTCGATTCGGCGGAAATCGGCCTTGGTTTCCTTGGCCAGGATGCGGGCGTTGACGCCACCTTGGTCCATCTTGACGATCTGTGTGTCGGGCATGTCGAGCTCCCCTGGGTGGCTGGGTCACCACCATCTTGCAAACCGCGCCATGGCATCACCACCGGGAATGACCGGCATTTGAAGCCCCTTTCGGCACCAGCCCCTGTTTTTCCGCCGATCCCTCTTGACCACGCCTGGCACTGGAACTACCTTGGCCACATGCAGCAGCTGGCCCTGCATTCAAACCAGGCAAGCCCAGGAGTTGATGAGATCCCAGACGGCCAAGACCGTCTGAATGCCGTCTAAGCGGCTTCCGAGGTGAGGGCACGGCGCGGTTAAGAAAACCTCTTTGCGCCCTCCCCCCGAAAGCTTTCTTCGATCGGTTGCTGGCACACCGATCTCGGACGGTTACACCGTCCGCTCAAGCCAGCCTTGGAGCCAATCTCATCACCGTCGGTTCACCACCGACCGTTCATCACCCAGTGGGGGCCTCGTCCCGCTCTGTGGTGCGCCGCGCCTCCCTCATCCATTGGAGGCCACGATGCCACACAAGAGCACATCTCTCATCAACACCCTGGTCGCATCGACCGGGTTGTTGCCCGACAGCCCGGCTGCCACCACCTGGTTCGACGACGAATCCGAGCACATCGACTGGAGCGAGGAAGACATCGTCTTCCTGCATTGGCGGCTCCTGCAAGAGATCAACCAACTGGCCGATCCGGCCACGCCGCTGGAAGACAAGTTCGACACGCTGCGCTGGGTCTTCACCGAGCGCGAGAAGGACCATCAGCCCTTCTCGTTCGTGAGCTGCCTCCGCGTGGTCGGCTGTAGCCCGCTCTCTCCGATCGCCTATTGCGGCCTCGTGGACGCGCAAGACATCCGCGACCACATCCGCAACAGCCTGAAGCCCTGGCTGGCCGCTTCGCTGGCGCGCTATCCGCATTGGGTGCGCGAGGCCATCAGCCGCAACCCGCAGTGGGTCGAGGCCCGCCTGGCCAAGAACCCGCAATGGATCAACGAGCAGCTCAAGCAGATGGCCGACCAAGGCGACCTGTTCATCTGACTCAGCAGGCCCAAGGGCCGATCCGCCGCACTGCCTCAATGAAAGGAGCATCACATGCACCAACAAGCATCTCTTCAAGGACAGGCCATTCCCATGCTGCCCGTCCACGAACCCAAGGACATCGAGTTCCTGGTCAAGGAAAGCGAAATCCTCACCGGCCAGGCTGGCCGCCTCTTCGTCATCGCTGGCGCCGACTGGCTGACCTACCGGGTGCAATGGCATCCGATGGGCATCAAGGTTGAACGCTTGGGTGACCAGGGGCAAGTCTTGTGCTCACAGCATCAACTGCCCCATGAGTTCCTCGACCACAGCGTGGTCGAAGCCCTGCGCGCGGGGCAACTGTTCACACCCTCGGTCCGCCATCCCGGCTGACCGCCTCTTCACCCCTTGGCGGGCCTGCCCCGCTGGGGCCAGGGTCCGCCTGCATTCATGGAGAAACATCATGCACATCCAAGTTCAAATCAATGAAGAAGGTGCCCTGCGCAACCAGCGCTATGCCTTCACCGATCGCTTCACGCTCGTCTCCGAGCTTCTGCAAAACGCGCGCCGCGCTGGCGCGACCTGCATCGAGGTCAACTACCACCCGGCCGTCCAGGTCCTGTACGTCAACGACAACGGCTGCGGCATCGACGACTTCCAAAAGCTCCTGAGCTTTCACGAGTCTGGCTGGGATACAGCCACCTGCACCACCGAGCACCCCTTCGGGATCGGATTCTCCAAGTGCCTCTACGCGACTTCGCGTTGTGTCATCGCATCGGGCAACCAGCGCGTAGACATCGACACGGCCGCCGCATTGGCTCGGGCCTCATTCAAGGTCGTTCAGACGGAGGAAGACGACGCCGTCATCGGCACGCAGGTCGAGTTGCACGGTGTGGATCTGCCCGACCTGGCGTCGCGCATCGAGACACTGTGCCTGGGCTTCCCGCTCCCCGTTCTGTTCAACGGCGAACCTTTGCAGCGGCACTTGGCCGAAGACCATCTGGTGATGACAGACAGCCCGATGGGCAAGGTCTACCTCACCGGTACGCACGATGGTCTGCACAACCACCACACGGTGGTGTTCCTGCAGGGTTTTTGCGTGATGAAGCCGGTTCACATCTCGGTGGATCAGGTCAATGTGGTCCATTTGGATTCAACGCAGTTCATGGCCCGCTTGCCCGACCGCGACAAGCTGATCGACGAGGACGTGCAGCGCAAGCGCATCGACGCCGAGCTGAAGGCTTGCTGGCGTCAAATCCTGGGAACTGCCATGGAGCACATGGCGCCCGAACAATTCGCCAACATGTTCTACCCGGCGGTGCGTTCATGGGGCCACCTGGACCTGCTCAATGACCTGGACGTCTTGCCCTGCGAGCTGTGCAGCCTGATCTCGGCTTACCCCATTCAATGCCACAGCGGTGCGATCGACTATGTGCACCGCCTGGAGGTCCCGATCAAGCGTCAGGCCGTGGAAAGCGGCCTTGTCACCCTGGTCGTCCTCGATTGGCTGAATGAAGAAAATACAGCGCGCTGGATGCTGGCGCAAGCCGAGGGCCATGTGCTGATCGACTCGTTCGGGCTTGACGCGGGCCATTGGGCACAACGCCACCTGCGCCTCCTGGAAGACGAGCCGCTGGAGGTCGAGGTGGTGGCCGAGCAGCACCGCACGCAAATGGAAGGCCGGTGGATCTGGCCGACCGTGGTCCTCTGCGAGGCGATCAAGATCCAGGTGGGCGACGAGTGCGTCGTCATCACGGACGATGGCCTATTCCACGAAGACTGCCTCTACATCCCTCGGGGTGAGCACAGTGGTGAAGCTGTACGCCAGGCCTCTGCCTTCATGAACGAGTACGACCAGTTCATGGAGAGCGACCTCGAAGCCGACCGCGAAGCCCTGGCCGATCTGATCCGCCATCTGCGCTCGGTCGACCCGGTGCAGACGCTCGACTCGATGTTGCAGGAGTTGAAGCTGGGCAAGTACCCCTTGTTGCACGGCAAGTGTTTCCAACTGACGGTTGGGACGGGCCCGGCGCCTGGTCACTCCCTTGAATTGATTGACTGACCCATGAGCTGGACCGCCAGCCATCGGCCACCGCGCGGGATGCGGCCTCATCACCACGATGGGCCCGTCCCGCCTGTTCGCCCACGGCAGACACATCGAGCCCGCCCCATGGGTTGGCCTGTCGCCAGGTGGGTTCATCCATCACGGAGATCATCATGCAAAACCATGAATACGCGGCCCGCATCGAGGACGTCAAGCGCCGTGCCCACGGCCGCTGGACGGAGATCCTCGGTAGCCTGGGCGTCGGCGAGCACATCCTGAAAAAGCGCAACCAGCCCTGCCCTTTGTGCGGCGGCAAGGACCGCTTCCAGTACACCGACAAGTTCGGCGAAGGCAATTACCACTGCCGAGGCTGTGGCGCGGGCGGCGGCTTCAAGCTGCTGCAGGCCGTCAAGGGCCTGGATTTCAACAGCGCCCTGGTCGAAGTGGAGCGTTGCGTGGGCAGCGTGCCCGCCGAGCGGCACACCGCCGCGCAGGAGCCATCGGCATCCAACATGAAGGCCTTGGCCAAGCGAATTTGGGATGAAGCCAGGCCCATCACAGCGGGCGACGAGGTGGATGGCTATCTGGCCCAGCGTGGCCTGGCCCTGCCGAGCTACCCCAAGGTACTGCGCATGCACCCTGCCCTGGGTTACTACGAGAAGGACGGCAGCGGCAAGCCCCGCAAGGTGGCCGAGTACGCCGCCATGCTGGCCTGCATCCAGGGACCGGACGGGCATGCCGTCACCTTGCACCGCACCTACCTTCAGGACGGGCACAAGGCCGCGATGAAAGACGCCAAGAAGGTGCTGTCCTCTGGCATCAACGGCGCCGCGGTGCGCCTGTTCGATGCAAGCGAAGAGTTGGCCATCGCAGAAGGCATCGAGACGGCCATCGCCGTGAACCTGGCCACCGGCAAGCCGGTGTGGGCAGGACTGAGCGCGGGCAACCTGGAAAAGCTCTGGTTGCCCGACTCGGTGCGCAGCATCTGCATCTACGCCGACAACGACGCGGATGCCGACTTCGATGGTCAGGCCTTCGCGTTCGCGCTCGCACGCCGGTTGAAGAAGCAGCAACGCCAGACCGGGCCACGCCAGGTGCGGGTGTTCATGCCCAAGACGGCCGGCACCGATTGGGCCGATGTGTGGCTGGCGCGCGCCAAGGAAGCATCCGAAGCGCGATAGCCGTTATTGATGGGGCGCGGCTGAGAAGCCGCCCCCGCCTTTTCAGCGCCACTGCCGGTCCACGACCGCGACGGTGGCGGCGAAAAGGATTTCCCCACTGGTAGCGGTCACACCAGGCCCTGCGTCATGCAAGGCAAAGACAGCCCTGGAGTTTCTACGCGCGATTCATCGCGCTCTGTGTGGATCGGCTTAGCCCCGATCCGTCATCAACCCTGGCGGGGATGTGCATCCCGTCAGCGGGTCATGCCGTCCCCGCTTTTCTTGTCAGACTAGGAGATTGATATGAGAAGCGGACGTTCCCTTGCAGACCTGGCCCGTGAACTGGAGCGCCAGTTGCACTCGAAGAAGGACCTCGTGGTCCC
>CAZKPN010000156.1:0-7294 GCA_964554655.1 uncultured Aquabacterium sp. | reverse complement strand
GTGCGGCGCTCTTCGTCCATGATGCCCAGCTTGACGGTGCTGTCGGGCAGGCCCAGCAGCTTCTCGACGCGCGAGAACAGCTCGGCGGCAAAGGCCACTTCAGCCGGACCGTGCATTTTGGGCTTGACGATGTAGACCGAACCCTGGCGCGAGTTCACGATGCCATTGGCGCCATGGCGTTGCAGGTCGTGCAGGGCGATGGTGGTGGTCACCACGGCGTCCATGATGCCTTCGGGGATCTCTTTGTTATCAGCGCCCCACAGGATGGCCGGGTTGGTCATCAGGTGGCCCACATTGCGCACGAACATCAGCGAGCGGCCGTGCAGCTTGACTTCACCGCCCTTGGCGCCGGTATACACGCGGTCGGCGTTGAGCTTGCGCGTGAAGGTCTTGCCGCCCTTGGCGACTTCTTCGCTCAGCGTGCCCAGCTGGATGCCCAGCCAGTTGCTGTAGCCCAGCACCTTGTCTTGCGCGTCAACCGCGGCCACAGAGTCTTCCAGGTCCAGGATGGTCGACAGGGCCGATTCCAGCACCAGGTCAGACACGCCAGCGGGATCAGTTTGGCCGATGGGCGTGGCGCGGTTGATCTGCACGTCGATGTGCAGGCCGTTGTTGACCAGCAGGATGCTGGTGGGTGCGGCTGCGTCGCCCTGGAAGCCCACGAATTGCACGGGGTTCTGCAGGCCGACGGCCTTGCCGTTGGTCAGCGCCACGACCAGTTGGCCGCCTTCAACACGGTAGCCGGTCGAATCCCTGTGCGAGGCGCCTTCCAGCGGGGCCGATTGGTCCAGCACATTGCGGGCGAAGGCGATGACCTTGGCGCCACGCACCGGGTTGTAGCCCTTGCCCTTGTCGGCGCCGTCGGCCTCGGGGATGGCATCGGTGCCATACAGGGCGTCGTACAGGCTGCCCCAACGGGCGTTGGCGGCGTTCAGCGCATAACGCGCGTTCAGGATGGGCACCACCAGTTGCGGACCAGCTTGCGTGGCCAGCTCGGCGTCCACGTTGGCGGTGGTCACCTTCACCTCGGCGGGCACGGGCACCAGGTAGCCAATCTTGGCCAGGTGGGCGCGGTAGGCGGGCATGTCCTTGATCGGGCCCGGGTTGGCGGCGTGCCAGGTGTCCATCTCAAGCTGGATGCGGTCGCGCTCGGCCAGCAGGGCGGCATTCTTGGGCGCCAGGTCGGTCACGATCTGGTCAAAGCCTGCCCAGAAGGCGGCGCTCGCCACGCCGGTGTTCGGCAGCACCTGGTCTTCGATGAAGCGGTAGAGCTCGGTGGCCATCTGGAGGCCGTGGACTGGGGTGCGTGCGGTCATGGTGAACCTCGTCAAATAGAGAGAAAGATCATGGGGAAGAGCAAGCCTTTTGCCAGGCACCTCTTTTCAATGATGAAATTTTATTCGATACTTCTTCAACCATTACCAGCCCGAAAAGTCATGGATTCATGACTTTCGCGCACGAATCCGGCCGACGAGGGTGCTCATCATGGACAAACTCAAGCAGATCGAATCGTTCGTCGCCGTGTCCATCCGGGGCAGCCTGACGGCCGCCGCGCAGGCCGAAGGGGTGGCGCCCGCCGTCATTGGGCGGCGCATCGATGCACTGGAAGAGCGCCTGGGCGTCAAGCTTTTGGTGCGCACCACGCGCCGCATCAGCCTGACCCGCGAAGGCAGCGCCTTTCTGGAAGACGCCCAACGCCTGCTGGCCGATCTGGCCAACGCCGAAGCCAGCGTCAGCGCAGGCGGCGTCAAAGCCAGCGGGCACTTGAAGATCACCGCGCCAGCGGGCTTTGGTCGGCGCCATGTCGCGCCCCTGGTGCCCCGCTTCGTGGCCCTGCACCCCGAGGTCTCCATGACCTTGAACCTGTCCGACCGCCTGGTCGACCTGGTCAACGAAGGCTTTGACTGTGCCGTGCGCGTGGGCGACATGCCCGACTCCAGCTTGATCAGCGTGCGCCTGGCCGACAACCGCCGCTTGTGCGTGGCCAGCCCCGACTACGTGGCGCGGCGCGGCCGCCCCAATGTGCCCGCCGACATTGCCCGGCATGAGTGCCTCACGCTCAGCTCTGAAGCCAGCCAGACGCGCGGCTGGGCCTTCACCATCGATGGCCAAGTCACGCATGTGCGCCCGGCCACCAAGCTGGACTGCTCTGACGGCCAGGTGCTGCACGCCTGGTGCCTGGAGGGCCTGGGCCTGGCCTGGCGCTCGTGGTGGGAGGTCGAATCCGACGTGCGCGCGGGCCGCCTGGTCAGCGTGCTCGACGATGTGGCTGCGCCACCGAATGGCATCTACGCCGTGTTCGCCCAGCGCAAGCACCTGCCACTGCGCCTGCGCCTGTGGATCGACTTCATCAAAGAGACTTACGGCGACCCCACATACTGGTCCCAAGCCTTGACCCAGGAACCCCCATGCTGACCGCATCCCTGTTGGCCCGAGGGGTGTGGGTGCGTTGAGCCTCGCTCAGGCGTGGCGGCCCGAGCGAGTGGCCACCATCACTTCGAGGCGGCTGGGGCGGCGCCTGCTGCCGCGTCCTTCTCGCATTTCTTGATGGAGCTGCTCTTGGCGGCGCCGGCCAGCGGCTTGCCATTCTTGTCAATGGCCTTGGCGGCGCAGGCGGCGCCACCGCTGTCCTTCTCGCATTTTTTGATGAAGCTGCTCTTGGCGGCGCCAGCCAGCGGCTTGCCATTCTTGTCGATGGCCTTGGCCTCACAGGCTTCGCCGGCATGGGCCAGGCCAGTCAGGGACACGAGGGCGAGGGCGGCAAGGATCATGCGCATGGAAAGCTCCTTCAAAGGTGGTGTGGGGAAGAGGTCCGCACAGTCTACGGCGGCTTGACCCAGGCCCCTACGTTTAGGGATGTGGAATTTGTGGGGTTGCCCTTAGCCTGTCAAGCCGACTGATGCAGTCATCCCATCCACCCAATCCGATCCAGGGAGTTCTTTCATGACACCCGCCTTTGTACTTCGCGCCTCAGTCATCCTGACCCTGCTCAGCGCCAGTGCCGCCGTCCAGGCCGTGCCCACTCACTTGAGCACGGGGCAGGTCGGCATTGACTTTGACCAGGACACGTTCACGTTTGCGCACGATGTGAGCTCGTTCGGCGGCCTCACCACCGAGGACATCTCTCCCTTGCTGGTGACGGTGACGGCCGTGGGCAATGGCATTGAGCTCAATTTCAACGACTACCTGTCCTTGTACGCCACCAGTTACACCAACTTCTCGCCCGAATACCTGGGGGGCAGTTTCAACGCCGCGTTCAATTTCACGCCGCTGGCCGGCTATGCCATCACGGGCTACACCATCACGTACGCCGGCACCTACAACGTCGAGACCCCTGGCTCCGTGGGGGTGTCGGGGCCTGGTGGTGCTTTCAGCGACCATGTCGGTGGGGGCAACTTCAGTGTCACGGGCAGTGTGGCGGGGGCCGCTGCACCCAGCTTGACGGGGGGGCTCAGTGCGTCGGGTGAGATCTCCTACGTGGAGGTTTTTGACCGCTATGAGGAGGTTTTCTCTCACTACGAGACGGTGCTCGACTACTGCGAAGTGGACGACCCCGGCCTCTGTTACTACACCGAGGTGCCGGTCTACAACAACGTGGCGGTCTACCGCTACGAGACGGACTTGGGTGATGCCTCCATCAACTTGCAGCGCATCACCTTGCAGGCCAATGTGGTGGCCGTGCCCGAACCTGAAGGCCTGGCCTTGCTGGCCATGGGGGTGCCCATGGCCGTCTGGCTGGCACGGCGCCGTCGTCGCGCTTGAGCAGCTCTCGTCGGCCATTCATTCATTGACCCGAGGAGCCATGCCATGACACCAGCCTTTGCACTGCGATCCTTGGTCCTGGTCTGGCTGGGTGCCAGCGCTGCGGCCCAGGCCGCGCCCACACACCTGACCGCGGGGCAGGTCGACATCGATTTCGACACCGACTCTTTCACCTGGGAGCGTTCTGTCCAGGCCTCTGGCGGCGTGGTCTACGAGGCCCTCCCTTTGCCGTCATTCACGCTCACGCCCGTGATCAATGGCTTCGAGGTGAATTTCAACGACCTGATGGCCGTGCAGGCCAGCAGTCATGTCAACGCTTCACCCGTCACGCTGACGGGCGCCTTCAGTTCCGTGTTCAATTTCACCCCTGCCGCTGGGCATGTCATCACCGGCTACACGGTGACCTACTCAGGCATGTACAGCATCGACGACCCAGGCTTTGTCTCCCTCAGGGGCCCCGGCTATGGTTTCAATGGGTATGCGCTCAGCGGCCCCATCGACTACGTTGGCTCCGAGCCTGCCAGCGGGGCATTCCGCCTGGACCTGAGCATCAGCGCCTTTGCCGATGTCGTCACCAGGCCCGTGTTGGATGGCCATGAAACCGACCTGGGCAAGGCGTCCATCAACGTGCGGACGGTGATGGTGCAGGCCAATGTGGCCGTGGTGCCCGAGCCTTCGGGTCATGGGCTGTTGTTGGCGGGCGTGACCCTGGTCGGTTGGCGGCTGTGGCGCCGCCGGGCCTGACATCGCGGCCGTGGGCCCGGGGCCCGGGGGCTACAAGATCCGCCGGGGGTGCGCCAACGCCTCGTGCGCGGCGTGCAGCCGGCGCACCAGCACCCGGATGAACGCCTCGTCGAACAGGTGCCGCCCATTGGGACTCAACTGCTGCATGCTCTCCGGGGTGAACGAGATCGTGGTCACCGCTTCGGTCACCACCACGTCGGTGCTGTGGCGTCGCAACTCGGGGCTGGGCGCCAGGTAGGCCATCTCGCCCACCGACGTGCCTGCGCCCAGCAGGGCCACGCGCTTGCCGTCTCGGTACACCTCCACACTGCCTTGCGCAATGATGTGGAAGCTGCGCCCCTCCTCGCCACGCCGGTACAGCGCATGCCCGAAGGGAAACCGCTGCCACTTGGCCCGGTGCACCACTTCCCACAGTTCCACGTCGCCAAAGCTGCTGAAGAAATCCAATGCCCGCAGCAGGTTGAAGCGTTCTGAATCCAGCACGCCCTGCAGTTGGCCGCGCGGCACCTTGTGGTCCGAGATCAGGCCCGACAGCGCCTGCGCAAACGCGTCCCAATTGGGGTAGCGGTCGTCCACATTCTTGGCCAGCGCCTTCAGGATCACCGTGCTGACCGACTCGTTCACGCCCGAGCGCATGCCCGACAAGGAGGCCGGCTCCTGGTTGTAAATCTGGTTCATCAGCACCGCTTGAGACGGTGCTTCAAACGGCGGCTTGCCGGCCACCAGGTGGTAGAGCACCGCGCCCAGTGAATAGATGTCTGCCCGGCAATCCAGCGTGTGGCCGTCCAGTTGCTCGGGCGCCATGTAGGCCAGCGAGCCCACCTGGTGCACCTGCGTGGCATCGGCGGCCATGTTCAGCACGCTGCCAAAGTCAGTCACCTTCACGTCGGTGATCACGCCTGTGGCGTTGGTGATGGCCATGATGTTGGCCGGCTTCACGTCACGGTGGATCAGGCCCTGGCGGTACACATAGCCCAGCGCCATCGCGCACTTGAACCCGATTTCAATGATCAGCTCCAGCGGCAGCAATTGGTCGGGCCGGCAATAGGCGCGCAAGGTGTTGCCCGGCACAAACTCCATCACCAGGTAAGGCGCCACCGGATCGGGCACCGCGTCCAGGATCTGCACCACGTTCGGGTGCAGCAAGCGGCCCACCAGCGCCGCCTCGGCCGCGAAGAAGCGGGCAAACACCGGGCCATCCACCGCATCGATCAGGGCGGCGGCCCTCACCCGCTTGACCGCCACATCGCGGTTGTTGAAGTCGTCCCGGCACAGGAAGACTTCGCTGGTGGCGCCCTCGCCCAGCTTTTTGAGGACCCGGTATTTGCCAATCATGCCGGTGTCCAGGTCAATGTCGATGCCTGTCATGTCCCCATCTTTCCATGCCCGGGCTTTTGGCGGGTACTGAAAAGCCCCGCCCCAAGTGTGCATTTCTGCTCACTGTGCGTCCACTTGTGCCGCCCCGTAGAATCCCGCCCATGATTCAAGCCAAGCGTGCCCTCCTTTCCGCATTGGACGATGCCCTGCGCGTTGCCCTTCCTGACAGCAGTTACATCCCCGTCTTCGAGGCCCCCAAGCAAGCCTCCCATGGTGATCTGGCCTGCACGGCGGCCATGCAACTGGCCAAGCCCCTCAAGAAGAACCCGCGCGACTTGGCCCAGGCCCTGGTCGATGCCCTGCAGCAACAGCCAGCCGTCCAGCAATGGGTGGCCAGCATGGAGATCGCCGGCCCCGGGTTCATCAACCTGCGCCTCAAGCCCGAGGCCAAGCAGGCCGTGGTGGGCGAGGTGCTGGCCGAAGGCGAACAGTTTGGTTGCCTGCCTGCGAGCGATAGCAAGGTGCTGGTCGAGTTCGTTTCCGCCAACCCCACCGGCCCCTTGCACGTGGGCCACGGCCGCCAGGGCGCGCTGGGCGATGCCCTGTGCAACCTCTTCGAAACCCAAGGCCTGTCCGTCACCCGCGAGTTCTATTACAACGACGCCGGTGTGCAGATCGCCACACTCACCCACAGCACGCAGCTGCGCATCAAGGGCTTCAAGCCCGGCGACGACTGCTGGCCGACGGATCCTGAGAATCCCGACAGCAAGAAGTTCTACAACGGCGAGTACATCGCCGACATCGCCGCCGACTTCCTGGCCAAGAAAACCGTCAAGGCCGACGACCGCGAATTCACCGCCAGCGGCGATGCCGACGATGCCGAAGGCATCCGCCAGTTCGCCGTCGCCTACCTGCGCCACGAACAGGATCTGGACCTGAAGGCTTTCGGCGTTCGCTTCGACAACTATTACCTCGAATCCAGCCTCTACACCAGCGGCCGCGTCGAGCAAACGGTCAAAAAGCTGGTCGACGCCGGCAAAACGTTCGAAGAGGGCGGCGCCCTGTGGCTGCGCTCCACCGACTACGGTGACGACAAAGACCGCGTCATGAAGAAGTCGGACACCGTGGGCGCCGACGGGCGCCAATCCGATGGCGGCTACACCTACTTCGTGCCCGACGTGGCTTATCACATCGCCAAGTGGGAGCGCGGCTTCCAGCAGGTCGTCAACATCCAGGGCTCCGACCACCACGGCACCATCGCCCGCGTGCGCGCCGGCCTGCAAGCGGCCGGTGTCGGCATCCCGCAAGGCTGGCCTGACTACGTCCTGCACAAAATGGTCACCGTGATGAAAAACGGCGAGGAGGTCAAGATCTCCAAGCGCGCCGGCAGTTACGTCACCCTGCGCGATCTGATCGACTGGACCAGCAAAGACGCGGTCCGCTTCTTCCTGATCAGCCGCAAGGCCGACAC
>CAZKPN010000155.1:0-7314 GCA_964554655.1 uncultured Aquabacterium sp. | reverse complement strand
GGCACCTTCTGGTAGAACACCTTGAAATCGCGCGAGGCCGCGTTGACCTCGTCCAGCGAACCACGCAGACCGATGAAGCTGGGGTCCATGCCCGTCAAGTAGGCCTTGAGCACCTCGGCCGTGTCCCGCTCCGGGTCGATGGTGATGAACACGCCCTGCACGCGGTCGCCATCTTTGCCCAGGCGCCGCTTGACCTCGGCCAGTTCGGCCATCGTCGTGGGGCAGACCTCGGGGCATTGCGTGAAGCCGAAGAACACGAACACCACCTTGCCTTTGAAGTCGGCCAGGGTGCGCTTCTTGCCATCGAAATCGGTCAGCGATAGCTGCTTGGCATAGTCCGCGCCGGTGATGTCCACCGACTTGAAAGCGGTGGGCTTGGCCGGTGCCGCCACCACCTCTTTGCCACCGGCGGTCGCGCCAGTGCTTTCCGAGGAGCGCTGATCGCAGCCCAGCAACAAGACCGATGAAAGCACGGTCAATGCACAGGCCAGGGGCACGGAGGACTTGATGTTGTTGCGCATGGAATCTCAGATCGGCACGTAGTGGTCCACCAGCAGGGCCGCGAACAGCAGCATCAGGTAGATGATGGAAAACTTGAAGGTCTGGCGGGCCAGTTCGTCGCTGTAGTGGCGCCAGAGGCGGAAAGCATAGGCCACGAACCACAGGCCCAGCACCAAGGCCGACACCAGGTAAATCCAGCCGCTCATTTGATAGATGAAAGGCAGCAAGGTGCCGGCCAGCAGCACGAAGGTGTAGAGCAGCACATGCAGGCGCGTGAACTCATTGCCGTGCGTGACCGGCAACATGGGCAGGCCAGCGCGGGCGTAGTCCTCGACCCGGTACAGCGCCAGGGCCCAGAAATGCGGCGGCGTCCACAAGAAAATGATCAGGCAGAGCATCCAGGCTTCCGGATCGACCGAACCACGCATGGCCGCCCAACCCAGCACGGGCGGCATGGCACCCGACGCGCCCCCGATGACGATGTTCTGCGGCGTCAAAGGTTTGAGGATCACGGTATAGATGATGGCGTAACCCACGAAGGTGGCCAAGGTCAGCCACATCGTCAAGGCATTGACCCACAAGGCGAGGATGACCATGCCCAACAGGCACAGCCCGGCACTGAACAACAGCGTTTGCGTCTTGGTGAGCTCGCCACGCGCCGTGGGGCGCCACGACGTGCGTTTCATGCGCGAATCGATCTCTTGCTCGATCAGGCAATTGAACGCCGCCGCCGCGCCAGCCACCAACCAGATGCCGATGCAGGCCGCCAGGGCCGTCAAGGCTTCCGCCTGAGTGGGCATGCCCGGCACGGCCAGCAACATGCCGATCACCGCGCAAAACACGATCAATTGCACCACGCGCGGCTTCGTCAGCACGTAAAACTGCTTGAGACGCGACGGCAAGCTCATCGCGGGCGGGCTGGAGGCAAGGGATTCAGTCATGTGGGGGATCGCTAGGTCAGGCCCGATTTTAAGAGGTGCGCGGAGAAATCGGGGCCCCGCGCGGTTGTACCAGCAAACGCACCAACCACCACACCAGCAGGGCCGCGCCCAGGGTGTGGCCCAGGGCGGCCACCAGCGGCCAGCCCAGCACCACATTGCTCAGCCCCGTGACCAACTGCCAGGCCGCCAAGGCCCACAGGCCGATGGCTTCGCGCCGCCACCAACGCGCCCGCCACAAACCCCAGGCCAGCGCCACCATCGCGCTCAACACGAGCACGGCGGCCAGGCGGTGCACCATGTGGATGGCGGTCAACCCGGCCAGCGTGATCTGAGCGCCCAGGCCGTCACCGCCCAAGGGCCGCAACAGGCGAAAACCGGTTTCGAAATCCATGGCGGGCCACCATTGCCCCTGGCACAGCGGCACCTCGCTGCAGGCCAACACCGCCGAATTGGTGCTGACCCAGCCGCCCAAGGCCATCTGGATCACGGCCAGGGCCAGCACAAACCGCGCCCCGTGCCTGAGCGAAGAGCGGCGCCAGGCCTCGGTCACGCCCGGGTCCACCCGGTCCAGCGCCCGCGCCTGCGCGGTCAACAAACCCACCCCCAGCAAACCGCCCAACAAATGCCCGGTGACCACCAGCGGATAAAGCTTCAGCGTGACTGTGAAGGCACCGAACGCCCCTTGCGCGCACACCCACACGAAAGTCAGCGTGGGCCACCAGGGTGACAGGCTGCCCGTTTTTTGGCGGCCCCACCAGGCCGCGATCATCAAACCCGTGATCAAGGCGCCGACGCCAGAGGCCAGGTAGCGGTGGATCATCTCGATCCAGGCCTTGCCATGCGTGACCGGGCCGCTGGGCAGGATGGCCTGCGCCTGTTCGATCAGCGAACGGGCGCCCACCGGGCTGTTGTGCCCATAGCAGCCGGGCCAATCGGGGCAGCCCAGGCCGGAATCCGTCAAACGCGTGAAAGCGCCAAACACCACCAGATCCAAGGTGAGGAACAAGGTGGCCAGGGTCAAGGCGCGTTGCCAGGCCGGCCAGCCTTGCAGCCCCTCGCGGCGCCCCTTCACCACCACCCACAGCAGCGGCAGCGCCGCCAGCAAGGCGCCCACCAGGGCGATCTCCAACGCCGGGTTCCAGTCGATCCAACCACCCATCTCGTGCACCAGCCCGCCTCAGCGGCCGGCCTCGTCCCAGGAATCGTTGGCCTTCATCAGGCGGCTGAGGTCACGTTTGACCTTGCTCATGTCGGCCTGCACCGGAAAGCGCATCATCCACGCACCCTTGGGGTCCACCAGGTAAAAGTGCGCGCTCAAGGGCTGCCCCCCGTCCGGGCTGAACCACTTGGCCAGGTCGCCTTGGGGTGTGCGCAGCACCGTCGTCCCTTCCAGACCAGGTTTGATGGCCTCGCGAACGGGCGCCTCGTCGGTGATGAGCCAGACGCGGTCCACCCGGTCCTTGTCCTTGCCCAGCGTCTCGCGCACTTGGCGCTGGTAATACAAATGCTGCTCACACGCGGCATCACAGGCCCCGCCAGCGACCGTCACCAGCAGCCACTGCCCCTGCAACGAAGACGCCGCCACGGGCTTATTTTGCAGATCCTTGAGCGGCAGCGCGGTGTCGGCCGGCAT
Organism: uncultured Aquabacterium sp.; assembly: GCA_964554655.1. Taxonomy (GTDB): domain Bacteria; phylum Pseudomonadota; class Gammaproteobacteria; order Burkholderiales; family Burkholderiaceae_C; genus Aquabacterium. The sequence continues at coordinate 4,239 of CAZKPN010000155.1, read as the reverse complement.
GTCGCGCGTCGGGAGAATCAGGGTGCCGTAGTTGGCGCGCCCCTCGGGCCGGATCACGTAGTAGGTCAGGTAAGAAGCGATCACCGGCGTGGCGCAGATGGCCCACACCAGCAGCATCTTCAGCCGACCCAGGCGGGTGCGTTGGCCCATTTCGGCTTGCGGTGCCGAGGGCAGGCTGTGCACGCTCATTTGCACCAGCGGATCACCGCGTTCGGCGGCGGAGGGGGCTGAGGAGTTGGAACCAGACATACAGTCCTGTGATCAAGGCGGCCAGGGCGAACCACTGGACCGCGTAAGCATGGTGTTTGCCGACGTCGGAGGCCGGGACCGGCCAATCACGCCGCAAAGGAAAGCCCGACGCGTCGGGGAAGGCTCGGCCCGCCGGCGACGTCTCGGGCAGCAACTGAAGCACCACCGTGGGCGCCACCGCCCTGCCCACCAGGGCCGGCAAGCCAGCGAAGTCGATATTCTGGACGATGCGCGGGCTGGATGCGGCGGGCAAGGCCAAATCAGCGCCCAAACTGTAGGAGCGGGACAGCTCGGGCTGCAGGCGACCCACGAGTTGAACCGGACCCACAGGGGTTGAAAAAGGCGGGACCTGGGTGCGGTCTTGCGCGTTGCGGGGTACCCACCCACGCTGCACCAACAGCAGTTGATCGGCACAAGGCCCGGGGCCTTTGACCTGCATCGCGGTGACCACATAAAAGCCAGCCTGGCCATCCATGGCGCGGTTGTCCAGCAACCAGGTGTGCTGGGGCAACCACTGGCCCTGCAGCACCACCCGGCGGTTCAACAGCAAGGCGTCGGCCTGCGCGTCGCAATGCAAGGCGGCATTGTCCAGCGCGGGCAAGGCATCGCGCTCGGCCACTGCGGCTTGCCGGCCGAGCTTTTCGTCGGCGCGGTGCAATTGCCAGCATCCCAAGGACACGGTCAGCCACACAGCCAACACGGCGGCCACCAAAACCAGAGCCTGGCGCAAACGCGGGGTCATCGGTCACCCATCCGTGCTGCCTCGCCGACATAATGTCTCACCATGAAAATCATCATCACCTTTGCATTGCTGGCCATCGTCGTTGCGTTGGCCATGGCCGGCCGGGCTTTGCTCAAGGACGGCCGTGACGGCACCCCAAAAAGCAACCGCATGCTGCATGCCCTGGCCTTGCGCGTGGCTCTGTCCGTGACCTTGTTCCTGTTCATCCTGTTCAGCTACAAGATGGGCTGGATCCACCCCACAGGCATCCCCTTGTGAGTTGCCCCACGAGGCTCTGAAGTCAAAAGAGCGCCACCTGGGCGCTCTTTTTTGGGGCCAGCGCTTGGCTGGCGCCGGGCCAAGCGGCTTGCTTACATCCAGTAGACCACGATGTACAAGCCCAACCACACCACATCCACAAAGTGCCAGTACCAAGCCGCGCCCTCAAAACCGAAATGGCGTTGCGCGGTGAAGTGGCCCTTGTGCAAACGCAAGGTGATGAACAACAGCATCAACGTGCCAACGAACACGTGGAAACCGTGGAAGCCCGTCAGCATGAAAAAGGTGGACCCGTAGATGCCCGAGGACAGCTTCAGGTTGTAGTGAACGTAAGCCTCGTAGTACTCGTAAGCCTGAAGGCACAAAAACACCGTGCCCAGCAAAACCGTGAGCCACATGAAAGCGATGGTCTTGCCGCGGTGGTCTTCACGCAGGGCATGGTGGGCGATGGTCAGAGTCACGCCCGAGGTGAGCAGCAAGGCCGTGTTGATGGTGGGGATGGGCCAGGGGCCCATGGTGCGGAAGGCTTCCACGGTGCCAGCAGGCGAGGCGGTGGCACCGGCGGCCATGCTGGGCCACAGGGCCTTGAAGTCGGGCCACAGCAACGCGTTCTCGATGTCACCCAAGGCCGGCAAGGCATGCAGCCGCGCCCAATACAAAGCCCCAAAGAAGGATGCAAAGAACATCACTTCAGAGAAGATGAACCAGGCCATGCTCCAGCGAAAAGACAGATCGACGCGGTCGCTGTACTGGCCGCTTTCGCTTTCATGGATGGCATCACCAAACCAGCGCTTGAGCGTGAACGCCCACCAGGCCAGGCCAAAGGCCACCGAGTACGGGCCCCACTCCACGCCATTGACCCACTGCCCCGCGCCCAACACGACAAAGAACAGGCCGATCGCCGCCATCACGGGGTGGCTCGACGGGCCTGGCACGAAGTAGTAGGGAGCTTGCCCTTTGGGAACCGCTGCCGACATGTTGTTCTCCTGGATACCGTTACTTGAAAAAATTGAAGACAAAAACCATCAAAGCGCCACGCCGCTCGTCACGACCCAGCGCACGAGCAAGACCAGCACCGTCACGAACACCGCACCGCCCAGCAAGCCAACCACGATCAGGTGGGCGGGCTTGATCCGGGCGATGTCTTCAGCCTGCCCGGACGCCTTGCGGATGCCGAAAAAAGACCACGCCACGGCTTTCACCGTTTGGGTGAAGGAGCCCTTGGGCTGATGAGCGCTCACACGCCCCCCTTCGGTGCCGCAGGCACCTTGCCGCCCACCTCGAAGAAGGTGTAGGACAAGGTGATGGTCGTCACGTCTTTGGGCAATTGGGGATCAATCACGAACACCACCGGCCAGCGTTTGGTCTCACCCGGCTTGAGGATGTATTCGTTGAAGCAAAAGCACTGCAACTTGTTGAAATGCGCGGTGGCCTGCTTGGGCGCGTAACTGGGGATGGCCTGCGCTGCCATGGTCCGGTTCTGCGTGTTGCGGAACTCGTACATCACCGTGGCCATCTGCCCCGGGTGCACCTGCATGGAGCTCACCTCGGGCTTGAACTCCCACACGCCCCGGGCATTGGCATCGAACTCGACCGAAATGGTGCGGCTGGTGTCCACCTGCGTATTGGGACGGCTTTTGGCCGAGGCACCGGGTATCACCTGCTCGGTCAGCGACAGTACATTGATGCCCAACGCTTTGCAGATCGATTTGTACATGGGCACCATGGCGTAGCCAAAGGCGAACATGAGGCAGGTCACCACCAACAACTTGCCCACCATGCCCAGATTGGCTTGGCGCAGGTGCAGCATCCGGGCAGACAGGGTGGCGGGCGTGGCGCTCATGGCATGTCAGTGCTTGAGCAAGACCAGCCGGGTGATGAAGCCCACGAAAAAGACCAGGGCCACCGAGCCCAGGATCAATCCCAGGCGCAAGTTGCGCGAGCGCAGGGCTTTCTGGCTTTCAGACGTGGGCCGGGTCATCTTGATCACCTGCTCAGCCAATCACACGGGTGGCCGTGGGATCCAGTTTGGGCGGATTCTCGAAAGTGTGGAAAGGCGCTGGCGAGGGGATTTCCCATTCCAGGCCTTCGGCACCATCCCAGGGACGGGCCGGGGCTGGCACGCCCTTGCCACGCATGGCCGGGATCATCACGCCAAAGATGAAGTACACCTGGGCCAGACCGAAGGCGAACGAACCGATGGAGGCGATCTCGTTGAAGTCGGCGAACTGCATGGGGTAGTCGGCATAACGACGCGGCATGCCCGCCAGACCCAGGAAGTGCATCGGGAAGAAGGTGACGTTGAAGGCGATCAGCGACCACCAGAAGTGCAGTTGGCCCTTCCAGTCAGGGATCATCACACCCGTCCACTTGGGGGCCCAGTAATAGAAGCCGGCGAACAGCGCGAACAGCGATCCGGCCACCAGCACGTAGTGGAAGTGGGCCACCACGTAATAGGTGTCTTGCAGTTGCGTGTCGATCGGGGCCATCGACAGGATCAGGCCGGTGAAGCCGCCCATCGTGAACACGAAGATGAAGCCCACGGCCCACACCATCGGGGCTTCAAAGGTCATGGAGCCGCGCCACATGGTGGCCACCCAGTTGAAGATCTTCACGCCCGTGGGCACCGAGATCAGCATGGTGGCGTACATGAAGAACAGTTGGCCAGTGACGGGCATGCCAGTGGCGAACATGTGGTGGGCCCACACGATGAAGCTCAGGATGGCGATGGAGGCCGTGGCGTACACCATGGATTCGTAGCCGAACAGCTTCTTGCGGGCAAAGGCCGGGATGATCTGGCTGACGATGCCGAAGGCCGGCAAGATCATGATGTAAACCTCGGGGTGGCCGAAGAACCAGAAGATGTGCTGGTACATCACCGGATCGCCGCCGCCAGCGGGGTTGAAGAAGCTGGTGCCGAAGTGGCGGTCGGTCAGCGTCATGGTGATGGCGCCGGCCAGCACGGGCATCACGGCGATCAGCAGGTAGGC
>CAZKPN010000154.1:0-7353 GCA_964554655.1 uncultured Aquabacterium sp. | reverse complement strand
GAAAACGGCGAAGACTGGCGCAGCGCGGTGGCGTGCTCGGAGTCTTCAACGGCCACGGCCAGGCATGCGTCGATCCCCTGGTCCATGAGATGGGCCCATTCGTCCAGACAGGGCTGCGTCCTGATGCTGACCCGTTGCCGCCAATGGTCGAGCGTGGCCCGTGCTTTGTCGAACAAGGCGGGGTCATGCCTGATCTTGTCGGCGATCAGGCGGTGCAAGGCGAGGCTGCGATCATCAAGCTCTTGATGCGTTCGCATTGAGTGGGCTCCTGTTCACGTCTTGTGAGGAGCCAGTTTACGGTAAGGCCTTCAACCCAGCAACGCATCCCGATGACGCGCCACGGCCTTGCCAAAGCTCGAATCCGCCCAAGCCGCACCCGCACGCTGGCGCACGGTTTCGGGCCGGGCGCGTGAGGGCTTGACCAGCACCTTCCACAGCTGCGGAATGATCACCTGGAAGAAGGCCTTCAGGTCGGCCCGGCCCACGCAGGGCAGTTCGGTGCCGCGTTCCCACTGGGGGTTGCATTTCTCAAAAAAGGCGATGTCGGCTTGCTGGCGCAACTCGCGGGTGATGGGGGTCACGTCGCCCTTCAGGCAGTTGTAGCCGTCACCAAAGTCCAGCACCATCGATTCTTTGTCCAGCTTGCCGGGGAACAGCGTTTCGCAGTAGGTCTCGGCGATGTGCTTGAGGTGATCGTTCTTCTGCGTGGGGTGCGGGTAGAACTCGGGGAAGTTGCGGCTCAAGAGCAGGAAGGTCTTGTAGCCCTTCGAGATGAGGAACCAGTATTGCGGCGTCAGCGGGTTCTTGATGGCTTCCCACAGCACGCGCTTCACGAACGCGGCGTTGATGGCGCGGTTGCCCCAGTGTTCTTTTTCCAGCACCGTGTCGCCACTGAACACGCCCTTGATTTCCTTGCCGTCGACCTGCATGCGGTACACGCCGAAGGTCGAGAAACCGACGATGGCGTCATCACGCTGGCGGCGCACGACGAAGGCGCCGGTCTTCTTGCCCAGGTCGGTCACGAACTGGTCGAGCGCGACGTTGTCGTAGTAGCGGCTGAACACCTTGAACATGTCCCGAATGTCTTGAACCGTGATGTTGTTCAGGGCTTGGTAGCGGGTGTAGATCTTGGCTTTGGAGGGGTGGGACATCAGGGACCTCAAGGGGTTGGCTTGGTCGATGTCTCGATTCTGCGCACTGGGCTCTAACCCGTTCAGGGGGTGCCCCCCAACACCCCCTCATTCGAGCGTGCCCGCCGCCGTGCAGTAATGCACGCATCGGCGCTTTCACGCTTTTCGCCCGCCCCGATTGCAGGTATTCAAACGTTTGTTTGTTTGCTAATAGGGGTCAGCAAAGCCCAGCTTGGCCAGGATCTCGCGCTCTTGGGCTTCCATGGCCAGGGCTTCGTCGTCCACCTCGTGGTCGAAGCCCTGGGCGTGCAAGGTGCCGTGCACCAGCATGTGGGCGTAGTGGGCGTCGATCGTCTTGCCTTGTTCTTTCGCCTCGCGTTCGATCACCGGGGCGCAGATCACCAGGTCGGCGGTGACCACGGGCTCTTGCGCGTAGTCGAAAGTCAGCACATTGGTGGCGTAGTCCTTCTGGCGGAAGTCGCGGTTCAGGGCGCGGCCTTCGTCTTCGCCCACGATGCGCACGGTGATCTCGCCATCCACCCCATCCACCGCCAGCGCGGCTTTGATCCAGCGGGCCACCTTGTGGCGCGGCAGGTGCTCGCGGTGAGTCTTGTCGGCGAATTGAAGGCTCAGGCTCAGATTCGGTTTGGCAGTGCTCATGCGGTGGGGGTGTCGTTCAGCAAGTCGCGGTCATAGGCCTGCACGATGCGGCCGACCAGCGGGTGGCGCACGATGTCGTGCGGGGTGAAGCGGGTGAAGGCGATGCCGGTGACTTTGCGCAGAATGCGTTCGGCCTCGATCAGGCCGCTGCGCGCGCCCTTGGGCAGGTCGATCTGGCTGACGTCGCCGGTGACCACGGCCTTGGTGCCAAAGCCGATCCGCGTCAGGAACATCTTCATCTGCTCGGGCGTGGTGTTCTGGGCTTCGTCCAGGATGACGAAGGCGTGGCTGAGCGTGCGCCCGCGCATGAAGGCCAGCGGGGCCACTTCGATCTGGCCTTTCTCAAAGGCCTTGGTGACGCGGTCAAAGCCCATCAGGTCATACAGCGCGTCGTACAAGGGGCGCAGGTAGGGATCGACCTTTTGCGACAGGTCGCCGGGCAGGAAGCCCAGGCGTTCGCCGGCCTCGACCGCCGGGCGGGTCAGCACGATGCGCTGCACCATGCTGCGCTCCAGCGCATCCACCGCGCAGGCCACGGCCAGGAAGGTTTTGCCGGTGCCGGCCGGGCCGATGCCGAAGGTCAGGTCATGGGCCATGATGTGGCGCAGGTACTCGATCTGGTTGGTGGTGCGGCCTTGCAGGTCGGTGCGGCGGGTGCTCAGCATCGGGCCTTCGTCCGGCTCGTCGTCGGGGCCGGGCTGGAGGGCGTCTTCGGCACCGCGCTTGCTGCGCTTGGGCTTTTGGCGTTTGGCCAGTGCCGAGGCCAGTGCCAATTGCACCTGCTCGGGGCTGATCTGCCGGGCCGATTTGGCGTACAGGGTCTCCAGCATCTCCAGGGCCTCTTCAGGGCGCCCCTTGGCGCCATCAATGCGGAACTGGTCGCCGCGCCGGGCCAGGGTCACGCCCAGGGCGGCCTCGATGGTGCGCAGGTGCTCGTCCAGCGGGCCGCACAAATGGGCCAGGCGGGTGTTGTCGAGCGGGATGAAACGGTGACGCAAGGTCATGGCGGGCCCAGGGGTGAACACATTGGTGAACAAAAAGCCCGCAAATTGTCGCTTGACCGGGTCATCAAAGTGTGACGGATCTTGCAGAATGGGGCCGACATTGCGCATGGTGCGCAGTTTTGGCCATGGGATTGACGTTATTCATGTTGCAACGCTGGTGGCAAAGCCTGTTGAATCGGACGCGTTCGGCCGCATCGGCCCAAGCCGCGCTCGAGACGCCGTCCGGCACCGTGATCCCGGTCAGCCGGGCGGGGCAGTGGTTGCTGTTGACGCTGGGCCTGGCGCTGGCCTGGGTGGTGGGTTGGGGCCTGGTGGTGCTCAACCAGGAGGCCATCCGCCTGAGCAAGCCGACCCTGGCCGATGGCGGGGCGGCCACCTTGCTGTTCCGCGATGCGTGGGCTGTGGCCAGTTCGGCATCGCACTATCCCCTTGACCAGGTCGGCCAGTCCGTCGGCTTGCCCGATGAGTGGTCGCGCTCGCACCCCAGTTACGAGGGCAGCATCTGGTACCGCGTTCATTTCGACACGCCCATCCAGCCCAGCGCCGACAAGCTGCTGGCCGCCTACATCGAGCGGGCCTGCTCGAATGTTGAGGTTCACCTCAATGGCCAGTTGCTGTACCGGGGTGGCCGCATGGTCGAGCCCGTGGCGCGCAATTGCGACCAGTCGCACGTGGTGCCCTTGCCCTCCTTCTTGCTGCGCACCGGGTCCAACCAGTTGGACCTGAAAGTGACGGGTTACCCGATCGAACGTGTCACCGCCCGCCAGCGTGCCGGCGGCCTGGACGAGGTGCGCGTGGGCCCCTTGCAAGACATGCAGCGCATGCACCAGGACCACGAGTTCTGGTCCAACACGGTGTCGCAGGTCATCGCCGGCATCCTGGTGGTGCTGGGCTTGTTCGCGCTGGGCCTGGCCTGGGTTCGCCAGCTCAGCTACCTCACCTATTTTGGATTGCTGACCATTGGCTGGTCCTTGATGACGGGGCGCTGGTGGATCAACGAGCTGCCGGTGTCCAACGCCTCCACCGAGGTGTTGATCGCGATGATGTTCGCGCCCATGACGGCCTTTGCCATCAAGTTCTTGCTGGGGTATTCAGGCCATGGCCTGCGCAACCGCAAGGCCCGCGACCTGACCCGCCAGGTCAATGCCCTGTTGTGGGCGCAGTGTTTGTTGCTGCCGCTCAGCCTGTGGCTGGTGGGGGTGAACGGCCTGTTCCTGGTCGCCCGCCTTTGGTATGTGCTGTTCGCCCTCGAATTGTTTGGCGCCATCGGCTACTTCCTGTGGCATTCGGGGCGCACGCGCAAGCCGGAGTTCTGGCTGATGAGCGTGGCGCTGGGCGTGGTGTCGGCCGTGATGGGCATTGAGCTGTCGTTCCAGAACGGCTTGCTGCGCGTCTGGGGCGTGCACGTCACGTACTTCGTGATGCCGGTGCTGTACTCGGTGGTGGCCGTGCGTTTGATCCAGGTCTACGCCGGGGCGCTTAAAACCGCCGAAGGCGCGCGCAACCAGCTGGAAAAACGCGTGCAGGAGATCAGCGCCGAGATCGAGCGCAACTTCAACCAGATCGCCGAGCTGCGCGTGGAGCAGATCGCCGAGAAAGAACGCAAACGCATCGCCGCCGACCTGCACGATGACCTGGGCGCCAAGCTGCTCACCATCGTGCACACCAGCGACAACGACCGCATCTCGACCCTGGCGCGCGAGGCGCTGGAAGAAATGCGCCTGTCGGTGCGCGGCCTGACGGGCCGCCCGATGATCTTGTCTGACGCGCTGGCCGACTGGCGGGCCGAGGTGGTCTCGCGCCTGGGGCAGTCGGGCATCGAGATCGAATGGCGCAATTCGATCGACGAGGTGGAAGAGCCCCTGTCAGCGCGCACCTATGTGCAGACCACGCGGATCATCCGCGAGGCGGTCAGCAACATCATCAAACACAGCCAGGCCTCGCACGTGGTGATTCACACCGATGTGCACCTGGAACACCACGACTTTTTGCTGGTGATCCAGGACAATGGCAAGGGCATTCCGATGGAGCTGGACGGCCGCCTGGACCGTGGCCATGGCATGACCAGCATGAAGCACCGCGCCAAACAGCTCAATGGACAGTGCCTGGTCGAGTCCGGGCCGGGTTTTGGCACCGTCATTCGGCTCACTTTGCCCCTTGAAATTGCCGTCGTGCAACAGAAGGTGGCCATTGAGCACACGCAACCGGCTAGCACTGCTAGCATTCCCGATGGTGCGCAGGGATCTCCCCTGGGCACAACACCTTGATGTGAGGCCTCGGCCATGAAGCAGATTTTGTTGCTCGAAGATCTTCCTGAAATCCGCGCCTGGCTGAAAACGCTGGCGCTTCAGGTGTTTCCGGGTGCTCACATCAGTGAGAGCGCTCGGGTTCATGATGCCCTGGAACTGGTCAACGCCGTGCGCTTTGACGTGGCCCTGTGCGACCTGGGGCTGCCCGATGGCTCCGGCGTTGAAGTGGTCCAGGCCCTGCGCGAAAAGCAGCCCGACGTGCAGTCGGTCGTGGTCACCATCCATGACGACGACGAGCACCTGTTCCCCGCCCTGCAGGCCGGCGCTTTCGGCTACCTGCTGAAAGAGCAATCGCGCGAACAACTGGCCGAGCAACTGCACCGCATCAGCCAGGGCGAACCGCCGCTGTCGCCGTCCATCGCCCGCCGCGTGATCAAGTACTTCACCGCGCAAGCCAGCCAGCAGCCCATCTCGCAGGCCGATTCGGTGACGCCGCACGTGCAGTTGACCGACCGCGAAAACGAAGTGCTGTTGCGCGTGGCCAAGGGCTTCACCCTGCCCGAGATTGGCGTGCAACTGAACCTGTCGCGCCACACCATCGCCGACTACGTCAAGCAGATCTACCGCAAGCTGAACGTGTCCTCGCGCGCTGAAGCCGCCCTTGAAGCACAACGATTGGGCCTGTTCCGCCGATGATTTCCCGCCTGACAGGGCTTCTCGCCGAGAAGTCCCCGCCCCACGTGCTGGTGGATTGCAACGGTGTGGGGTACGAAGTGCAGGTGCCCATGAGCACCTTCTACAACCTGCCCGAGTTGGGCGCCCGCGTCACTTTGCTGACCCAGTTCGTGGTGCGTGAAGATGCCCAGTTGCTGTATGGTTTTTTGACCGCGGGCGAGCGCGCCTCCTTCCGCGAGTTGACGAAGATCAGCGGTGTGGGGCCCCGCATTGCCCTGGCCTTGCTGTCGGGCTTGAGCACCGACGAGTTGGCCCAGGCCGTGGCCGCGCAAGATGCCGCCCGCCTGGTCAAGGTGCCGGGCATCGGCAAGAAAACGGCTGAGCGCTTGCTGCTGGAGCTGAAGGGCAGGCTGGCGCCCGCGCTGTCGGCGCCGGGATTTTCCATGGTCAGCGACGCGCAGTCGGACATCCTGCAGGCCTTGCTGGCCCTGGGTTACACCGACAAGGAAGCGCAGGCCACGCTCAAGCAATTGCCCGCCGATGTCTCCGTCAGCGATGGCATCAAATTGGCTCTGAAGAACCTTACTCGATGAATTTGCGCTCCTCATTGGCGTCCGTGTGCGTGATGCTGGCCGTGGCGCTTGGCGCGCACGCTGCCCCTGAAGCTGCCAAGACACCTGTGCCGCCGCCCGCCAAGGCGGTGCCCAAAGTCGTGCCGGCGAAGCCTGTGCCAGCGCCCAGCAAGGGCAAGGTGGTGCCCCCGGCCCCGCCCATGGCGCTGATCCAGACGCCACAGGCTTTTTGCCAGCAGGCCGCTGGCCGCCTGCCCAATGTGCCGATGGCCTTGTGCGCTCAGGCGCAATTGCAGACCAATGGCGCCAAATCGGTCCAGGGCCATGCTTTGATGCAGCGCGACGTGATCTCGCCCAATGCCCACTTGCGCGTGCTGGTGATTGGTGGCGTGCATGGGGACGAGCTGTCATCCACGTCGCTGGTGCTGCACTGGATCCGCGCGGCCACGGAGACGCCCTCCAACATCCACTGGCGGTTTGTGCCTTTGGTGAACCCGGACGGCATGCTGCTGGCTTCGCCCAAACGCACCAATGCCCGTGGGGTCGATCTGAACCGCAATTTCCCCACGCCCAATTGGGACAAGGAGGCGCCGCAGTACTGGAGCAAGCGCACCAAGAACGACCCGCGCCGTTACCCAGGGCCCAAGCCCTTGTCCGAGCCTGAGTCGAAGTGGTTGTTCGACGAGATGGAGCGCTGGAAGCCGGACTTGATCGTGTCGGTGCACGCGCCTTACGGGGTGCTGGACTTTGACGGGCCCACCTCGCCACCGCAGAAGCTGGGGCGTTTGTACCTGGACCAGGTGGGGATCTTTCCGGGCAGCCTGGGCAACTATGGTGGCGTGCACAAGAAGATGCCGGTGGTGACCATCGAGTTGCCCAGCGCGATTCGCACGCCGCAAGAGGCTGAGATTCGGCAGATGTGGCTGGATTTGCTGCGGTGGACGGCGGAGCGGCTCGGGGCCAACTGAGTTTCTTGGCGTTGGCGTGCTTGGGTTGGGCGCTTTGTCTTGGCAGCGCGGGGCGGGGATGAGTCGGAGGCGGGCGGGGCTCCTATGGTGGCGGT
>CAZKPN010000153.1:0-7397 GCA_964554655.1 uncultured Aquabacterium sp. | reverse complement strand
CGATGCCTTCTTTCAGGATCTTGGTGTTGGTGACGAACAGGTCGTCGCCCACCAGTTGAACCTTCTTGCCCAGCACTTCGGTCAGGTGCTTCCAGCCCGCCCAGTCGCCTTCGGCCATGGCATCTTCGATGCTGATGATGGGGTACTTGTCGCACCAGGTGGCCAGGATGCTGGTCCACTCTTCGGCCGTCAGGCTCAGGCCTTCGCCTTCGAGGTGGTACTTGCCGTCCTTGTAGAACTCGCTGCCGGCGCAGTCCAGGCCCAGGGCGATCTGTTCACCGGCGATGAAACCGGCCTTGTCGATGGCTTCCAGGATCAGCTGGATGGCGGCTTCGTGGCTGGCCACGTTGGGGGCAAAACCGCCCTCGTCGCCCACGGCCGTGCTCATGCCCTTGTCGTGGATGATTTTCTTGAGCGCGTGGAAGACTTCAGCGCCGTAGCGGATGGCTTCCTTGAAGGTGGGCGCGCCCACCGGCAGGATCATGAACTCCTGGATGTCCAGGTTGTTGTTGGCGTGCGCGCCACCATTGATGACGTTCATCATTGGCACGGGCAACTGCACGGCACCCATGCCGCCGAAATAGCGGTAAAGGGGCAGGCCGGATTCTTCAGCGGCGGCTCTAGCCACGGCCATCGAAACCGCCAACATGGCGTTGGCGCCCAGGCGGCCCTTGTTCTCGGTACCGTCGAGGTCGATCAGGGTCTGGTCCAGGAAGGCTTGCTCGGAAGCATCCAGGCCCAGCACGGCTTCAGCGATCTCGGTGTTGATGTGTTCAACGGCCTTGAGCACGCCCTTGCCCAGGTAGCGAGACTTGTCACCATCGCGCAGCTCAATGGCTTCACGCGAACCGGTCGATGCGCCGGAAGGCACGGCGGCACGGCCCATGACGCCGCTTTCCAGCAGCACGTCGCATTCGACGGTGGGGTTTCCTCGGCTGTCGATGATTTCGCGGCCGATGATGTCAACGATGGCACTCATCCAGTGATCCTCAAAGCGGTTGATGTTGTAGAAATTAATTGAAATTGTTTTCCAAGAAGCCGTTCTTCTTGGTGATGCGGTCCAGCTCGACCAAGGTGGCGAGCAGCGCCTTCATGTGCTTGAGCGGCACGGCGTTGGGGCCGTCGCTCATGGCATGGGCTGGATCGGGGTGGGTCTCCATGAACAAGCCGGAGATGCCCACCGCCACGGCCGCGCGCGCCAGCACGGGGACGAATTCACGTTGGCCGCCAGAGCTGGTGCCCTGCCCGCCCGGCAACTGCACCGAGTGGGTGGCATCGAACACGATCGGTGCGTTGGTTTCACGCATGATGGCCAGCGAACGCATGTCGGACACGAGGTTGTTGTAGCCAAAGCTGACACCACGCTCGCAGGCCATGAACACGTCGTCGGGCAGGCCCTTTTCGCGCGCGGCGGCACGGGCCTTGTCGATGACGTTCTTCATGTCACCAGGGGCCAAAAACTGACCCTTCTTGATGTTGGCGGGCTTGCCGCTCTGGGCCACAGCGCGGATGAAATCCGTCTGGCGGCTCAGGAAGGCCGGCGTCTGCAACACATCGACGACGGAAGCGACCAAAGGCACTTCGGCCTCGGTGTGCACGTCGGTCAGGATGGGCACGTTCAACTCGCGTTTGACCTTGGCCAGGATCTCAAGGCCTTTTTCCATGCCAGGACCACGGAACGAGGTGCCCGAAGAACGGTTGGCCTTGTCGTAGCTGGACTTGAAGATGAAGGGCACACCCAGCTCAAGGCAGATTTCCTTGAGGGTGCCGGCGGTGTCCATCTGAAGCTGCTCGGACTCGACCACGCACGGGCCGGCGATCAGGAAGAAGGGCTGGTCCAGGCCAACGTCGAATCCGCAGAGCTTCATGCTGTGCCTTTCTGGGCTTGATGGTGTTCCAGCGCGGCCTTGATGTAGCCGATGAACAGCGGGTGGCCGTCCCATGGGGTCGACTTGAACTCGGGGTGAAACTGCACGCCCACGTACCAGGGGTGAACCGACTTGGGCAGTTCGACCATTTCGGTGAGCTTTTCGCGCTGGGTGATGGCCGAGATGATCAGGCCTGCCTCTTGCAGGCGATCGAGGTAGCGCTCATTGGCCTCATAACGGTGGCGGTGGCGCTCGGTCACGACCGGGCCGTACACCTCGTAGGCAATGGTGCCAGGCTTGACGTCCGAGCTTTGCGCACCCAGGCGCATGGTGCCGCCCAGGTCGGACTGGGCATCGCGCTTTTGCACGGTGCCGTCGGCGTCCAGCCACTCGTCGATCAGGGCAATGACGGGGTGCGGGCTGGCGGGGTCGAACTCGGTGCTGTTGGCACCCGTGAGGCCCGCCTTGTGGCGCGCGTATTCGATCGTGGCGACCTGCATGCCCAGGCAGATGCCCAGGTAAGGGATGCTGTGCTCACGAGCGTATTGCGCCGCGATGATCTTGCCTTCGACGCCGCGCTTGCCAAAGCCGCCAGGCACCAGGATGGCGTCGTACTTGGCCAGGGTGCCCGCCGTTTCGGGCGTGAGCGTTTCGGAATCAACGTATTCGATGTTGACGCGGGCATGGTTGTGGATGCCAGCGTGGCGCAGCGCTTCGTTGAGCGATTTGTACGAATCCGACAGGTCGGTGTACTTGCCGCACATGGCGATGGTGATGTCGCTCTTGGGGTGCTCGACTTCGTGGACCAAGGTGTCCCAGCGCGACAGGTCGGCGGGCTTGGTGGTCAACTGCAGCTTGGCGCAAATCAGGTCGTCAAGTCCCTGCTCGTGCAGCATGCGCGGCACCTTGTAGATGCTGTCGGCATCCCACACCGAGATCACTCCGGATTCGGGCACGTTGGTGAAGAGCGAGATCTTCTCGGTTTCGTCCTTGGGGATGGCGCGGTCGGCACGGCACAGCAAGGCATCGGGCTGGATGCCGATTTCGCGCATTTTCTGCACGGTGTGCTGTGTGGGCTTGGTCTTCAACTCGCCAGCGGCAGCAATGAACGGCACGTAGGTCAGGTGCACGAACGCGGTGTTGCCGGGGCCCATTTTCAGGCTCATCTGGCGCACGGCTTCCAGGAAGGGCAGCGATTCGATGTCGCCCACGGTGCCGCCGATTTCAACGATGGCGACATCGACCGCGTCAGGCAGGCCAAAGCGCGCGCCCCTGCGGATGAAATCCTGGATCTCGTTGGTGATGTGAGGAATGACCTGGACAGTCTTGCCCAAATACTCGCCGCGGCGCTCTTTTTCAAGAACGCTTTTGTAGATCTGACCGGCAGAAAAACTGTTGCTGCGCCTCATCCGGCTGGTGATGAAACGCTCGTAGTGGCCCAGGTCGAGGTCAGTTTCGGCCCCGTCGTCGGTCACGAAGACCTCGCCATGTTGAAACGGCGACATGGTGCCCGGGTCCACGTTGATGTACGGGTCGAGCTTGATGAGGGTCACGGAGAGGCCGCGCGATTCGAGAATGGCGGCCAAAGATGCGGCTGAGATGCCCTTGCCAAGCGAGGACACCACACCGCCCGTGACGAAGACGAACTTGGTCATTGCGCTGTAGCGCTGGCTCATTACGCCAAACGCTGCGGTGGTAAAGCGGCATTATAGGCGCATGCGGTATGTCGCCTGCGACAAAAGCCCCCTGGCCCACCGGAATGCGGGCCGCGTCGAAGACAATGGCGCCCTGATTTTTTGAACCCACGAGCAACATGCCTTTCAGCGACAACCTCCAACAACTCCCATCCGTTTCTCACTTGGCGGGCTTGCAATTGATCGACGCTTCGGGCGCGGTGGTGGCCACCATTGAAAACAAGCCAGGCCAGGCGGGCTCGCTGGCGGTCTACGCCTCGTTGGCCGATGCCTCAAGCGTCATCGACGCCGATGCTGCGTCACGCGGGTTGGACATCTACGCCGAGCACACGGTGGATGCCAAGGCGAACCCGGGCAAGCACCCCAACATCGACCGTTTGATCAACCTGATCGCCGAGGGTGCTCAATGGCAGGTCAAGCTGTTGCCAGCCTGACCTGACTGGGGCTGAGGCGCCTCAGCCCACCCAGCGGCGGGCGTTCTGGAACAAGCGCAGCCAGGGGCTGTGTGCGCCCTTGTCGCCGCTGGTCCAGCTCATCTGCGCATTGCGGAACACGCGCTCGGGGTGAGGCATCATGGCCGTGAAGCGACCATCGGCCGTGGTCACAGCCGTCAAGCCGCCGGGGCTGCCGTTCGGGTTGAAGGGATAGGCCTCGGTGGCCGCGCCCATGTTGTCCACGAAGCGCATGGCTTGCTTGACTTGCTGCGCGTTGCCGCGCTGCGAAAAATCGGCAAAGCCTTCACCGTGCGCCACGGCGATCGGCAGGCGGCTGCCCGCCATGCCGGTGAAGAACAACGAGGGGCTGTCCAACACCTCGACCAGGCTCAGGCGTGCTTCAAAGCGCGTGCTCTGGTTGTGCGTGAACTTGGGCCAATCCTGCGCGCCGGGGATGATGGGACTGAGTGCCGCCAGCATCTGGCAACCATTGCAGATGCCCAGGGCAAAGGTGTCAGTGCGGCCAAAAAAGGTGGCGAACTGCTCGGCCAGCAAGGCGTTGAACATGATCGAGCGGGCCCAACCCTCGCCAGCGCCCAGGGTGTCGCCATAGCTGAAGCCACCGCAGGCGATGAAGCCTTGGAACTGGTCCAGGCGGGCGCGACCGGCTTGCAGGTCGCTCATGTGCACGTCGAAGGTGTCGAAGCCGCCCAGGTGCATGGCATAGGCCATTTCCAGGTGGCTGTTGACGCCCTGCTCGCGCAAGATGGCAACCTTGGGACGAGTGTGGTTGATGAAGGGCGTGGCCACGTTTTCTGCAGGATCGAAGCTGAGCTTGACGTGCAGGCCAGGATCGCTGGCCAAGCCCACGGCAGCGTGTTCGCTGTCGGCGCAGACCGGGTTGTCACGCAACTGTGCAATGCGCCAGCTGACCTCGTCCCAAGTCTTGTGCAACTGCTCCAACGGCGCGCTGAACACGGTCTTGGCATCACGCCAGACCTCGACCACGCCCTTGGTGTTGGGCTTGCCGATGACATGGCTGTGCTTGGACAGGCCATGCTCGCGCAAGGTCTGCAGCACGGCATCGCGATCGGCAGTGCGAACTTGCAGCACCACACCCAGTTCTTCGTTGAACAGGGCTTTCAAGGTCAGTTCGTTGCGGCGCTCGCCCACCTGGCCGGCCCAGTTCTTCGAGTCGCCCATGTCGGCACGGCTGTCGCTGATGCCATCGCCCTCGGTGACCAACATGTCCACGTTCAGGCTGACGCCTGTGTGGCCTGCAAAAGCCATTTCGCAGGCCGTGGCCCACAGGCCGCCGTCGGCGCGGTCGTGGTAGGCCAGCAGCTTGCCCTGTGCGCGCAAGGCGTTCACGGCAGACACCAGTTGCTTGAGCAACTCAGGGCTGTCCAGATCAGGCACGGCATTGCCAAACTGGTTCAGCACCTGCGACAGGATCGAGCCGCCCATTCGGCCTTGGCCTTGCCCCAAATCGACCAAGATCAACGAGGTGTCCAGCGCTTGACCAGCCTCGGTCGTGATCAGTTGCGGCGTGAGCGTGGGGCGCACGTCGGGGATGGACGCGAAGGCGGTCACGATCAGCGAGACTGGTGCCGTGACCTGTTTGGTTTCGCCTTGTTCCGAAGACCAACGGGTGCGCATCGACAAGGAGTCCTTGCCCACGGGGATGGACACGCCCAGCGCGGGGCAAAGCTCCATGCCCACGGCACGCACGGTCTCAAACAGGGCAGCGTCTTCACCCGCTTCACCGCAAGCGGCCATCCAGTTGGCGGACAGCTTGACGCGGCTCAGCTCAATCGGCGCGGCCAGCAGGTTGGTGATGGCCTCGGCCACGGCCATGCGGCCCGAGGCTGGCGCGTTGACAGAAGCCAATGGCGTGCGCTCGCCCATGCTCATGGCTTCACCGGCAAAGCCTTTGAAATCGGCCAGGGTGACGGCGCAGTCGGCCACGGGCACTTGCCAGGGCCCGATCATCTGATCGCGGTGGTTCAGGCCGCCCACGGTGCGGTCGCCGATGGTGATCAAAAAACGCTTGCTGGCCACGGTGGGGTGGCGCAGCACGTCCAGCGCGACCTGGCTCAAGGCCACGCCGGTGAGGCGGACCTCGCCACCATCGCGCACCACGCTCTTGACGTCGCGGTGCATCTTGGGCGGCTTGCCCAGCAGCACGTCCATCGGCATGTCGATAGGACGGTCTGCACCGGGGTTGGCGGCGGTCGTGTCTTCGAGGACCAATTGGCATTCTTCGGTGGTCACGCCGACCACGCCGAAGGGGCAACGCTCGCGCTCGCACATGGCGGTGAAGATGGGCAGGCTTTCGGGCGCGATGGCCAGGACGTAGCGCTCCTGGCTTTCGTTGCACCAAATCTCTTTGGGGGCCAGGCCCGACTCTTCCAGAGGCACCTTGCTCAAATCGAACCGGGCGCCCTTGCCCGCACCGTCCACCAGCTCAGGGAAGGCGTTGGAGATGCCGCCCGCGCCCACGTCGTGAATGGCCAGGATGGGGTTGTTCGCGCCCAGGTGCCAGCAATGGTTGATGACCTCTTGCGCCCGGCGCTGGATCTCGGGGTTGCCGCGCTGCACCGAATCAAAGTCCAGGTCAGCCGCGTTGGTGCCAGCCGCCATCGAACTGGCCGCGCTGCCGCCCATGCCGATGCGCATGCCAGGGCCACTCAACTGGATCAGCAAGGTGCCCGCCGGAAACTGAATTTTGTGCGTCTGCGTGGACGCGATGGTGCCCAGGCCGCCCGCGATCATGATGGGCTTGTGGTAACCACGGCGGATGGCATCGGCGCCCTCGCCCACGGTCTGTTCGTAGACGCGGAAATAACCCGCCAGATTGGGCCGACCAAACTCGTTGTTGAACGCGGCACCGCCCAAGGGGCCGTCGATCATGATTTGCAAAGGGCTGGCGATGTGCTCTGGCTTGCCGACCGGGTTCTGCTCCCAGGGCTCGTTGGTGCCGGGCAGGTGCAGGTTGGACACCGAGAAACCGGTCAGACCGGCCTTGGGCTTGGACCCACGGCCCGTGGCACCCTCATCGCGGATCTCGCCGCCTGCGCCCGTCGAGGCGCCAGGGTAAGGCGAAATCGCCGTGGGGTGATTGTGGGTCTCGACCTTCATCAGCACGTGGGCCAATTCGGACGTGGCCTGGTACTGCGGGGCGTTGGTGTAGCCAGCCGGCATCCAGCGCTCGATCTGGTGGCCCTCCATCACCGAGGCGTTGTCGGAATAAGCCACCACCGTGTGTTGCGGGTTGAGCTTTTCGGTGTTGCGGATCATGCCGAACATCGACAAATCCTGCGCCTGCCCATCGATGGTGAATTGGGCGTTGAAGATCTTGTGGCGGCAGTGCTCGCTGTTGGCCTGCGCGAACATCATCA
>CAZKPN010000152.1:0-7452 GCA_964554655.1 uncultured Aquabacterium sp. | reverse complement strand
CAAGCCAGCGCTGCTCGATGGCAAATCGGATGATGCGTTCAAACATGATGGGTGGTCCTTGGGCTCAGTGCGCGTGCTCGGCCGAAGCCTTGCCGATTTCGGCCTTGATGACGAAGCTGTTCGTCGAGGCATAGCGCGCCCCGGCACTCAGGCCTTTGACAATTTCGGTGCGCACGCCATCGCTGCGTCCCACTTCCACGGTTTTGGCTTCAAAGCCGCCAGGCACTTCGACGAAGACGACCTGACGGCCTTCCATCGCCTGCACTGCGCCAGCCGCCACGGTCACGGCCGCCGCGGTTTCGCCCGAGGTCACCGCCACATTGACGAACAGACCCGGGCGCCAGGCCAGGCCGGGATTGGTCAGCACGATCCGGGCACTGGCTGCACGCGTCTGCTCCCCGATCAGGGCGCCGACATAGGTCACCATGCCGGTGGCCACATCGTCGAACGAGGTGGAGCTCACGGTGACCTTCTCGCCGACCCGAACGAACTTGAGGTCCTTGGCTGGCACATTGATGTTGGCCCACACGGTGGACAGGTCGGACAGGGTGAACACGTTGGCGTCCTCCTTGACGGACTCGCCCAGCGCGATGTGCTTTTCCACGACGATGCCGTCAAACGGTGCCCGCAGTTCGTAGCGGTTCAAGTCGTTGGCCGTGGGCGCGGCGCCCAAGGCCTTGAGCTTCTGGCTGGCGTTGTTCACGGCGATCTCGGCTTCCCGCAGCGCTTGCACCGCCTGCTGGTAGTCCATCTGCGCGGAGATCTTGTCCTCAAAGAGTTTCTTCTCACGGGCATGCGTGGTTTGCGCCAGCGTCAGACGCTTTTGGGCCGCCTGCAACTCGCTGCGCTGCTCTGACAACAGCACGCTGGAAATGGTGGCCAGCACCTGGCCTTTCTTGACCTTTTGCCCCAGGCTGGCCGAGACGGCTTCGACCACGCCCGCCACACGAGGCACGACGTGGGCCGTGCGGTCCTCGTTGAACTTGATCTCCCCGGACAACTGCATCGTGGTGCGGATGCTGGCTGGGCCGACCGCCTCGACCTTGATGCCGCCCGCTGCGATCTGCTGAGCGTTCAACTGGACCGGCTCTTCTTCACCCTCGACATGCTTGTCGGCCCCGGCGGGGCTGGATGCGCCTTTGCCCTCGCCCCCTTCGCCCTCCAGCGTGTCGTGTTCTGCATGCGCGCCGGGTTTTTCGTGGTGTTCCTTGTCGTCGTGCCCCTTTGCCTCATCGTGACCGGCATCGGCTTTCTTCTCATCGTGGTGCTCGCCATCATCGTGGCCTTTGGCTTCGTCATGCCCGTGACCATGGCCTTCCTCGGCGGCTTCGCCCGCTGGTGCGCTGGGAGCACTTTTGAGCAACCAGGCGCTGGCCCCCAACCCGATCAGGACGATGGCAATGATGGCGATGAGTTGGGGGCGGCTGATGCGCCCAGCCTGGCGTTGTGGTTTGGTGTGGTTCATGCAATGCTTTCTCATGGCTTGGCCGTCGATGGCTCGTCCGTGTTGGTGCCCAGCAGGCGGTCGATGTCGGCGGTGGTGCGGTACAGCTCGTTCAATGCGCGCAGGTATTGGGCGCGGGCCTGGAACAAGGTGCGTTGGGCATCCAGCGCGTCCAGGAAACTGAACTTGCCCAGCTCGAAGCCTGTGGTGGCGGCCTGCCAGGCGCTTTCAGCGCCGGGCAACACCTCTTCTTTCAGGGCCTGGACCTCGGCTTGCGCGGAGCGCTGGCGCTCGCTCAGTTGGGTCCATTCAGTGTCGATCCGGATCTGGGTGGCTTGCAGGTCGGCCTCGGCCTTGTCGTGCAGTCGCAGGGCCTGAAGGAGATTGCCTCGGTTGGTGTCCAGCACCGGAATTGGCATGGACAGGCCGATGACCGTCTGGTTGCGTCCGACTTGTTGATCACGCTTGGCCCCCAAGGTCAAGGTCACATCGGGAATGCGGCGTGCGCGTTCGAGCTCGACCATGGCTTGTCGTCGATCAACCTCCAGCCTGGCTTGGCGAAGCGCGGGTACATCTGCCAGCAAAGTGTCCGGGCTGAGCAAGGCGGGCAGCGCATTGGACTGCCAAGCCAGCACCTGAGCCCGGGGCGCGGCGGGGCCGAGCAGGGCCGACAGGCGTTGGCGGGCGGATCGCAACTCGCCTTGAGCTTGGCGCAGCTCTACGCGCACGCCAGCATGAGCCACCTTGGCGCGTGTCTCATCGACGGGGGAGACCTTGCCGGCCTGGACGCGCTTGGATGCCGCATCCGCAGCACGGCCCGACAGTTCGGCAGAGGCCTGCGCCAATTGGACGCGCTCCTGGGCGATGACCGCACCGAAGAAGGCATCGGACACGTCGGCCCGGATTTGCGCACGGCGTCCGTCGATGTCCACGGCGGTTTGAGCCCGCCCAAGCTCGGCGACCGAGACCCGGGCTGACCGTTTGCCGCCCAGCTCGATGGGCTGACTGAATTGGACCGTGGTGGTCCGGCTTTCCCGCCGGGTGTCCTCGATCAAGGCCTGAATCTCTGGGTTGGGTCGGGCGCCAGCCTGAATGACCGTGCCGTCGCTGGCCGCCAACTCTTGCTGGTTGGCCACGATCTGGGGGCTGAACTGCAGTGCGAGCCTGATGGCTTCAGCCAGCGTCAGCGGCTGAACTGTGGGTGCCGGCGCGGAGGCAGCGCTGAGCGGCCCTTGGGCAGGCGATGCCTGTGCGACTTGCGAAAAGGACGTGGAAGGAAAGAGCGTGGCCGTGGTCAACGCTGCGAGCGTTGCCAATGGCGCCATGAGCCTGTGCATCGAATTCTCCGGGTTGTGGGAAACAACAAAGGGGGAATTCGGCGAGAAATGGCCGTGGTGTGGCCTGGCTATCTATGGATAGAAATGATGCTGAAGCAGCAGCCGTCTCGCCGAATTAAGCGGCGAGACGTATGTCAGGGCGTTCGAGCCCTTTGGGAATGTGCGAGGCATGGCCTCGTTGTGCGAGGCTCACCCATGTCTTGTGTGACTTCAACACGGGTTCGTGTGTTTCACAGATCGGTGGTGCGGCGCTGAAGTGGCAGGTCGCGCAATCGGTATCGATGCTGGATTGCTTGGTACTGCCCTGGTCGTTCTTGCTTGAGCCGTTTTGGCCCTTGCCATCGCTCGAGTCCTGGTGGGCATGCTGATGATGCCCAAGGTGGCTGGCTTGCGGGCTTGTTTCATGCTGGCAATAGCTGGCCACCGCTGCCCAGGACATCTGGAGCGGAAACCATATCAGCAAAAAAACACACAGCAGGCGGCGCATACGGAGAGCAGTATAGATGGTTGACTGGGTCGCTGAACAGCTTAAAAGCGCTATTTATCGGAGCCAATGGATGCGGGTATCAGCATCAGCCTGTTTTTTGGCTCACATCCACCTTGAGCAAGCGCAAACCGTTGGCCACCACCAGCAAGCTGGCACCCATGTCGGCGAACACCGCCATCCACATGGTGGCGCCGCCAAACACCGCCAGCACAAAAAAGACGGCCTTGATGCCCAGCGCCAGCGAGATGTTTTGCCACAGGATCGCGTGGGTCAGCCTGGACAGGCGGATGGTCTCCGGGATGCGCCTGAGGTCATCGTTCATCACCACGACATCGGCCGCTTCCATGGCCGTGTCCGTGCCCGCACCACCCATGGCAAAGCCAATGTCCGATTGCGCGAGCGCGGGGGCATCGTTGATGCCATCGCCTGTCATGGCGGTCAGGCCATGCAGTCTTTGCAGGTCTTTGATGGCATCGAGCTTGTGCTCGGGCAAGAGGTTGCCTCGTGCTTCGTCGATGCCAGCTTGTGCCGCGATGGTCTTGGCCGTGGCGGCGTTGTCACCGGTCAGCATGATGGAGGTCACGCCCAGGGCTTTGAGTTCGGCGATCGCCTGACGCGACGTATCCTTGATGGTGTCGGCCACCGCGAACAGGGCCAGCACGCCCTGGTCGTTGGCCAGCAGGGTGACCGTCCTGCCCGCTTCCTCGTGTTTTTTGAGGGTGCTCTCCAGGGCGGGTGTGGACTGGCCGCGCTCCTGCATCAGGCGATGATTACCCAGCACGTAAAGCGTGCCGTTGTGGCTCGCGCTGACCCCTCGTCCAGCCAGTGCCTTGAAGTCAGCCACGTCAACGCCCTGGGCAACGGTGCTCCCGTGCTCAACGCTGCTGAGGCCTTGGGCAATGGCCTTGGAGACGGGATGGTCGGAGCGGTTCGCCAGCCCCAGGGCCAGTGTGATGAGCGGCGCGCGGTCACCTTGAAGCGCCACCCATTCGACGAGCTTGGGCTTGCCCAGGGTGATGGTGCCGGTTTTGTCCAGGGCGATGGCCTTGAGCTTGCGCGCTTCTTCCAGGTAGGTGCCGCCTTTGATCAGGATGCCCCGGCGCGCCGCGCTGGCCAGTGCACTGACCACAGTGACTGGGGTGGAGATCACCAGCGCGCAAGGGCAGGCGATGACCAGCAGGACCAGCGCCTTGTACAGCGACTGGGTCCAGGTCCAGTCCATCAGCCAGGGCGTGAGAAGGGCCACACCCAGCGCCATCACGAACACGGCGGGGGTGTAGATGGCCGCGAATTTGTCCACAAAGCGCTGGGTCGGGGCCCGCGTGCCCTGCGCTTCTTCGACCGCGTGGATGATGCGAGCGAGGGTGGTGTTGGTGGCCTCGGCGGTCACGCGAAACTGCAACTCGCCCGTCTCGTTGATGGTGCCTGCGAACACGGTGTCGCCCATGGCTTTGTCGACGGGGATGCTCTCGCCGGTCACGGGGGCCTGGTTGACGGCGCTGTTGCCCGCTGTCACGACGCCATCGAGCGGCACACGCGCGCCAGGGCGAATGCGAACGATGGCGGCCAGGGGTACATCGCTGGCCTTCAGGGTGCGCCATGTGCCATCGGCTTGTTGAACATCGGCCTGTTCAGGTGCCAGCGCCATCAATCCCTTGATGGCATTGCGCGCCCGATCGACCGAGCGTGCCTCGATCAACTCGGCGATGGCATAGAGGGCCATGACCATGGCGGCCTCCGGCCATTGCCCGATCAGAAAGGCGCCCGTGACCGCCACGGTCATCAAGGCGTTGATGTTGAGCTTGGCATGGCGCAGGGCCATCAGGCCCTTTTTGTAGGTGTCCAGCCCAGCCAAACCAATGGCCGCCATCGCCAACGCGATCTCCAGGCCTTGCGCGGCCAGCGATTTCACCTCGATGAAACCGATGGCTTCGGCCATGATGGCGAGGATCAACGCGGCGATCAGCCGTTTCACCCCACCCCGGAAAAATCCGGAGGCTTCTGCCGTGAGGGCAGTCCCTGCTGCATCTGGCTGGATCAGTTGAGGGTCAAAGCCCGCCCGGCGGATGGCCGCTTGGGCCAGCTCGACCGCCGATGGCGTGCCAGCCATGCTCAAGGTGCGCTCGCTCAACTGGAAGCGCAGCGTGTGGATGCCTTCGATGGGCTCCAGGGCGCGCCGGATTTCCGACTCCTCCGTGGCGCAATCCATCGTGGCGATCCGAAATGAGGTGCTGCCTGAGCGGGTGGTTGCCTCAGGGGAGTCTGTTGCGGCTGAATCGGCGGTGTCCGCAGACCCTCCGCAGGCGGCTCCTTGGCAGGCGCTCTCAACAGGGTTCTTGCTGTCGACCTTGGCTTCACTTGATGGCATGACGTGTTCCTTTGGTCTTGATTTAAATCCCTGTAGTGGCTACAGAGTCAATGGAAATATAGAAGCCCTGTTGCCATGATGGACGGCAAGACGACCAAGCAGCCTTGGCTGTTGCCTGTGGTCGCTTCGTCATGCGGAGCATCCTCGCCTGACGATTTCAGAGCGAACCGGATAGACTACTCCGCATGTCGAGAACCGCTCGTGCCTTGTTCCTGCTGATTGTCATGGCTTGGCAGACCTTGTCGTTTTTGACGCCGTTCCAGATCCGCCAGCAGGCGCAATCGTTGGGCCACGCGGTCGAGCACGCGCAGGCCTTGGAGCATCACCACCATGAAGACCAGTCGCTTCATGCTGATGAAGATGGGGTGGCCAATGAGTCGCTTCACCATCACACGCACGATGGCGTTCAACCATCGGGTTTGTTGTCCGTGATCACGATGGCCTTGCTCGATGGTGAGCCTGAATCGCACATCGGTGTGAGTGCGCATGACGTGCAGACCGTCTTTCTTGATGGCCTCTTACGGCCACCCCAGATGCTTGCCTGAACGTTGAAAGCAAGGGCTCCGCGTCGATAGACGCCTGCGTTTGCAATGCTTCAGTTCCGATGCCAGGGCTTCATGTTGGCTTTGCGATCGGGGCTTCGGGTTCTTCATTCATTCAGTCAGTCCAGTATCTCCAATGAAACATCTCCTGTTCAAGCGACCGGCAGCTTTGCTGCTGCTGGCCCTGACTCCGCTCGTGGCATTCGCTCACGGCATTTCCGAGGAGGACCGTCAGCGGATGCTCGATGGCAGTTACCTTCAGTACGTCGGTCTGGGCGCCAGCCACATGCTGACGGGCTACGACCACCTTCTGTTCCTGTTTGGCGTGGTGTTTTTTCTCACGTCATTCAAGGATGTCGCCAAGTTTGTGACCGTGTTCACCCTCGGGCACTGCATCACGCTGATCCTCGCCACCTACTTCAAGATCACCTGGAACTACTACCTGGTCGACGCCATCATTGCCGTGAGCGTGATTTACAAAGGTTTTGACAACAACGGGGGCTTCCAGAAACATTTCGACATGAAATCCCCCAACCTGTTGGGCGCTGTATTCATCTTCGGCTTGCTCCATGGATTCGGTCTGTCCACACGGTTGCAGCAACTGCCTCTGGGTGATGACCCGGTGGCGATGCTATGGCGCATCCTGAGCTTCAACGTGGGCGTGGAGTTGGGGCAGATCGCCGCTCTGGCAGCCATGGTCACGCTGCTGGCCGCCTGGCGCCATCGGCCTTCGTTCAAGCGCTTCAGCCATGCAGCCAACCTGGGGCTGATGTATGCAGGGGCCTATCTCTTGTTCATGCAGTTGCACGGCTACCAGCACGACGTGGAACCGAACAGCTTCCGTTTCCCGGTCGAGGAGCACCAGCACCTCCACGAAGACATGAACATTCAGAACACCACTGATTCCACCCGCAACACCCTCTGATTCGTTTCTCATCCATCAAGGACATCACCATGAAAAAATTGATTGCAGCCACATCCATCATCGCTACGCTTGCCGCATTCGCCATCGCGACACCAGCTCGCGCCTCCGAAGGGGGGAGTTGCCACTTCCACGGATCCAAGTCGGCAACGGAAGCCACCGTGGCTGGCTGCGCCAGCGAGCGCAAGACATCCTTGATCAAGACCGGCAAGTTGGACGCATCCTGGCAAGCCGTGCAGCAGGACAAGATCGAGAGCATTGATGGCAAGAAAGGCAAGGAATGGAAGGTGACTTTCAAGAATCCGGCCGTGACCGATAAGAGCAAGGAAGCGCTCTACATGTTCTTCACCTT
>CAZKPN010000151.1:6076-7477 GCA_964554655.1 uncultured Aquabacterium sp. | reverse complement strand
CCGGCGGTATCCACGCCACCACGTTCAAGGACATGCAAGCCAAGCATCCTGGTCGTGCCATTGAAAAGGCAGTCAAGGGCATGCTGCCCAAGGGCCCCCTGGGCTATGCCATGATCAAGAAGCTGAAGGTTTACGCAGGCGGTGCCCACCCGCACGCCGCGCAAAGCCCCAAGCCCCTGGAAATCTAAGGAGCGGCCATGATTGGTAATTGGAACTATGGCACCGGGCGTCGCAAGTCGTCCATCGCCCGCGTCTTCATCAAGAAGGGCACCGGCCAAATCATGGTCAATGGCAAGACAGTCGAAGATTACTTCGGCCGTCAAACCTCGATCATGATTGTCAAGCAACCCCTGTTCCTGACCAACAATGTCGAAGCTTTCGACATCAAGGTCAGCGTCAAGGGTGGCGGCGAGTCTGGTCAAGCCGGCGCTGTGCGCCACGGCGTGACCCGCGCTCTGATCGATTTCGACGCAGCACTCAAGCCTGACTTGAGCCGCGCCGGTTTCGTGACCCGCGATGCTCGCGAAGTCGAACGTAAGAAGGTCGGTCTGCACGGTGCTCGTCGCCGGAAGCAATTCAGCAAGCGCTGATCCGATTGGTCAGAGCCTGCTGCTGTTGGGGCAGGCTTATCTGACAAGAAAACCCGCCCAGGCAACTGTGGCGGGTTTTTTTTCATTCCCCCTAGAATGGCGAGCTTCTCGCTCCAGGCATCAAAGGACACATCATGATCAAGGTCGGCATCGTTGGTGGCACGGGCTACACGGGCGTCGAATTGCTGCGCCTGTTGTCGCAGCACCCCCAGGTCCAGATCCAGGCCATCACCAGCCGCAAGGAAGCTGGCATGCCGGTCTCCGACATGTACCCCAGCCTGCGTGGCCATGTTGACCTGCCTTTCGTGACGCCGGACGAAGCCGATCTGAAATCCTGCAACGTCGTGTTCTTCGCCACGCCGCATGGCGTGGCCATGGCGCAAGCGCGCGAGCTGCTGGCCGCGGGCGTCAAGGTGATCGACCTGGCCGCTGATTTCCGCCTGCAAAACCTGGCTGAATTTGAGCAGTGGTACGGCATGGCGCACAGCTGCCCCGATCTGTTGGCCGAGGCGGTGTATGGCCTGCCCGAGATCAACCGCGAGGCCATCAAGAAGGCCCGCCTCATCGGCAACCCCGGCTGCTACCCGACCTCGGTGCAACTGGGCTACGCGCCGCTGCTCAAGCACAAGCTGATCGACCCTACGCACTTGATCGCCAACTGCGCCTCGGGCGTGTCCGGGGCAGGGCGCAAGGCGGAGGTCCACACCTTGATGGCCGAAGCCAGCGACAACTTCAAGGCCTATGGCGTCAAGGGCCACCGGCATGGCCCCGAGATCAACCAGCAATTGCGCATCATCGCGGGCGACGACAG
>CAZKPN010000151.1:4259-5976 GCA_964554655.1 uncultured Aquabacterium sp. | reverse complement strand
GACACCGTCATGGTGCTGGTGGTGGAAGACAACCTCACCAAGGGCGCCTCGGGCCAGGCCGTGCAGTGCATGAACCTGATGTGCGGCCTTGAAGAACACCTGGGCCTGACCCACGTGCCGGTCCTGCCCTGATGCGTTGGCGGCTGATCAGGCGGCGCCTGTCCATCAGCGCGCCGCGCATGTCGGTGCGCAGCCACCTGCCTTGGCCTGTGCGTTGGGTGCTGGCCGCCCTGGTGCTGGGCTTTTCCGGTGCGATCGGGCTGTGGGCGTTTGAGTTCGGGCGCAACATCGCGGGTCTGAACCCCGGCGCCAGGCCCGCGTCCGACGACCTGCAGCAGGTTCGTCAGCAGCTGGATGACACGCGCCAGGAGCGCGATCGGGCGCAATCCCTGGCCAATGCGGCAGACAGCCTCATCAAGGCAGAACGCGCTACCCAGACGCGCCTGACCGATCAGGTCAAGGCCCTGGAATCTGAAAACCAGGCTTTGAAGGATGACCTGGGCTTTTTCGAGCGACTGTTGCCAGCGTCGAGCGAAGGCTTGTCGGTCCGTGGTTTGCAGGCCGACCTGCCCGCCCAGGGCCAGTTGCGCTTTCAGGTGCTGGTGATGCAACATGGCGGACGCGTGCAGCCCGAGTTCAAGGGCCGCTACGAATTGCTGTTGTCGGGCACCTTTGATGGCAAACCGTGGATTCAGCCGGGGCCGGTGGTGAGCCAGCCTTTGCAATTCAAACAATATCGGCGTGTGGATGGCACGGTTCAATACCCTGCCAATGCCGTGGTGAAGCAGGTTCAGGTGCGGGTGCTTGACGACAATGGCAAGGAAGTCGCCACGCAATCCCTGCGAATGTGATCATGAAGGAGCACCCTTGATGTTTGGTTGGAAGAAGACCCCCCTCATTCGCACCCTGGTGGGCGAAGGCACTGTCATCACAGGTGAGTTGCGCTTTGCCGACGGCTTGCGCATCGATGGCGAGGTGATTGGCAACATCACCTGCACCGGCGAAGGCCGCTCCCTGCTAGTCATCAGTGACAAAGCCAAGGTCACCGGCAAGGTCAGGGCTGGTCATGTCATCATCAATGGCATGGTGAACGGCCCGGTGATCGCTGAAGACTTGCTGGAGTTGCAGCCCAAGGCGCGCATCGTGGGTGATGTACGCTACGAGGCTCTGGAAATGCACCAAGGCGCCACCATTGATGGCGAGTTGCACCCCTTGAAATCCGATGAAAAGCCCGCAGCTTTGAAGCTGGCTTCGAACAATGGCTGAGCACCGCTCGCCTCTTTATTTGTACCTGGAGTATTCCCATGACCGCTGTTCTTGAAACCACTGCCCCCGAAGCCCTGGCTGGTGATGTGCCCCCCGCCCCCATCGTCTTCACCGACAGCGCGGCAGGCAAGGTGGCGGAATTGGTTGCTGAAGAAGGCAACCCGGACCTGAAGCTGCGCGTGTTCGTGCAGGGTGGCGGTTGCTCGGGTTTTCAATATGGCTTCACGTTTGACGAGATCGTGAACGAAGACGACACCCGCATGGAGAAGAACGGCGTTTCCCTGCTGATCGATGCCATGAGCCTGCAATACCTGGTGGGCGCCGAGATCGACTACAAGGATGACCTTGAAGGCGCCCAGTTCGTGATCCGCAATCCGAATGCCACGACCACCTGCGGTTGCGGCTCCAGTTTCTCGGCCTGATTCTGCGGGGTCAAACCAGGTAAATCACG
>CAZKPN010000151.1:0-4159 GCA_964554655.1 uncultured Aquabacterium sp. | reverse complement strand
GGGTAAAGGGCGCCCAGTATCCGGGGGCCCCTGGCGCCCGTCACCTGCGGCACATTGCCGGCCAGATGGTGAACATGGCGTTGTGCCAGCCAGGCAAAAGCAGCGGCCTCCACCTGCATCACGGGCAAGCCGTGGGCATCTGAAGGTTGTACCGCCACGCCGGGCAGATTGGCTTGCAAGCGTCGCATCAGCGCGCCATTGAGTGCCCCTCCGCCACACACCACCAAATGACTGGCGCTGGGGGCAAAGGCTTTCACGGCCGACGCGGCACTGCGGGCGGTCACTTCGCACAGGGTGGCCTGAACATCTTGGGCCGCTAGATGCGCCAAGTTTGCCGTGGTCAACCACTGCTGCAACCAAGCAAGGTTGAACAGGTCCCGTCCCGTGCTCTTGGGGGGTGGCAGGGCGAAGAAAGGGTCTGACAGGGCGATGTCTAGGGCGGAGGAATTCACCTGCCCTTGCGCACCCCAGGCGCCATCCTCGTCATAGGGCTGGCCGGTGTGCTGCTCACACCAGGCATCCATCAAGGCGTTGCCGGGCCCGCAGTCAAAACCCAGGGGCGGATGAGGGGCCCTCAAGATGCTGACGTTGGCCATGCCCCCCACGTTCAACACCACCACCGTTTCTTGCGGGCGTTCAAACAAGGCTTGGTGGAAGGCTGGCACCAGTGGGGCGCCTTGCCCGCCAGCGGCCACATCGCGGCTGCGAAAATCAGCCACCACGTCAATGCCCGTCAGCTCAGCCAGCAAGGCCGGTGCGTTGAGCTGCAGTGTGTAACCCAGTTCTGGCCGATGGCGAACGGTCTGACCATGGGCGCCAATGGCGCGGATCTGGGCCGGCGTCACTCCGGCTCGGGTGCAAACCGCCTTCACCACTTGCGCGCAACTTTTCACCAAATCCTGCGCGGCCAATGCGGCCTGGTCCAATTCGTTCGAACCGGGTGTGTTGAGCGCCAGCAGGATGCTTTTGAGGGCGGGATCCAACGGTTGGTGAGCATGGGCCAGCGAGCGCCAAGGGGGTGGTGAGCCCAGGTCCATCAGGACGCCGTCGATGCCATCCATCGAGGTGCCCGACATCAAGCCTATGTAGAGCTCTCCGTGGGCCGCTGGTTTCATCAAGCGTTATTCGAAGCGGGCGGTGGATTGGGCGCCTGCCAGGCTTTGCTGCTCGGCCGAGTCCAGTCGCTGTGCAATGCTCGCCACCATCTGCTTGAATTGAACCAGGGCCTGCGGCGACAACTGCGTGCTTTCCGAGGCGCGCGCAATCGCGATGGGGTCCACTTGGCGGCCATTGACCTTGAATTCAAAGTGCAGGTGGGGGCCGGTGGCCCAGCCGGTGGCACCCACGGCACCGATCAACTGGCCTTGTTCCACGGTTTGGCCCACGCGCACATTGATGCGGCTCAAGTGCGCGTAAACGGTCATGCGGTCACCGGAATGCTGCAGCTGGATGACGTTGCCATAGCCATTTTGCAGCCCGGCAAAACTCACCCGGCCATCACCGACCGAGCGCACGGCCGTGCCGTTGGGCGCGCCATAGTCCACGCCCAAATGTGCTTTCCAGCGCTGCAGGATGGGGTGGAAACGCATCGAAAAGCCCGAGGTGACGCGGGAGAAAGCCAGCGGCGACGCCAGGAAAGAGCGCGTCTTGCTCACGCCGGTCATGTCGAAGTAGGCCCCCTTGTGACCAGCCTCCTGGTACCAGATCGCGTTGTGGACTTTGTCCTTGTTGATGAAGCGCGCCGCCAGAACTCGGCCGGCAGAGCCGCCCCAGCTGATGGGCTCGCCATCGGCCGTGTGGGCTTCATAGAGCACGCTGAAGGCGTCGCCCTTGCGCAACTCACGGCGGAAGTCGATGTCGCTGCCAAAGATCTCGGCCATTTGATTGGTGATCGAGTCCGGCACATTGGCGTCGTCAGCGGCGGCGTACAAGGACGAAGAAATGGTGCCGTTGGCCAATTGTGTGCTGGCCTGCAGCACGGCTTGTTCCGTGTGGGCAGACAAGGGGCCGTGCTCACTGGTGCGGCTGACCGTCAAGCGGGTGAAGTGGGAGTCGAGCTGTTCGGATTGCCGGGCTGGGCCTCGGGCCACCAGCTCCACCAGGCGGCCATGGCTGGTGACCGCTTTGATCATTTTGCCGGAGCGGCCTTGCAGCAAGGTTTGCCCGATGGGGTCGGTGCGCAGAAATTCGGCGGCTTGCGGATCATTGACGCCCAGGCGATGAAGCAAGGTGTCGACCGTGTCGCTGGCGCGTGAAATGTCACTGCGGTACAGCGACAGGGCCTGTTCATCCAGTTGCACGACTTGCCCGGCCAGATCTGGCAACGGCAAGGCTTCGCTGATTTGCGAAATGCTGGGGGGGGTATTGAGTTGGGCGGCAGTCAGTGGGGCCACGCCGAACGCGGTCATGGTGGAGCCAGCCAGCATCGCTAACACAGCGGCGGCGACGCGACGCGGATGCCGGTGCATGGCATCCTGCGTGGCTTGCAGGCCCGACAGGGTTGAACTGCGCAAAGACTTCAGCGTGCTGAACAGGTCGTTGTTAGAAGAAGCCAAAACTCGATTTCCCGCTACATAGGGGGCTGTCCCCTAAAATCCCTGAAAAGCAAGTATAGCTGTCACGCCCTTGTCACTTGCCGTAAGATTTTCACCCATCGGTAAATATGCTGCACCCTGAAAAACCCCCTGAAGCATCGCCTTCTCATCCCGTCACCGACCGGGTTCGCGAGGCTTTGGCCATCACGCGCCGTGGTTGCGATGAACTCCTGCCCGAGGGCGAGTGGGTGAAAAAGCTGGCGCGCTCGGAAGCCACCAAAGTGCCTCTGCGCATCAAGTTGGGCATGGACCCCACCGCGCCAGACATCCACCTCGGCCACACCGTGGTGCTCAACAAGTTGCGTCAACTTCAGGATATCGGCCACACGGTCACTTTCTTGATAGGCGATTTCACTTCTTTGATCGGCGACCCGTCGGGGCGCAACAACACGCGCCCACCGCTGACTGCCGAGCAGATCAAGGTCAATGCCGAGACCTATTACAAGCAGGCCAGCCTGGTGCTGGACCCTGAGCGCACCGAGATCCGCCAGAACAGCGAGTGGTGCGACGCCTTGGGTGCCCGCGGCATGATCCAGCTGGCATCCCGCTACACCGTGGCCCGCATGATGGAGCGCGACGATTTCACCAAGCGCTTCAAGGCGAACACGCCGATCAGCGTGCATGAGTTTCTGTACCCCTTGATGCAGGGTTACGACTCGGTGGCGCTCAAATCCGACCTGGAGTTGGGCGGCACGGACCAGAAGTTCAACCTCCTGATGGGGCGGCACCTGCAATCCGAATACAAGCAGGAGCCCCAGTGCATCCTGACCATGCCCTTGCTGGTGGGGTTGGATGGCGTCGAAAAGATGTCCAAATCCAAGAACAACTACGTGGGCATCAGCGAGGCGCCCAACAGCATGTTCGGCAAGCTCATGAGCATCTCGGATGAGCTGATGTGGTCCTACTTCGAGTTGCTGAGCTTTGCACCGCTGTCCAGCATTGCCCAACTCAAGTCCGAGTGTTCCACGGGACGCAATCCCCGAGATGCCAAGGTGCTGCTGGCCCAGGAGGTGGTGACGCGCTTCCATGGCGCCCAGGCCGCTGAAGGGGCGCTGGCTGATTTCGTGAATCGCTCCAAGGGCGGGGTACCCGATGACATCCCCGAGGTCCACCTGGCGCTGCCCGCCGATGGCGCGGGTTTGGGCATGGGGGCCTTGCTCAAGCAGGCCGGGCTGGTGCCTTCCACCAGCGAGGCCATGCGCATGATCGAGCAGGGAGGGGTGCGGGTGGACGGTGGCGTGGTCAGCGACAAAACTTTGAAGCTGTCCGACGGAACTTTTGTGGTTCAGGTGGGTAAGCGCAAGTTCGCCAGGGTGGTTTTGGCCTGATTGTGGCCAAGGGTTGTCACTGATTTCAGGGTCAACCCCACCCCTAGTCAGGGGGGGCATGGGCTGGGGCAGGGGTTTCCCAGTCCGTCAAAGGGGGGCAATGCGCACCTGCCCCGTTGTCTGGCCCGACTAAAGACCCTTATGCTTGAGCTAGACAGATCGGTAAAGTCTGTGAGTCGACAAGAGGAATACGCGGACGCCTCTCTAGATTTTTGGATTTCGAAAAAAGGGACCGCT
>CAZKPN010000150.1:0-7617 GCA_964554655.1 uncultured Aquabacterium sp. | reverse complement strand
TTAGGCGGATACTCGGACTTCACCCTTTGGAGTCCCCATGTCGCAGATCCCTTTTTTTCACGAAGCGACCGGGGCCGTCAGGTTCTGGGTCCTGGTGAACGATGCTCTGGTGGGCGCCAGCGTCAGCCGCGAAGCCTTGCATTACCGCTACCGACCCGATGGTCGGGGTGAAGACCCCCTGGAAACGTACAAAAGCCACGCGGCGGAGATTGACGAGGTGGTGCGGCGCCGGGTGGCGCAAGGCTCGATTGAGCCGGTCATGCTGCGTGAGTTCGACCTGCGGCCGGTGGTGGCGCCCAAGGTGTAGCCGCTAGGATGCTGGATTCGCCGCATCTCCGGCTGCTTCATCCTCCAGCACCATGCCTTCAACCGCCCAGCCGGTCCTCCTGATCGCCAACCGTGGCGAGATTGCCATTCGCATCGCCCGCGCCGCGCATGAACTGGGCTGGCGCACTGTGGGCCTGGTGGCCGAAGACGACCAAGCTGCCCAGCATGCGTTTCATGTGGATGCGCTGCAGGTCTTGCCCGGCAAGGGCGTGTCGGCCTACCTGAACATCGACCACGTGGTCGCGGCCGCGCAAGCCGAAGGCTGCACCCATGTTCATCCTGGCTACGGCCTGCTCAGCGAAAACGCCGACTTTGCCCGTGCCTGTGCCGCAGTCGGCCTGGTCTTCGTGGGCCCGGCGCCCGAGGTGCTCGACCTGCTGGGCGACAAGGCGCAAGCCCGTGCCTTGGCGCAACGCTGCGGCGTGCCGGTCACCGAAGGCATCGACCGTGCCGTCACGGTGCACGAGGCCCAAGACTTTTTCGCGCGGCTGGGCCAGGGCGGCGCCATGATGATCAAGGCGCTGGCTGGTGGCGGCGGCCGTGGCATGCGCGTGGTCGAGGCCGCGCCAGACATCGCCAGCAGCCACGAGCGCTGCCAGTCCGAAGCCCTCGCTGCCTTTGGCCGCAGCGATGTGTATGTGGAGCAGTTGGTGCGCCGCGCACGCCACATCGAGGTGCAGGTGTTGGGCGATGGCAGCGGCGCCGTCAGCCATGCCTGGGAGCGCGACTGCACCGTGCAGCGCAACCACCAGAAGCTGGTCGAGATCGCGCCCGCGCCTGATCTGGAGGCGGCCTTGCGCCAGCAACTGCTGGACGATGCCCTCAAGCTGGCGCAGGCCGTGAAGCTGCGCGGCCTGTGCACCTTCGAGTTCCTGGTGGACCTGGACCAGCCCGGCCGCTACTTCTTCATGGAAGCCAATCCGCGTTTGCAGGTGGAGCACACGGTGACCGAGGCCGTGACCGGCCTGGACCTGGTGCAACTGCAACTGCGCTTGTCGCAAGGCGCGAGCCTGGCCGAGCTGCACGCCACGCAGGCCGACATCGCTGCGTCACGCGGCACGGCCATCCAGGTGCGCGTGAACGTCGAGCGCATGGGGCCGGATGGCCGCGCCTTGCCCGCGGGCGGCACCGTGCGGGCTTACGAGCCACCCAGCGGCCCGGGCGTCCGTGTCGATGGCCACGGCCACACCGGCATGCAGCCACACCCCGGCTTTGACACGCTGCTGGCCAAGGTCATCGTGCACCACCCGGCCGGGTTTCACGCGGCCCTGCAGCGCACCCGGCGGGCCCTGGCCGAGTTCAGGCTGGAGGGGGTCGACAGCAACATCGCTTTCCTGCAAGCCCTGTTGGCCCATCCCGACCTGGCCACCTACGGCGTCAGCACGCGCTGGCTGCAGTGGCACGTGGCCGCTTTGCTGGCGGCCGCGCCCCAGC
Source organism: uncultured Aquabacterium sp. (assembly GCA_964554655.1). Taxonomy (GTDB): domain Bacteria; phylum Pseudomonadota; class Gammaproteobacteria; order Burkholderiales; family Burkholderiaceae_C; genus Aquabacterium. Next base: position 5,856 of record CAZKPN010000150.1, on the reverse strand, counting down.
AACCCAGGCCGCGCGAGTTGGCACATGCGGCTCAGCAGCCCGCTCAGCACGCTGCGTCGGCCCTCAAGCTGAGCGGCTTGGCCGAAGGCTGCGTCCCCCTGGTCGCCACGGTGCCTGGGTCATTGGTGAGTCTCCACGTCCACCCCGGCGACACCGTGCGCGCCGGTCAGCGCGTGGCCGTGATCGAAGCCATGAAGATGGAGTTCGAGATCACCGCCACGCAAGGTGGCCGGGTCGAGGCCATGCTGGCCGAGGTGGGCCACGTGGTCAGCGAAGGCCAGGCCCTGATCGCGCTGGACCCCACCGGCGACGATGGCCAGGCCCACGCCCACACTGACCACGCGCATGACCTGGACCACATTCGCCCCGACCTGGCCGAGGTGATCGAGCGCCATGCTGTGACGCTTGATGCGCGACGCCCTGATGCGGTAGCCAAGCGCCATGCCAAAGGCCACCGCACCGCCCGCGAGAACGTGGACGACTTCCTCGATGCCGACAGCTTCCTGGAATACGGCGCCCTGGCGCTGGCCTCGCAGCGCATCCGCCTGAAAGAGCCCGAACTGATCGCACGCAGCCCCGCCGACGGCTTGATTGCGGGCCTGGGCACCGTCAACGCCGCGCAGTTTGGTGAGCAGGCCGCGCGCTGCATGGTGCTGGCCTACGACTACACCGTGTTCGCGGGCACGCAAGGCATCATCAACCACAAGAAGACCGACCGCATGCTGCACCTGGCCTTGCAGCGCGAGCTGCCCCTGGTGCTGTGGGCCGAAGGCGGTGGCGGCCGGCCCAACGACGAATACCCCGGCGTCAGCCTGCTGGACAACATGACCTTCCTGGGCCTGGCGCGCCTGAGCGGCCTGGTGCCTTTGGTGGCCATCGTCAATGGCCGCTGCTTCGCGGGCAACGCCTCGCTGGCTGGATGCTGTGACGTCATCATCGCCACCAAGGACACCAGCATCGGCATGGCCGGCCCCGCCATGATCGAAGGCGGCGGCCTGGGCAAGTTCACGCCCGAAGAGGTCGGGCCCGTCAGCATGCAGGCGCCCAATGGCGTGATCGACGTGGTGGTGGACGACGAGGCCCACGCCGTGCGCGTGGCCCAGCAATACCTGTCGTATTTTCAAGGCACGACCACCGGCTGGCAATGCGCCGACCAGCGCCTGCTGCGCTACGTGGTCCCTGAAAAACGCACCCGCGTCTACGACATGCGCGCGGCCATCCACACCTTGTTCGACACCGATTCGGTGCTGGAGCTGCGCCGCGATTTCGCGCCCGGCATGGTCACCGCGCTGGTGCGCGTGGAAGGCCGACCGATGGGCGTGATCGCCAACGACCCGCGCCACCTGGGCGGCGCCATCGATGCCCACGGGGCCGACAAGGCCGCGCGCTTCATGCAGTTGTGCGATGCCTTTGATGTGCCGCTGGTGTCGCTGTGCGACACGCCCGGCTTCATGGTGGGCCCCGATGCCGAGCAGACCGCGACGGTGCGCCATTTCTCGCGCATGTTCATCACGGCGGCCAGCATCACGGTGCCTTACTTCACCATCGTGCTGCGCAAGGGCTATGGCCTGGGCGCGCAGGCCATGACGGCGGGCAGCCTGCTGGCGCCCGACTTCACCATCTCGTGGCCGACCGGCGAGTTTGGCCCCATGGGCATTGAAGGTGCGGTGCACCTGGGCTTTGGCAAGCAACTGGCGGGCATCGAAGACGTGGCGCAGCGCCAGCAGGCTTTCGATCAATTGGTGGCCGCCGCTTACCAACGCGGCAAGGGCCTGAACATGGCCAGCCACCTGGAGCTGGACGATGTGATCGACCCGTTTGATACACGCCGCTGGTTGGTGCGTGGCCTGCTGGCCATGCCGCCTGTACCGCACCGCACTGGACGCAAACGCCCATTTGTGGACGCCTGGTGATTTATTTATAGCCGCAAGTGGTGTCATTGATTGCCAGAGGTAACGCAGGTTGAGTCCTGGGCCCGTGTCCCGATACAGTGGCCACCTGCATTTGATTGAAGACACCGATGGCCGATTCAGAACAAGACGTGGCAGGGGAGGCGACGGCGCAAGCTGAGGCCGACCTGCGCAACCGCAAGCATTCAGTCCTGGGCGGGGTGGCCCTGTCCACGCTCAGTGCGTGTGGCGGCGGAGGCGGCAACGACGAGAAGCCCACGCTGCGCGAGCCTGGCGCCTTGCCCGCCGCCTGTTTGAGCGCTGGGGTGGCCGTGGCCCTGGCGGCCTGCGGTGGTGGCACCCAGCCTTTCGAGCCCATGACCGAAGCCCGCGCGGCCCGACTGCTCAACCAGGCCGGTCTGGGCTCCACGCCTGCGCAAGTGACGGCGCTGGTGCGTGATGGGGCCGATGCGTGGTTCAACGCCCAACTGACCATGCCTTTGTCACCCTCGGTGTGGGACTGGGCCCGCGCGCAGGGCTTCGACAACCGAATGTACGCACGCGGTGACTACGGCCTGGACCCGGCCTTGTGGTGGCGCCTGTGCACCGCCCAGGACGTGCTGCGCCAGCGCGTGGTCCTGGCCCTCAGCGAGCTCTTCGTGGTCTCGCCCTTGAACATGGTGGCCTACTGGAAGCAGTTCGCCTGCCTGGCCTGGTGGGAGCTGCTGGAGCAGCATTGCTTTGGCAACTTCCGCGATCTGCTCACGCACATCACCTTGTCGCCTGCCATGGGCGTGTACTTGAGCATGCGTGGCAGCAGCAAGGCCGACAGCAGCGGCCGCCAACCCGACGAGAACTACGCGCGCGAGTTGCTGCAGCTGTTCACCATCGGCCTGACCACCCTGCAGCCCGATGGTTCGCCCACTTCGCCCCCCGTGGACACCTACGACGGCCGGGCTGTCTCGCAACTGGCCAAGGTCTTCACAGGGTGGGACGTCGATGGCTTCAACCCCTTCGACCCCGAAGGCCCCTTTGATTACCTGCGCGTGCCCATGGGCTTTCATGCCGATCGCCATGCAGACACCGACAAGAGCGTGCTGGGTGTCAACATCCCGGGCCAGACGCCGGGGCCTGAGTCGATGCGCCTGGCGCTGGACGCGGTGTTCAACCACCCCAATGTGGGCTTCTTCATCGCGCGCCAGCTCATCCAGCGCCTGGTGACCAGCAACCCCAGCAAGGATTACGTGTGGCGCGTGGCCATGGCCTTCAACAGCAATGGCGCCCCCGTGCCCGTGCGTGGCGACATGGCGGCCGTGGTGCGCGCCGTGCTGGCCGACCCGGAGGCCCGCCCCGAGATCACCTTACCCCCCGCCAGCCAGCCCGCCCCGGCCCAGCCCACCTTGAGCGATGGCAAGTTGCGCGAGCCCGTGTTGCGCCTGCTGCAATGGCTGCGCCTGGTGAACGTCAGCTCCACCGATGGGCAATGGCGCTTCCCGGATCTGTCTGGCAGCGACCAGTTGGGCCAGGCCCCCTTGCGCTCGCCGTCGGTCTTCAACTTCTTCCGGCCCGGCTATGTGCCGCCCAACACGGCCATCGCCACCAAGGGCCTGGTCGCGCCCGAGTTCCAGATCACCAACGAATCCAGCGTGATGGGTTATGCCAACTTCCTGCTGCGCATCATGCCCTTCGGGGGCAACGGCATCCTGCCCAACTACGATACCTGGCTGGCCATGGCCGACCAGCCCGCGCGCCTGGTGGACCAGCTCAACCTGCACCTGACCGGGCGCGTGCTGTCACCCATCACGGTGGACACGGTGGTGGTGGGCGTCAACTCGATCCTGGGCACCTCGCCCAACGAACGCCGCAACCGCGTGGTGGCGGCCTTTTTCCTCATCATGTGCTGCCCCGAATACCTCGTGCAGCGCTGAACGGTGTGACCATGACTTTCTCTGACGCCCTCAGCCGCCGCACCTTCCTGCAACGTGGCGCTGCCATCTCCCTGGCCGGTGCCGCCGCGCCTTTCGCCCTCAACTTGGCCGCCATGGCCGAAGCCGCCGCGCAGTCATCCGGCAGTGGTGACTACAAAGCTTTGGTCTGCGTTTTCCTGCAGGGCGGCAATGACCATGGCAACACGCTGATCCCTTACGACGATGGCAGCCATGCCGCCTATGCCGCCGCGCGTGGTGGCATCGCCTTGGGGCGCGACAGCCTGGCCGCCACGGCCCTGTCCAACAACCTGGGCGGTCGGCAAGTGGCCATGGCGCCCAGCCTGGCACCGCTCAAACCCTTGTACGACGCGGGGCGCGTGGCCTGGCTGCTCAACATCGGGCCCCTGGTTCAGCCGACCACGCTGGCCCAGTACCAGGCCCGGTCCGTGCCCTTGCCAGCCAAGCTGTTCTCGCACAACGACCAGCAATCCGCCTGGCAGTCCTACGGGCCCGAAGGCACGCTGGCGGGCTGGGGTGGCAGGTCGGCCGATGCGGTGCTTTCCAGCAATGGCCGGGCCTCGCTGACCTGCATCAACACGTCGGGCAACGCGGTTTACCTGTCGGGCCGCACGGCGGTGCCCTACATGGTCCATCCCTCGGGCGTGCCTTCGCTGTACGCGCTCAATGGTGGCCTGTTCGGTTCGGCCACCTGCGAGGCGGCCTTCCGGCAACTGGTCACGCAGACCTCGCAAACCCACGTGCTGGCCAGCGAGCATGCCCGCGTCATGGCCCGTGCCATTGATGTCAATGCCCAACTGCAAACGGCCATGGGGGCCACACCCGCGCTGGCCACGGCTTTTGACGGCGCCAACCCGCTGGCCAACCAGCTGCGGATGGTGGCGCAGCTGATCGCGGCGCGCGACCGCTTGGGCATGCGTCGGCAAGTCTTCTTCGTGTCGCTGCCCGGCTTTGACCTGCACGACAACCTGCTCAGCCGCCATGCGGTCCTGCTGGGCCAACTGGCCTCAGGCCTGGTGAGCTTTCAGGCTGCGCTGGACGAGTTGAACGTGGCCCGCAACGTGACCACCTTCACCGCCAGCGATTTTGGCCGCACGCTCAGCAGCAATGGCGATGGCTCGGACCACGGCTGGGGTGGCCACCATTTGGTGATGGGTGGCGCGGTGCGGGGCACCAACTTGTATGGCCAGTTGCCCAATGCGGGCCTAGGTGGCGAGAGCGACACCGGCCAGGGGCGCTTGCTGCCCACGATGGGGGTGCAGCAATTGGCGGGCTCCCTGGGGCGGTGGATGGGTGTGCCGTCTGGTGACCTCAATGCGATCAATCCGGGCTTGGCCTCCTTCAACGCTGGCACCTTGTCAAGCCTGCTCACCGCGTGATCTGTGCCGCTGATGCGGCTACCATGCGGCCTCGTGTCCACGTGGAGTCCGCATGAGCAGCAGCACCAAGCCCAATCAACTCAGCCGCAACATTGCCCGCTTTCAGCGGTTGCCCTCCGGGTTGCGACCCTGGCTGACCAGTTTCATGCTGGGCAATGTGGTGCCCATGGTGGGTTCGGCCAGCCTGCGTTTCGAGGAGATTTCGAACGAGCGCGTGGTGGTCACCATCCGCAATCGGCGCAAGGTGCAGAACCACATCAAGGGCGTGCACGCGGCGGCCATGGCCTTGCTGGCTGAAACGGCCACCGGCTTTTGCGTAGGCATGAACGTGCCGGACGACAAGCTGCCGTTGATCAAGACCTTGAAGGTGGATTACCTCAAGCGTGCGCAGGGCGACATGAAGGCGGTGGCCCAGTTGAGGCCCGATCAGATTCACCAGATCCGCACGCAAGAGAAGGGCGAGGTCACGGTGCCGGTCAGCATCACCGATGAGTCGGGTGGGGAGCCCATTCAGTGCGAGATGGTTTGGGCTTGGGTGCCTAAGAAGCGTTGATCTTTCAGGCGCGCTTAGGGTGTTGCCTTGTGCTGGCAGCGCGGGGCGGGGATGAGTCGGAGGCGGGCGGGGCTCCTATGGTGGCGGTC
>CAZKPN010000149.1:0-7655 GCA_964554655.1 uncultured Aquabacterium sp. | reverse complement strand
CTCGAAGTGGAAGGCGCCCGCGAGGTGACGGTGAGCACCCTGCGGCGCCAGGGGCACGCGCTGCCTGCCGGGTAGGCCGGCCCACGACAGCACCGCGCTCGCGCCTTCCAGATGATCGGCGGGCTGGTCCAACCCATCCAGGTAGAGACGCAGGTCGTCCTCGTGGACCACCAACTCGCAGCGCAGCCGCCGCAGCGCGACCACGACGCCCCCATGACGAGGTGAAGACGCAAGGGCACCTGAAGCGGCAGCGGCGTCGTCGTTCGCGGCCACCAGGGGCTCGATGACCACGATCTGGCCAGCAGGGGTCTGAGCGCTTTGGACCACGTATTTCATGCCGTTCTTCCGATCAGCGGTGGTGAACCGGGCTCAGTGCTCGTGAGGGCGCGCTCGGCCAGCATGCCCCTGAGTTGCGCCATCAGTGCGAAGGGATCGGACGCGCTGGCATCGACCACGATGTGCGCAATCATGCTGACCTTGCGGCTGGAGATGGCCCAGACGTACAGGTCATGCATGTCCGTCATGGCCGCCGTCTGCGCCAGCGCCTGTTTAACCGCTTCGAACTCCACCCCCCTTCGGGCACACCCTCCAACAGGATGTTCATGCTGGCGCGCAGGAAGATCCAGGTGCGCGGCAGCACCAGATGCCGATTCGACGGCCTCGGCCAGCGTCAGCGGCGCCGTGGACGAGGCGGGACGCGGCTCAGCACGCGATGGTGCGGGAACTGGTGAAGCCTGTGAAAAGGACGTGGAAAGAAAGAGGGTCGCCGTGATCAACGCTGCGAGCGTCGTCAACGGCACGATGAGCCTGTGCATCGAATTCTCCGGGTTGTGACAACAACGAAACGGGAATACGGCGAGTGGCGGGCCGTGGTCTGGCTATCGAAGGATAGGAAGAGGGAAAAGCAGCAGCCGTCTCGCCGAATCAGGCGTTGTGACGTCTGTCCGGTCGCTCAAGGCCCTGGGGTATGTGCGAGGGGTGTCCGCGATTCGAACGGCTCACCCAGGTTTCGCTGGACTCGACCGCGGGCTGAGCCGCCTGGCTGGTCAGCGGCGGCAACGGGCTCAAGTGGCAGGTCGCGCAATCGCCGTCGATGCCGACTTTCTTCGTGTCGCCGCCCTGATGGTCCTGCGCTGCGGCACCACCTTCTTTGCCGCCATCTTTGGACACGTCATGGCTGCGCTGATGGTGCCCGACATGGTTGGCGCCCGAGCCTGTCTCGTGCTGGCAATAGCCGACCACCGCAGCCCAGGACATCTGGAGCGGAAACCAAATCAGCAGAAAGACACACAGGAAGCGTCGCATGGGGAGGCAGTATACGGGTGGGTTGGCGCGTTGGAAAGGCAACAGACGATGTGGGCGCCATTACCCAGACTCGACAGCGTCGAGCGCAATGCGTCTTCATGCACCAGAACAAGATCAAATTCCAGTCGGATCGTTCCGCCTGCGTTGACCTCCGCTTCAACAACGCCAAGTATGTGCTCCAGCTTGGACTTCAAGCTCTTGGCCGTACGGGCGTGCATCGCATCCGTTCCAAGTAACAGATAGCCGATCCGATCCGTGAGTACCGCACCAACGGCGCCTGCCACCTCTCGCACCTTGCCGAGCGAAATCACGTTCGGGTCGTAATGGATGCACAACTCCGGTGGCTCGCCCCTTAAGCGCATCGGCCCATGAGCGTTGACTACGCCATCACGGCCCTCCAGGGCTTCGATCAAGCTTTTCACACGCAGCGATCTTTGGCTTGAGCCAAGCGTGGAAGCAGAAGGGGAATGTCCAGTCGAAGCTTGTCAGCCTGTGCCGTGTCACGATCTGTCTTTCAATTCGTCTCTATTCATGGTCGATCTCGTGAGTGGGAGAAGTCCTTCTATCGGCAAGCGACGTGCCGTACGATTTGCAGCTGCTTGACCTCGTGACGGCATGGTCATCGCTGGAAGCGCCATTCGCTTCGGCGTGTAATTCTTGCCGCAAGCTTGGCCCTCGACAGCATGGGCCGCATCTGGGTTACAAAGAAAGTTGTTCGACTGATGGATTCTCTTGTGAAACAAACAGATCACTCCAACTGCGACGCAGCGGATGCGTCGACAACGCTCACCACCGATGCTGCTGGTCACACGCAGGAGGATGGTGACTTGACTGACATGCTGGGCGAATTGCGCGTGTTGTTGCCCACCGCACAGTTGCTATCAGCCTTTTTGATCACCGTTCCATTCACCGCTGGCTTCGGGGCGATCATCGCTTCAGAAAAACGCGTGTTCCTCGCGACCTTTCTGTTCTCGATCGCAAGCCTCGTGCTATTGAGTGGCCCGGCGGTGCAGCATCGATTGATCAGACCTCTCATTAACCGTGCGCGCTTCAAGCATCTGGCCACACTGCAGATCGTGCTCGGGGCGGCGACCTTGACCTTCGCCCTGGTTCTCGCCACTCAACTGGTGCTTTCCTCCGTTCTGGGGCACACGATCGGAAATATCGCCGCCGCCGCCGTCGCAGTGTTGATCGTGATGCTTTGGTGGGTGTGCCCCAAGCTTTGGCGGGCCGGGGGGCATTGCTGATCGTGCTTGTTTGGCGTGCCGGGCAGTGACCTTGCCCCCTGCAACCGGACTTTCTTATTTGAGCTTTCGCGGCACGATGCGCTGTTTGAGAAACTTATCGACGCTGCCTTCGACGATCCAGGGCCGCCACGATCTCACAAGGTATCCACACCGCGTAGAACGCAAAAATGATGTCGGTCAAAAAGTGGCCGCCCTGCAAGATGCGGCCGAGTCCAATCGCCGCCCCAGTCACGATGCCAATCACCAACCATCGGCGGCGCCATGTGGGACCGGCTGTCAGCCCCAGGCTCATCAGCCAGAACCCCGCAGCGGCGTGACTGCTGACAAAACTACGGTGCGCTTCAGGATGCGTGCGACGCTGTGGTGCGGCCTGAAACGGACTGTCGCCACCAAAGACTGCTACCTGAACGGGGCGGGGACGGCACAGTGCCTGTTTGAACCAAGCTTCGATCACCAGGCCCGGACCCAGCAAGGCGCAAAGCAAGGCGATCACCGCCATGTGATGGCAACGTTGTTGGCGGTCTTGGGCTGCCGGACCCAGGTCATACCTCCTGACGAGGAAAGCTGCCCATGGGCGCAGCAGCACCAACAACAGCAGCAATCCCAAAATGGTTCGGCCTACCAGCGGCGTCCACTCATAAGAAGCCACCACCCAGGCTGTTTCAGCATAGGTGAACCCCACACCCGGTGTGAAGAGCTGCAGGGATACGTTCAGATCAAAGGACGACAGGCCGGAAAACACGGCCAGGCACAGTGAAGCAAATCCCCAAATGAATCCGGGGTTTTGCCAGAATCTGAAGGGATCAGACTGACCTTGAGGTACCAGTTTCGCGTTGCTAGCAGCCATCTGGCTGACTCCTGAATGGAAATGACGATGTCGGAAGAGAGGCACCGTTCACATGACTTGCCGCTCTTCATGCAGGCTAATCGCGCAGGCTTCAGCGGTTGCTGCTTGATGCGGCTTTGAACTCCGTGTATTCGTCTTCATACGCTTTCAGGGCCAACTGAAAGCGTATGGCGTTGTCGGCGAACTGTCCACGCTCAATGTCCATGTCCACGCTGTTGTTGTCCAGCGCATTCTGGGTTGGCACTCGGTAGGAAAGCGCCACCGTGCTGGTGAATGGACTGCCGGGCAGTCCCGGCAGGTGCGCACTGGCGGTTTTGCGAAGGTCGCTGGGCGGGGTATCGCCCGACTTCTGGCGAGATACGGCCCTTTGCAGACTGGCACGAAAGTCAAGATCGACGGCCTGGTAGTTCGGTGTATCGACGTTGGCGATGTTGGAGGCCAATACCTCCTGTCGCTTGGCCCGCAGCAGGATCGCGTGCTCCTTGAAATCGTCTTCCTCCTGATCACCAGAAGGGTTCGATGGCGGAACGACGGGCGGCGTCAATCGAGGCGTCGATGTCAACGGTGCGGCTGGCACAGGCACTTGCTGAGGACTCAGGATGGGTTTCAGCATGTCGTGTTCCTTTTGGAGGTTGCCTGCTTGAACGACGGTGGCCTTGTCACGCTCTCAATATCCCAGCGCAGTGCGCTCGGTGACCAAGTTGTCGAGACGTTGTTGCGCTTGTGCGGCGGCGAGCAGCAGGGCTCGCTGACGTTGAGCGTACTGATGAGAAAAGCGCCGACCTTGGCGGTCGCCTTCTCCCACTTCACGCCCAGCTTGCTGTTTCGAGCGAAGGTTCTGGAGCTCGTCATAGGCATCGCCAATCTGGTTGTCCAGCTGCTTGAGCCGAACGGCCCGGGCCGCTGCGTCGCGCAACAATTGCGCTCGCGTCATGGCGAGCGCACGTTGGGCTGCCTCGGCCTCCTGTGGGTTGGGTGGGTGTCGCTCGACCGAGATGGCGCCTGAACGCTTGGCCTGAGGTTCTGGTTCATCCCCGTAGACCACCTGCCCATTGGGCAGAATTGATTTGTAGAGAATCCGCTCGTCGGCCATGGTTGTGAAGGCGCTGCCAAGAATAACGAGGGCCAGTGCGGTAGGGGCGAGGCGGCATTGATGGCCTTTCATGCTTGGGTCTCCATCTGAGGTGAGCACAGGTGGGCAGCGCCGCGTCAGCGGCCTCCCTTGCTTCGCAGCGCCCGGCGCTTTTGCTGGCGCTCCTGCCGACGGGTGCGTCGATTCGCTCTGTCCCGCCACTCCAGGTAGAGCCCATAAGGAATCACGACACACAGTGCCGCTCCGCCCAGGACCAGCACGTAGGGCATCACATGTTCTCGCACAGTCATGGTCGTTCCCTCCGGTTCAAGGCAGCGGCCTGGCGTTCGGATCCATGCCAGCCTCAGCACGATGAGCATTGGCGTGCTTGTCTCCCAGGTCGCAGAATGGGCTGGCCTGATCGCAAGCCTGGATCTCGCACTGCAGTGTCGAGTGGTGGATGTCTCGTTCGGCCAGCACGCGGTGCAATTCGGACAGGAGGCTGGCTGGCTCGGACATTGACGGGTCGTGAACAATGTGAGCGCTCAGGCTGGGTCGGTTGCTGGTCAAGGACCAGACGTGCAGATCGTGCACGTCCACAACACCCGGGACCGCCCTCAGCGCCAGATCGATCTCGCTCAGGTTCATGCCCTCCGGCACGCCTTCCAGCAAGATGTTGACGGTCGAGCGCAACAGCACCCATGTGCGTGGCAGCACCCACAGGCCGATCGCCACGGCGATCACCGAATCGATCCAGGTCCAGCCCGTGAACCGGATGACCAGTGCGCCAACGATCACACCCAAGGATCCCAGCAGATCACTCCATACCTCAAGGTACGCGCCTTTGACATTGAGGCTGGCATCCTTGCCGGCGTTCAGCAGCCTCATGCTTACCAGGTTGATGACCAGCCCGAGTGTGGCGATCACCAGCATGGGGCCCGATTGAACATCCTGCGGCGTGCCAAAGCGCTGCCAGGCCTCGTAGAGGATGTACAGCGCGACGGCAAAGAGCATCAGGGCATTGAAGGCCGCCGCCAGGATCTCGAAGCGGTGATAGCCAAAGGTGAGGCGGGCATTGGCGGGGCGCCTGGCGATGCGGATGGCGGCCAGCGCGATGGCCAGCGCTGCCGCATCGGTGAACATGTGCGCCGCGTCCGAGATCAGCGCCAGGCTGCCCGTGATCACGCCGCCCACCACCTCGGCCATCAGGAAGGTGAAGGTGAGCCCCAGCGCCCAACGCAGATTGCGCTCGTTGGTGCTGGAGGGCAGGGCGTGGTCATGGCCAGCGCTCATGCGATGCCTCCGTCAGGAGCGGGGCTCGCGGGTGGCATCAAGCCGATGGCGTCCTCTTCGGGCGGTTCATCTTCATCCTTGCGGTGCACCAGGCGGTAGAGCACGGGCAAGACCAGCAAGGTCAGCACGGTGGATGACAAGATGCCCCCGATGACGACGGTGGCCAAGGGTCTTTGCACCTCCGCACCCGTGCCGGTGGCCAAGGCCATGGGCACGAAGCCCAGCGAGGCCACCAGGGCCGTCATCAAGACCGGCCGCAAACGTGTCAGGGCGCCCTCATGGATGGCTTTGTCCAGACCCAGCCCATTGTCACGAAGGTTGCGGATGAAGGAGATCATCACCAACCCGTTGAGCACGGCGACTCCGGACAGGGCGATGAAACCGACCGCCGCAGAGATCGACAGCGGGATGTCCCGCAGCCACAAGGCGAGGATGCCGCCCGTGAGCGCGAAGGGGATGCCCGTGAAGACCAGCAAGCCATCCTTGATGTTGCCGAACATGGCAAACAACAGCACGAAGACCAGCAGCAGCGAGACCGGCACCACGATCTGCAGGCGCTGAGTGGCCGATTGCAGGTTCTCGAACTGGCCGCCCCAGACGGTCCAGTAACCCGTCGGAATCTTCACGCTCTGCAAAGATTTTTCGGCTTCGGCGACGAAGGTGCCCAGGTCGCGCCCTCGCACATTGGCGCTGATCACGATGCGGCGTTTGCCATTCTCCCGGCTGACCTGGTTGGGACCAGGGGCCAAGTCGATGGCCGCCACTTCTGACAAGGGGATGAAGCGAGTGGCATCGCCCTCGGCACCCTTCAGGGCGATGGGCAGGCGGCGAATCGCTTGCAGGTCGGTGCGCACGGTCTCGGGCAGTCGGACCACGATGTCAAAACGGCGGTCACCTTCGAACATGGTCCCGGCCTCCTGGCCGCCAATGGCGGTGGACAAGGTGTCCTGGATGTCGCCGACGTTCAGGCCATACCGCGTCGCCTTGTCACGGTCGATGTTGATGGTCAGCATCGGCAAGCCTGTGGTCTGCTCGACCTTGACCTCGGCCGCGCCCGGAATGGCCTGTAGCACCTTGGCGATCTGATTGGCCGTGCTGTTGAGCACGTCCATGTCGTCCCCGAAGAGCTTGACCGCGACATCGCTTCGCACGCCCGAGATCAACTCGTTGAAGCGCAACTGGATGGGCTGGGAGAACTCGTAGTTCTGGCCCGGCAGCTTGGCCACTTCCGCCTGCACGGCGGCCAGCACTTCGTCGCGCGTCTTGCGGGGCTCGGGCCACTTGTCCAGCGGCTTGAGCATCACGTAGCCATCCGAGATGTTGGGCGGCATGGGGTCGGCAGCGATCTCCGCCGTGCCGGTGCGCGCAAAAACGCGCTCGATTTCCGGGAACTTGGCCTTCAGGTGGGCCTCCAGTTGGGCCTGCATGGCCACCGATTGGGTCAGGCTGGTGCCGGGTATGCGAAGCGCCTGAATCGCGAAGTCGCCTTCGTTCAGGCTGGGCACGAACTCACTGCCCATGCGCGAGGCCACCACGCCGGACAACACGACGATCATCGCCGCTGCGGTCAGCACCACGGGTTTGGCACCCATGACGGTGTTCAGCAAGGGCTCGTACACGCGCTTGGCAGTGCGGATCACCACGTTCTCCGTCTCGGCCACTTTCTTGCCGATGAACAAGGCCACCGCGGCGGGGATGAAGGTGATCGACAGGATCATCGCACCCAGCAGCGCCGTCACCACGGTGAAGGCCATGGGATGGAACATCTTGCCTTCCACACCCGTCAGTGACAAGATCGGTAGATAGACGATCATGATAATGAGCCCACCGAACACGGTGGCCTTCTGGACTTCCTTCGATGACTCAAAGACAACCTCCAGGCGTTCGGCCC
>CAZKPN010000148.1:0-7658 GCA_964554655.1 uncultured Aquabacterium sp. | reverse complement strand
CGCAGCAGCGACGAGGGGACCACCAGGTCCTTCTTTGATGGCAACTGGCGCTCAAGTTCATGGGCCAGGCTGACAAGGGATCGTCCGCTTCTCATATCAAACTCCTGTTCGGAAAAAGAAAGGCGGAGACGGCATCACCCACTTGCGGGGTTGCACATCCCCGCCAGGGTTGATGACGGATCGGGCTCAAGCCGATCCACACAGGGCACGACATCGGTCGTGCAAAACAAAAGGTCTATTCGGCGCTGGTGGCTTGCTCCACCCTGGCCAGCCACACATCGGCCCAGTCCGTGCCCGCCGGTTTGGGCAGGAACACCCGCACCTGGCGAGGGCCGGTCTGGCGCTCTTGCTTTTTAAGCTTGCGCGCCAGGGCGAAGGCGAAGGCTTGGCCATCGAAGTCGGCATCGGCGTCGTTGTCGGCGTAGATGCAAACGGTGCGAACCGTCTCAGGCAGCCACAGCTTTTCCAGGTTGCCTGCACTCAGGCCCGCCCAAACGGGCTTGCCGGTGGCCAGATGCACTGCCAGGGCGGTTTCAATGCCCTCGGTGATGGCCAACTCCTGCGTGGCCTCGAACAGGCGCACAGCGGCCCCATTGATGCCCGAGGACAGCACTTTCTTGGCATCACGCACCCCAGCCTTGCAACCGCCTTTGAGATACGTGCGGTGCAGGGTGACGGCGTGCCCGTCCGGGCCCTGAATGCAGGCCAGCATGGCGGCGTATTCGGCCACCTTGTGCGTTTTGCCCGTGGCGGGGTCTTTCTCGAAGTAACCCAGTGCGGGGTGCCGGCGCAGCACCTTGGGGTAGCTTGGCAGCGCCAGCCCCCGGTTGGCGAGGTAGCGGTCCACCTCATCACCATGGGTCACGGGCTGGGCTTCATCCCAGATGCGCTTGGCCAGGGCCTTCATGTTGATCGCCGAGGGCTCTGGTGAGGCGGCTTGCGCCATGGAGGGCTCAGCGCCCACACACCGTTCGACCTCGTTCAAGGCCGTGTTGAAGTCCAGGCCCTTGACGGCTTGCAGCAGCTTGAAGCCGCCACCTGCGCCGCAGCCACGGCAGTGGTAGTTGCCTTCGCCGAACTTGTCGGTGTACTGAAAGCGATCGGTGCCACCGCACAGAGGGCAGGGCAGGTTGCGCTTTTTGAGGATCTGTTCGTCAACGCCCAGGTTGGAGAGGATTTCGCTCCAGCGCCCGTGCGCACGGCGTTTGATGCCTTCCACGCGGTTGGCGTATTCATGGTTTTGCATGATGGACTCCTTGTGAGATGTCACAGAGATTGGTTTCAGTCGAGAAGGTCGAGCGAATGGCTGGGCGCAGGCCCTGTGCCGACGGTCAGCGCAAAGCGCTTGCCGTGCAGCAAGGGGTACTTGCCCAGCTTGAGGTTTTGCAAGAGCGAATCGAGCGTTTGCAAGGGGTCGACCGAGCGCAGGCGGCAGATCAGATCGGCCGGTGCGTCGCGGTCAGCTTCCATGTCATTGGCCAGGTACTGATCGTGCTCATCCATGAACGACGAGGCTTGACGAACGGGCTCGCCCGAGGTCTCCCCCTCGGGGATCTACAGGCAACCCTGGTGATGAAGGCCGCTTTGGGTGATGTCCGCCGACTCGTTGCCGACGGTGATCCTGATCCGCTCGCACAGGATGACTGTGGGCCAGATCCACCGGCCTTCCAGTTCTGTCCTGTGCTGCTCAGACACGACCTCAATGGAGACGGCCTCTCGTTCCGGAAAGCGCACAAAGGGCTGCACCCAATGGTCTGTGTGCAAGCCGAGCCAGTCGAAGACTAGGTGTCCTTGGGCTTGGGCAAATAGCCAGAGTGCCGCGTTCTCATCGTCCAGCGTGTTCAGGGCCGACAAGGTCGAAGCACCTGCTTCGATGGCCTGACGCGATGGCGCGGTCGTGACCTGCTGAAGGTATTCAACCCCACCGCTGTTGTCCTGCGTGGGGTAAGCCACGATGTCGCTGCACAGCACGCGCGGCAGGGCATCAATGTCGTTGAGCAGGTCCAGGTGTCCCCAGGACCGCATCGCCGAGTAGTAGTCTTCGACGAAGCGCTCTGGTGGCATCAGGGCCTTGGCCGCTTCGAGCACCGTTCGCCAGCATGCCTTCAATGCTGTCTCGATGCGCCCGCGTTGCAGGTCCTCGTCGATCAGCTTGTCTCGGTCCGGCAAGCGGGCGACGAAGTGCTGTGAGTCCAGGTGAACGACGTTGACCTGATCCACTGACCAGTAAGGCGGCTGCATGACGCAAAAGCCTTGCAGAAACACCAGGGTTTGGTGGTTGTGCTTGCCATCGTGCGCACCCGTCAGGTACACCGCGCCGATGGGGCTGGGTGTCATCGCCAGATGGACTTGCGCCAGGCGACGCTGCAGCGGCTTGCCATTGAACAGCACCGCGGTGGGAAACCCCAGGCATAGCGTGTCGATGCGCGCAGCCAGATCGGGCAGATCGACGCCATGCAGTTCAATCAGCGTGCCATGAATGGCTTGGGCTGGTTCTACCTGCGTGACATCAAACAATGCCTGCGCCAGGGCTGCGGCGGTGTCGATGTCAACGCGTTGCAAGCCCGAGGCGACGATGCAGCGCGAGGCCGCGTACAAACACTTGGAGAAGCCGACCCCGAAGGGGCGCTCCTCGGTGCAGGTGACGGCATCCCAGCCGGACTCGTGAAAGCTCAACAGCTTTTGAAAGTCGGCCATGCCGCATCCATCATCGCGAACGCACAGCACCTGCGTGTCGGCATCGTAGTCAACCTCGATCTGCGTGGCACCCGCGCGGCGGGCGTTTTGCAGCAGCTCGGAGATGAGCGTGAAACGGTCGGTGAAGGCGTAGCGCTGGTTGCGCAGGGCGCCTTCTTCATTGATTCGAACCTTGATCTGCATGATGCTTCTCCAAAAGTGAAGGCGGCACCTGTCCCCAGCGGGACAGGCCCGCCAATGGGGTGGACAAACGGTCAGCCAGGACGGTGAACCGCAGGGGTGAACAACTGGCCCGCGTGCAGGGCCTCGACCACGCTGTGGTCCACAAACTCCCAAGGCAACTGGTGCTGGGACCACACGACCTGGCCGCGCTCGTCCAGCCGTTCGACCTTGAAGCCCATCGGATGCCAAAGCACCCGGTAGGTCAGCCAGTCGGCGCCGGCGATGACGAACAGACGACCCGCACGGCCAGTGAGCACTTCGCTTTCCTTGACCAGGAACTCGATGTCTCGGGCTTCGTGGACGGCCAGCATGGGGATGCCATGTCCACGCATGAATGCTTGGTTTTGCACAGGTGTTCCTTTCAGATCCAATGACTTCAGGCAAACGTTTCAGGAAAACAGATCACCTTCCTGGGCCATCTGCTTGAGCTGCTCGTTGATCCACTGCGGGTTCTTGGCCAGCCGGGCCTCAACCCATTGGGGCTGGCTGGCGATGGCTTCACGGACCCACGGCGGGTAGCGCGCCATGGAGGCGGCCAGCCATGATTTCAGGCTGCGCCGGATGTGGTCG
The DNA here is from genome assembly GCA_964554655.1 of uncultured Aquabacterium sp. GTDB lineage: Bacteria > Pseudomonadota > Gammaproteobacteria > Burkholderiales > Burkholderiaceae_C > Aquabacterium. The sequence goes on along the minus strand of CAZKPN010000148.1, from coordinate 4,169 downwards.
CGGATGTCTTGTGCATCCACCAGGCCGCAATACGCGATCGGTGACAGGGGGCTGCAACCGACGACGCGCAAGCAGTTCACGAACGAGAAGGGCCGCTGCTCTTTCTCGCGCTCGGTGAACACCCAGCGCAGGGTGTCGAACTTGTCTTCCAGCGGCGTGGCCGGATCAGACAGTTGCTTGATCTCCTGAAGCAGCCGCCAATGCAAGAAGACGATGTCCTCTTCGCTCCAGTCGGGTTGCGGTGGTTCGTCGCCCGGCACGACGTTGACGAGGGGTGTGCTGGTTGGCAGCATTGATGCCTCCATGATGAATGGGAGGCACGGCTCACCCAGGGTGGAGGCAGTGCCCCCACAGGGTGATGACAAGTCGGTGCGAGACCGACGGTGATTGAGGTGACTCCAGGGCTGGCTTGAGCGGGATACCCCGCCTGGATCGGTGTGCCAGCGACCGATCGAAGAAAGCTTTCGGGGGGAGGGCGCGAGGGAGGCAACAACGCCGCCGACTCGCCCTCACCTCGCAAGCCGCTTCGACGGCATCGCGACGCTCGTGGGCGTCATGAAATCAGCATGAAACTCCAGGGCTTGCCTTGTTTGAATGCAGGGGCCAGCTGCTGCATGGGCACAAGTTAGCCCCAGTGCCAGCCGTGGTCAAGATCGGAATGACGCCAAAAGCGCGCTGGTGCCGAAAGGGCCTTCAATTGGCGGCCATTCCCGGTGGAGATGGCCCCGCGTGCTCCGCAAGATGGTGGCGAGCACGCCAGCCAAGGGAGCGCCACATGTCGGACAACCAGATCGTCAAGATGGACCAGGGTGGGGTCAACGCCCGGATTCTCGCCAAGGAGACCAAGGCGGATTTTCGGCGCATTGAAGCCGCGAGTGTGAAGATGCCCACGCGCTTCACCAGTGCCGAAGGCAAGCGCTACTTTGTCCGCCTGTTCAGCACCTTGCAGCTCAACACCCATTTCATCTCAGTGATCGCACGCACGCGGCTGGACCACGACGATATTGCCAAGGTCGAGGCCACCATCCGGGCGCAACTCGATGCCGTCAACGAGAACCTCAACCAGGCCATTGATGGCGCCGAGGCCTTGTTCAAAGAACATGGCATCACCAGCGCGGCCACGTACGACACGGTGCCCTTGGCGATTGAGGTAGGGGTGATGTCGTCTTCTGGTCGCAGGTTTCTGGAAGTGTTGGGCAAGTTGGACCAGTTGATGCCGCTGTTGCAGACGCTGGAGATCCATGAGGTGGTCTCGGCGCAGGCCGTGGACATCGAGCGCGCGGGGCTCAAGCGTCAGGTGCGCGATGTGGCCAATGGCGCCCGCAACTTTGCCATGGGGTTGCGGCGTCGCATGAATGCGCTGGATGGCCGCGAAGCCGGTGGTAAGCAGGGGTTGTCGCCCGAGGCTGTCGAAGAGCAAGCCTTGGATGTGGCACCCGTCGATGCAACGACGAACCAGGAGGCCGAGGTGCCCTCCATTCAGACCGAGCCATCGCCGTTGGAGGTGCCAGAGGTGGCCACGTCAGTGGACGTCGAGCCAGTCGGTGCTGATGCCTCACCGCAGTGAAGCCAGCCTTGCGACGGGCTTGCTGGCAGGTGGTGCGAAATCGCTACCTGCAATGGGCCGTGATCCTGGGTGGTTTCGGTGAATGACCGGACGCTTGCCTTGATGCAGCCGATGCCGTCAGATAAGGTGGCATCGTGGCGCTCATTGTTGCAACGTGTGCATGCCCTCCACCCGCCTCATCGCGGCGGCGTCGCAGTCGATACCTGCCTTCAGGTTACTTTCAATCGTTGGAGCCAACACCGTGCGACCGGAACGCCGTCGGTGTGAAGTGGAGTTCAGCGTTCCTACCGGCTTGCGCCATCCTGACCTAGCGCAGCCGCCAAAGAGCAGGTCATGACTTCCATCGGCACATGCCGTGCGAGGCCAGATCATGCCCAAGACCATCACCGCCCATGTCGCTGCATCAGCTGCACCTATCGCCACGCCTTCCCCGACAACCCTGCCGCCCATGGGCTTCCTGAGGCAAGCCCAGGTACTTCAGTGCGTGCCGATTTCCAAATCAACGCTGTGGCGGCGTGTGCGCACGCGAACCTTTCCCGAACCCGTAAAGCTGTCCGAGCGCATCACGGCTTGGCGCGTGGAAGACATCAGGCGATGGATCGCCGAGCAAGGCCTGCCAACTTGAATGCCATGCCGCTCGTTTGCGGTGCCTGATGCACGCCTTCAGTCAATAGGCTGGCGACCGAATTGGGGCATGCGTGAGACGCGAGAAACCCGACTAAACCACATGGCGAAATGTGGCGCTGCCTACATCGATTTTCGATACGCTGACATGGTTCATGGATGGAAAATGTTCCCATAACAAGCGGTGCCCGTCGAAAAATTCAACGTATCCGACGCGATCACGGCCCGCTGGTTGATGCCACAGAACTTGCTTGTGATTTGACGTCCCCGCTCTGATTTACGTGTGGCCTTTCAGGCCAGCCCAATGCCGAAACCCCCCGGATTCACTGGCGCTTTTGACTGGTGATCGTTGTCGAGGAGGTGGAGCATGAAGGCGTATCGCAATTTGAGGACAGGGGATATACACAGGGAGTGGGTCATGTCATACGATCAAGAAATAGAGCCGGGTAGGGACACGGCTGCCCAGTCAATCAAGATGCTCAAAGCGGTGATTGATGGGGCCACCTACGAAACCGTTGCCGTTTGTTTCGGTGTGTCACGCACAGCGGTCGAACGGCGCATCAAGGCCATCGCGGTTCAACTGAGTCAGATCGCGGGCATCGAAGGCTTGAATGAGGACGGTGCGGCCTTTGTCCGCCGCCTGAGACATCACCGGGATGCGATCCTGATTGCGCTCGTGGAGTTCGAGCCACAAAAGGCGGCTGGTCAACGGTCCAATCGCATCGTGACGCTCGAAGAAATCGTGCAGGGCGGCAAGCGCATCAAAGGGCGCAGTGCCAGGCCATGGCACGACCTGTCACTGTTCTACCTGCTATTCGCCACAGGCGCTCGGCCCCTGGAAATCGCCAGGCTTGAGGTTCGCGACTACCTGAACCTGGATGGAAGCATCCGCCGCGCGTCGGAGTTGCGTGCCGAAGTGGCCATTACCAACAAGGTCCGGCCGCTTTACTTTGCGAGCACTCGGCTTGATGAGGCCCTGGCGCCCTATCTTGCCGAGCGCCTGAATCAAAAGCTTGGGCTCGGGAAGGCTGACTCGTATCGTGGGCTCGATCCACTCAGTCGCCTGTTCTTGTCGGCGACCGGCGATGGATTTCTCATCACGCCTTATGGCGAGCCCGGCCAGCGGCGTTTTTTGTGTCGCCCGATCCTGGAGACCTACCGCAAGCTGTTTCGCTATGCAGGCATGCGGGGCGTCACCGCCCTGTCGGTGCGCCGCACCGTGGTGGCACGCCTGTACGAGCGTGGTGCGGATGAGGATGCCGTTGGCTTGATCCTGGGCATCAGCGAGCGCAGCGCAGTTCGTGAGTTGCTGGCTCGGCACAAGCCGACGATTGAGCAACTGCTCGAAGAGTTGATTTGATTGGACATGGACGGCCTGGCTGCAACGGCGATGGACACACAACGGTTCTCGATCCAAGGGCAGGTGATTGATGCCGCTGCTGCGTCATTTCAGGAGCTGCTGGCCCGTGTGTACGACACACCGGAGCGACCTCGGTGTTTGTGCGTGCCCGGGGGCATCGAGATGTACGTGGCGAGGCATCGGCAGTTTGTGGTCAAGCGCATGCCCGATACCGGAGGCCACCACCATCCGGGCTGCCCGTCGTTCGAGCCCGACTCCCAGCAATCCGGGCTTGGTGAACTGATGGGCGAGGCCGTCCTTGAGTTGGTCCCTGGGCAGATCCAGCTGCGGGTGGATTTTCCGTGGACAAGGACGTTGGGGCGCAGCGTGCCCCGAGGCGAAGCACAGGAGGCGTCAGAAGTGAGCGACCCGAAGCGTCGCATGAGCTTGCGTGCCTTGATGCACTTTTTGTTTGAACGCGGGGGCTTCAACCGATGGAGCCCTGCGATGGAGGGTAAACGCAACCAAGGGGTGCTGCACAAGTACCTATTGGGCGCGGCTGAGGATGTGCTGGTCAAAGGGGAGGCGCTGAGCGAGCGCCTCTATGTGCCCGAAGCCTTCAGCGAAGCCACCAAGGCA
>CAZKPN010000147.1:0-7673 GCA_964554655.1 uncultured Aquabacterium sp. | reverse complement strand
GCCAAGGGCACGCAGTTGCTGGGCATCAAGGCCGTGGTGGCGCGCAGCTTCGAGCGCATCCACCGCTCCAATCTGGTCGGCATGGGCGTGCTGCCCCTGCAGTTCAAAGGCACCGACACCTGGGAAACGCTGGGCCTGAAGGGCGACGAGACCCTCGACGTGCAACTGGGCGACGAGATCAAGCCCCAGGCCGATGCCAAGCTGATCATTCACCGCCTGGATGGCAGCACGCAGGAGGTGACCGTCACCTTGCGCATCGACACGCCGATCGAGGTGGACTACTACCAGCACGGCGGCATCTTGCCGTTCGTGCTGAGGCAGTTGCTCGCGGCCTGACTCCTGTTACAGGTGAAGATCTGCCGGCTGGCGCAAGCGCCAGCCAGACTCAAGGCCGCTGACCCAACAGGACAGCGGCCTTTTTCTCGTCAAAGCCGACCACCTTCACCTGCCCATCCTGTTCAATGACCGGCCGCTTGATGACGCTGGCGTTGGCCAGCATCAAAGCCTTGGCGCTGTCCGCATCGTTCACACCAGCCTTGATGGCGTCGTCCAGCTTGCGCCAGGTCGTGCCCTGCCGGTTGACCAGCACTTCCCAGCCCACCGACTTGATCCAGGCATCCAGCCTGTCCGCCGGCACGCCTTGTTTCTTGTAGTCGTGGAACTGGAACTCAAGGCCCTGCGCGGCCAGCCAGGTACGCGCCTTTTTCACCGTGTCGCAATTGGGGATCCCATAAACCGTCAACATCCGCAGCCCTTTCACCAAAGCCCCATTCTGCCTGCCCGCCCACGCGGTACGATGTTCCCCATGATGACGAACGCCGACCCCCAAGAACTGGCCAAATTCAGCGACCTGGCCCACCGCTGGTGGGACCCCGAAAGCGAGTTCCGCCCCCTGCACCAGATCAACCCCCTGCGGCTGGACTGGATCGACCAGCAAGCCCACATCGCCGGCAAACGCGTGGTGGATGTGGGCTGTGGCGGCGGCATCCTGGCTGAATCGATGGCCCGCCGTGGCGCCAATGTGCTGGGCATCGACCTGGCCGACCGCCCCTTGAAGGTCGCCCAACTGCATGCCATGGAAAGTGGCGTGGCCAACCTGGACTACCGCAGCATCGCCGCCGAAGACCTGGCCGCCGAGCAGCCCGGCCAATTCGACGTGGTCACCTGCATGGAAATGCTGGAGCACGTGCCCGACCCCTCCTCGGTGGTGCGGGCTTGTGCGCAGATGGCCAAGCCGGGCGGCTGGATCTTTTTCTCCACGCTCAACCGCAACCCCAAGTCCTTCCTCTTCGCCATCGTGGGCGCCGAGTACCTGCTCAAGCTGCTGCCCAAGGGCACACACGAGTTCGCCCGCTTCATCCGCCCGGCCGAACTCACCCGTTGGGCGCGCGAGGCCGAGCTGTCGACCACGCAGATGAAGGGCCTGGAATACAACCCCATCACCCGCCGCTACTGGCTCTCTGGCGACACCAGCGTCAACTACATGATTGCGTGCCGCAAGCCCGCCAGCGCATGAGCATGATGGCCTTGCACTGGACCATGCCGCCCCAGGCGGTGCTGTTCGATCTGGACGGCACCCTGGCCGACACGGCGGGCGACCTGGGCGGTGCACTCAACCGTTTGCGGGTTCAACGCGGCCTGCCACCCATGCCGCTGGACTTGCTCCGCCCGCATGCATCGGCTGGCGCGCGCGGCCTCATCGGCGTCGGCCTGGACATCCACCCCGGCCATGCCGAGTACGACGATCTGCGCCTGGCCTTTCTGGACGCCTACACGCAATGCCTGAGCGACACCACCGTGCTGTTCGACGGCGTGGCTGAGCTGCTGGATCAGTTGGAACAGGCGGGCCTGAAATGGGGCGTGGTCACCAACAAGCCCCACCGCTTCACCATCCCGGTGATGCAGGGACTGGGCCTGGACAAGCGAAGCATGAGCACCATCAGCGGTGACAGCACAGCCCACGCCAAGCCGCACCCCTTGCCCTTGCTGACCGCCTGCGAACAGATCCAATCAGATCCGGCCGCCACGCTGTATGTGGGCGATGACCTGCGCGACATTCAGGCCGCCCAAGCTGCCGGGATGCCCAGCGCCGCCGCAGCCTGGGGTTACCTGGGCCACAGCCACGACATCCGCGACTGGGGTGCGAGCGTGATCACCGAGCGGCCGCTGGATTTGCTGGCCGTGCTAGGTTTGAAACAACGCTGAGCGAGTGGGTTTTTAAGCCGACCGGCCGTAGTTGTCCTGGAAGCGAACGATGTCGTCTTCACCCAGGTAACTGCCCGACTGCACTTCGATGATCTCCAAAGGGATCGTGCCAGGGTTGACCAAGCGGTGCACCGTCCCCAGTGGGATGTAGGTGGACTGGTTCTCGGACAGCATCAAGACCTTGTCGCCATTGGTGACCTCGGCCGTGCCGCTGACCACGATCCAATGCTCGGCGCGGTGATGGTGCATTTGCAAGCTGAGACTGGCCTTCGGCTTGACCATGATGCGCTTGACCTGGAAACGTGGCCCGAAATCGATCGAGTCATACCAGCCCCAAGGCCGGTGCACACGGCGGTGCACGGTGCCTTCGCTGCGCTCTTGCAAAGCCAGCGCATTGACGATCTGTTTGACGTCCTGGCTGCAACTGCGGTCGGCCACCAGCACGGCATCGGGCGTCTCCACCACGACGATGTTGTCCAGGCCCACCGTGGCCACCAGGCGGCTGGTGGCATGGACCAAGGTGTTGCGGCTGTTGTGCAGCAGGGCATCGCCCTGGCTCGCGTTGCCTTGGGCATCCTGAGGGCTGACTTGCCAGACGGCATCCCACGCCCCCAGGTCGGACCAACCCGCGTCCAGCGGCACCATGCGAACGACGAAGCCGCTGGCTGGCTTGCCGGGGCACTGCTCCATCACCGCATAGTCGACCGACTCGGACGGCACTTGCGCAAACTCGGCCTTGCCGGGACGCACGAAACTGGCATCGGTGGTGCGCACGTCAAAGGACTTGCGCGTGGCCTGGAGGATGTCCGGGCGGAAATGCTCCAGCGCGGCCAACCAGCGTGAGGCGCGCATCACGAACATGCCGCTGTTCCAGAAGTAGCCGCCCTCGGCCAGATAGCCCTTGGCGGTTTCCAGGTTGGGTTTCTCCACGAATGCGACCACGCCGCGCGCGCCATCGGCCTGCGCTTGCTCGGTGCGGATGTAGCCGAAACCGGTTTCTGGGCGATCGGGCGTGATGCCCAGGATCACGATGTCGCCCTTGGCGGCGCAACGCACTGCGGCCTGCAAAGCCTTGGTGTAAGCCGCTTCGTCGGTCACGGTCTGATCGGCGGGCGTCACCACCAGGATCGGGTCGTCCCCCTGCGCCACGGCTTGCAAGGCGGCCAGCGCCACCGCAGGAGCGGTGTTGCGACCCACGGGCTCCAGCAGCAAAGACGAGGGCTCGCCCTTCAGTTCACGCAGTTGATCCAGCACGAGGAAACGATGTTCCTCGTTGCCCACCACGCAAGGCTTGGCGACCTCAATGTCTTCTGCGCCCAAGGACTGCAAACGCAGGTGCGCTTGCTGGAACAGGCTTTGATTGCCTTGCAGCACCAGGAACTGCTTGGGGTACAAGGCGCGAGACAGCGGCCAAAGGCGGGTGCCCGAGCCACCGGCCATGATCACGGGAAGCAAATTGAGTTTCATACGGTTCTGTTCAGCAAATTTCAGGCCTGTTATCCAGCAAAGCCCTGGGGGTTGTTGAATTGCCAGCGCCAGGAATCCGCACACATGTCGTCGAGGCCACGCTGAGCCTTCCAACCCATGGTGTTGAGTGCATGCGCCGGATCAGCGTAGCAGGCATCGATGTCACCCGGGCGACGCGGGGCAAAAACCACCGGAATGTCACGCCCCGAAGCCTTGCCATAAGCCTTCGCCAACTCCAGAACGCTGTAGCCCTGCCCTGTTCCCAGGTTCACCGTCAACGAGCGGTTCTGCTCGGCCAGGTAACGCAGTGCGGCCACATGCCCATCGGCCAGATCGCAGACGTGGATGTAGTCGCGCACGCCGGTGCCGTCTGGCGTGTCGTAGTCATTGCCGTAGACGTTCAGGTGCTCGCGCTTGCCGGCGGCGACCTGGGCCACATAGGGCATCAGGTTGTTGGGGATGCCGCGCGGGTCTTCGCCAATCTGGCCGCTCTCATGGGCGCCCACGGGGTTGAAATAGCGCAGGTAAGCCACGTGCCAACTGCTGTCACAACGCTCCAACTCGCGCAAAATTTCTTCGCCCATCAGCTTGGTCTGACCATAGGGATTGGTCACCCGCAAGGCCGCCTCTTCCGTGATGGGCAACTGGTCAGGCTTGCCATACACCGTGGCCGACGAGCTGAACACAAGATTGAACACGCCATGGCGTTTCATGGCCTGGGCCACCGACAACAGACCGCCGAGGTTGTTTTCGAAGTAATCCAGGGGCTTTTCAACCGATTCGCCCACAGCCTTCAAAGCCGCGAAGTGCACCACCGCTGAAATACCGCCAAACTCGGATTGGCCCAGTTTGAAGCATTCGTCCAGCACTGCGGCGTCTCGCACATCGCCTTCGACAAACCGCGGTTTGATCTTTCCAAGGTGCTCCAGCCGTTGCAGCACTTTGGGCGAGCTGTTGACGAAGCTGTCCACTCCCACCACGTCAAACCCGGCACTTTGCAGCGCCAACCAGGTGTGGGAGCCGATGTAGCCGGTGGCGCCGGTCAGGAGGATGCAGGGCATGGTCAACTCTCAGTCAATGGTGAAACTGGCACTGCAACTGAACTGGCGTCCGTCATGGCCAACGCGTTGGGTGTTGGTGGACACCTGGGGATTACTTTCAGCCGACTGCTTGTATTGCTGAATCGAGCAGCCCACGGCGATGGCGCGCGAGAAATTATAATCAGAGGCCAGTGATACCACGGTGTAGTCACTGGAGGTCTTTCCTGACACGCCGTTGGTACGCGATGTATTGGTATCATATTTATCCCACCCCAATCCAGCGGTGAAACCTAATTTTGCGGTCGGCGTCCAACGCATCCTTCCATCCACCGAGGTCGTCACGCTGTTGATGGTGGTGTCGATGTAGCGCCCAATCGGCAAGGGGCCCAAAAATGTATCAACAGTATCGCGATAATTGTTTCGCAACCCCGTACCACTGCCGTCATTATTGGTACTGCGTGCCGCAGACAAAGAATATGTCGTCAACCCAGTCGGCTTGTAGTCCCAATTCAAACGCCCAGTGAAGCCCTTGAAATCAGCATTCGAATCTGATTTGTATTTATTCTTGGCATAACTCAAAATCGCATCCAGGCGACTGAAGCCCGTCACCTGCCAATTGGTGGAAAAATCAAGGCTGTTTTGCTTGATTTCCTCCGACACGCCATTAACGAACCGATTGGGGTACTTACTGTTCGCTGTAGAAACCCCCACACCAAAACTCAACAAATCGCTGGTGTTGTAAACCAATCGCAACCCACCTGAACTTTGCTCCCGGTTCTGATATTCATACGAAGCCAGCGAATATGAATTGCGTGCCATGCCTACGGAACCCAGCAACGACCAGCGCCCAGCGACCCCATATTGCACATTCGCCCCGACATTGTGCGAAGTCGCCATGTTCTTGGCCAAACGATTATTCAATGGATTGTTTTTAACCGAGTTCAACCTTTCACTGGTGGAACCATTGAGCGCCACAACCCAGTTGGAGGCGATGCCAGACGTGAACCCCGCACTCAGGTCATAATTATTATTATCCTGGTTTTTGAAGTTTTTATGCTTGTCAATACCAAACTTGCCAGAAGCCGTGTAAATCTGACGCCCATAGCTTTGATTAAAACCCAGGGTGACCCCGGTGCTCGAAACGACTTCGGCCTGATCTTGGGTATTTCTCGCATAATTGCTGTCGTAGGACACGACCTCACTCAATTTCAGCGAAAAAGGCTCGGCATTGGCAGGTATCACACAGGCCAGCAAAGCAGCCACAGACACCGAACTCAGCGCGGATTGATTCATTTTTAGTTTCACAGCCAACCTCTTTCAGTAAGCGTTGCGGTCAAAGATCATCAGGCGGATGGTGCGGATGATGATCTGCAAGTCAAGCCCCAGCGACCAGTTCCGCAAGTATTCCAGGTCAAACTCCACCCGAGCCTGCATCTTGTCGATGGTCTCGGTCTCACCTCGGTAACCATTCACCTGCGCCCAGCCGGTGATGCCGGGGCGCACCTTGTGGCGCACCATGTAAGCCTTGATCAACCGACGGTATTCCTCGTTGTGCGCCACGGCATGGGGGCGTGGCCCCACGATGCTCATGCGCCCCTGCAGAACATTGATGAACTGCGGCAATTCGTCAAGCGAGGTTCTGCGGATGAACGCCCCAAAAGGCGTGATCCGTGAATCACCCTTGGTGGCCTGCTTGACCACCGCGCCGTTGTCTTGTGAGCGCATGGACCGGAATTTGTAGACGATGATTTCCTCGCCATCCAGACCATTGCGCTTTTGCCGGAAGATGGCCGGCCCCGGCGAGCTCAGTTTCACCCCGATGGCCAAGCCCAGCAAAATGGGCGAGATCAGCACCACGATGATGCTGCCCAGGACAATGTCAGACACCCGCTTGACCAGTTCATTGGTCCCTGTGAAGGGGGTTTCGCAAATGCCCACCACCGGCACGCCATTCATGTCCTGCAGGCGGCCCTGGATGATGCTGATGCCAAACACGTCCGGCACGAAATACAGCGAGGCCGTGGTGCCTTGCACGGCTTCCAGCAACTCCACAATGCGGGGCTGAGAGCCCAGCGGCAAGGTGATGTAGACCTCGTGGATGCTGTGGGCATAGACGTAGTTGGCGACGTCGCGCAGGCCGCCCAGGCGCATGCTGACGGCCTCGGACAGCACGCGGCTGTCGGTGCGGTCATCGAAATAGCCCACGAACTCGGTGCCCTGATCCAGATTGCTTTGCAGGGCGCGGGCGACTTTGCCGCCCAGGGGCCCCGCCCCCACCACGATGGCGCGCCGACGGGCGTTGGGCTGAGAGGCGCGGTGCTTCAGGATGGCCTTGCCAATCAGCACCGCAATCCACTGCAGCACCGGCGTGACCACCGCCCACGACAACATCACCGTGAAGTCGAAGAACATCAGGCTGTTGGTGGCATACCCGCAAAGCCACAGGATCAGCAGCATGGACACCCATGAACTGGCGATGTCCACGCCTGCTTCCAACCGGGAATCGTTGAACCGATTGCGCCCCGGGAAGGTCAGGGCAAACACCAGCAAGCAAAGCGCCATCGATGCGCGCAGGACTGGCTCGTCGTAGTACGCCATGGTGCCCAGCAGGGAAGCCACCGTGACCAGCGGTTCCAGGAATGCTGCGATGAAAGACGTGACCGACTGCGGTGCGTTGAAAAACGTTCGGTTGTAGTTGCGGTTATTGAACATGTGCACCAGGGGCAGACCCCGAGGCCCCGGAAATCGTTGAACTCTGCCCACGTCATGGTCGGCGTAGACAGCCCATGACCACAGCTGGCCCAGGGTCGGGCGCCATGCATAAAGTCTGCCAACGATTGTGGCTCAAAAAACATGACAAATGAAACGGTGCACACCCCAATTGGTAGCCACCCGTTTCAACTGTCGGCCCACACCTACAATTACTTCATGGCAATTAACCCCCTCTCCTGGATTGGCCCG
>CAZKPN010000146.1:5111-7687 GCA_964554655.1 uncultured Aquabacterium sp. | reverse complement strand
GTCACTTGTCCACCATTGCCACGGCCGCCCATGACGTTGAATCGGGCCTGCCCGGTGCGTCGATTCCCTTGCTGGAAAGCAGCTCTGAAGTGCTGTCATTGGCCACCGCCTTGAACCGCATGACCCGGCGCCTGATCACGCTCAACGAGCAAATGGAAGACAAGGTGAAGCTGCGCACGCAAGAGCTGGAAGCGGCCAACCGCGAGCTGGACCGGCAGTCGCGCAGCGATCACCTCACAGGCGTTTTGAACCGCCGTGGCTTTGACGCCCAGCTCAAGATTGCCTTGTCATCGGCCCGGCGCCGCAACAGCCCGATCAGCGTCGTCATGATCGACCTGGACCACTTCAAGCAGGTCAACGACACCCACGGCCACGATGTGGGCGATCAGGTGATCCGCCACCTGTCGGACACCTTGCGCCAACGCGTTCGCGACTCCGACATCGTGGCCCGGATGGGCGGCGAAGAATTCATCGTGATGCTGCCGGACACCGACGCCAAAGGCGCGCAGATCCTGGCAGAAGAGCTGGTCAAGGTGGTGGCCTCACGCCAGGCCCCGGTGGCCGGCAAGGTCACCATCAGCGCGGGCGTGTCGCAACTGGACATGAAGCTGGAAGACCTGGCCGAGATGCTCAAGGGCGCCGATGAAGCGCTGTACGTGGCCAAACGCTCTGGCCGCAACCAGGCCGTGGTGCACGATGCCAGCGCCATGGCGTCCATGGCCTGATCATCATCAAACGCCCATGGTCTGTCAGTTGCCCAAGTAGTCGCGCTTGCCGATTTCCACCCCGCCATGGCGCAACAGGTTGTAGGCTGTCGTCACGTGGAAGAAGAAGTTGGGCAGCACGGCTTCCATCAGGTATTGCTGCCCTTTTGACTCGACCACCCGGTCACGCATCTTGATCGAGATGTCGCGCCCCTCGCTGCCATCGATCTGCTCCGGCTTGAAGGTGGACAGGTAATCCACCGTCTTGGCGATGCGCGCCTGCAGTTCGGCAAAGCTGGCTTCGGTGTCTTCAAAGCGCGGGATCTCCACTCCGGCCAGGCGCGAGGCGCCGCCCTTGATCATGTCGCAAGCGATCTGCACCTGGCGCGTCAGGGGGAACATGTCGGGAAAAATCCGCGAGTTCAACAACGCCGCTTCGTCAATCTTGCGGGCCTCGCAATGCGCGGCAGCCTTGCCCAGGATGGTCGACAGGTTGTTCAGGATGCGGATGGCCACGGGCACACTGGCCGAGTACATGGAGAGGGACATGTTGTGCTTTCTGAGGGGGTGAAGAGTGCCGCATTACACCCCAAGCAGAATAAACCTGCATGACACGGCCCACTCTTGAAATCTTTCCGATGGCCACTATCTCCTGCCACAGACGCACGGTGCGTCACCCTTCACTTCATTGCGACAGGAGATCTGCCATGTACCCCTCATTGCAAAGCCATGCCAGCGGCGTCTTTGGCGACTTTGAACGCCTGCGCCGCGAACTGGACGATGTCTTCGGCCTGGGCGCCTCGCCCACCAGCATCCGATCCGCCGGCCCCGGCGCCTTCCCGGCCCTCAATGTGGGCCACACCCCTGCCAGCGTCGAGGTCTACGCTTTCGCACCGGGCATCGACCCCGACAAGGTGGAAGTCACCCTCGACCGCGGCGTGCTGACGCTGGCGGGCGAACGCCCACCCACCGCGCCCGAAGGCAGCGACAAGGTCAGCGTGTACGCCCGCGAGCGCCTCAGTGGCCGCTTCAAGCGCGCCGTGAGCCTGCCCGACGACGTGGACCCGGAACGTGTGCAAGCCCGCTACCAGGACGGCGTGCTGCACATCAGCATCGGCCGACGTGAAGCCGCGCAACCCAAGCGCATCACCATTCAGTGAATGACCAACACCCCCACAGGAGTTGAGACCATGAGCAACCAACCTCAAAACACGACCCCATCCCGCAGCAACCGCGCCATGGTGCCCCGCGTGGATGTGCTGGAAGACCAAACCGGCATCACCTTGTTGGCCGACCTGCCTGGCGTGTCCAAAGACCAACTGGAGCTGAAGGTGGACGGCGACACCCTGCTGATCGAAGGCACCGTGGGCGCCCTGACCCAGGAGGGCCTGGAGCCCACCTACGCCGAGGTGCGCCTGCCTTTGTACCGCCGCTCCTTCACCCTGAGCCGCGAGCTGGACACCTCGCGCATCGAGGCCAACCTGAAGAACGGCGTGCTGAACCTGCGCATTCCCAAGCAGCAGCATGCCCAGCCCCGGCGCATCCAGGTGCAGGTGAACTGAGGCACGGCGGGAGTGGGACAATGGCGGGGTCTCGTCCACCCTAGCCCTGAAAGTCAGCAAGATGCCCATCCAATGGTTTCCCGGTCACATGCACCTGACCAAAAAAGCCATCGGCGAACGCATCAAGGAAATTGACGTCGTGATCGAGCTGCTGGACGCTCGCCTGCCGGGCTCCAGCGCCAACCCCTTGCTGCACCAGCTGACGGGCCACAAGCCCAAGCTGAAGCTGCTGAACAAGCAGGACTTGGCCGACCCGGCGCGCACCGAAGAATGGCTGGCTTACTACAACAGCCAGCCCGACACCCGCGCC
>CAZKPN010000146.1:0-5011 GCA_964554655.1 uncultured Aquabacterium sp. | reverse complement strand
TGACCGATTTCCGGGCCGCCACCATGGGCCGCATCACGCTGGAAACCGTGGACGAGTTTCAGGCCTGGTGGGCGGCTGGCATGGCGGTGGAAGCCGAAAAGGCCAAAAAGAAAAACAAGAGCAAGAAAGGCACCCGCGAGGCCGATGCTGAAGCTGCCGCTGACGCCGAGAACGACGACTCGGGCGATGAATGACGGACGCCGTCTTCCAACCCAAGGGCCTCACGCCCACCGCCGAGCAACGCGCGATCCAGCTTGAGCGCCACCGGCACGTCGTCGTCGAGGCCAATGCCGGCGCGGCCAAGACCACCACCCTGGCCTTGCGCCTGGCGCAAGCCCTGGAGCGCGGCGCCAACCTGGACCACATCCAGACCCTGACCTACACCGATGCCGCCGTGGCTTCACTGCGCCTGGCGTTGGACCGCATCGGCATCCCGGCCAGCGTGCGCAACCGCCTGCGCATCCAGACCTTTGACCAGTTCTGCGCCGAACGCCTGGCCAGCATCGAAGGGCCCGGCGTGACGCGCTACACCGCGCCCGAGCAACTCAAGCCCCACGTGCTGCTGGCCATCGACCGCGTCTTGTCCAACGAGGATGAACGCCACCGCGACGAGTTCGCCATCGAAGGCTCGGGCGAAGGCGCGGTGGAAGGTTTGCTGGCCTCGTTCGCCCGCCTGAAGGGCACGATGCAGTTGACGCTGGAAGCGGCGGACCGCCCTTTGACGCCCGCCCTGGCCGACGAACTGGGCCACGACTACCTCACGCTGCGCACCTTCTGGGCTTATGAGCACCTGCGCCGTGGCGGCCACCCCGATCGCCACGCCTTCCGGGCGCTTGACGACGCCACGCACGACCTGGCCAAGCTGTTGATGACCGAGGATGCCCTGCTGGAAGGCGAGCACCCCCTGGCCCTTGGCCTGCACCTGATCTTGCTGGACGAAATGCACGACACCAACCGGGCCATGTTCACGGTGCTGCAGCACCTGCTGGCGGAAAACCCCGCCGCCTTCATCGGCTTTGGCGACCGCGACCAGGTGATCCACGCCATGGCGGGCGCCGACGCCAGCTTCATGGGCAGCGGCTTTGACCGCGAAATTGGCGTGGCGCAGCGCCTACCGCTGACGAGCTCCTACCGCTTTGGCCGGACCTTGGCGCACCATGTGGGCCGACTGGCGGTGAAAGACTACCTGTCCCAGAGCCTGCACGACACCCCCGTGAGCGTGGTGAGGTACGACAGCCTGAAAGACGCCCACCGGCACATCGCCCAGGTGCTTAAAAGCCGCGAAGGCCTGAGCCCCAAATCCCCGGCCTCCGAGATGGCCATCCTGCTGCGCCAACCGCACCAATCGGTCGAACTGGAGAACCACCTGCTGGACCAGGGCGTGGACTACCGCACCGCCGGCTTCGATCCTTACCTGATGCGGCCCGAAGTGCTGTTCGTGCGCGGCCTGATCGCCCATGCGCGTGAGGAGTTCGCCGCCATCGAAGACGTGGACACGCGCGTGCGCATCCTCAAATCCTTGCTGCTGTTTTGCGGATCCTTCGTCGAGGCCGACACCACCGACCACGCCCAACAACAACAGGCCGAGCAACTGGCCATCAAGGAAGTGGCCGCGCAGCCCGCGCTGGTGCCCCACTTCGTGCAAAACCAGGTGCTGCGCAACGCCCCGCCCCACATCCGGGGTTTGATCTACGCCGCGCTGGACGTGATCCGCTCCAACGCCACCGACGTGCTCATGGAACGCTTCGTCCAGGCCCTGGCACCCCAGCAACTGGCCGCCCGCGTGATGGTGCGCACCGACGACATCGCCCAGGTGAGCGCCAACATCCAGGGCCTGATCCAGTCGGCCGCCACCTTTGACAACGTCGAATCCTTCTTCCGCGCCATGAACGCGCGCGAAGTGCGGCAAAAAGCCATGCGCAGCAAGCACTGCGTGGTGCTGTCCAGCATCGAGGCCGCCAAGGGCCTGGAGTTCGAACACGTGATCATGCCGGGCCTGAACAAGGGTGAATTCGCCGTGGGCGGCAACACCGCCGACAACCGCAATCTGCTGTACGTGGGCATGACCCGCGCCAAGCACCGGCTGACCATCCTCTACGACGGCGCCAGGCCGAGCAAATACCTCGTTGATGCCGGGCTGATTTGAGCCACCGCCCCATCAGCCCCCGGGCAACAGCGCTCTGGCACCCAAGACCAGTGCCGCGAACATGGCCTGCAACTCGTCGGTCAGCTCGATCACGGAAGGCGGCCTGTCGCTGGTGAGCCATTCGCACAAGAGCTCATTGACCGCCCCCACCATGGCCACGCAGGACAGGCGGTAGTCGCGTTGGGGCAGCATGCGGGCCTGGACCATGCCATTGGCGTAGGCCTCGATCAGACCGGCGAATTCGTGGATCACCGCGCGGCGCCGACGGGCCATGTCCGCGCTCACGCCCACCACCTCGATGCAGGCCAGGCGGGCACACCGGGGATCCGACGTGTAAGCACGCACAAAGGCCCGGATGGCCCCGTTGATCAGCTCGCCAGGGGTCAAGCCCGGGGTTTGCAAAGCCGACTGCACCTCGGTGCGCGCATTGGCCACCACCTGCTCGTAATTGGCCAGCAGCAGGGCCTCCCGCGTGTCGAACTGCTCGTAAAAGTGCCGGGGGGCAACCTTGGCCTGGGCACAGAGGGCATCAATGCGGGTGTGTTGATAGCCCAGGGTGCAAAACAGCGTCAAACCGGCCTCCAGCAGGCGCTGGCGGCGCTCTAGCAGCAACTCCTGCGCGCTGCGCCCGGCATAACCACGCCGGAGGGCGGGCGAGGTTGACTTGATCATGGTCAATTCAGGAAATTTTTCTTTCCTTATACTAGCATCATCAAGCAAATCGCAGGAGTTCCTCATGAAGCACCGCATCTTTTCCTCTCACACCTTGAGCGGCCTGGTCCTGGCCTGGGGTGCCTTGCTGTCCGCGCCTCAGTGCGCCGCGCAGGCGTCAGCCACCAGCGGAGCGTCCCCAGAGGCCGAGGCGTTCGTCCAGAAGATCAAATCCGGCGCGCTGCTCGCGATGAGCGATGAGCAATTGCTCAAAACCTTCAGCCAGCTCGACCCCCAGACCATCCCCAACTACCTGGACCTGGGCCTGAAGTCGCTCAACGAGTGCGAGATCTGGATGAAGCGCCAGGAACGCCTGTCCAGTGGCTGGACGAAGCAGCCCTTCATCACCTACATCAAGTACCGCCACAAGCCTCGCCAGGTCTACGTGAAGTGGCTCAAGGACAGCCCCAAGTCCGGCCAGGAAATCATCTACGACGAAACCAAGCGCAAGGACGCCAGTTATGGCCACTTCGGCGGCTTGTTCAACGTGACCTCGATCTGGACGTCCATCGACGGCACCATGGCCAAGGGCAACTCCAACCACACCGTGCGCGATCTGGGCATGCAGTCGGTGGTGGCCATCGTGGTAGACAGCAATCGCCGACGCCTCAAGGAGGGACTGCCCATTGCCCCCAATCAGATCGAGATCGCGAAGATCGATGGCGAGCGCACCATCGCTTTGACCTGGGTCACGCCCCCCGGCATGACCGGCAGCTATGCCGCCAAATCCAAGGTCCATGTGAACCTGGCGCAACCCTGGGTGCGCATGATCGAATCCTGGGACGAAGGCGGCGAGATGAAAGAACGCATCAGCTTCGACAAGGTGGTGCCCGCCACCTTCACCGACGCTGATTTCGACCCAAAGAACAGCAGCTATGGGTTTTGATCGCCGAGGGTTGTGAGTTGGGCTCAGGCCATGTGATGATTCGGGCCACTGAGACCACTGAGAACAACATGGCCACACCCCAAGACCACATCAGCATGGCGCTGTTCTGCGATTTCGAGAACGTCGCCCTTGGCGTGCGCGATGCGCAGTACGACAAGTTCGACATCAAGCGCGTGCTGGAGCGCCTGCTGCTCAAGGGCAGCATCGTCGTCAAGAAAGCCTATTGCGACTGGGAGCGCTACAAGGGCTTCAAGGCCACCATGCACGAGGCCAATTTCGAGCTGATCGAAATCCCGCACGTGCGCCAATCGGGCAAGAATTCGGCCGACATCCGCCTGGTGGTCGATGCGCTCGACCTTTGCTACACCAAGTCGCACGTCAACACCTTCGTCATCATCTCGGGCGATTCCGATTTCTCGCCGCTGGTGTCCAAGCTGCGCGAGAACGCCAAGTACGTGATCGGCGTGGGCGTCAAGCAATCGACCTCCGACCTGCTGATCGCCAATTGCGACGAATTCATCTTCTACGACGACCTGGTGCGTGAAAGCCAGCGCCAGGCCGCCCGCCGCGACACGCGCGACAACCGCGAGCCGCAACAGGCCCGCCGCACACCCGAAGAAGAAAACCGCCGCCGCGAAGAGCTGCACGCCCACCGCACCAAGGCCGTGGAGATGGCCGCCGAGACCTACGAAGCGCTGGTCACCGACCGCGACGAAGGCGGCCGCATCTGGGCCTCGGTGCTGAAAGAGGCCATCAAGCGCCGCAACCCGGGTTTCAACGAAAACTACTATGGCTTTCGCACCTTCGGCAACCTGCTGGAAGAAGCGCGTGCCCGTGGCCTGCTTGAGTTTGGGCGTGACGAAAAATCCAGCGCCTACGTGTACCGCAGCAGCGGCGCGGTGCCGCGCACCGAAGACACCAGTGCCGCCGATGCCAGCGCCGCAGAGCCAACCCGCGTTCAGGTTCCCCACGCCGACACCGAGGCACCGCAAAGCGAGCCCACCGCCCGTGAAGATCGTGGCGAGGGCCGCCGCCGAGGCCGTGGCGGCCGTTCGGCCTCCGGTCGTGGCGGACAACAACAAGGAGAGCGTGGTGAAGCACGCCGCCCAAACAATGAGTCCGAGCCAGGTCGGAGCCGCGATGGTCGCGAGGGCCCTCAAAGCGAGCGTTCGCCCTTCTACCCGGATCGCACCGCCCCCATGACACCGGCCGCCCCGGCTCAGGCAAGCGCGCCCCCCGCCACGCCACCCCAAGCGCAAGCCGAAGCA
>CAZKPN010000145.1:0-7890 GCA_964554655.1 uncultured Aquabacterium sp. | reverse complement strand
TGGTGGCGCTTCACGGATTCGAACCGCGGACCTGTGGATTATGATTCCATCGCTCTAACCGACTGAGCTAAAGCGCCACTGAGCCCAAGATTATACGCTGGATTTTCAATGCAGTGGAAAAATCTTCGTGATGGTGTCTTCAGGCAGACATGGTCGAGCCCAATTCTTCCAGCAGCGCGAACAGCACGTCGAAGTCAAACGGCTTTTGCAGCCAGACCGCGTCAACGAGTTCGTCCTTGCGGGGGCCGTAGCCACTGGCAAAGATCACTTTCAGGGGCTGGCGTTCGCGGGCCAGCGCGGCGAACTCTCGCCCCGACATGCCGGGCAGGCTGATGTCGGTCATCAGCACATCGAACTTGGCCTGGTCCAGAAGTTCCAGTGCTTTTTCGGCGGACGGGGCGCCAACGGCCGCGTAGCCCGACAGATCGAGGATCTCAAGCATGGACCGCAATGAGTCCTCTTCATCCTCAACCACCAGGATGCGCAAGCCCGCAGGGGGCTTGTCCAGGGGGGCTGCCACGTCCACTGGCTTGACCTTGGTCGTGGCCAAGGCTTCCGATCGGCTGGCCTTGACGTGGGCCTTGAGCGTGGCGGCAAACTTGCGGTTCACGAACATGTGCCGGATCTTGCGGGCCAGGTCCTCGCGGCGGTAGGGCTTGCTCAGCAGGGCCACGCCGGGGTCAAGCCGGCCGCCGTGCACGATGGCATCTTCGGTGTAGCCCGAGGTGAAGAGCACTTCGATGTCGGGGTGCAGCTCTCTGGCCAGTTGTGCCAGCTCTGGGCTGCGCAAAGCGCCGGGCATGACCACGTCGGTGAACAAGAGATCGATGGGCGCGCCGCTTTGCAGGATGGCCAATGCGCTGGTCGCATCTGGCGATTTGAGCACGGCGTAGCCCAGCTCGGACAAGAGATCCACGACGGTTTCTCTCACCTGAGGGTCGTCTTCGACCACCAGGATGGTTTCATCGCCGCCGGTCACGGGGCCGCTGAATTCGGGCAACATGGTTTCCTGAGTCTGGTGTGAGCGTGGAAGGTAGAGTTTGACGGTGGTGCCGTGCCCCACCTTGCTGTCAATCTTGACATGGCCGCCGCTTTGCTTGATGAAGCCGTAAACCATGCTCAGGCCCAACCCCGTGCCGTGCCCTTCGGGCTTGGTGGTGAAGAAGGGCTCGAACACGCGCTCCAGAACGTCCGCAGGCATGCCGCTACCGGTGTCCGACAAGGCGATCATCACGTACTGGCCGGGCGTGACATCCGGGTGGTCATGCGCGTAGTCATCGTCCAGGCTGGCGTTGTCCGTTTCGAGTGTCAGCTCACCTGCGCCGTTCATGGCGTCGCGCGCATTGATGGCCAGGTTCAGCAGCACGTTTTCCAGGCCGTGCGGATCCACGAAGGTGTTCCACAAGTTCTGCGCAACGCTTGTTTTCAGTTCGATGGAGTCGCCAATCACGCGACGCAGCATGTCGTCCAGGTCTTGCACGCGCCGTCCGATGTTGAGCACATTGGGTGCCAGTGGCTGCTTGCGGGCAAAGGCCAGCAGGTGCAGGGCCAGCTTGGCGCCGCGGTCCACCCCGGCGATGGCCGCTTCGACCCGGCGTTGCAAGGATTCGTCATGCCGCGTGGCTTCGCGCAACAACTGGAGGTTGCCGCCAATCACCTGCAGCACATTGTTGAAATCGTGTGCGACACCCCCGGTGAGCTGTCCGATGGCTTCCATTTTCTGGGCCTGGCGCAAGGCATCTTGCGTGCGCGCCAGCGCGGCTTCCGCTTCCTTCTCGGCGGTGATGTGCCGGCCATTGCCGTAGACCAGGCCGTTGCTGTCGGGTGAGGACGTCCACGAGAACCAGCGGTGGCCACCATCCTTGTGCCGGAAGCGGTTCTCGAACTGAGCCAGCACATCGTGGGTGGAGTAGGCCAGGGCGTTGAGCGTGGCGGTCCGGTCGTCCGGGTGGATCAACCCGTTGACATGTTGGCCCATGATCTCTTCGCGGCTGAAGCCCAGGATGCGTGTCCACGCCGGGTTGACGTCCCGGAAGATGCCATCACCGCTCACGACGACCAGCAGATCCTGGGAGTTGCGCCAGACGCGGTCTCGCTCTTCGGTGCGCGCCTCGATGCGCTGCTCCAGCGTGGCATTCATGGCCAGCAGTGCCTCGCTGGCCAATCGCTGGTCTTCGATGTCGGTGTTGGTCCCGATCCAGCGGGTGAGGGCGCCATCGCCAGCGCGGATGGGGTGGGCGCGCACCAGGTGCCAGCGGTACGCGCCGTCGGCACGTCGGATGCGGAATTCAATCTCGTAAATTTGGCCGCTTGACAGCGCTTGCGTCCAGGCCAGGCTGGCGCGTTCCAGGTCATCCGGGTGCACGATCAGCATCCAACCTTGGCTGGCCAGTTGCTCATGGCTCAAGCCGCTGTAGGCCAGGGTCTGTTCGTTGAACCAGTCCAGTTGGCCATTGGGCGGCGATGTCCAGACGTGGTTGGGCATGACCTGCGCAAACGTGCGGAATTTTTCTTCGCTCTCGCGCAGGATTTGTTCAGCCTGGTGGCGCTCGGTCACGTCCTGGACCACGCCGACCAGGCGGACACGTTGGCCTTGTTCGTCGCATTGGAACTCGGCGGACCGCGCGATCCAGCGAATCTGGCCGTTGTCCGGACGGCGGATGCGGTACTCGGTTTTCAGTGGCAACTCGCCCTGACCGCGGGTGGCCAGGCTGGACACCAGTTCCACGTCGTCTGAGATGACCAACTTCTCAATGGCTTCTGGCGCTACATGCGCTTGTTCGGGCAGTCCGAAGATGCGGCACATCTCCGGCGTGACCGTCAGCAGGTTCTGGGTCAGGTCCAGGGTGAAAATGCCCACGCCGCCGGCCGCTTGCGCGCGGGCAAGCTGGTCATTGGAGGCGGCCAGTGCCTGGGCCGCTTCGTGGGTCGCCGTCACATCGACGCCTTCCACGAATATGCCGGTCACCGTGCCCTGCTTGTCCAGGATGGGCTGGTAGACGAAATCAAGGAAGCGGCGTTCTGGTGCCATGCCGGGCTGGCTGGACAACAACACCGGAACGGCTCGCCCCGCAAAGGGTTCACCGCTTTGGTAAGCCTGGTCCAGCAAGGCCAGGAAACCTTGGCCAGCCACTTCGGGCAGGGCTTGCAGCACCGTTTTGCCCAAAATATCCTGGCGCGACACGATCTTCAGGTAAGCCGGATTGGCCAGCTCGAACACGTGCTCGGGCCCGCGCAGCACCGCCACGAAGCTGGGGGATTGCTCGAACAGGCGGCGAAAACGCTCCAGCTCGGCCACCCGCTCACGCTCCGCGAAGACCTGGGCGGTGATTTCGTTGCAGGCGCAAAAAACGCCCTGGACCTCGCCGTGTTCATCGCGCAGCGGTGTGTAAAAAAACGAGAAATGGGTTTCTTCGGCGCGGCCATGGCGGAGCATCGTCAGTTCGATGTCGTCCATGGACGTGGGCACCCCGGCGTAGGCCTTTGCCATGATGGGGCCCACGTCATCGATGATGTCGTACCAAACTTCGGCGAAGGGGCGACCCAGTGCCGCCGGGTGGTGTCCACCCAGGATGTCGGCATACAGGTCGTTGTAGAACATGATCTGCTGCGGTCCCCACGCCACGAACATCGCCTGGTTGGCCCCCAACATCACGCCGACGATGGTTTTGAGCGGCTGCGGCCAATCAGTGGGCCGCCCCAGCGGCGTGCTGGCCCAGTCATGGACGCGGATCAAGGCGCCCATGGCGCCTCCGCCGTTTAGAAATCGAAGTGACATGCTGAACTGCCTGGCTTTTTTAACCCGGGCGACCCACCCGTCAATTGGTCCATTGTTCCATGGCCCACGGTCGTTGAACTTCATGGCGATTTGCAGGCTTGGGGCCTTGAAATTCGCTGTGGCTGCCTTATCTTCGGGGCTTCACTGTTGCCCGCATTAAAAATAGACCATGGACAAAACCACTCTTTCATTCCAGGCCGAGGTCAAGCAATTGCTGCACCTGGTCACGCACTCGCTGTATTCCAACAAGGAAATCTTCCTGCGCGAGCTGATTTCCAACGCCTCCGATGCCTGCGACAAGCTGCGTTTCGAAGCCCTGGACAACAGCGGCCTGTACGAAGACGCGCCCAACCTGGAAGTGCGCGTGCTGGTCGACAAGGCCGCCCGCACCATCACCATCCGCGACAACGGCATCGGCATGAGCTCGCAAGAGGCCATTGACCACCTGGGCACCATCGCCAAGAGTGGCACCAAGGAATTCGTGGGCAAGCTGTCGGGCGATCAGCAAAAAGACTCGCAACTCATCGGCCAGTTCGGCGTGGGCTTTTACAGCGGCTTCATCGTGGCCGACCGCCTCACGGTTGAAACCCGCCGCGCCGGCGCGCCCGCGTCCGAAGGTGTGCGCTGGACCAGCGAAGGCGCTGGCGACTTCGAAGTCGAGGCCATCGACAAGCTTACCCGTGGCACCGACGTCATCCTGCACCTGCGCGAAGGCGAAGACGAGTTCCTCTCCAGCTGGAAGCTGCGCAGCATCATCAGCAAGTACTCCGACCACATCTCGCTGCCCATCCTCATGCAAAAGGAAGAGTGGGACCAGGAGAAGAGTGAGCAAGTCCTCAAAGACGAGTGGGAACCCGTCAACCAGGCCGCCGCCCTGTGGGCCCGCAGCAAGAGCGACATCACGGAAGAGCAGTACCAAGAGTTCTACAAGCAGATCAGCCACGACAGCCGGGCGCCATTGGCCCACACGCACAACCGCGTTGAAGGCCGCAGCGAATACACCCAGCTGCTCTACGTGCCCGCCCATGCGCCGCAAGATCTGTGGAACCGCGAAAAGCGCGGTGGCCTCAAGCTCTACGTCAAGCGCGTCTTCATCATGGACGACGCCGAAGCCCTGCTTCCGTCCTACCTGCGCTTCGTCAAGGGTGTGGTCGACAGCGCCGATCTACCTTTGAATGTGTCGCGGGAAATCCTTCAGGAAAGCCGCGACGTCAAGGTCATTCGTGAAGGCTGCACCAAGCGCGTCTTGTCGATGCTGGAAGAACTGGCCAACAGTGATGACCAGGCCAAAAAGGACCAGTACGCCAGCTTCTGGAAAGAGTTTGGCTCGGTCCTGAAAGAAGGCATTGGCGAAGATTTTGCCAACCGCGAGCGCCTGGCCAAGTTGTTCCGTTTTGCCTCCACGCAAGCCGATGAAGGCGTCTCATTGGCCGACTACGTCAGCCGCATGAAGGAAGGCCAGGAGGCCATCTACGTGCTCGCCGCCGAGACCCTGGCCGGTGCCAAGAGCAGCCCGCAACTCGAGATCTTCCGCAAGAAGGGCATCGAAGTCCTGCTGTTGGTGGACCGCGTCGATGAGTGGATGCTCTCGCACCTCTTCGAGTTCGAAGGCAAGCCGCTGCAAAGCGTGGCCAAGGGCGCCGTGGATCTGGGTACCCTGCAGGACGAGGAAGAAAAGAAGAAGGCTGAAGAAGCTGCCACAGCCTTCAAGCCCCTGCTGGAACGCCTGAAAACCGCCCTGAAAGACAAGGCCAAGGATGTGCGCGTCACCACGCGCTTGGTCGATTCACCCGCCTGTCTGGTGGTGGAAGAGGGCGACATCAGCGGCCACCTGGCGCGCCTGCTCAAGCAGGCCGGGCAAAGCGCGCCCGCCGGCCTGCCGGTGCTTGAAGTCAATCCCGAGCACGCACTGGTCAAGAAGCTGGACACCAGCGAGCAGTTCGACGACTTGGCCCACATCGTGTTTGACCAGGCCATGTTGGCCGAAGGCGGGCACCTGGACGACCCGGCAGCCTACGTGCGCCGCGTCAACACACTATTGGCGGCCTGATGACGTGACGAGGGGGGTCTTCACTTGCTGGACGCCTGAAGCGGCGCTGGCTCTGAGTGAAGGCTTCCTTCCAGGCGGCTGTCAAACGCGAAGAACGAGTCCTGCGCAAAGCTGGATTCGGCCCAGCGCGCAGCGCGTTCTGCCCGGCGCTGGCGCAGCTTGCGCGCCACCTCATCCCCTGCGTCATGCAGGGAGTCACTGATCGTGTGGTGCGCAGGCCCGGACTGGCTGTGCCCCAGCGCCCAGGCCGCGATCAAGGCTTGGTGGGGCCATTGCCCGGGACGGCAGCGTACATAGCGCACGCGGCACGCCTCCAGCACAGCCTCCTTCATGCGCTGCGATCGGGCCGATGAGGCTTTGCTGGGCGATTCGATGTCGATCACCGACACCACGCTGCCATTGGGGGTGCAGACTGCAAACGACACATGCAGGGTGTGCAACCGGTCGTACCAGGCCCGAGCTTCGAACTCATCCGCGGCTTGGCAAAAGCGCAGCAGGTTCAACTTGGCCAGCACCACGTGGTTGGGCAGGGCGGCGCGCAATTCCTTGAAAAGCAGGCGCTCGTCGGTGGTGAAGATGGGGCGGGCGTTGAGGTTCCAGCGCCTGGGCCACTCGCGTTTGCTGGCAGGGCGGCGCCGTTGCGAGACAACGCCCAGCAGCAAGCCTGCAAGCGCGGCCAGCACCATGACGCCTATCAGCAACGGATCCAACTGCATACTACCCCTTGAATAAGTGGTGGTAATAGTACTCAGTTTTGCCGTGGTTCCAATCCCCAAGAAAGGGGCGCTCGAACGCGGGAGCCAGTTTTCACGAGGCGGAAGACACCAGCATCCTCAGCCAGTCGCCAAAGTGTGCTGTCCAGTACTTGACCCGGTAAACCGCCTCTGCCGCCAACGATTGCAAGGAGCTTTCAAGGTGGGTGGCTACCGTGTCTTTGGGCAATTTCAGCCAGCCCTCGGCATCCTGTCCGAATTGCTCCATGGTGGCGCCGGCCTTGGTGGCGATGCGCAGCATGGGTGCATTTTCGGCCAGGGCATGGATGACCAAGTGGCTGGCCCCGCGGTTGCGCGCATGGGTGATGGCATGCTGGAACAACCTCAGGCCCAGGCCCTTGCCGCGGCCTTCGGGCAGCACCGACACGCCAAATTCCATCGCCGAGCCCCGCACGTGCCCGCGTGGCATCGCAGCCAGGTGAGCCACGGCCAAAAGCTGCAAGCGCCGGCTGAAGATGCCGAACACCTCATCCCGGCGAAAATCGATGGACGCCACATACTTGGACAATTGCTCATGCGGCGCCAGAAACCCGAAGCGCAGGTAACGGTCGTGCTCGTTCAACGAAAGCAGATGGTCGAGGATTCGTCGTCGGTGGTAGGGCTTCAAGTCGCGGATGGGCACCCAGTGGTGCACCATGTCCGCGCGTGAGTGTTTGCCCGGCGCGCCACCACTGGGGTGGGCCAGTCCAAACTTGTCCAGCGATGATGAGGATTCAGACTTGTGAGCGGTCATTGTGTGACCCCTTCCTGGTCGTGGCGAAGGCAACCGGTTGTCACCCTCACCCTCGATCGAGGGTTATTACTCATGTTAGGGGGTGGTGCCGGGCTTGGCAAGCAGGGGCATGTGGTCATGAAGCCCGCATTTACCCGGCTGTTGCGCTTTCAAGGTGAATCACAGTAGAATCCTAAGTTCCCGACTTGACTGCCGGGGATGGATTTTTCAAATCCAGTTGCATTTCAGATGTTATTTGAAAAGCAGCGGCGTTGTCTGAGAGGCCACCACAATTTCCAAGAAGTGGCACCAATGACGACAGTCAGTCAGTTTCACACTTAGGAAATCTCATGAATACCTTCAGCGCCAAGCCGGCCGAAGTGACGCACGAGTGGTTTGTGATCGACGCCACCGACAAGGTGTTAGGACGAGTGGCCAGCGAAGTCGCTCTCCGTCTGCGCGGAAAGCACAAAGCCATTTACACGCCACACGTTGACACCGGTGACTTCATCATCATCGTCAACTCGGACAAAATTCGCGTCACTGGCAACAAAGCCACTGACAAGGTGTACTACCG
>CAZKPN010000144.1:0-7901 GCA_964554655.1 uncultured Aquabacterium sp. | reverse complement strand
CACCGACGTAGTTGCCAAGGTGCGGGGTGCCGGTGGTGGTGATGCCGGTGAGAACGCGTTCGGTCATGGCTGGCTCGGGTGGGGCGGTTGCGTGGTGGCGGGAAAGAGGCGCATTGTAGAAGGGGGCCCCAAAAAAGCGCCCCCGGTACACTCTACGCCGCATGAAAAACATCGTCATCCTGATTTCCGGACGCGGCTCCAACATGGAAGCCATCGTCGAGGCCTGCGCCTCGCAACACTGGCCAGCGCGCGTCGCCGCCGTCATCAGCAACAAGGCCGAGGCCACGGGTTTGCGCTTCGCGGCCGACCGGGGCATTGCCACAGCGTCGGTGGACCACCGCCAGTTCGACACCCGCGAGGCCTTCGACGCCGAGCTGGCACGCACCATTGATGGCTTCAAGCCTGACCTGGTGGTGCTGGCCGGTTTCATGCGCATCCTGACCGAAGGCTTTGTGCGGCACTTTGAGGGGCGCATGCTGAACATCCACCCCTCTCTGTTGCCCGCGTTTCCGGGCTTGCACACGCACCAGCGCGCAATTGACGCAGGCTGCAAGTTGGCCGGTGCCACGGTGCATTTCGTGACGCCGGAGCTGGACCACGGCCCGATCGTGGCGCAGGCTGCGGTGCCGGTGTTGGCTGGCGACACGCCCGCCAGCTTGTCGGCGCGGGTGCTGAAACAGGAGCACGCGGTCTACCCACGCGCCGTGCGCTGGTTCGTGGAAGGCAGCTTGAAGGTCGATGGCCACCAGGTGGTGCAGACCGAGGGCGAAGCGCAACTGGTGGTGGCCACCGCGACAACCACAGCGCCATGATCAAGTGGTTGCTGCTGCTGTTCGGCGCGCTGAAGTTCAGCAAGCTGTTGACCACGGGCGGCACCATGCTGCTGTCGGTGGGGGTGTACGCCTGGATCTACGGCTGGCGCTATGCCGTGGGCTTTGTCGGCCTGCTGTTCGTGCACGAGATGGGGCATTTCATAGCCGCGCGCCAACGCGGCTTGAAGGTCGGCGCGCCCACCTTCATCCCTTTTCTGGGCGCGTGGATCGAGATGAAAGACATGCCACACAACGCCGAGACCGAGGCCTACGTGGGCCTGGGCGGCCCCCTGATCGGCACCCTGGGCGCCCTGGCCTGCTATGCCGTGGCACGCGATGGCGGGCCGGAGTTGATGTGGCTGCTGGCGGTGTCGTACGCGGGCTTCTTCCTGAACCTGTTCAACCTGATCCCGCTGTCGCCGCTGGATGGCGGTCGCATCACCGCCGTGCTGTCACCCAAGCTGTGGCTGCTGGGCGCGCCCATCCTGGTCGGCTTGTTCTGGCTGAACCCCAACCCGGTGCTGCTGATCGTGGCCTTGCTGGCAGCACCGCAAGTGTTCAAGGCCTGGAAGTTCAAGGCCGACGACCCCAGTCAAGCCGATTACTATCTGGCCTCTGCGCAAACGCGTTGGATCTATGGCACAGCCTACCTGGGCCTGCTGGTATTCCTGGCGGTGATGACGCATGACGTGCATGAGATGCTGAAGGCCGGGTAGGGATCAAGCACAATCCGAGCGTTTTGTTCAATTCAAATGGGAGAGCCTCATGGACTTCATCGACCAGCTGCGCGTACTTGCAAGCAGGATCGTCAACACCAGAGCGATGGTTCAGACTGAGGAGGCAACCAAAAACGCGATGGTCATGCCTTTCATTCAGGCTCTTGGCTACAACGTATTTGATCCGCTGGAAGTAACGCCTGAGCTTGTGGCCGATGTTGGCACCAAGAAAGGCGAAAAAGTTGACTACGCGATCTTGCGTGACGGAAAACCGATCATGTTGGTCGAGTGCAAAAAATGCGGTGGAGATCTCAGCATCAACCATGCTGGACAGCTCTTCCGATATTTTCACGTTACAGAAGCGAAATTTGGAATTCTCACCAACGGGCTTGTCTACCGGTTCTTCACTGACCTGGAGCAGCCGAACAAGATGGACGAGAAGCCTTTCTTCGAATTCAACATCCTTGATTTCAAAGAGCGCGATGTTGAAGAGTTAAAGAAGTTTGCCAAGTCGGCCTTCGACCTCGAAACGATTCTGACGACCGCAAACGAACTGAAGTACACGAGGGCTATCCAGACGAGGCTGTCCGAGTTGATGACAAGCCCTTCAGAAGAATTTGTGCGACTTCTCTCAGCCGGCCTGCTCGGCACCAAGAAATTCACTCCGGCTGTCCGAGATCAGTTCACTGGCATCAGCAAGCGCGCATTCGAACAGTTCGTTGGCGAACGCATCAATGAACGATTGAAAGGGGCCATGTCCCCTGAATCAGTAACGATCTCCGAGAAGCCCGCTGCCGTGATCGCAGAAGAGCTTCCAGCGAGCGATCCAGTCATCGTTACTTCTAGCGAAGAGCTGGAGGGATTTCATACAGTTCGCGCGATTGTTCGGTCGCTTGTCGCTACCAAGCGCGTTGTCATGCGGGACGCGCAGAGTTATTGCGCCATTCTTCTCGATGACAACAATCGAAAGCCAATCTGCCGACTCCGATTCAACAACAAGCAGAAGCTAAGGCTTGGGTTGTTCAACGCTCAGAAGGAAGAGGAGCAAGTAGCGCTGGAGTCCGTGGACGACATCTACAACTTCGCAGAGCAGCTTCGTGCGGCAGTTGCGTCTCACGCTGGCGTTGAGGGCTGATTTTTGGGGATTCTGACGCGGCGGGGCCCCGCCTTAGCACATAGTCCTTGAAGCAGCTGCCGCCGCGCTCAGTGGATGGCAGCGCTTCAAATTCAACCGTGAACAGGTTGCACGACCAAACGAACACCCAGTGCAGCGCAAACGCGACTGATGGTGTCAAAACGCGGTTGAGCATCCGCTCGCAGTGCTTTGTACAGCGCCTCGCGCGTAATTCCAGAGGCTTTGGCAATCTCGCTCATGCCTCGCGCTCGCGCAATGTCTCCCAAGGCCGCGGCAAGCATCGCCGGATCATTCGATTCAAGGATGTCGGTCAGGTAGGCCGCAATGGCGGCCTCGCTGTCGAGGTACGGTGCAGCGTCGAATTCAGGCAGATCGTCAACTTTGATACGTGCAGTCATGATCTTTTCCTTGAGTCAACCGACTGTAATCAGTCGATTACAGCGCGTCAAGGGCACCTCCTTCATTGACCCAGCACGTCAGGCCAGCACCGCACGGCTGGCCAAGGCCGCCGCCGCCGCCCGCGTCTCCACCCCCAGCTTTTCAAAGATGTGCTCCAGGTGCTTGTTCACCGTGCGGTGGCTCAGGCCCAGGATCTCGGCGATGTCGCGGTTGGTCTTGCCCTTGGCCAGCCAGGACAACACCTCGGTTTCACGCGGGGTGAGCGCGGCCAAATCCAGGCGCGGGCGCGTGCCCCAGGCGTTGCGCAGGTGCGTGGCCAGGCGCGCCAACACCTCTTCAATGCGCACAGGCTTGACCACGTAGTCCACGCCACCCGCGTCAAAACCGGCCACCACGTCAGCGGTTTCAGACAGGCCGGTCATGAAGATCACCGGGATCTTGCACCACACCTCGTGGGCCTTGATCTTGCGGCAGGTGTCGAAGCCCGACAGGCCCGGCATCACCGCGTCCAGCAGGATGGCGTCGGGCAGGATCAGGGACAGGCGGTCCAGCGCCTGCAGGCCGTCGCGGGCCACCAGCACGGTGTAGCCCTCGTTGGCCAGTGCATCGCACAACATGCGCAAGGTGTCGACGGCATCGTCCACCACCAGCACGGTGCCCAGGTGGGGTTCAGGCTTGGGGCTCATCCAGCACATCCTCAGAAATCACGGGGTTCAAACGCTCGATCAAGGTGTCAAACTCGAATTGATCGGCCAGGTGGGACAGGTTCACCCACTCGCTTTGCCATTGCGGGTAACGCTCGGCCAGTTGCGTTAGTTTTTGGCGCAAGGCGCGCAGGTGGCCGATGCGGGCCAGGCGGCACAGCTCTTCAACGATTTCGGCGGGCAGGTCACTGGCGGTCAGGCGGGGTGCGCCGATGGCCTCGGCATCGTTGCTGAGCTGGGTCAACAGGTGAAGCGGCAAGGCGGCGGGCTCGGTGCTCCATTCAAGCGCCAAGTGTTCGTCCAAGGTGTCCAACAGCTCTGATTCGATCACCGGTTTGGCCACGAAGGCCTGGCATTGCGCGGCCTGCAGGTTCTCGGGCCGGTTCTCGAACACATTGGCCGAAACCATGATGATGGGCACATCGGTGAAACCGGCCGCGCGGATCTGCCGGGCCACTTGCCAGCCATCGACATCGTCCATGGTGATGTCCAGCAGCACCGCATCGGGGCAGGCTTCGCGCACGCTTTCAAGGCACTCCTGGCCGCTGGCCGCTTCGCGCAGCACAAAGCCCAATGGCAACAACATGCCGGCCAGCATCTGCCGCTGGATGGGTTGGTCATCCACCACCAACAAGGTGCGCCGTGGGCCGACATAGCCCGTGATGGGCAGGTGCCGTGGGCGCGCGGCCAGGGCCGATTGCGGCGGCATGGCGGGCTCGGCAATCTCGCGCAGGTACATGCGCACGGTGAAGGTGCTGCCCTGCCCCAACTCGCTCTTCACGCTGAGTTCGCCGCCCATCAGCTCGGTCAACAGGTGGGTGATCGTCAGGCCCAGGCCCGTGCCCGGCTCACTGCTGCGGCGGCCCGCGCTGCCGCGCTCAAACGGCAGGAAGATGCGGTCCAGATCCTGCGGCGCGATGCCGATGCCCGTGTCGATGACCTCGAAGCGCAGCACCTCGCGGCGCGCATCGACCATCAGCGTGATGCGGCCCTTGTAGGTGAAGCGCGCGGCGTTGCTCAGCAGGTTGAGCAGGATCTGGCGCAGGCGCTTGGCATCGGCGTAGACCCAGGCGGGCACGCGGCCGCGCGTTTCCAGCGCGAAGTGCAGGCCCTTGGCTTCGGTCTGCGTTTGCACCATGCGGACCACGTCGTCCAGGAACTCGCGCAAGGGCAGTGGCACCGGGTCAAGCCGCAGGCGGCCAGCCTCAATCCGCGCCAGGTCCAGCAGGCCATCGATCAAACCCATGAGGTGTTCGCCGCTGCGCTGGATGGTGTTCAAAGCCTCGCGACCGGAGCCTTGTCGCTGCTCATCCTTCAGCAGGATCTGCGCGTAACCCATGATGCTGTTGAGCGGCGTGCGCAGTTCGTGCGTCATGCCCGCCACGTAGCGCGTCTTGGCCTGGTTGGCTGCTTCGGCCAGGTCTTTGGCGGCTTGCAAGGCGGTGTCGGTGCGGCGGTGGGCGTCGATCTCCAGCTGCAGCAACTGGTTGTGCCGGTTGCTCTCATCTTGCGCCAGGTGCCTGCTTTCCGAGGCCAGCACCACCCACCAGGCGCACACCGCTGCAGCCAGCAGCAGCAGGGCATAGACCTTGATGAAGGGCCCTTCCAGCATGGCCAAGGCGGGCCCGTTCACGGCATCGACCACGTGGTTGACCACCCCCTCCTGGTAATAGACCACGCCCAGCACCATCGCCAACAGCGCGGCCAGCGACAGGAACACCACCAGGTAATGCCCCACGCGGAAATTGATGCGGCTGGACAGCTGCAGCGGCAGCACCGCCGTCAGCGCATCCGACACCTGCTCGGCCGCACTCGATCGGCTCTTGCAACGATCATGACAACGCGACTCCAGGGTGCAGCACAGCGAGCAGATGGGCGCATCGTAGGCGGGGCAGGTGGCCATGTCCTCAGATTCGAACTGGTTCTCGCACACCGAACAGGCCACCATCTGGCCTGGCGCCCAGGGCGTCTTGTTGGGCCGGGCCAGGTAGTAGCGGCCCTTGGTGGTCCAGGCCAGCAAGGGCGAGGCGATCAACGCGGTGATCAAAGCGATGAAGGGCGATCCCGCCTGGGCCAGCTCGCCGAACATGCCCGCGTGCGCCGCGAAGGCCATCACCGTGGCCAGCAAGGTGGCGCCCAGGCCCACGGGGTTCAGGTCATACAGGTAAGCGCGCTTGAACTCGATGTGCTTGGGGCTCCAGCCCAAGGGCTTGTTGATGACCAGGTCGGCCACCAAGGCCCCCACCCAGCCGATGGCCACGTTGCCATACAGCCCCAGCACGCGCTCCAGCGCGCCGAACACGCCCAGCGTCATCAGCATCACGGCGATCAGCACATTGAAGACCAGCCACACCACGCGGCCCGGGTGGCTGTGCGTGAGCCGCGCGAAGAAGTTGGACCAGGCCAGCGACCCCGCATAGGCATTGGTCACGTTGATCTTGACCTGCGAGATGATGACGAAGAGCACCATGCTGCCCAGCGCCCAGGTGGGCGAGGTGAAAACTTCGCTGAACCCGGCCAGGTACATCTGGGTGGGCTCCATCGCCTTGTGGGCGGGCACGTGGTGCTGCAGGGCCAGGAAGGCCAGGAAGCCGCCGCCCACCATCTTGAGCATGCCAGGCACCACCCAGCCAGGCCCGGCCACCAGCACGGCGGCCCACCAGCGCACGCGGTTCTCTTTGGTTTTCTCAGGCAAAAAGCGCAAGAAATCAACCTGCTCGCCCACCTGCACGATCAATGAGAACACCACCGTGGCCGCCATGCCAAAGGCCATCAGGTTGAAATCACTGCTGCCCGAGCTGCGGCCCACCATGCCGGTGAACTCCACATAAGCCTCGGGCCGCTTGATGGCCACGAACACGAAGGGGCACACGAACATCAGCGCCCACAAAGGCTGCGTCCACAACTGCAAGCGCGAGATCAGGGTGATGCCGTGCGTGACCAGCGGCACGATCACCAGCGAAGACACCAGGTAGCACACCGGCAGCGACCAGCCGAACACCATCTGCAAGGCGAGCGCCATGATGGCCGCCTCCAGCGCGAAGAAGATGAAGGTGAAGCTGGCGTAGATCAGCGAGGTGAGCGTGGAGCCCAGGTAGCCAAAGCCCGCACCACGCGTGAGCAGGTCCATGTCGAGCCCGTACTTGGCCGCGTAGTAGCTGATGGGCAGGCCCGTCATGAAGATGATCAGGCCCACCACCAGCGTGGCCCACAGCATGTTCGAGAAGCCGTAGTTCAGCGCAATGGCGCCACCAATGGCCTCCAGCGCCAGGAAGGACACCGCGCCAAAGGCCGTGTTGGCCACGCGGAACTCCGACCACTTGCGGAAGGTGCGTGGCGTGTAGCGAAGGGCGTAGTCCTCCAGGGTCTCGTTGGCGACCCAGGAGTTGTAGTCACGACGAATGCGAAAGATCTTCTGCCGGGCAACGGACACAGACAGGCTCCGTGGAATGAAGACTCTATGGCAATTGCAAGAAGCGATCCACCGCGCCATCTACGTTGAATGACGTATTCAAGGAAGCCCGCATCTTGCTTACTGTGAAGGCCATGGTCACACCGGCAGCGCATGCACGAAATCATGCATGCACCAAGGTGCGACATACCCAGTCCCCTTTTTTGTGCGCAAGGAGCTTTTCCATGTCGAATGACCGTGACGATTCCAATCAGCAAAACCGCCGCCGCCTGTTGCAGGGCATTGGTGCCCTTCCCCTCGTGGGCATGACGGGGCTGAGCCACGGAGCCGCCCCCGCCACTGCTGCGATCAACACGACGAAGCTGGCCATCACCGACACCGAAGTCACCGTGGGCCAGTTGCACTCCGCAACCGGCACCATGGCGATCTCGGAAACCGGCTCCATCCAGGCCGAACAGCTCGCCATTGACCAGATCAACGCCATGGGCGGCATCCTGGGCCGCAAGATCAAGGTCATCAAGGAAGACGGCGCCTCTGATTGGCCCACGTTTGCCGAGAAGTCCAAGAAGCTGCTGGTCAACGACCACGTCGCTGCCGTGTTCGGCTGCTGGACATCGGCCTCGCGAAAGGCCGTGCTGCCCGTCTTCGAAAAAGAAAACGGCCTGCTGTACTACCCCACCTTCTACGAAGGCCTGGAGCAATCCAAGAACGTGATCTACACGG
>CAZKPN010000143.1:0-8011 GCA_964554655.1 uncultured Aquabacterium sp. | reverse complement strand
CTCAGGTCGGCAAGCGACAAGAGGCGCTCTCCGAGTTTGTCCATGACTTGTCGACCCCCGGCGCTCAATACCAAGGCCACCGTTCACCACCGCTGATCGACCGCAACCCGGTGGTGTTCTGGCAAACCTTGACGGTGTTGTTGGCCTTGGCGGTGCTGGTGTTGTTGGGGCTGAGGCTCAGCGGACACTGAGGACGCCGCCACCATCGCGGCCAGCCATGTCGATCCTGCGCGTCAGGTTCGGGCCGCCTTGATCAGGTCCGACGCCTTCTCGCCAATCATGATGGTCGGCGCGTTGGTGTTGCCGCCGACGAGGGTCGGCATGATGGACGCATCGACCACGCGCAGGCCCTGAACGCCGCGCACCCGCAACTGATCGTCCACCACCGCCATCGGGTCGCTCGCGAACGTGCCCATCTTGCAGGTGCCCACCGGGTGGTAGATGGTTTCGGCGTGCTGGCGGATGTAGTCGGCCAGTTGTTCGTCGGTGGACACGGCCTTGCCGGGCGCCAACTCATCGCCCCGGTCATCGTTGAAGGCGGGGGCGGCGAAGATGCGGCGCACCTGCTTGATACCCAGCACCAGCTTGGCCAGATCGTCCGGGTGGGACAGGTAGTTGGCCTGGATGGCTGGGTGGCTGGCGGGGTCCCTGTCTTTCAAGGTGATCTGGCCACGGCTCTTGGGGTGCAGGTCGCAGACGTGCATTGAAAAGCCCTGGCCCATCAGGAAGCGCAGGTCGCGGCCATGGTTGCGCATGCGTGCCGGCATGAAATGCAGTTGCAGGTCGGGGATGGGCTCGGACGGGCTGCTTTTGAGGAAGCCGCAACCCTCGGCGCCATTGCTGG
The DNA here is from genome assembly GCA_964554655.1 of uncultured Aquabacterium sp. GTDB lineage: Bacteria > Pseudomonadota > Gammaproteobacteria > Burkholderiales > Burkholderiaceae_C > Aquabacterium. The sequence goes on along the minus strand of CAZKPN010000143.1, from coordinate 7,167 downwards.
TGAACATGCCTTGGCCATGCGCCATCAATTGGAAGAAGGCCCAGGGGCCGCCCAGGATGTTGTGCGGCGTGAGGCCCCGCGACAGGGCGCGCCTGCCCTGGTGGATCACCATCACGTCCAGGTGATCCTGCAGGTTCTGGCCCACGCCGGGCAGGTCCACTTGCGTGTCGATGCCGTGCGATTGCAGGTGCTGGCCCGGGCCAATGCCCGAGAGCATCAGCAACTGCGGGCTTTGCAAGGCACCGGCGCAGAGGATGACCTCGTGCCGTGCCTTGAGGGTGTGCAACTGGCCTTGGTGCTGGTACTCGACGCCCACGGCGCGGCACGCACCACCCGTGCCTTCGAGCAGCACGCGGTGCACCATGGCCGCGGTGATGATGCGCAGGTTGGGGCGGTCGCGGACAGGATCGAGGTAGCCCTTGGCGGCGCTCCAACGCAGCCCATTCTTTTGCGTGACCTGGAAGTAGCCGACGCCTTCCTGGTTGGCGCCGTCGTTGAAGTCATCGTTCTCAGGGAAGCCAGCCTGCACACCCGCGTCGATGTAGGTGCGGGTGAGGGGAGAGGGTGCGCGGAAGTCGGAAACGTGCAGCGGGCCACCGGCGCCGTGGTAGATCGATTCACCCCGTGTCTGGTCCTCGGAGCGCTTGAAATAAGGCAGCACGTCGTCAAAGCCCCAGCCCACATTGCCTTGGGCAGCCCAGCCGTCGTAGTCGTTGGGGTGGCCGCGGGTGTAGCACATGGCGTTCATGGAGCTGCTGCCGCCCAGCATGCGTCCGCGTGGCCAGAACAAGCGGCGCCCGGCCAAATGCGACTCGGGCTCGGTGTTGAACTGCCAGTTCAGCACCTTGCTGCGCATCAACCACAACATGCCGGCAGGCACGTGGATGGTGGGGTTGGAGTCGGGTGGGCCCGCCTCCAGCAGGCAGACTGTCACCCCGGCGTCTTCACTGAGGCGGTTGGCCAACACGCAACCCGCAGAGCCGCCGCCCACCACGATGTAATCCACCAACTTTGCCTCGGGCTGTCGCGCCATTTTACATACCGTTGAAATTTAATATACTGTGAGTATGTCAACTGAAAAGAATGCTGTCAAACGACTGCGGGATGTCCATGCAGAAGCCACGCGTGCGGCGCTGACGGCGGCGGCGCGGCGGCGCTTCTCGCAGATGGGGTTCGCGGGTACCAGCCTGGACGATGTGGCGGGTGACGCGGGCACGACCAAGGGCGCCGTTTACCACCACTTCAAGGACAAGAAGGCGCTGTTCCGGGCGGTCTATGAAGAGGTCTCCCAGGAACTGATCGCAGCCATCGCCGCCACCCCGGGCCTGGCGGCCTCGCCGGGGGAAGCGGCCTTGCATGCTTTCCTGGTTCACGCGGGCGAGCCGGCCTGTCAACGCGTCTTGTTCATGGATGGGCCGATGGTGCTGGGCGCGGCCGAATGCCGAGCCATCGACACGCGCTATTCACTGGGCCTGTTGAACCGCCTGATCGAAAGCCAGGTGTCACCGGACCTGCTGGCGAACACCGGCATCGATGCGCTGTCCAAGATGCTGCTGGCGGTGTTTGTGGAGTCGGCGCAGATCATCGCTTCCTCGCCGGAGCCTGAGGCGACGATGGTCGGCATCAAGCAGGTGTTGAACCGCATGATCGTGGCGCTGTCGGCGCCGCAGGAAGCACGCGGGGCCTGAGCGGGCGCGTGCTGTCCTTGTCGGGTGGCTATGGGCTTTGAAGCACCACGGCCCCGGCGATCAGTGTTTTGAGCAACTCGTCGCCGGCATCCAGCAAGCGCGCGCGCGACCGTGGCGATTCCAGGAAGGCGATGCACAGCCTGAAGACCTGCTGGATGTCGATGGCCAGCAGCCGCCGCAGCCGGGCTTCATCCAGCTTGGGCAGGATGCCCAGCGCCTGCAGGTCTCGGAACATGTCGTCGCACAACTGGTCCATCGCCTTCTGGACGAGATCGCGGCTTTCAGACGGCGGGCCGTGCCAGACGCGGTAAGCCAGGATGAAGGGATCGCTGTTCTGCCGGGCGAAGTCAAAGACCGAGCCAATCACCACCTGCGAAACCGACTGCCCGGGAGGGATCTGCTGGCGGGCTTCGGTCAGGCCGGAGCGCAGGCTCGAGACGAACTCTTCGATGATGGCTGCCTGCATCTCTTCCAGGCTGCTGAAATGCCGGTAGAAGGTGTTGTGGTTGAGGCCGGCTTCTCTTGCCAGTTCACGCAAGGCCAGTGTGCTTTGCAAGGTTTGCCGCGCCAGCAGCCTGGTGGCGGTGTCCATCAGCAGGCGTTTGCCCTGCGCCATGCGCGGTTGAGATGGGTCGGAGAGGGCGGTCTTGCTCATGGCCTCGATCATGGCCCAGATTTTTGACCGTGTGGTGTTGACATGAAGTATCCGGATGGATACATTGCAGCCGATTGGATACTTCAATTTGGAAGGGCTGGCATGAAGGTGCGTCGTTGCGCGACTGGGCTGGAGGTGGAGCAGGGCGGCCAATGGCGGGCATTGAGCGAGATGCCCGACCCAGTGCAGGCTTCCCTGGCCTGGCTGGTGCCGCTGGGGCCCGATGCGGGCGCTGAGCCTTTGCCCGTGAGCCCCCGCTCTTTCAGGGATTGCATGCTGTTCGAGCGGCACTGGATCCAATCGTCGCGGGGTTATGCCCGCCGCTTCATGCCAATGGCCTACCGCTTGGCCCGGGCGTGCGAGGTGGTGACCGGCCGCACGTTTCCGGCGTTCAAGCCGCATGCCTTGGCACACCGCCAGCCCATCTACTACTTTGGCAACCACCTGAGCTTTGTGCCCAGCGGCACACCGGTGAGTGCGCCGTCTTACTCCAAGGCGCTGGACTATGAGTTGGAGCTGGGCCTGGTGTTGTCAAAGCCACTGTTCAACGCCACACCCGACGAGGCCTGGCGTGCCATTGGCGGCTTCGTCGTGGTGAACGATTGGACGGCCAGGGACGTGCAGCGGCCCGAGATGCAAAGCGGCATGGGCCCGCAAAAATCCAAACACTTCCTCAGCTCGATGTCGCAGACCCTGGTCACCGCCGACGAGGTTTCGCACCGCATCGATGGCCTGTCGGCGTTCGTCGAAATCAATGGCGAGGTGGTGTCGCGCACGTCCACGCAAGACATGCTGTTCAGCCTGGGCGATTTGCTGGCGCACTTGTCGAAAGATGAGCCCCTCTACCCCGGCGAGTTGATCGCCACCGGCACCTTGCCCAGTGGTTGCGGCATGGAGAACGGCCACTGGGTCAAGCCTGGCGATGTGCTTCGCATGGGCATCGAGTCTGTGGGCGAGATCGTCCACGCGATCCGCTGAACCAAACAACCATGATGAATGCGACCTGGCTGGGCGGGCCTCAGCGCACCTTCACCCGCTTTGGTGAGCCCTCGCGTTTCAAGGAGGGGCTGTACCGCTTGGGCACCCGCACCCATGCCTGGATGGTGCCCAATGGCTCCTGGGGCGAGACCAACCTGGGCCTGATCGACTGCGGCGGCCAAAGCGTGCTGGTGGACACCTGCTGGGATGTGCGCTTCACGCAAGAGGCCTTGGATTTTGCCGCCGACATCTTGAAGCGATCGCCCATTGAGCATGTCATCAACACGCACGCCGATGGCGATCATTGCTGGGGAAACCAGCTGTTCAAGGACAAGCCCATCATCGCCTCGCATGCCTGCATCCACCAGATGCACCACCAGCACCCGCGCCAGTTGCAAGCTTTGAAGGTGGGCGGGCGGTGGTTGCGCCATGTGCCTTGGGCGGGCATCGACCAGTTCGGGCACTACATGCACCAGATGTTCAAGCCTTATGGCTTTGACCAGGTGGTGATCACCGATCCCACCGAAGGCTTCTCGGTGCAGCGCACGCTGACGGTCAATGGCCTGGACATCGTGATCACCGAGGTGGGCCCCGGCCACACCGATGGCGATTGCATCGTGCACGTGCCTGACCAGCGGGTGGCCTATGCGGGCGACATCGTGTTCGTGGGCGTGACGCCGGTGGCCTGGTCGGGCCCGGTGGACAACATCGTGGCGGCGCTCAGGCGTTTGCTGGCGTTGAAGGTGGACGTGATCGTGCCGGGCCATGGGCCGCTGGCTTCCCCGCACGATGTCCAGCGGCTGATCGACTATTGGGAGTTGGTGCAGGAAGGCGTGCACCTGCGCTTTCGCCAGGGCATGTCGGCCATGGAGGCGGCCAGGGATTTGATGTTCAGCCCGGCCTTTGCACAGCAGGGCTTTTTGCAGTGGGATTCGCCCGAGCGATTGCTGACCAGTGCTTTCACCCTGTACCGCCATTGGGGCGCCCGGCCTGGGCGCCTGCCAGGCAAGCTGGGCGTGATGGATCAGTTGCGCCAGCAAGCCATGCTGGCTTTCGAATTGCCGCAGGCCACGCCCCAGCGCATGCACCGATTCCGGATCACGCCAACAGCTTCTTGAACGCCGCTTTTTGCTGCGCCACCGTGGTGACCGGGCCGTTGGCGCGCACCTGGTCCAGCAGCATGCCATCCACCAGCACCACCAGCACAGGGGCCATCATGCGGGGCTTGGGCACCCCTGCGTGCGCCAAGGCGGCTTCGGTGGCCTCCAGAAAATACTCGCGTTGCTGCGTGATGATCTCGGCCAGGTCAGGCTCTCGGGAGGCCATCAGGAACAGCTCGAAGCGGGCCACCAGGCGAGGGCGCTTGGGCGCCGACAGCCAATCCGCCACCCGCGCGACCAGCAGCTCGACCAGGCCATCCACGGACAGCGAGGTTTTGGCGGCCATGCGCTGCGCATCGACCTGCAGGTCGGCCAGGTCCAGCGCGGCATGCCGCCGCAAAGTCAGGGCCAGCAGGTCGAGCCGGGTGCGGCAGTAAAACGAGGTGGACCCGGCGGGCAGATCGGCCTGCGTGTCCACCGCGCGGTGCGTCAGGCCACGCGCGCCGACCGTGCCCAACAGTTCAATGGCGGCATCGGCGATCAAGGTCTTGCGGTCTTCTTTTTCCATCGGGGCAATGACAAATGGGGCTGAGGGTTTCCGGCATGGCGGCATCAACTCTACACCAGTAGAGTTTTGAGGTATTCTCTACACCTGTAGATAAACCTTTGAAGGTCGAATCGTGTCACACCCCCTGCGTTCATTCATCTTAGCGGGCGCCATCAGCCTGATTCAACCGGCGTACTTTGCGCAGGGCTTGCCCGGTGCCGCCCAGGCCCAGGTTGTCAGCGCCTCGGCGCAGTTCGTGGTGCCAGCCACGCGCCCGGAAGCCTTCAGCTGGTACTGGGACAACGTGGACCAGGGCCTGTTCACCGGGGCCAACCTGGACAACAGCGCCTTCCGCTGGACCCAGGCACCGGCCAGTCCACAGCACCTGGGTTACTCGGCGGGTGCCCGCTACCAGGCCACCAGCACCTTTGGGGGCGCCCGGCACACCGTGGACGTCACCTACCTGGATCCCGCCACCATGCATGGCCGCGTGGCATCCGACAACTTCCTGGGCAGCAAGCCCTACAGCTTCGTGGCGCAAAGCGTGTCGGTGGATGGCAAGCCGCCTTTCACGGTGCTGATCCAGTACACGCCCACGGGCAGCACCTTCAGCGACAGCCAGTTCCGGATCCAGGCCACGCTGGCGTCTGACCCGCGACTGGCCCAGGCCTATGTGGACCACCTGCGCAAAACCTTGTGCGGCCTCAAGCCCACTTTGACCGATGCCCTCAACGAGCGCTACTTCAACGCGGTGCTCAAGACGCGTGGCCACTACGCCTTTGGCCCGGTGGACAAGAACTGGAACGTGACGCTGACCATCGTGCAGGAGATCAAAGGCATCACGCCCGAGATGCTGGCCTGGTGGTGGGACCACATTGGCTCGACCGAGCGCTACCGCCTGTGGCAGCCGATTGATCACGTGGCCTTTGAATGGACGGTGCCGCCGAACAGCCCTGATCTGCAGTACGACGTGGGCGCGGTGCAAAAAGCCAAGGAGTACATCGGCAAGATCGCCTTGACGCTCAACATCACCGGCGCCGATCCGCACGTGGTGCCGCCCCCCGTGCCCCTGACCGACCCCGGCTTCTTCTACGCCAAGACCGACCTGACCTTGCTGGCGGGCCTGCTGCCCAGCAATTCCTTGACACACCAGTGGCGCCCCAATGCCAGCGGCGATGGCGTGATCCTGACCAGCACCTTTGTGAACACTGTGCTGGCGCGCATCCTCAACAAAGACTTCTTTGACGACCTGGGCTCGCACGCGCTGCGGGAGTTCCAGATGCTGCCGTACTTCCTGCCGCGCCTGTACAAGCGCGAGTACTTGAATCAGTGAGGCGGCTTGCCAACCTCGGGTTGGCTTTCTTCAGTGAAACGTCGCATCACGAGCGCGAACAGCAATCCGCCTGCGTACATCACCACGCCGTAGACGGCACCAGGCACCGCCATCGCATCGTTTTTCAGAACCGAGGTGGCGATGACCAGCGCCAGTGTGGCGTTCTGCACAGCGGTTTCTATGCCCAAAGTCACTGCTTGGCGGCGCGGCAGGCGAGCCAGCCATGCCACGATGAAGCCACAGGCGAGCATGGTGAGGTTGAGGCCCAGGGCCAGTGGCGCGAGCGTGCCAAAGTGGCTGCGCATCAGTCCCCAGTTTTTGATGACGGCTGCCATGACCACGATCACGAACAGCAGCGTGGCGATTCGGGTAAACAGCGGCTCCAGGGTCATGGCCGTGTGTGGTTTCCAGGCCCTCGTGAGCATCCCGAGTCCGACTGGCAAGCCCAGCATGGCAAACACTTGAGTCATCAACGGCACGATGGGCACCGCCACTGCCTGGGCAGAGCCGCCAAAGTAGGCCAAGGACCACGACACGATGAATGGCAGGGTGAATATGGTGAGCACACTGGCCACTGCCGTGAAGCTGAGTGCCAAGGCAACATCGCCGCGAGCCAGGTAGGTCAGCAGGTTTGATGTGGTGCCATTGGGGCAGCAGGCCAGGATCATGAAACCCACAGCGAAGGCACCCTCGATGCCCGCCAATTGAATCAAGCCAAAGCAGACCAAAGGCAGCAAAACGAAGTGGCAGCCCACCCCAACCAGCAATGCGCGCGGCTGACGCGTGATTCGAGAGAAATCCCCCAGCGTTAGGGAAGGTCTGCATAAACCGCCCGAACGCGTGCTTGGCATTGGCCTGATTGCCTG
>CAZKPN010000142.1:0-8033 GCA_964554655.1 uncultured Aquabacterium sp. | reverse complement strand
AGGCCGACTTCAGCCTGCTCAAGGCCGACACCGAGCTGACCTTGATGACCAAGCTGGCCGAATACCCCGGCATGCTGACCCTGGCCGCCCACGGCCTGGCGCCGCACGATGTGGCGTTTTATCTGCGGGATCTGGCAGGGGCATTCCACAGCTACTATGCGGCAGAACGATTCCTGGTCGATGAAGTCGAACTCAGCCGAGCCCGGATGGCACTGCTGTCGGCCACCGCCCAGGTCTTGCGCAATGGTCTGGCCCTGCTTGGGGTCAGTGCTCCTGAAAAGATGTAACTCCTGCCAAGGACAAAGCACATGAAATCGCAGCGCGGAGGCTTCTTCCTCGGCATGATCGTCGGCCTGTTGATCGGGCTGGCCATGTCCCTGGGCGTGGCCGTCTACATCACCAAAGTGCCCTTGCCCTTCATCGACAAGGTGCCCCAGCGCACGGCCGAGCAAGACGCGGCCGAAGCTGAGCACAACAAGAACTGGGACCCCAACAGCGGCTTGTACGGCAAAAACCCCGCCAAGCCCCATGCCGTGCCGCAGCCTGTGGTGGACGAAGCCGCCTCGCAGCCCGCCGCCCCGGCCTCTGGCAGCAACCCGGTCACCACCGACCCGGCCGCTCCCGCCCCGTCCAAGCCTGCGGCGCCGGCCAAAGCCGCCTCCAGTGCGCGCAACCCGGCGGCCATTCTTTCTGGTGAGCCCCTGTCCACCGCTTCGGCCCCTGACTCGTTGAGTTACTACGTGCAAGCCGGTGCCTACGCCAACCAGACCGAAGCCGAGCAGCAAAGAGGCAAGCTGGCTTTGATGGATCTGGAGGCCCGCATCGTTGAGCGCGAAGTCAGTGGTCGCATCATGTACCGCGTCCGCATTGGTCCCTTTGGACAGCGCGAGCAAGCAGAAGACGTGCGCGTCAAGCTCTCGGCCAATGGGGTGGATTCGGCCCTGGTGCGCGTGCAGAAATGACCGCGCCACTGAAGAACAACGACAGGCATCACCGAAAGGAAGTTTCATGAATCGCCGCGATTTTTCGTCCCAAGCTCTGGGCGTTGCTGGTTTGACTTTGGCCCCCGGCATCTGGTCCAGCGCCCAGGCGCAAGCCGCCGCACCGGTCGAAGGCACCAACTACATCAAGCTGTCCCAGAACGCCCCCGTGTCGGCCCCGGCTGGCAAGGTCGAGGTCGTCGAGTTCTTCTGGTACGGCTGCTCTCATTGCCACCATTTCGAGCCCAGTCTGGCCGCCTGGGTCGCAAAACTGCCCGCTGATGTGGCTTTTCGCCGCCTGCCCGTGGTGTTCCGCGAGGTGCCTTTCGTGGCGCACCAGCAGCTGTATTTCGCCATTGAGGCCCTGGGCCTGATCCCCGTGCTGCACGCCAAGGTCTTCCACGCCCTCCACGTCGAGCAACAAAAGCTGGACAGCCCGGAATCCATCGCGGCCTTCGTCACCAAAAATGGGGTTGACCCGGTCAAATTCCTGGCCATGTACAACTCGTTCGCGGTCCAGACCAAGGGTCGCCAGGCGCGTGGCCTGATGGAGGCGTACAAGCTGGATGGGGTGCCCACGCTGGGCATTGCGGGCCAATACACCACCTCGGTGTCGCTCAATGCCACGCCTGAAAAAACACTGGCGGTGGCAGATTTCTTGATCGCCAAAGTCCGCAAGACCAAGTAAGTACTTGCTCCGATGGTCGCTGTCGGCGCAAAGTCCGATGGCACGGTGCGGAAATCACGTCATTCTTTGTCCGAAGCGTGGGCTTCGCGGCTAGAATGAATGCAATTTCCATGCCGAATATGTCATCGTTTTCCACAGTGCCCCCCTCTGTTTTGCACCGTCTGGCCCTCGCGGCCGGACGAGTTGCGCCCATGGCCGCTGCGGTCCTGCTGGCCATGGTCGTGCTGGCCGTCCCGGCACAAGCTGAAAAAAACGACCGTGACCAGCCCTTGAACTTCTCGGCCGACAGTGCCCGGGTGGACGACACCCAGCGCATCAACGTCCTCACCGGCAACGTCGAGATCACCAAGGGCACGATGGTGTTCCGCGCGGCCCGGGTCGAGGTGCGGCAAAACGCCGATGGCACCCAAACAGCCAGTGCCCGTGGGGCCGGCGCCAATGGTCGCGCCTATTTCCGCCAAAAGCGCGAAGGCCTGGACGAGTTCATTGAGGGTGAAGGCGAGCGCATTGAATACGACGGCGCCGCCGACACCGTGCGCTTCACCGGTCGCGCCATCATGCGGCGCCTGCGCGGCTCCACCCTGGCCGACGAGGTCGTGGGCCAAACCATCGTGTACGACAACCGCACCGAGGTGTTCCAGGTGGTGGGCGGCGCCGGTTCGGCCATGTCCAGCGGCCGCGTGCGTGGGGTGATCGCGCCTCGTCCAGCACCTTCAGCCCCTGCCAAGACCACGCCAGACGCTGGTCGCGACAAGGGTGCGGCCCTGTCGCCCAGCTCGTCCTTGTCCCAACCCGAGCTGGAAAGTGCCCGCCGATGAGCACGGAATTCCAGCCGACCTTGGTGGACACCACCAGCCGACTGCGGGCCGAAGGGCTCAAAAAGCGCTACGGCGCCCGCACCGTGGTCCACGATGTCCACGTGGCGGTCGAAGCCGGTGAGGTGGTCGGCCTGCTGGGCCCCAATGGCGCGGGCAAAACCACCAGCTTCTACATGATCGTGGGCCTGGTGCGCGCCGATGCCGGTGTGATCGAGATCGATGGCCAACGCGTTGAGCGCCTGCCTATCCACGAGCGCTCCAGCCGTGGCCTGAGCTACCTGCCGCAAGAGGCGTCCATCTTCCGCAAGCTCAACGTCGAGGACAACATCCGCGCCGTGCTTGAGCTGCAGCGCGATGCCCGCGGCAAGGCCCTGAGCGCCAAAGAGATCGACGAGCGACTGAACACCCTGCTGCATGACCTCAGCATCGAACGCCTGCGCAGCAACCCGGCCTTGTCCTTGTCGGGCGGCGAACGTCGCCGCGTCGAGATCGCCCGCGCCCTGGCCACGCAGCCCCGCTTCATCCTGCTGGATGAGCCCTTCTCGGGCGTCGACCCGATCGCCGTGATCGAGATCCAGCGCATCATCAGCTTCCTCAAGGGGCGCGGCATCGGCGTGCTCATCACCGACCACAACGTGCGCGAAACCTTGGGCATCTGTGACCGCGCCTACATCATCAGCGAAGGCCGCGTGCTGGCCGAAGGCCGTCCCGCCGAAATCATCAACAACGCCGAGGTGCGCAAGGTCTACCTCGGCGAACACTTCCGCATGTGAGGCGCTGAGCAGTCATGAAGCCCTCTTTGCAGTTCCGACTGTCCCAGCACCTGGCGCTCACGCCGCAGTTGCAGCAGTCCATCCGGCTGTTGCAGTTGTCCACGCTCGAGCTGCACCAGGAAATCGAGCAGATGCTCGAGCAGAACCCCTTCCTGGAGCCGGAAGAAGAGTTGCCCGCCCTGGATGTGGCCGCCGGCATGGAGTTCGAGCGCCAGCGCAACGACAGCAACGCCTCTGACAACGAAGCCGCGCAGAAAGACAGCAGCTCCGAGCCCGAGGCCGCCGCCCTGGACACCGCCGAACTCGGCACCACCGAGCGCGATGACTGGGAAAACGGCACCGAGCGCGAAGACTTCGACGGCATCCGCGAAACCCCCAGCCGCAACAACGACGAAGACGACTTCGACCCGCTCGAGCGCAACAGCATCGCCATCAGCCTGCAAGAGCACCTGCGCCAGCAACTGCGCGGCACCCGCCTGAACGCCGCCGACATGGCCGCCGTCGAGATGCTGATCGAATCCTTGAACGAAGACGGCTACCTGGCCGATTCATTGGAAGACATCGCTGCCTCCCTGCTCGACGAAGATGCCGACGAAGACGACCGCGACGAAGTGATGTCGCGCTTGCGCTGCGGCCTGAGCTGGTTGCAGAACCTCGATCCCATCGGCGTGGGCGCGGCCAACCTGTCCGAGTGCCTGATCCTGCAATTGCGCGTGTTGCCGGTTTGCGAAGCGCAAGTCACCGCCATCACGATCTGCAAAAGCCACCTCGACCTGCTGGCCCGCCGTGACACCAAGAAGCTCATGAGCGCCACTGGCGCTGACGAGGCCATGCTCAAAGCGGCGCAAACCCTGATCGTCAGCCTCGAGCCCAAGCCGGGCCGCCCCTTCACGCGGGCCGAAGCCAACATCATCGTGCCCGACGTGATCGTGCAGAAGTCGGGCCGCAACTGGAAGGTCGTCCTCAACCAGGACGTCATGCCCAAGCTGCGCATCAACGACCTGTACGCGCAAGCCTTGCGCCAAAGCCGTTCACCGCGCGGCACCACCGCCTCCGAAGGCCACGTGGCCATGAGCTCGCGCCTGCAAGAGGCCCGCTGGTTCGTCAAGAACATCCAACAGCGCTTCGACACCATCCTGCGTGTTTCGCAGGCCATCGTTGATCGGCAGAAGAACTTCTTCACCCATGGCGAAATCGCCATGAAGCCCTTGGTGCTGCGCGAAATCGCTGACGAACTCGGCCTGCACGAGTCCACCATCTCGCGCGTCACCACGGCCAAGTACATGTCGACCCCGTTCGGCACGTTTGAGCTGAAGTACTTCTTCGGCTCCTCGCTCAACACCGAAGCTGGCGGCAACGCCTCCAGCACGGCCGTGCGCGCGCTCATCAAGCAACTGGTGGTCGCTGAAGACCCCAAGAAGCCCCTGTCCGACAGCCAGCTCAGCAGCATGTTGGAGGAGCAAGGCATCCAGGTCGCCCGTCGCACCGTGGCCAAGTACCGCGAAGCCCTCAAGATCGCCCCGGCGAACTTGCGCAAGGATTTGTGATGCCGCCGCGTTTTGACGCCTTGCTGTCCACCCTGCCCCTGGCGGACTGGGCGGCGGCAGGCCTCTTCCTGTTCGGCTGGATCGGCTACGCGCTCTTCGCCAAATGGCGCGCCAAATCCGAGCACACCTTGCTGGCCAGCACCAACCACTTCCGCAAGTTGTGGATGCACCAGGTCACCTACCGTGATCAGCGCATCGTCGATGCCGCCGTCGTGCAGAACCTGTCCACCAGCCCCTCCTTCTGGGCATCCACCACCATCCTTGTCCTGGGCGGCCTGCTCGCCGTGCTCGGCACCAGCGAAAAAGCCAGCGACCTGGTCAAGGACCTGCCCTTCGCGGCCCGCACCACCATGCTCATCTTCGACCTGAAGATCCTGTCCCTGCTGGCCGTCTTCGTCTACGCCTTCTTCCGCTTCACCTGGTCGATGCGCGTCTATTCTTTCGGCGCCATCCTGGTCGGCGCCGCACCCAACGTCGAGCACTTCGACTCCGGTGCCGCCAACCGCCAGGAGTTCGCCGACCGCGCTGGCCGCCTCATGGGCATGGCCGCCGAAAGCTTCGCCGACGGCCTGCGCGCCTATTACATGGCCTTCGCCGTCATCGGCTGGTTCGTCTCGCCCGCCGCCTTTGCCATTGGCACCTTGGCGGTCCTGTGGGTGCTCTATCAGCGAGAATTCCGCTCCGACGTCCTGGCCGTCCTCCGCAGCTGAGCTGCCTGCCCCTTTTCAGTCTGCACCTTGACGACTCCCAAACCCCCTCCGCGCCGCGTCCCCGCTCCTGGCCGTGCCCAAGCGGGCCCACGAGGTGCTGCGTCTTCGGCGCCTGGCCCCCGTGGCAATGCGCCCGCATCACGCGAAACTGCGCCCCGCGCACCCGCCAAAAAATTCATCCCGCCGGTGAGTCCCGCCCGCGTCCAGGCGCTGTTCATGCCTTGCGCCACGGGTGTCGAAGCCCTGCTGGCCGAAGAAGCCGCGCGCATTCTCGGCGCCGACGCGCAAGTGCAATCCGTGCGCGGTGGCGTCGAAGTCCAGGCCGACACGCCCGCCAAGCTCGTCGACTGCACCTTCCGGTTGAATCTGGAAAGCCGACTGGCCCAGCGCGTCCTCTGGCGCGTGGCCGTCAACTTCTACCGCCACGAAGACGACCTCTACGGCATCGCCCGCCAAATCGACTGGACCGACTGGATCACCCCGCAGCACACCCTGCGCGTCGATGTCACCGCCCGCAACAGCCCGCTGCGCAGCCTCAACTTCCCTGGCCTGCGCATCAAAGACGCCGTCTGTGATGTTCTGCGCGACGCCACTGGCGAACGCCCCAGCGTCGACACCTTCCGCCCTGACCTTGGCCTGGTCCTGCACCTGGACGAAACCCAAGCCTTCCTCTACGTCGATACCTCGGGCGAAGCGCTCTTCAAACGCGGCTGGCGCGAAGACGTCGGCGAAGCCCCGTTGAAGGAAACCCTGGCCGCCGCCATGTTGGCCGCCGCCGGTTGGCAAGGCCGTCCCGAAGACGGTCCTTTGCTGGACCCCTGCTGCGGCGCCGGCACGATCCCCATCGAAGCTGCGCAAATCACCTGCGACATCGCCCCGGGCTTGCTGCGCAGTTTCGCTTTCGAAAACCTGTTGCCCTTCGTCCCCCATGAAGCGCACTGGCGCGAATTGCACCAGGCTGCCCTGGACCGCCGTCGTCCACCGCAAGTGGCCATCTACGCTGGCGACGTCTCCTTCCGCATGACCGACTTCGCCACCCGCAACGCCGAGCGCGCGGGCGTCCTGCACGCCATCGAATTCAAAACCGGTGACGCCTTGCAGCGCCCAGCCCCTGTCGAATCCGGCCTGCTGATGTTCAACCCGCCCTATGGCGAACGCATCGACCCCAAAGGCACCGGCCAAGGCGGCCGCCGTCCGCAGGTCAATGAAGAGCCCATCGCCGCACGCGCTGGCCGCGAACAGTTCGACGCCTCTGAGGCCGACGACTTTTTCCAGCGCCTGGCCGCGCACTGGAAGCGCCACTACACCGGCTGGACCGCCTGGATCCTCAGCCCCGACATGAAGCTGCCCAGCGCCATGCGCTTCAAGGAAAGCCGCCGCGTCGTGCTCTTCAACGGCCCCATCGAATGCCGTTTGTTCCGATTCGACCTTGTGGCTGGCTCCAACAAGGACAGGGCTCCGCCCAAGGTTTGAGTCGGACTCCGGACCCGGCTCAGCCTCAGTCTGGTGGATGGTGCAAAGCCATCAAGCTCATCACTGTCAGTGGCGCGGTGTCGGCCCGCAGCACCCGCGATCCCAGGCTGACCGGCGCCCAGCCGTGGCTGCGCGCCAGGTCTTCCTCGGCCTCGCTCAAGCCGCCTTCAGGCCCACTCAAGAACGCCCACGATGTTCGCGGCCCCTGCGAATCGGCTTGCAGGCCAATCCCTGCTTGAAGCCAGTCACCAACCCACTGCGCCCCCCTCAGGCTCAAGACACCGCGTCTGGCGGTGGCGCTGCTGGCCACCGCTGACCTTTCGGCTGCTTCCTGCGCCAACCAAGCCTTCAGCCCCATCACTGGACGCACCACCGGCACCCGCGTCCGGCCTGATTGCTCGCAAGCGGCAATGGCCACCCCTTGCCAATGCGCCACCTTCTTGAGCGCACGCTCCCCATCCAGGCGCAGCACCGACCGCTCACATATCAGAGGCTGTATCGCGCTGACCCCCAACTCCGTGGCTTTTTCCACCACCGTGTCCATGCGCTCGTTCGTGGGCATGCCCACGGCCAGCGTCACGTCCGCCCCCAGTTCCCGGCTCACCGACGCGAAAGCCCCAATCCTCACGCGCACCTCACGGCGCCCCATGGCACCCACGGTGGCGGCCCACTCGCCACCACTGCCATCAAACAGGCAGAGCGGATCACCCGGCTGCAGCCGCAACACCTGCACATGCCGTGCAGCCCCTTCAGGCAGCGCCATCTCAGCGCCATCACACAAACCCAGCCCTGGGCCAACATACAAACGGGGCAGCACAAGCGTCCTTTCAAAGTCAGCCTCTAGTGTGCCCTCCCTCATCTTTTTGAAAACTTTTTGCAAAGGGCTTGCGCACTCCTTCAAATCCATGACATAATTGCATTCTTCGCTGGTGACGCAAAGCAAACAAGCAAAGCGGTTACCGAGGTGGCTCAAAGCCCCAAGCGAACAAGCTCTTTAAAAATTAACAGCCGATAAGTGTGGGTGTTTGGATGAGAAAAGCCAAA
>CAZKPN010000141.1:0-8075 GCA_964554655.1 uncultured Aquabacterium sp. | reverse complement strand
GCGGTCTGCGCGAACAGCTGCCGCAGCGCAGGGTGCGTGTCCTCGTGCGTGAGCAGTGCCGTGGTGGCCGCCAGCAGGCCGATGTCATCGGGCGGCAGGTCGCGCGCCAGATCGACCATGCCGCGCGGCAACGTCACCGTCTGCAAAAAAGGAAAGCGCCGGGCCAGGGCATCGGCCTGTGGCAGCTCGGCCAGCGCGATGCCGGGTTCTTGCAGCAAGCGCTGCACCACGGGGGATTCCGGCGCAGTCACCAGCACCATCACGTCGAGTTGGCCGGCCTGCAGGGCCTGTGCTGCGGCTTCTGGCGCCATCTCGCTGGTGATGAGCGTGTCGATGGGCAGCCCGTTGGCTTGAAGCAAGCGGCTCATCAGGTCGGGCACGCCGCTGCCGGCTTGGTCCAGGTTGACGCGCAGGCCGCGCAATTGGGTCAGCGAGGTCAAGCGCGCGTCGGGTGCCGGCCCTTTGCTGCCCTTGCTCGGGGCCTGGACCAGCGCGGCGGGGCGGTAGAACAGCCACAGCGGCTCGTAGAACAAGGCCCCGAGCGACATGATCTCGGCCTTGGCTTTGCTGGTGCCATTCATGCCGCCGCTGCCCCCGCGCACGAAGGCCACGTCGGCGCGGCCTTCGCGCAGGGCTTTCAGGTTGCCCGCCGGGCCATCGGTGCTGAGCAGTTGCACGCGGATGCCATCCCGCGCCAGGGCCTGGGCGTAGCGGTGGCCGAACTGGGCGTAGGCGCTGTCCGCGGGTCCCGTGGCCAGCGTGACGGTGCGCGGGGGTTGCGGGTCAAGCCACCAATACGTGGCGGCCAGCAGGCCGAGGGCCAGCAGCAGCACCGGGCCGACCGAGGCCAGCATGTCGCGAATCGATAGCAAAGCCAGTAGCAGGGCCTGTCTGATTTGTCTGGTCATGGCGAGGAGTGAGAAAAGGGCTGGCCGACTGTATGCCATGAAGTGCGCTGGGAAGGCTGCCCCCTGCTTCGAGGCAGTGCCAAGCAGTTGCCGGCATTGGCAAAAACCATTAAATTCATATAATATGAAATGAACTATTCATGACGCATTCGAAACCCCATGCCCTCAGGATTTGAACAAGAAAATTCCCAGCGGATCAAGGCCTTGGAGCGCGCCATGCGCTTCGGCCCACGCTCGGCTCGGGAGTTGATGGACGCATTGAGCATCAGCCAACCGACCCTCTCGCGAACTATTCAGGCGTTCCCTGCTTTGTTCACCACTTTCAGGGTGTCAGGCGACCGAACCCCGAAGTACGGGTGGCTGCGCGACCTGCCCGGGGGCCTTAACCCGCGCCAATCGATTTTCAGGATTTCGAACACCGGTGCCATGGAAACCTTTGCAGAGGTCGAGTTCCTGACGGGGGGCGCGACCCTGGAGCGAACGACCGCGCAGACCACCTTGTACGAAGGGCTGCCGCCCTACATGGCCTTCTCGTCGCCATCCGGCTTCCTGGGGCGGCAAGTGGCCCGCGCCTCTTCAGCGGTCGATGCGCAGTTCCCCGAGAGCCTGAAGGACTGGGGCGACGACCACCGCGTGGCCTACCTGTTCACGCGCGGGCTGAACCTGGCGGGCAACCTGGTCTACGGCACCGCCTCGCTTCAACGAGAGATGGACTTCCGCCAGCTGGCACCCATGCCCCCGGCGCAGAAGCTGGCCCACTATGTGGACGTGGCGAACCAGCTCAAGGATTCGGCCCATGGTTCCAGCGCGGGTGGCGAGCAGCCCAAGTTCCTGAGCCTTGCGGAGGACATGGGCCATGTCATCGTGAAGTTCGCCAAGCGCGGTAGCCGCATGGCGGACCTGCTGCCCTTTGAGCACCTGGCGTTGCGATCACTGGAGGCTGTTGGCGTGCCCGCCTCAAAGACCCAGTTGCTGGCCTCCAACGACTACGTCTTCCTGGAGGTTCAACGCTTCGACCGGATCGGCGCGCATGGGCGTGTGGGAATGCTGTCAGCGGGCGCCATCGATGACGAGTTTTTTGGCACGCGAGACACCTGGTCGGAGTTCGTCGCACGCTGCGTGCAAGCCAGGTACCTGTCGGTGAAAGACGCACTGCATGTGGACGTGATGGCGGCCTTCAGCGAACTCATTGGCAACACCGACCGGCACTTCGAGAACATCTCCGTGCTGCTGGGTGAAGACGGCGAATACAGCGGCATTGCGCCGGCCTACGACATCTTGCCCATGCGGTATGCGTCCATCGGCGGCGGCGTGGACCCCAGCTTGACACCCATCACCCCTAAGCTCAGCACCATTGGCGCCAAGCCCCATGTGTGGGCCTTGGCGGCTGAAGCAGCACACCGGTTCTGGGAGGCGGTGCAGCAAGGCCAACTGGGGCTGCCGGTCTCTGAGGCGTATCAAAGGTTGGCTGCCCAGAACCTGGTGGTTGACCGGGATTTCGTGGCGCCCTTGCTGCCCGCTTAAGCCGTGGCCATGAAGCGCTTGAGCCTTGCCAGGCCTTCGTGCAAATCATCTTGCGAAGCCGCGTATGACAGGCGCACATGCTTCGCGGCCCCACATGCCCCGAAGTCATACCCCGGCGTCAAGGCCACGTGCGCTTCTTGCAATGCCCGCTCGCAGAAGCGCATGGCGTCCAGCCCGGTGCCGCTCACGTCGATGTACACGTAGAAGGCCCCATCCGGCCGCACCGGCACGGGCAGGCCGATCTCGTGCAACCCCTGCAGCACCAGCGCGCGCCGCTCGGCCAGCTCTTGCTTTCGCGCTTCGCACACCGCCATCGACTCGGGTGTGAAGCAGGCCAGTGCCGCCATCTGCGCTGGGGTTGATGCGCAGATGTAGTAGTTCTGCGCCAGCCGCTCCATTGCCGGCACCAGCTCCTCGGGCACCACGGCCCAACCCAGGCGCCAGCCCGTCATGCCGAAGTACTTGGAGAAGCTGTTGATCACGCAAGCGCCCGCATCAAAAGCCAGCGCGGTTTGAGTGGGCTGCCCGGAGGCACTGTCCACATCACTCAGGTTCAGGTAGATCTCATCGACGATGCGCCAGGCGCCATGCGCCTTCGCCCAATCGCAGATGGCGGCCAGCTCGGCCGATGGCACCGAGGTGCCGGTGGGGTTCGAGGGCGTGGCGATCATCAGGCCACGGGTGCGGGCGCTCCAGTGGCGCTGCACGGCGGCCAGGTCCAGTTGGAAGCGCGAGGCGGCATCGGTGGGCACCAGGCGAACCTCGGCGCCGAAGCCGCTCAGGAACTGCCGGTTGCAGGGATAAGACGGGTCGCCCACCAGCACCTCGTCGCCCGGGTCCACCAGCGCGGCGGTGAGCAGCAGCAGCGCTGCCGAGGCGCCGGCCGTCACCACCACGCGCTCGGGGCTGATGCGCACGCCATGCGCGCTTTGGTAGAAGCCGGCAATGGCTTCGCGCAAGGCGGGCAAGCCCAGCGCGCCGGTGTAGGGCAAGGGGGTGTTGCTGCCCGCGATGCGCTGCAACTCGGCGCGCACGGCGGGTGGCGCGCCAAAGTCGGGCTCGCCCAGGTTGAGGCGGATCACGCGGTGGCCGGCAGCTTCAAGCGCGGCAGCCCGCTTGCCGAACTCCATGGCCAGGAAGGGTGTGATGGCTTGGGCGCGTTGGGAGATCTTCATAACGAGGGGGCCTTGTACACCAGCACCTTCAAGGCCCGATCAGTGGACGCATCAGCAAACACCGCCGGGTTCGCCACGCGTGCCACGAAGCTCAAGTCCGGCGCCAGCTCTTTCATCTGATCCTGCAAGAACGCCACGCCGTGCCTGGGTGAGTTCAAGCACAACACCGCGTGCCCATCCGGGGCCAGCAGATCAGGCAGGCGGCGCATGAGCTTGGCATAGTCCTTCTCCGCCACGAAGCTGCCTTTTTGATAGCTGGGCGGGTCCAGGATGATCAGGTCGTAAGGGCCCCGGCGGTTGATGGTGCCCCACGAACTGAAGATGTCGTGCGGGAGAAAATGGGCGTCGCTGGTCAGGCCATTGAGCTGGTGGTTCTGCTTGCCGATGGACAGCGCGGCGCCGCTCATGTCGATGTTCGTCACCTGCCTGGCGCCGGCCTTCAGCGCCACCACCGAGAAGGCGCAGGTGTAGGCAAACAGGTTGAGTACTTTCTTGAGCCCCGGGCGGGCTGCAATGTGCTCGTGAACCCAGCGCCGGCCCTCGGCCATGTCCAGGAAGAAGCCGTGGTTCAGGCCCCTGAGCAGGTGCACCCGATAGAGCGCGCCTTGCGCGCTCACGACGTGGGGATCGGGCACCTCGCCCGCCAGCACAAGGGTCTCGGCCCGCGCGTCGTCGCGGGTTTGAAGCGACAGGTTGAAGGCCTGGCCTGGGGCGATTTGGTCCCAGCGTTGCGCCAGGGCCGCCTGGATGGGCACCAGCTCTTCATCGCTCACCGGTTGGAAGCTGGTCAACAGCCAAACGGGTGTGAAGTAATCCAGCGACCATTGCTCGCAGCCTGGGAACAAGCCGCCTCGGCCATGGAAGACGCGCTGTGCCTCGGTGGGCAGCTCGATGGTGGCGATGGCATCGAGCAGGGCTTGGAAAGGTGTCACGGATAGGCTGAGGGATGAAGATGATCGGCATTCTGCCTGCGGGATGGCCCGCGCGCCGCATGTTAAAAAGCCCAGGTCAACGAGGGTCAGAACTTCAGATGTTGAACGAAAGCATTGCACTGGTCGCCGTGGTGGGCTTGGCAGGCGTGTCCTTGCTGGCATGGCGCCTGCACATCGCCCGCCGCCGCGAGGCCCACATCCAGCACTTCGCGTTTCCCAAAGGCGTGTTTGCCAAGGTCATTGCACGGCACCCGCACCTCAGCCTGAAGGACATGGAGCTGGTGGCGCACGGCCTGCGCCAGTTTTTCATGGCCTACCTGAAAAGCGAGCTCCAGCATGTGTCGATGCCGTCGCAAGTGGCCGACGACCTGTGGCACGAGTTCATCCTGTACACCCGGCACTACCAGGCCTTCAGCCGCCAGGCCTTTGGGCGCTTCTTGCACCACACGCCCGCCGTGGTACTGGCCGGAGGCCAACGCAGCAGCAACGCGGGCTTGAGGCGATGCTGGTGGCATGTTTGCCGCGAAGAAAACATCAACCCGCGCAAGCCGTCCAGGCTGCCCTTGCTGTTCGCGCTCGACACCAAGTTCAAGATCGCCAATGGCTACCACTATGTGGCCGATTGCCATGGACCGGGCCGGCGGGACGAGCGGGATGGTGGCGCGACGCATTGTGGCGGCGACTTCTCGGACAACACGGTCGATGGCGGCTCTTCAGGTTTCGGCCATGATGGTGCTGGCCAAACGTCTTCTTCTCATGATTCATCACCGGATGGCTTTGGTGCAGACGGCGGTGATGGTGGTGGTGGCTGCGGTGGAGGTGACTGAGCACATGAATGACCCAATCCAACAATTGGCCCAAGACCTGAACCAGTTCGCCCAGGCGCGCGATTGGCAGCAGTTCCATTCCCCCAAGAACCTGGCCAGTGCGCTCACGGTGGAGGCCGGCGAACTGCTTGAACACTTCCAGTGGCTGACCGAAGCGCAAAGCCGCCAACTGGACGACGACAAGCGCCAGGCCGTGGCCTTCGAGATGGCCGATGTGCTGCTCTACCTGGTGCAGTTGTCATCGGCCTTGAACATCGACCTGATGGACGCTGCCCGCCGCAAGATGGTGATCAATGCCCAGCGGTATCCCGTCGAACAATCACGCGGCAACAGCAAGAAGCACGGCGAGCTTTGATCTTGGGGCTGTAAAGCATATCGCCGGATCGTGGACTTGTGCCGCCCCGTTGCAGGAAAACCCCGGATCGGGTTTTCAAGGCCAATTTGAGCCACCAAAGCGGGCCCGATTTCTGCATGATGGGTACCAGTGGCCCTTGCAATGCCGCAGGGTCACCTTCCTGAAACCGATCGATCTCACGGAGGATGGCGCATGAACTGGCTTGACAATGTATCGTCAGACAGCGATCAACGGATTGCCCCGGCTTGCTTGTACCAGGGCCACTGGCGACACCGCCTGAACCCCCATGGCGACCTGCTGATGTGCCGTGTGGTGATCGACGTGGCTGAGCCACGCGTGGTGGCCGCCCAGGTGGTTGAACATGGCCTGGTCGAAGACCTGGATGCCAGCGACCTGGAAGAGTTGAGCCAGCTGATGTTGGCCCAGGAGGTGCATCACCGTCCCTCGGCTTGGGGCTTCACCGCTTGCGCCATGCTGCCGCTGTGGGCCAAGCCCACCTTCAGCGAATGTCAGATCGAAGAGATGGAGCGCATCCAGGGCTACCTGATCGACGCGCCGGACGACTCGGTGGACACCGTGCTGCAATTGCGTGACCAGTTTCTGCAGGGCATTGGCATGACCTGCGAAGACGTGCACCGGGCGGTGCGGCAACCCAATGAGTACGGCACAGGCCAACGCAGGGGCGGGCGCGGCCTGGCCAGCTGAGCTCACCGAGAGACTTCACCCCCACTTCACACACCTCATCAAGACCTCACACCAGCCCATCAGACTGAACTGATTGATGGGCTGGTTTGCAAAGAGGTGACCTTGCATGGGTGCGGTTGAAGCTGATGATGAATGGGCGCTGCTGCCGCCTTGCACGCGGCTCTGGGGCCCGGCCACCACGCGCCAACTCGCGCGCTTGCTGGGTGCCTACCTCACGCTGGTGGCGCTGGGTTCGGCCTTGCTGCTGCTGGCCCGCCAGGATGCACTTCAGATCTTCGGCCTGGGCCTGTTGTTGCCAGGTGCCGGCTTTCTTGCGCATGCTGACATTTGCACCAGCAGCGGCATCGGGCATGGGTTGGCGGCTTTGTGCAGCCTCGGGGCCTTTGCTTTCTCCTTGCTGATCTGGTTTGGCACGGGCAACATCCTGGCCCCACCACTGGTGTGGTTCACCTCGGCCGTGTGGGCCGCCAGCATGCGCCATGGCGCCATCCAGAGCGGGTTGCTCAAGGCGGTGTATGCGTCGATGGGCTGGGCGGCCTTGGTGCTGGCGTTGACGATGCTGGCCTGGTTCGCGGTCGCACGCCGGCAAAGGCGCCTGGACAACGGCTACCTTGACCAGCAAAGGGGGCGCCTCGGCCAGGTCTTCACGGCACCCCCACCACGGCGGGGTGAGCTGCCGGAAATGTCGTTGGCGCACCTGCAGCGCCTGCGCTTCGCGTTGGACCGCGCCCTGCAAGCGGATGAAGCCTTCTCGGGCTTCGAGCACCGCGATCAGTTCCAGACGGCAGCCTTGCGCTACCAGCTCAACTTTCTGGGCTATGGCCTGGCCCTGACGCAGGCGCGCTTCACACCGGCCTTGGCGGGGTACGCCAGGCAGGCCCAGCGCCAGCTGTTGCACAAGCAGGCGCAGCACCGGGTCTGGGCCTACTGGGCTTTGGAAAATCGCTGGGGCAATCTGCGGGGCGACCCGGACCCGGTGGCCCGAGAGAACATCATGTACACCGGCTTTGTCGCGCTGCAAATGGCTTTGTTTCAGGCCAGTACCGGCTGCACCGAGTTTTCAAAGCGGGGTGCGCTGCGCCTCACCCATCCCCGGGGGCACAGCTATGCGCACGACTTCGCTTCTCTGAAGGCCAGCCTGACGCAGGCCTACCAGCCATCGCCCTACTACCTGATCGCTTGCGAGCCCAATTGGGTCTACCCCCTGTGCAACATGATGGGGGCCAGCGCCGTGCTGGCCCACGATGCCCAGCACGGGCTGAGCGAGTGGCGCGCCCATGCCATGGCATTTCGCCACCACCTGGAGGCGGAGTTCCTGGATGGCATGGGTCGCTACGTGCCCTGCCGGTCGGCCCGCACGGGTCTGGCCTTGCCGGCCATCGGAGGCGTCATGCCGCTGGCCATGCCCTGCTATTTTCTGAATGCGCTGGCGCCCGATCTGGCGCGCCGCCAATGGCTCCTGCTCCGGCGCCGCTTGTTCGATGGCAGCGGCCGCTTCAGGCGCCGTGCGTTCTGGCCCATCGACACGGGGAACTATGGTTTCTCAAGGGCCAGCGCCTACGCTGCCACGGCCTTGGCCGCAGTCGAACTGGGTGACGAGTCCGTGGCCGCCCATTGCCTGGCCGCCTTGGAAGACGAGTGCCCGAGCA
>CAZKPN010000140.1:0-8263 GCA_964554655.1 uncultured Aquabacterium sp. | reverse complement strand
CGCACGCTGACCGTGGACGTCACCTCGGTCAACGACGCCCCGGTGGGCACGGACAAGACCGTGACCAGCAACGAAGACACGATCTACACCTTCACGGCAGCGGATTTTGGCTTCACCGACCCCAATGACTCGCCTGTCAACGCTTTGCTGAGTGTGAGGATCACCACCTTACCCGGTGCGGGCAGCTTGACCCTGAACGGCGTGGCCGTCACCGCAGGCCAGACGATCTCGGTGGCCAACATCACCTCGGGTCTGCTCAAGTTCACGCCGGTGGCCAATGCCAGTGGCACGGCTTACGCCAGCTTCACCTTCCAGGTGCAGGACAACGGCGGCACAGCCAACGGCGGCGTGAACCTGGACGGCACGGCCCGGACCCTGACGGTCAACGTCAGCTCGGTCAATGACGCACCCACAGGCGCCAGCACGACGATCACGACACTGGAGGACGTGTCCTACACCTTCGGCACCGCCGACTTTGGCTTTGCCGACACGAGTGACTCACCCGCCAGCACCATGCTGGCCGTCAGGATCACCACCTTGCCAGGCGCGGGCAGCTTGATGTTGAACGGCGTGGCGGTCAACGCGGGTGACTTCATCCTGGCCAGCGACATCGCGGCCGGCAAGCTGGTGTACACCCCCGGCGCCGATGGTCACGGTGCAGGCTACGCCAGCTTCACCTTCCAGGTGCAGGACAACGGCGGCACGGCCAACGGTGGCGTGAACCTGGATGGCACCCCCCGCACGATGACGATGGATGTGACCTCGGTCAACGACGCCCCGGTGGGGTCCGACCACACCGTGACCACCAATGAAGGCGTCATCCACACCTTCACGGTGGCGGACTTTGGCTTCAACGATCTCCGCGATGCCCCTGGCAACGCCTTCTGGGCAGTCCGGATCACCACCTTGCCAGCGGCCGGCAACTTGACGTTGAATGGCGTGGCGGTCAACGCGGGCGACTTGGTGCAGGCCAGCGACATTGCCGCCGGCCAACTGATCTTCACCCCCGTCGCCGGCACCAGCGGATCGAGCTATGCCAGCTTCACCTTCCAGGTGCAGGACAACGGTGGCACGGCCTTGGGTGGCAGCGACACCGATGCCGTGGCCCGCACGATGTCCATTTCGGTGACATCGGCCTCTGTGCCGCAAGGGCCTGGTCCGACCAGCCCGGGCACAGGCGCGGGTGGTGGTTCGAACACGGGCCCGGGCACATCGCCCGTCACGCCGGCTCAGCCCACCACACCACCGGTCGAGCCGAAGGACGACATGGTCGATGAGATTGGCGACAAGCTCAACGAGCCCCCGGTTGGTTCAAGCAATCCCGGGGACGGTGCGCAGCTGCCGCCCGTTCAAAGTGGCCATGAAAGCGATGGCCAGGGCCGTGGCACTTCAGGCCAGCATGCGCAAGGTGGCTCCTATGCGACATCTGCATCGCACTACGCCGCCAACCAAGCCGGCGGTTTCGTGGTTCGACTGGAAGCTGGTGGACTGATCTTCGGTGTGACGCCCGGCAACATCCTGCTTGAAATGAGCGTCACTCAGCTCAAGGTTTCGTCCGAGGCTGGCCTCAATCTGAGCTTCTCCACGGTGGGCGTGCGGGGCAGTGAGCATTCGTCGCCCCGCCTGGCTTTCACTGAAAACACTGAAGATCGCCGGGTTAAGGTCGAAAAGATGGTGGTACAGACCTCGGGCGCCGCATTGTCGGTGGGCGCGGTCTGGTGGGCCGCCCGGATGTCCGGCCTGCTGGCCAGCTTGATGATCAGCACACCGGCCTGGCGTTCCATTGACCCGCTGCCGGTCATGGGCCTGGGCGGCGGGCCTGGTCCGGATGATGAGGATGAACGTGATGACCACGCAGACGACCCCAACGGCATGGACGCCCGGGCGGCGCGCTTGTTCGGCGCCAACAAGGTCGGTGACCGTGAACTAGAAGGCATTGGATGAGTGAGAAGTTTTCGATCCGCGGTTTGATGCGTCGTTGGGCGATGAGCCCCACGGCGCGCATCAGCTTTGGCCTGGTGTCATTGCTGGTGGGACTGCTGATGGTGCTCGACCTCGTCCTCAAGCTCTTGCCCGACCAACGCGCCATGACCCAGAGCCTGCGCGAGCAGGTCGCGGTGAATGTGGCCGTGCAAGTCAAGCTGCTGCTCAACGATGCGCGCATGCAGGGCCCGCTGGCCGGCATGATCAATGAAATCGTGCAGCAATCACCGGAGATCGAGTCGATCGGCATCCGCCGCGATGCCGGTGACCTGGTCATGTCCACCAGTGGCCACAAAGACGGCTGGGAAGCGCCGCCCCTGGGTTTGTCCACCATCACCAGCGTGGTGGTGCCTCTCAATTCAGGCACGGCCAAATGGGGCCAGCTTGAAATCGGCTACCGATCACCCTGGCCCAACACCCTGATGGGCTGGTTGAAACAGCCGACCGTGCAACTGATTTTCACGATCAGCACGGCATCGTTCGTGGCTTTCTACCTTTACCTGCGCCGAGTCCTGCAGCACTTGGATCCGTCCAAGGCCATCCCGGAACGGGTGCGCGTCGCTTTCGACACACTGACCGAAGGCTTGCTGGTACTTGACCTTCAAGGCCAGATCTTGCTGGCCAATTCTGCATTTCGGGGGTTTCACCCGCAGGCCGGCGACGTGCTGATGGGCCGCTCGATCAAGCAGCTGGAGTGGCTCGTCAACGGCGTGCATGAAACGGCCGACCTGCCACCCTGGGAGCGTGCGCTGCAGACCACCGAGCCCATCCTGGGCGTGGAAGTCGATCTGAGCCGCGATGGTGGTGACGCCCGGCGCGCCTTGCTCAATTGCGCCGCCATCCGCGATGCCGCCGGCAACGCCCGAGGCTGCCTGGTCACCCTGGACGACGTGACCGCGCTGGACCAGGCCAACACCAAACTGCGCTCGGCGCTGACGGAGTTGGAGGCTTCGCGCGATCAGATCCAGAAGCAGAACGACGAGCTGCAACTGCTGGCCAATTGCGACCCGATGACCGGTTGCTTCAACCGCCGCGCCTTCTTTGCCCGCGCCGAGCCCATGCTCAAACATGCTCTGGAAACTGGCGAGCCCTTGTGCTGCGTGATGACCGACATCGACCGCTTCAAATCCGTCAACGACACCTATGGCCACTCGGTGGGCGACGTGGTGATCCAGGCCGTCTCCAAGGTTCTGAAAACCTCCATGCGCGAGCAGGATGTGCTGTGCCGCTATGGCGGCGAAGAGTTTTGCGTGCTGCTGCATGGCCTGACGCTGGACCAGGCCGTGATTGTGGCCGACCGCATCCGTGGGCGCATTGAGCGCGAAGTCGGCCCCAGCGTCGAAGGTGTGCCCAACTTGCGCATCACTTCCAGCTTTGGCGTGGCCATGCTGGGCGCCGGCAATGCGAAAAACATGCTGCTTTTGATCGAGCGGGCTGACCAAGGCCTGTACGCCGCCAAGGAAGCCGGCCGAAACCAGGTGCAGTGCATCGACTGGACCGAGGTGGGTGAACTGGTGGTGGAGGCCTGAACCCCGTAAAGCGGTCAGTTGTCGGTATTTCTTGGCGCATTTACAAGTTTTACCTGCCGTGGGTTCATCCATCATTCAACAGTGTCCGATACCGGCTGCTCCTCTTTGAGGCCGGCGGGGGCTCCTGCTTTTGATCTCGTGCTGCCAGAGGTGCCCCGACGTGTGTGAATCCAGCCTGAAAGACCGCCCGACATGACGCGCAAGCTCAAGTCGCGCGCGGTCGCTCGTCCAGGTGGCTTCGACGGTCAAATGGAGGAGCTGGAGGCCCGCATCCTCTACAGCGCGGATCTGATCGGTGTTTTGCCGGACGCCTCCGGTGATCACGCCAGCGGGCTATCATCGGCGCAGGTTGTGGTCATGCCAGCCACGCCGGTGACCAGTCAGTCCAGTGACGAACTCACCGATGCCACCTTGGCCGCCAGTGGGGTTGCATCGAAAGACAGACTTGAATTGGTGTTTGTCGATGCCAGCGTCCCCGATGCGGATCAGCTTGTGGCGCTCTTGCAAAGTCAGGCCGATTCCAGCCGAACGCTGGAAATCCACTGGCTCAATGACCAGAGTGACGGTGTCTCACAAATCGCCGAAGTGCTGAAAGGCCGAGAAGGCGTTAATGCCTTGCACATCATCAGCCACGGCGATGCTAGCGGCTTGCAATTGGGCAATGGGCGCCTGGATGCGGCATGGCTTCCCGGGCACATGGGCGATCTGGCCTCGTGGGGCGGGGCCTTGTCCGCCGAGGCCGATTTGCTGCTGTATGGCTGTGACCTGGCCAGTTCGAGCGAGGGCAGGGCATTGGTTGACAACCTGTCACTGCTCACGGGGGCAGATGTGGCGGCCAGCGACGACTTGACAGGATCTACCCTGCTGGGAGGCGACTGGACACTCGAATACCGTCAAGGCGCCATCGAGGTCGAGGTGGCAGTGGGCGCGACTGGCCAGGCCGCCTGGCAAAACCTGCTCAGTGTCACAGCCAGCAGCGCCTCCGAGTCGCTGGTCAACGGCGCCACCGGTACCCAGGAAAACAATATCGACTCGGGCAAGCAGGTGGCGGCCGACGCCAATGGCAATTACGTGGTGGTGTGGGAGGATGCCACCACCCTGGACGTGTACGGGCGCCTGTACAACGCCGATGGAACAGCTGCGTCCGCCCAGTTCCAGGTCAACACCGACACCGGCGGGACCAAGGACCAACCCACGGTGGCGATGGACGCCAATGGCAACTTCGTGGTGGCATGGCGCAGCTCCGCGCAGGACGGGAGCGCCTCTGGGGTCTATGCCCAGCGCTACAACGCCAGCGGCCTGGCCCAGGGCAGCGAGTTCCGCGTCAACACGTACACGTCCTCGGACCAGTTCTACCCCGCGATCGCCATGAGCACCACAGGCTTCGTCATCACGTGGACGAGCTACACGCAAGACGGCGATAACTACGGCGTTTATGCCCAACGCTACAACGCCAGCGGCGTGGCTCAGGGTTCGGAATTCAAGGTCAACACCACGACCACCAACATCCAGAAGAACAGCCAGATCGGCATGGACAGCAGTGGCAATTTCGTCATTGCCTGGCAGAGCTACGCCCAGGATGGCGCAGCCTACGGCGTCTTCGCCCAGCGCTACAACGCCAGCGGCGTGGCCCAGGGCGCGGAGTTCCAGGTCAATGTCACGACCACCGGCGAGCAGATCCTGTCGGATGTGTCCATGAACGCAACCGGCAGCTTCGTCATTGCCTGGCACGATTCGTCGGGGGTCGATGGATCCGGGTACGGTGTTTTTGCCCGGACCTACAACAGCAGCGGCGTCGCGCAGACCAGCGAGTTCGTGGTCAGCAATTTCACCTACAGCACGCAGTGGAACGCCTCGGTGGTGATGGGCAGCGATGGCAGTTTCGTCGCTGCCTGGGCCACGCTCACCGCCGACGGCTACAGCTACGGTATCGCCATCCGCCAGTTCAGCCTGGCTGGGGTCGAGATCGCGCCGGAAACCCTTGTCAACGTCACCAAAGCTGGCGACCAGACCATGCCCAGCGTGGCCTGGGGCGGCAACCAGGTCATTGTGACCTGGAGCGGCAATGGCAGCGGTGACAACCTGGGGGTCTTCTCGCGCCGCTACGACACCGCCTTGCCGGCCGTCGTGACCAGCGTTGGCACCGAAACCCGCGCCAACACCACAACCACCAACACCCAACAGACCAACAAAGGTGCGGGCAAGCAGATTGCCACGGCGGCCAACGGCAACTATGTGGTGGTTTGGGAAGACACGATCACCGACTATGTCTATGCTCGTTTGTACAACGCCAGTGGCACGGCTTTGACCGGAGAATTCCGGGTCAACACCGACGTGACGGGCGCCCGCAACAAGGATCAGCCCACGGTGGCGATGGACGACAGTGGCAACTTCGTCATTGCCTGGCATAGCCAGCTGCAGGATGGTGCAGGCTACGGCATCTACGCTCAACGCTACAACGCAAGTGGCGTGGCCCAGGGCAGCGAGTTCCAGGTCAACACGTACACGACCTCCGACCAGGAGTCACCTGCCATCGCCATGAGCGCCGTGGGTTTTGTCATCACCTGGACCAGCTATGGACAAGACGGTGCCGTTGAAGGCATCTATGCCCAGCGCTACAACGCCAGCGGCGTGGCGCAAGGATCTGAGTTCCGGGTGAACACCTACACCACCAGCATCCAGAAGGGCAGCAAGATCGGCATGGACGACAGTGGCAACTTCGTCATCGCCTGGTCGAGCTCTGGCCAGGACGGCGGAGGCTACGGCACCTATGCGCAGCGCTACAACGCCAGTGGCGTGGCCCAAGGGTCGGAGTTCAGGGTCAATGTCACCACGGCTGGTGAGCAATTCGCCACCGATGTGTCCATGAATGGATCGGGCAGTTTCGTCATCTCATGGGACGCCAGTGCGTCCGATTACGCTGGCTACGGCACCTTCGCTCGCACTTACGACAGCAGTGGCACGGCCTTGTCGGGCGAAATCCAGCTCA
Organism: uncultured Aquabacterium sp.; assembly: GCA_964554655.1. Taxonomy (GTDB): domain Bacteria; phylum Pseudomonadota; class Gammaproteobacteria; order Burkholderiales; family Burkholderiaceae_C; genus Aquabacterium. The sequence goes on along the minus strand of CAZKPN010000140.1, from coordinate 1,762 downwards.
ATAATTATGAACTGGGCGAGCAGCGCTATTCCTCGGTCTCGATGTCGGACACAGGTAAGTTTGTCGCCGTCTTCCAAAGCGACTTGCAGGATGGTTCGGTCAGCGCCATCGCGTTGCGGGCGTTCTCGCAGACTGGTGTCGAGATCGGCGGAGAGCGATTGGTCAACACCACACAAAGCAGCGGTCAGGACGCTCCAAGCGTGAGTTGGAATGGCGCCTACCTCGTGGTGAGCTGGAGCGGAAACGGCACGGGCGACAGCGCGGGCGTTTTCGTTCAGCGCTACACCAGCAATTCACCACCCGTGATCACCAGCAATGGCGGAGGGGCTGCGGCTTCGGTCAACGTGGCTGAAAACAGCACGGCGGTGACGACTGTGACAGCCACCGACGCCGATGGTCAGGCCCTGACCTACAGCATCAGCGGTGGCGCTGACGCTGCCCGCTTCACCATCAACAGCAGCACAGGCGTCCTGACCTTCATCAGTGCCCCTGACTACGAAGCGCCCAACGACAGCGGCACCAACAATGTGTACGACGTGGTGGTTTCGGTCTCGGATGGCTTGGATACGGACACGCAGGCCATCGCCGTGACGGTGACTGCGGTCAACGAAGCCCCCACGGCCACGATCACACCCACCAGCTACAGCGCCACCGAGCAGGTCAGCTTGACCTTGCATGGCACAGGCTTGAGCATGGCGGATGTGGATGCAGGCGCCGGCACGGTCCAGGCGACGATCAACGTCACCTCAGGTACCTTGACAGCCACGGCGGGCACCACGGGTGTCACGATCGGTGGTTCAGGCACCAGCACGGTGACCTTGAGCGGCACCTTGGCGCAGATCAACAACCTGCTGGCAGGCAGCTTGAGTGGAACGTTGACCTTCATCATGGCCAGTGATGCGCCACCTGCCAGTGTCACCTTGACCTTGACGGCCAGTGACTTGGGCAACAGCGGCGCTGGCGGCACCTTGACGGCCAACGACACGGCCACGATCAACATCACGGCAGTGAATGATTCGCCGACAGGGTCGGTGTCCATCAGCGGAACCGTCGCCCAGAACCAGACCCTGACCGCCAGCAATAACATCGCCGACGGCGATGGCCTGGGCACCATCACCTACCAGTGGCTGCGCGGGGGCGTCGCCACTGGAACGACAGGCACGACCTACGCGCTCACCGAGGCCGATGTGGGCGCCGTTATCTCGGTGCGCGCGAGCTACACCGACGCATATGGCGCAGCGGAGACCGTCACCAGTTCTGGCACGGTGGCTGTGGCGAACGTCAACGACACTCCCACGGGCACCGTGACAGTCAGCGGCACGGCCACGCAGGGCCAAACGCTGACGGCCAGCAACAACATCGCCGACATCGATGGTTTGGGCACGATCACATATCACTGGTACCGAGGTGGTGTGGACACCGGATCAACTGGCACCACCTATGTGCTGAGCGAGTCAGATGTGGGCTCGACCATCGTGGCCAAGGCCACCTACACCGATGGCCATGGCACGGCGGAGACGGTGGCCAGCTCTGCCACGGCGGCGGTGGCCAATGTCAACGATGCACCTACCGGCACGGTGACCATCAGCGGGACCGCCACCCAAGGCCAGACCTTGACGGCCAGCAACAACATCGCTGACATCGATGGTCTGGGCACGATCACTTACCACTGGTACCGCGGTGGTGTGGACACGGGCAGCACCGGCACAACTTATGTGCTGAGCGAGTCGGATGTGGGCTCGACCATCGTGGCCAAGGCCAC
>CAZKPN010000139.1:0-8481 GCA_964554655.1 uncultured Aquabacterium sp. | reverse complement strand
CACCACCGTGGGGGCAGGCGCCGCCGTAGGTGTCAACGATGATCTTGCGGCCGGTCAGGCCACAGTCGCCTTGCGGGCCGCCGATGACGAAACGGCCGGTGGGGTTGATCAGGAACTTGGTGTCTTTCAACCATTCCTTGGGCAACACGGGCTTGATCAACTCTTCGATGATGGCTTCATTAAACGAGGCCTTCATCTTGTGTTCGGTCTCGGATTGATCCGGGTCGTGCTGGGTGGACAGCACCACGGTGTCGATGCTGTGGGGCTTGCCATCCACATAGCGCATGGTGACCTGGCTCTTGGCATCAGGGCGCAGGAAAGGCAGGCGACCATCCTTGCGCAGCTGGGCTTGGCGCTCGACCAGGCGGTGGGCGTAATAGATGGGCGCGGGCATCAGCTCGGGCGTCTCGTTGCAGGCGTAGCCGAACATCAGGCCCTGGTCGCCAGCGCCGATGTTCAGGTGGTCGTCAGAAGCGTGGTCCACGCCCTGGGCGATGTCGTTGGATTGCTTGTCATACGCCACCAGCACGGCGCAACCCTTGTAGTCGATGCCGTAGTCGGTGTTGTCGTAGCCGATGCGCTTGATGGTGTCGCGGGCGACCTGGATGTAGTCAACGTGCGCGTTGGTGGTGATCTCACCGGCCAACACGACCAAGCCTGTGTTGCACAGCGTTTCAGCGGCCACGCGCGAGCGGGGGTCTTGCTCAAAGATGGCGTCGAGGATGGCGTCTGAGATCTGGTCGGCGACCTTGTCGGGGTGGCCTTCAGAGACGGATTCGGATGTGAAGAGGAAGTCGTTCGCCACGGTGTGTGCTCCAAAAAGATAAGTTCAAGACTGGCTGCGTCGCCGGGCTTGATGAATCTTTCGAACAAGCGGCGAACGCTTTAGCGGCATTTGTGAATCGCCCCGCAAGTTGTTCCTTTAACTCGGCGATGGGGGCAGTGTAATGGATCACCGTCAGGCTTTTCCCTGGATATAACCCCGAAACCGGGCTGAAATCGGCCGTTGCGGGGGACCCAAAACTCGCCACGGGTACGCTGATTGCTGCGGGGGCCCCATGGAGTTGAACCTGTCGCCCTGGCCTCTCACCCTCTTGTCCGCCACCGTGGCCATGGCCTTGGCCTGGCTGATCTACTTCAGCGGCGCGGCCATCGTCAAACGTGGCACCGCGCATTCCAAGCCCGCCTCGGCCGTCGCGCAGGCGGCGCGCAAGCCCGCCAGCATCGTGCTGCCGCTGTTGGCCTTGCAGTTTGTGCTGCGCGGCGCGCCCGATGACATCGCCCACATCGCCCTGGTTCGGCAAGCCACCACCATCGTGCTGATCGCCTCGCTCACCTGGCTGTTGATGCGCATGGCGCGCGGCTTCGGCCAAGCCATCGTGATGGCCCACCAGACCGATGCCAGCGACAACCTGATGGCGCGCCGCATCCAGACGCAAACCCAGGTGGTGACGCGCCTGGCGGTCTCAAGCATCGGGCTGATCGGCTTCAGCCTGGCGCTGATGACCATCCCGGATGTGCGCCAGATTGGCATGAGCCTGCTGGCCTCGGCCGGGGTGATCGGCATCGCGGCGGGCCTGGCGGCGCGGCCGGTGCTGGGCAACCTGATGGCCGGCTTGCAGATCGCCTTCAGCCAACCCATCCGCCTGGACGACGTGGTCATCGTGGAAGGTGAATGGGGCCGCATTGAAGAGATCAACAGCACCTACGTGGTGGTCAAGATCTGGGATGAGCGGCGCCTGATCGTGCCCTTGCAATGGTGGATCGAACACCCTTTTCAGAACTGGACGCGCAACAACGCCAACATCCTGGGCACGGTGTTCATGTGGGTGGACTACCGCATGCCCTTGCAGCCCTTGCGCGATGCCCTGCAGGCCCTGTGCGAGCAGTCGCCCTTGTGGGATGGGCGCGTGTGCCTGATCCAGGTGACCGACTTCAGCGAGAAGGCCATGCAACTGCGCTGCCTGATCAGCAGCGCCGATTCGGGCAAGGCCTGGGATTTGCGCTGCCTGATCCGCGAAGAGCTGATGAAGGTGATGCAGCGCGACTACGCGGACTACCTGCCCCGGGCCCGCGCCGAGATTGACAACCCGCTGCCGAGCACGGCCCAGGCCGATGCCGATGACACCTGGGCCCGGCCGCCCTCACCCCAGCCACGCTCCCCCACCCCCGAGCACGAGCAAGCACCACCCGCCACTTGAAAACAGGCCGCGCCATTTGGCACATCAGGCACGCCGATTGCCCTCCTGGGCATAACAACATTCTTTGGCTTCCTTGATGAACACATTGCGCCTCCAGCTTCGCTTTCTGGTGCCGCTGGTCCTGACGCTGATTGCCGCTGCCTACCTGGCGGTGCCCCTGATGGACCGCCTGACCCTGCGCTGGTTTTCGCGCGACCTCAACCTGCGGGGCTCCTTGGTCACCAAGACCCTGTCCGACTCGATCGCCGAAGGGCTGCAGGAGCCCGGCAGTTCGCGCATGCAATCGCTGTTCAACCGCGTGGTGCAGGATGAGCGCCTGGTCGGCATCGGCCTGTGCTCGCTGGACGGCGAGTTGCTGCGCCGCTCACCCGGCTTTCCCCGGTCGCTGACCTGCGCCAAGGCCGAGGTCATCGGCCAGCAGGACGAGCCCCAGATCCGCATCGAAGGCGGCCCGGCCCATGTGGGCTTCTACCCCGTCACCGACGAGAACGGCCCCATCGCACAACTCATCTTGTTGCAAGACCTGAGCTTTGTGGAGCACCGCAGCCAGGACACGCAAAAATACCTGATCATCCTGATCGCCGGTCTGGGCGGGATCATCGCGTTGATCACCGTGGTGGTGGCGCAGTTGAGCTGGCGCGGCTGGGTCTCGGGCGCGCGCGCCTTGCTGCGCGGGGAAGGCCTGATCAGCCCGCTGATGTCGTCGGCCGCGCCCGAGCTGGCGCCCTTCGCGGCCGACCTGCGCGCTCGCCTGCGCGACCTGGAAGACGAGTACCGCCGCTCGCTGGGCCCCGAGACCGAGTGGAACCCCGAGCGCCTGCGCGCCTTGCTGCGCAGCCAACTGCGCGGCGACCAACTGATCGTGGTGGCCAACCGCGAGCCCTACATCCACGACAAGGTGGGCGACGAGATCGTGGTCAAGCGCCCGGCCAGTGGTTTGGTGACCGCCGTGGAGCCCTTGCTGCGGGCTTGTTCGGGCACCTGGATCGCCCATGGCAGCGGCACCGCCGATGCCGAGGTGGTCGATGCCCACGACCGCGTGCTGGTGCCGCCCGGCAAGGACGAATACACCCTGCGCCGCCTGTGGCTCAGCGAAGAAGAAGAGAAGGGCTACTACTACGGCTTCGCCAACGAAGGCCTGTGGCCGCTGTGCCACGTGGCCCACGTGCGGCCGGTGTTCCGCGAGTCGGACTGGGAGCACTACCGCGCCGTGAACCAGCGTTTTGCCGACGCCGTGGTGGCCGAAGCGCGCAGTGAAGACCCGGTCGTGCTGGTGCAGGATTACCACTTCGCCCTGCTGCCCGCCATGATCCGCAAGAAGCTGCCCCGCGCCACCATCCTCACCTTCTGGCACATCCCCTGGCCCAACCCCGAATCCTTCGGCATCTGCCCGTGGCGGCAAGAGATCCTGGAAGGCATGTTGGGCAGCACCATCCTGGGTTTTCACACGCGCTTTCACTGCAAGAACTTCATCGAGACGGTGGACCGGTATCTGGAGGCGCGCATCGAGCACGAGCACTCGACCATCTCCTTCCACGATGACAGCACCTTTGTGGAGAGTTACCCGATCTCGATCGAATGGCCCTCCGAGCAAACGCAGGCCTCGTGGCTGCCGGTGGCGCAATGCCGCCAGAACGTGCTGGCCCGATTGGGCCTGCCGCCCGACCACCGCATCGCCATTGGCGTGGACCGCTTCGACTACACCAAGGGCATCCTGGAGCGCATCCACGCGGTGGAACGATTGCTGGAAAAGCACCCCGAGTGGATCGGCCAGTTCTCGTTCGTGCAGATCGCGGCGCCTTCGCGCGGCTCGCTGGAAGAGTACAAATCCTTCCAGGAGCGCATCCATGCCCTCACCGAGCGCGTCAACCAACGCTTCGGCCGCGAGGGCTACCAACCCGTGCACCTGCTGGCCGTGCACCACGATCAGCCCGCCCTTTACGAGCTGTACCGCGCCGCCGACGCCTGCATGGTCACCAGCCTGCACGACGGCATGAACCTGGTCTGCAAGGAGTTCGTGGCCGCGCGTGATGACGAGCGCGGCGTGCTGATCCTGAGCCGCTTTGCCGGCGCCGCCCGCGAAATGAGCCAGGCCCTGATCGTGAACCCCTACCATGTGGAAGAAACCGCCGATGCCCTGCACCGCGCGCTGACCATGCCCGAGGCAGAACAGCGCGAACGCATGGCCAGCCTGCGCATGACCGTGCGCGAGTTCAACGTCTACCGCTGGGCCGGCCGCATGCTGACCGACGCGGGCCGATGGCGCTTGAGAGAAAGGATCGAGGCGCGCGTGCAGCGGCACCAGCCCGACTTAACGACATGAAGCACCACCTGTTCACCCCCTCGGGCCAGCTGGCCCTCGAAGCCGTGATGCAGCGGCGCCCTTTGCTGGCATTTGATTTCGACGGCACGCTGGCCCCCATCGTGACCCGGCCCGACGACGCCCGCGTGTCCATCGGCGTGGCCCAGCGCCTGGCGCAATTGGCCGAGCACCTGCCGGTGGCCATCGTCACCGGCCGCAGCGTGGACGATGTCGCGCCGCGCCTGGGCTTCGATCCCCACTACATCATCGGCAACCATGGCGCCGAAGACCCCGAACACCCGGAGTTGCCGCCCGAGGTCTTCATCGCCTTGACCGACAAGCTCAATGGGCTGCGCCAGAAGATCGAAGGCAACGCGGACGGGCTGGCGTCAGCGGGCATCCAGGTGGAAGACAAGCGCCATTCACTGGCCTTTCACTACCGCCTGGCTCGGGACCGGGATGCCGCCCTCGTCACCATCGAGACCCTGCTGCGCGGGCTGGACCCGGCCTTGACCAGCTTCGGCGGCAAGTGCGTGGTCAATGTGGTGGCCGCCGATGCGCCCGACAAGGGCGATGCCGTGGCCATGCTGGTCAAGCGCTCGCAGTCGGGCGCGGCCCTGTTCATCGGTGATGACCTGAACGACGAGTCCGTCTTTGAAAGCGCCGAGCCGCACTGGCTGACCGTGCGCATCGGCCGAGAAGACCCCCTCTCACGCGCCCGCTATTACCTGGACACGCACTCGGAGGTGGCCACCATGCTGCAGAAGATGCTGGCACTGCTGCGCTGAGGCGCATCGGTAAAAATGACACGCACCGGTCAAATCAGCGCGCCGATGGCGGCCGCGCCCCGCAAGCCCAGGTCCGGCTCGGTGACCACATGGACGGGGATGGTGTCCATCAGGCCTGCGTAAGGCCCCTTTTGCCGAAACCCGACCAGGAAGCGCCCGTCCTGCATCAAGGGCCCCAGCTTTGGCGCAATGCCACCGGCCAGGAACACGCCGCCCTTGGCCAGGGTGGCCAGCGCGTAGTCGCCCGCCACCACGCCATACGACAGCAGGAAATGGTGCAAGGCGTGCAGCGCGCGGGGCTCACTGTCCTCCAGGGCGCGGCGGCAGATTTCCTCGCCCGTCAGGCCCTGGGTGTTGCTGGCGGTGGCCACCGCATGGTGGTCCTTCACCAGGGCCTTGCCGCTCTCTTCTTCGTTGTCCAGGAAGGTGTAGAAATTAGCCAGGCCCGGGCCCGACACGAAGTGCTCGGCCACCGGCCGGACCACGTGGGCCCGCAGCCGCATCAGGGCGCGGTCTTGTTCGGCATTGACGGGGGTGAAGCCGAAGTGGCCGCCTTCGCCGGTCACCACCTGGTAGCGCCCCCCTTGGGGTGTGGCTTGCCAAATGCGGAAGGCCACGCCCAGGCCCGAACCCGCCCCGATCACCAGTTGAGGCGCACCCGGCACGGGTTGCCCGGCTTGCAAGCACCGCAGGTCGGCGGGCAACAAGCCATCAATGCCACTGGCCGCCGCTTCAAAATCATTGGCCAGCCGCACGGGGATGCCGCCCAACCGCCGGCTCAGCGCGGCGGCGTCCAGGCGCCAGGACAGGTTGGTCATCTGCACCACCTGCTCGTTGACCGGGCCAGCCACGCCAAAACACGCCGCGCGCAAGGGCTGGCTCAGGTGCTGGGCCTGGTCTTTGAGGAAGCTGTCCAGCATGGCATCGAAGGAGGCCATCTGCGCCGCCACATACCGTTGTGAGGCCACCACCTTGGCATGCCCCGACGCATCCAACCGGGCCAGGCCCAGCAAGGTTTTGGTGGCACCGATATCCGCGCACAAGATCATGCTGTCTCCTTTCGCGTGAACAGGTCCCCAGAATAGCCCGGCTCGCCAAGTAACATCGCGGCCCATGTCTCGCTTGTTTTTCTTGCTGGCCCGTTGGCCGCTCGGCCTGCTGCACCCCCTGGGTGCGGCCCTGGGCTGGATCACTTACGCGCTGTCGCCGTCCTACCGCCATCGCCTCAAAGCCCACACCGATCAGGTGGGTTTGAGCAGGGCGCAGCGCTGGTCGTCGGTGGCCCATGCCGGGCGCATGGTGGCCGAGTTGCCACGCCTGTGGGCCCGGCCGGCCGGCGTGAGGCTGGGCGACCGGGTGCGCTGGACCCACCCGGAGGTCGTCGATCAGGCCTTGGCCAAAGGCAAGGGTGTGGTGCTGCTGTCGGCACACCAGGGTTGCTTCGAGATTTGCGCGCAAGCCTACGCTGAACGCTTTGGGGCCCAGCAGCCCATCACGGCGCTTTACCGCCCGGCCAAACAGGCCTGGCTGGCCCGCATCCTGGAACACGCGCGCAACCGCGAGCACCTGCACACGGCCCCGGCCACGCTCACCGGCGTGCGGCAATTGTTGCGGGCTTTGAAAAGCGGCCAGACCCTGGGCATGCTGCCCGACCAGGTGCCGCCCGAGGGCTTGGGCGTGTGGGCGCCGTTTTTTGGAAAGCCGGCCTACACCATGACCATGGTCACCAAACTGGCCTACCAGACCGGGGCCACCATGGTGTGGTTGCGGGGTGAGCGGCTTGGGTTCTGGCAGCGCCACAAAGTGGGCGCTGACTTCATTGTTCATGCACAAGCGCCTGGCGCGGCATTGGTCGAGGCCGTGCGCCTGGGCGACCCGGCCCAATCCGCCATCGCGCTGAACCGTGAAATGGAAGCCATGGTGATGCAATGCCCCCAGCAATACCTGTGGGGCTACAACCGCTACAAGCAACCCAAGGCCGACATGCTGACCAGCCCGCCCACCAGGAACGCCGCGTGAAGGGCCTGGGCGTTCGGCTGGCCTTGGGCTTGCTGTGGCTGATGTCGTGGCTGCCCTTGCCGGTGCTGGCCGCGCTGGGCCGAGGACTGGGTGCGCTGCTGCACCCCCTGGCCGGCTCGCGCCGCAAGATCGCGCTGCGCAACCTGGAGCTGTGCTTTCCCCAGATGCCCGAGGTCGAGCGCCGCGCCCTGGTGAAGGAGCACTTCCGCTGGTTGGGGCGCAGCCTGCTGGAGCGCGCGCTGTTCTGGTACGCGCCGCCCGAGCGCATCAAACGCCTGATCCAGGTCGAAGGTGACATTGAACTGGCCGAGCGCGAGTACCAAGCCACCGGCCGCGCGACCATGTGGTTGTGCCCGCACTTCGTGGGGCTGGACGTGGCGGGTGCCTCGATCCTGCTGCAACAGCAACGCCCCGGTGCTTCGATTTACCAGAGGCAGAGCAACCCGGTGATCGATGCCGCGATGAAGCGCGGCCGCCTGCGCCTGGGCGATGCCGAGATTTTTCCGCGCAGCGATTCGGTCAAGCCGCTGTTCCGCGCGATCAAGGCGGGGCGGGGGTTTTTCAACCTGCCGGACATGGACTTTGGCGCCAAGGATGCGGCGTTTGTGCCATTTTTTGGCGTGCCCGCGGCCACCTTGCTGGCACCCTCGCGGATGGCCCGCATGCTGAACATGGTGGTGCAGCCGGTGATCGCCGAGACGCTGCCGGGCGGGCAGGGTTGGCGCATCCACTTTTTGCCGCCGATCAAGGATTTCCCCACGGCGGATGCCGAGGCTGACACGGCGCGGCTGAATCGGATCATTGAGGCCGAGATATTGAAACGCCCGGCGCAGTATTTGTGGGTGCACAAGCGATTCAAGACACGGCCGCCTGGGCAGGCCAGCGTTTATTGAGCGTTCGGGCTGGCGTGCTGGGGGTGGGCGCTTTGCTTTGTCTTGGCAGCGCGGGGCGCGGGCTGGGCGGGCATCCGTCAGGGCTTCATGTTGGTGGTCCCGCTGAAAGCGGGACTGCCTTGCGATGCTCATGCCGAGGTGGGGCCGTGGAACTCACTGCGCGGATTGCATCCGCTTCGTTCAAACAACCACGGCCGGTCAGATGACGATGCACGCTTCGCGTGCCCACCTCGGCATTCCGCTTCTTATATGGACGCCTCCCGAGTGGCAAGCAGTTT
>CAZKPN010000138.1:0-8512 GCA_964554655.1 uncultured Aquabacterium sp. | reverse complement strand
CACGGCATAAGCCCCGCCGAAGGTCAGCAGGGCCGCCTTGGTGAAGAACCAGCCCGTACCGTCCAGGCCGTTGACGAGCAGCAGCAATCCCATCGCCCCCACCCACAGGCCTAGCCCAATGGCCAGTGCCTTGGCCAGACGGCCCCCGAGCCAGCCATTTTTCAAGGCCCGGGTGCCGATCCGTTGGACCGCATGGACTGCCAGCCACCTGAGGTATCTGCCCGAACGCTACGTAGACCCGTTCGGGATGAATGACCCGCTCGCGGCAGCGAGAGGGCTGCCCAGTGCCTATAGGGTCATATCGTGGTGGAACTTCTCGCCCACCGAGTGCTCTACACTCTCATCATGCTCCATCGCTTGCGCATCGTCTTTGTGTGTCTGTTGGCCCTTGCCCTTCCGGTGCAGGGGTTCGCAGCCGCGACGATGCTGTTTTGCGCCGGTGATCACCGCCACGGGGCAGTTGCACCGGGTGCAAGCTCGGCGATGGGCAGCGATCATGCGGACCTCGCTACCACGGCGGCTCACCTGCCAGTGCATTCTCAGAACGCTGCGAGTCCGCACGATCAGCATGCGTCCAACGCGGGCCCTCATTCGCCCGGCAAATCGCTGGCCAAGGTGGATGGCAAGTGTTCCGCTTGCTCGGCCTGCTGTACCTCGGTGGCACTTCCTTCCGCGTTGATGGCCTTCCAGCCTGTCAAGGCTGACGCGCCACTGGTGGCCAGTGTCACCCGTGCTTTGGTCGGTTTTCTCCCAGACGGTCAAGACAGGCCACCTCGAACTTTCCTCGCCTGAGCGGCCCCGCACGGGCGCACGCGAGTGCGCTCGGCTGGTGACCGCATTGATGTCGCACGTTCGCCTCTTGTCAGGCGCAGAGCGTTGCAGTCCATCCCTGCGAGGAAAACATGAACCGATCCATTTTGTGCGGCGCGCTGCTAGGCGCAGCCGTTTTCACGCCCCTGAGCTGGGCGCAAACACCCCCGCCCCCGTCGGCCTCGGCAGCTTCGCCTGGGGCTCCCCGCCCCGCCGAGACGGCTCGTTTCGGCCCTGCGTCTGATCCGCTCGACGCCCGGGTTCCTGTGCCCGCGCTGAACGCGCGCTCATCCCTGAGCGACTACCGTCCGTACAAGGATGCAGAGGTCGGCCCTTGGAGGCAAGTCAACGACAGGGTTCGCGACGTGGGTGGCTGGAAGGCCTATGCCAAGCTCAGCCAGGAACCCGATGTGCCCGAGGGCGCGAAGCCCCCGCAGAGCGCCCCGGCCAGCAGTCCCGCGCAGACGGGCACGCCCCAAGCTCCCGTGCAAAAACCAGTGCCCGGCGGCCACGCCGGACATGGTCACTAGGAGTCAGCCATGGACAACATCATGTTGAAGACTCTGACGGGTGCGACCGAGATCGGCGTCCCGACGCGCTTGCGAACGGGGGGCGACAGCGCACCGGTGGGCCGCCAAGGGATTTGGCTGCTTGTTTCGGCAGCGGCCGTGTTGCTGGGTGGCTGTGCCAGTTTCAGCCCGGACGGCGGATTTGATTCTGTCCAGCAACTCACCCAGCAGCGCCTGGGCAAGGACGTGCAGTGGGCCCGGTCAACCGACCAGCGCTCCATCCTCGACTCCCGCGTCGGCGAACTGCTGGCCAAGCCACAGAGCGTGGACGATGCAGTCCAGATCGCCCTGCTCAACAACCGAGGCCTGCAGGCGTCGTTCTCCGAACTGGGGATTGCCGAATCCGACCTCGTGGCGGCTGGCCGCCTGCCGAATCCCGGCTTCAGCTTCGCGCGGCTGAGGCGTGGCGATGAGGTCGAGTTGGAGCGCAGCTTCGGCTTCGACCTGGCGCACCTGATCACGATGCCCCTGGCACGCCAGATCGAGACGCGGCGTTTCGCGCAGGCACGCCAACTCGCCGCACAGGACGTACTCAGCTTGGCCTCCGAGGTCAGAAAGGCCTACTTCATGGCCGTGGCCGCTGATCAAAGCGTGCGCTACATGGGCCAGGTTCGATCGGCCGCGGAGGCGGCAGCGGACCTCGCAGGCCGCTTGGCCCGGGCCGGTAACTGGACCAAGCTGCAACAGGCGAGAGAACAGGGCTTCTACGCCGATGCGGCCCTCAACCTTGCTCGTGCGGAGCAGGCCCAAGTGGCGTCACGCGAACGCCTGACGCGACTCATGGGCCTGTGGGGCGATCAGACCGCCTTCCAACTGCCCGAACGGCTGCCGGACATGCCCAAGAACGCGGACGAGTTGCCGGACGTCGAGCAAACGGCCATCGCCCAGCGTCTGGACATCCAGGCGGCCAAGCAGGGCACCGAACTGCTGGCACGCAACCTGGGCCTGTCGCGAGCGACCCGGTTCATCAACGTGCTGGAACTCGGGGCTATCCACAATTCCTCGAACGAGGCGCCCACGCAAAGGGGCTTCGGGATCTCGCTGGAGTTGCCCTTGTTCGATTGGGGCACGACACGGACGGCGAAGGCCGAGGCGCTGTACATGCAGGCCGTCAACCGCACGGCGCAAATGGCCATCGATGCCCGGTCCGAGGTCAGGCAGGCCTACAAGGGCTATCGCAGCCAGTTCGAGGTGGCGCGCCACTACCGAGACGAGATCGTCCCGCTCAAGCAGCGCATCTCCGAGGAGAACCAGCTTCGCTACAACGGGATGCTGATCGGCGTCTTCGAACTGCTGGCCGACGCCCGCTCCCAGATCGACAGCGTCAATGGCTACATCCTGGCTTTGCGCGATTTCTGGATCGCGCGCTCCGACCTGGACATGGCCTTGACAGGCAAACCCAGTTTGAACACACCTGACGCCGCTGCGATGTCGACTGGCTCGGACGCCGGCGGCGGTCATTGAACTCAAAGGACACCTCCATGCTTTCCAGAAGAAATTTTGTCAGCGGTGCCGGGGCGATCAGCGCCGCAGTCGCCGCTGCCTCGGTCAGCAAGGCCGCCATGGCCGCCTTGCCCGAACCGGTACTCCAGGCCTCGCCCGACACCATGCCGCCGCTGGTGCCCTCCACGGGGCGGCCCTACAACCCCGTGGTCACCCTCAATGGCTGGACACTGCCATGGCGCATGAACCAGGGCGTCAAGGAGTTCCACTTGGTGGCCGAGCCGGTGGTGCGCGAACTCGCGCCGGGTACCAAAGCCCACCTGTGGGGCTACAACGGGCAGTCTCCCGGTCCCACCATTGAGGTGGTCGAGGGCGATCGCGTGCGCATCTTCGTGACCAACAAGCTGCCCGAGCACACCACCATCCACTGGCATGGCCAGCGTCTGCCCAATGGCATGGACGGTGTCGGTGGTCTGAACCAACCCACAATTCAGCCTGGCAAGACCTTTGTCTACGAATTCGTGGCCAGACGCCCGGGCACCTTCATGTACCACCCGCATGCCGACGAGATGACGCAGATGGCCATGGGCATGATGGGCTTTTGGGTGACGCATCCCAAGGGCAAGCACGCCTTGATCGACCAGGTGCAGCGCGACTACTGCTTCTTGCTCAACGCCTACGACATCGAGCCGGGCAGCTACACGCCCAAGATCATGACCATGCTCAACCAGAACCTGTGGACGTGGAACAGCAGGATGTTCCCGGGCATCTCGCCCTTGGTCGCTCGAAAGAATGACAAGGTGCGCATCCGCATCGGAAACCTGACGATGACCAACCACCCGATTCATCTGCATGGGCATGAGTTTTTGGTCACGGGTACCGATGGCGGGCCGACACCCAAATCCACCCGGTGGTACGAGGTGACCACCGATGTGGCCGTGGGGCAGATGCGGCAGATCGAGTTCCTGGCCGACGAGGAAGGCGACTGGGCATTTCATTGCCACAAGAGCCACCACACCATGAATGCCATGGGGCACGACGTGCCCACGATGATCGGTGTTGACCACCGGGACGTGTCGCGCCGCATCACTCAGTTGATCCCCGACTACATGGTGATGGGTGAGCGCGGCATGGCTGACATGGCCGAGATGGAAATGCCCTTGCCCGACAACACCACCCCGATGATGACCGGACAAGGTCCTCACGGCTCGGTCGAAATGGGCGGCATGTTTTCCATGCTCAAGGTGCGCAAAGACCTCAAGCCGGGCGACTACCGAGATCCGGGCTGGTACCAAGCACCTGCGGGCACGGTGGCCCATGAGTGGACAGGCGGCTTGACCGAGCCGGTTCGCCAGAAAGCCCCGCCAGCTGCACCCGGTCCATCGCCCAGCGCAACACCCAGCATCGAACTGAAAGTTCGCAAACCCAGTGGCCATGCGGGCCATTGATCTATTCCACTGAACCTTTGAAAGGAACATTTTTCATGGCATTGAAGCTGAATCAAACACTGGCCCGAACTGTGGCACTTGCGGGTCTCTCACTGGCCTGTGGCCTGGGCATGGCGGGTACATCGCCTGGTGCACACGGTGCAGGGCATGCACACGGAAGTCATGGTGGTGCCGAGAACTTGGCAATCGGCGAAGCGGGCAAGTCCAGCCTGGTCAAGCGCACCGTCACGATTGAGATGAACGATGCCATGCGTTTCAAGCCAGCCAGCATCCAGGTCAAGCAAGGCGAGACAGTGCGCTTTTTGGTCAAGAACGTTGGCAAGCTCAAGCACGAAATGGTGCTGGGCACACAGGCTGAATTGAAGGAGCACTACGAGGTGATGCAGAAGAACCCCGAGATGGAGCACGCCGATCCCAACATGACTACGGTGGCTGCCGGACAGACCGGGGAGATCATCTGGACTTTTTCCAAGGCGGGTCAGGTGGATTTTGCTTGCCTGCAACCGGGGCACTACGAAGCGGGCATGAAGGGTTCAGTCACCGTGGCAGCGCGTGCCAAGAAAATGCCGATGCCCAACCACAGCGAACACCAACACTGATCCATATAACAGAAGGAAACCAAATGAACACAACCGTATCCACCATCACCCGCGCCGCTTTGATCATCACCTTGACCACCAACATGTGGCTATCAGCCCGTGCGGCTGATCACCTGCTCCCAAGCATGACCCAGGGCGAGCATGCTTCCACCAAAGCCAGCGGTGTTGCCATGCCGGAGTTCACCGAGGGGGTGGTGAAGAAGATCGACATGGGCAACAAAAAGATAACGATCAAGCATGACGAGATCAAGAACTTGGACATGCCGGGCATGACCATGGTGTTTCAGGTCAAGGATGAGAGCTTGCTCAGCAAAGCCAAGGCTGGCGATAAAGTGAAGTTCCGGGCAGAAAAGCAGGCTGGGGCCATTGTCATTTTCCAAATGGAGCTTGCCAAGTAAGCAGGTCGCAGTAGAGAGCCGCCCGGGCGATGAGCACGTGCTCATCGCTACCTTGGCCACCCCTGCGGATTTCTCACATGCGATTTGATCGCTTGTGGGTAGCGCATGAATACCCCCTTTGGTTGAGCCAGAAGCCCAGATTAATTCCTATGTCTATGATGACTTTTTCTCGTGCCCGCTTCGCGGATGTTCCTCTTTTGTTCGCCGCGATATGGCTTGGGTTTTTTACATTGTTGCGGCTGGGTTTGATGGCGTCATTGGATTCTGGGCAACTTGCCATGACCGATTGGCCTGATGTGTTGACCAAGGGGTTGATGTTTGACATGGCCACTTTGGCCTTCACGACAAGCCCCGTATTTTTGTACGAGGCCATACTACCTAACCGTTGGCGTATCAGCGCTTGGCATCGACGGCTTCGGGCTGTGTGGCTTTGGGTGGCAATATTTGTCATGCTGTTCGGAGTTGTCTCGGAAGTTACCTTCTGGATCGAGTTTTCCACCAGGTTCAATTTCATCGCTGTTGACTACTTGCTGTACACACAAGAAGTCATCGGCAACATCCGTCAGTCTTACCCAATCACTGCGATCTTGGCGACCATTGGGGTGTTGGCGGCATGCTTGCTCTTTGGGGTCGGGCGGTTATTGCAGCGCATTGATGACGAGCGGGTCACCGCTAGGCAAAGGCTTGTGCTTGTGGCGGCCGCCTTTTGTTTGCCTGTGCTCAGCTATTTTTCAGCCAACGTGGATCAAATGGAAGGCATGGGCAATGCCTATGCCGCAGAGCTTTCTGGCAATGGGCTGTTCACCTTGGCAGCCGCCATGCGGCGCAATGAATTGGACTTCGACAAGTTCTATCAAACCATGCCTCAAAGGCAAGCTGATGCGATTCTTCGCGAGATGGGAGTGGAGAGGCAGCCCTTGGGTGAAGCCTTGAAAGCAGATGACGATGAAGATGAAGATCTCGCTGACGATGTGCTGCCTTTCACGCGGAGGCCTAAGAATGTTGTTCTGATTTCGGTGGAAAGTTTGTCGGCCTCGTTTCTGGGCTCATACGGCGCCCCGCAGGGTTTGACGCCCAAGATGGATGAACTTGCAAGAAATGGATTGCGTTTTGCGCATGTCTACGCGACCGGGACACGCACCGTGAGAGGGCTGGAGGCGCTGTCCCTTGGCACACCGCCCGTGCCTGGCCAGTCAATCGTTCGCCGACCCCGCAACGAGCATCTCGCCACGCTGGGCGAAGTGCTCAAGCCTCAGGGCGTGACACCGTATTTTTTCTACGGAGGGTACGGGTATTTCGACAACATGAACGCCTACTTCGATGCCAACAGTTACCAAGTCGTCGATCGCACCGACATACCCAAACCGGCGATCATGTTCGAGAACGTGTGGGGCGTCGCAGATGAAGTACTTTTCAATCAGGCATTGAAAACCTTGGGATCAAGGGGCGGGGAAGGACAGCCATTTTTTGCGCATATCATGACAACATCGAACCATCGGCCCTACACCTATCCGGACGGCCGAATCGACATCAAGTCCCCCGGTGGGCGCGTTGGCGCCGTCAAGTACACGGATTTTGCCATTGGCGAGTTCATCGACAAAGCCCGCAGTCAGCCTTGGTTCAAGGACACGTTGTTCATCATCATTGCTGACCACTGTGCTTCAGTGGCAGGAAAGAGCAAACTGCCATTGAATGGCTACAAAATCCCCTTGATTTTTTATGGTCCTGAGTTGGTGAAGGTGGGGGTGTACGAGCCGATGGTTAGTCAGTTGGACCTAGCCCCTACCATCGTCGAAGTGCTGGGTAAAAGGGGTGATGATCTTTTTTTTGGGCGCTCCTTTTTTGAGGATGGGGTTCCCCTGGATCGGGCCTTCGTCAGCAACTATCAATCCCTCGGATATTTGCGCAAGGACATCCTCACCGTGCTGTTGCCCAAGCAGAAGGTGGAAAGCTATCGGGTGGATCCTCGCACGTTGGAGATCACGCCAATGGCTATCGATACCAAGCTGATGAATGAGGCCATCGCCTACTATCAAACGGCATCACGCGCGTTCAAGCAAGGGGCCTTGCAGATGCCTGCTGATTTTTAATCTGAAGATGCTCAACTGAGCCAAAACGGAGAAACATAGCCAAGTCAAAGTAAAGCGTTTAATGGTTTGAAGATATTTCCGAAGCCATGCGAATGCTGCGTTTGACGTTGGGCAGGGTTGGGTATCCGAAAGAAGGGCGTAAGTGAGCCGGGGGCCTCCTGTTTGCTACGACAGCTGCGCTTGTGCAAATAGCTGGCCACTTTGACCAAGACCGAAAGGCTTCCCAATGACGACCCCAAAATCAATTTTTCCAAAGCTGAACCTTGTCGTGACAAATGTGGCCACGGCACCAAGCCTCCAGCAATGTGCGCTGTCGCACTGTGAGATTGCATCTAGATGCCGAAGATGCAAGTGTCATCAATCCACGATGGCAACGCGAAGCCTCTTACCCATACCCACCAGGTCAGGAAAAAACAATGAAGCACAGCATCCTTAAATCGATCCGAGCCGCATGCCTTGCCCCGCTGTCCGGACTTTTCCTGATGTCGGCCGTTGAGGCGCAAACCGCTATGCCAGCAGCATCCTCAGCCCATATGCCGAACATGTCGCAAGGTGCTGTGCAACGCGGTGAGGGCAACCCCCACGACATGAAGCAGTCCATGATGAACGGGATGGAAAGCATGCACCAAATGCCCTTGACTGGAGACACAGACAAAGACTTCGCCATGATGATGAAGATGCACCATCAACAGGCACTGAAGATGGCCAAGGTCGAGATTGACCATGGCAAGTCCCCGCAACTCAAGGCCATGGCCAAGAAGATGGTCAAGGACCAGACCAAAGAGATCGGACAGTTGGACCAGTGGTTGAAGTCGAATCCCTGACCATAGGGTGCGCTTCGATCATCTGAGTGCATGGCCTGTGAGCGTTTCTGTGCTTACAGGCCATTGTTGGGGGCGTCTGGCCACGTGCGCGATCTTGGTCCTGCCACATGCGCTGAGGACAAGGGTTCAACCGATTGCGGCGTCATCGTTGATCCAAGTCAAAGCAAGGTCACCGAGATGCCCGTCACGACCTGTTCAATTGCGCCGCTCCAGTTGCAAGCCTCTATGCTGACAGCCAATGGCGGTGCATGGGCCCAGGTCAATGAAAACCACAAGGGAAGTTCTGCACAAATGAGCGCTGACCATGATTGGGTGCACTGACATGACCAGA
>CAZKPN010000137.1:0-8548 GCA_964554655.1 uncultured Aquabacterium sp. | reverse complement strand
GCTGGGCATTGCCCTGCAAAAGAAACTGGGCACCGGCTTCTTTGGTGGTGAAGGTTTCATCATGCAAAAACTGGAAGGCGATGGCATGGCCTTTGTGCATGCAGGGGGCACGGTGGTGCGCCGTGACCTCAAGCCGGGCGAGACCCTGATGATCGACACGGGCTGTGTGGTGGCCTACACCAGCGAGGTCGATTTCGACATCCAGTACGTCGGCAAGATCAAGACCGCCTTGTTTGGTGGCGAGGGCCTGTTCCTGGCCAAGGTGACCGGCCCTGGTCAGGTCTGGCTGCAAAGCCTGCCGTTCTCTCGCCTGGCCTCGCGCATCTTTGCCGCGGCGCCGCAAAACCGCGGTGGCGGCGGCCGAGAAGAAGGCTCTTTGCTCGGGGGCTTTGGCGCTGGTGGTTTGCTGGGTTCGGTACTGGGTGGCAGCGACGACTAATTGTCTCGATTGGGCAGTGAACGCCGCGCGTACACTGCCCGGCTTGATCCCAGGTGACCCAATTGACGAAGTTTCTCCATCAACGCGCATCATTCTGGATGCACGCGGCCGCTTGGCTGCTGACGCTGTCTGCGTCCAACGCAGGGGCGGTCCCCATTTTTGCCCTGAATTCATTGGATGCGACCATCAGCATCATCGACCCGGTGAGCTTCAAAGAAATCCGGCGCGTGCCCACGGGCAAGGAACCACACCACCTCTACCTGTCGCCAGACGAAAAGTCACTGATCGTGGCCAACGCCCTGAGCGATTCGCTGACCCTGATCGACCCCAAGACCGGTGACATCCAGCGCGTCATTGACAACATCGCCGATCCCTACCAGCTGCGCTTTTCGCCCGACATGAAGTGGTTCGTGACCACGGCCAACCGGCTCAACCACGTTGACATCTACCGCGTCTCTGCACGGACGGGTGGCGGTTTTGACCTGACCCTGGCCAAGCGCGTGCCCACCGGCAAGACGCCCAGCCACCTCAACATCGACAGCAAGAGCACCGTGGTCTATTCGACCATGCAGGACAGCGATGAGCTGATCGCCATTGACCTGGCCACGCAAACGCCGCGCTGGAAAGTGCCCGTGGGCAAGATGCCTGCCGACATCTTCATCACCCCCGACGACAAGCGCATCCTGATCGGCCTGACGGGCGACATGTATGCCGAGGTCTATGACGTGAGCGGTGCCAAGCCGGTGCTGGTCAGGCGCATCGTCACGGGCGCGGGGGCCCACGCCTTCCGCGCCTGGGGCGACAAGCGCCATGTGCTGCTGAGCAACCGCGCCGCCAACACCATCAGCCGCATCGACATGCAGACCCTCGCGGTGGTTGACACCTACCCCGCACCCGGCGGGCCTGATTGCATGGACCTGTCGGCCGACACCAAGACCATCCTGGTGACCTCGCGCTGGGCTCGCAAAGTCACCTTCATCGACACCGTGGCCAAGAAGGTCGTGCGACAAGTGAAGGTGGGCCGATCACCCCATGGCGTGTGGACCCTGGACCACGCGCCGATGCGCTGAGGCCGATCGAATGCGCCTGCTCGCCGCCATCGCGGCCTTGACGGCCACACTGTTGGGCGCCACGGCGTTCGCTGAGGAATCCTGCCCAAAGCCGATCTACCTCACGATCGACACCGGTCACATGGGTGTGGCGCCCTTGATCATTGACGTGCTGAAACGCCAGCACGTCAAAGCCACGTTTTTCCTGGCCAACGAGCGCACCCAAGCCGTGGGCGACAAGGCCGCTGGCACCACGCTGGATGAGCAATGGGCTCCCTGGTGGAAGGCCCTGGCCGCCGATGGCCATGACTTCGGCTCTCACACCTGGAACCACGTGATCTGGCGCGCGGATGAGCCCAAGGGCTTTGTGCTGCAACCCACGGCGGGGCCGCAAACCGGCCAGAAGTTGCACCTCAGCCAAGCCGACTATTGCGCGGAACTGGCCAAGCCTGCGCGCCGTTTTGAGGCGATGACCGGGCGGTCCATGCGCGCCTTGTTCCGGGCCCCGGGTGGCAAAACCTCGCCCGCCTTGCTCAAGGCCGCCCAGGCCTGCGGTTGGCAGCACGTGCCGTGGGCGGCAGCCGGCTTCCTGGGCGACGAATTGTCCAGCGATCGCTACCCCAACCGGGTCTTGCTGGACCGCGCCTTGCGCGATGTGCGCAGCGGCGATATCTTGCTGATGCACCTGGGCATCTGGTCCCGCCAGGATCCTTGGGCACCCGCGGTGCTGGAGCCCTTGATCATCGGCCTGAAAGCCAAGGGTCTGTGCTTTGCCACTTTGCGCGATCACCCTGCGTATGCGCGGGTGGGCATGGCCCCCCGCTGAGGTGTTGGCCATGATCGACCTCGACGTCATCTCCAGCTTGAGCGATGCCTTTGGCAACGTCCAGCAATGGTTGTTTGAGACGCTGGTGCAGCCCGCCGTGTATGGGCTGGGCATGGGCAATTTATTGGAGGACGCCTACGAGGCCACCGGCTGGCTGATGGTTGGCCTCATCCAGCTGCTGGTGATGCTCTGCCTGCTGGCCCCTCTGCAGCGCTGGCGCCCGGTCGAGCCCTTGCGCGACCGCATCGCCGTGCGGGTGGACATGGTCTACACCTTCATCCACCGCCTGGGCTTGTTCAGGCTGCTGATGTTCTTTTCCATCGGACCGGTGCTGGATGAAGTCTTTGGCTCAGCCCGCGTGCATGGCGTCGATGGCATCCAGCTGGATGCGCTGATGCAGGGCTGGTGGCCCGGCGTGACCGACACGGCCTTGGCCAGCTTTGCCCTGTACCTGGTGGTGTTCGATCTGGTGGACTACTGGATTCACCGTGGCCAGCACAGCCTGGACCGCTGGTGGGCCCTGCATTCGCTGCACCACAGCCAGCAGCAGATGACGATGTGGAGCGACAACCGCAACCACCTGCTCGATGACCTGATCCGCGACACGATCATTGCGTTCACGGCCCGTGCGATTGGTGTGCCGCCGGGCCAGTTCATCGCCGTGGTGGCCTTCACTCAATTGATGGAAAGCCTGGCCCATGCCAATGTCCGCCTGAGCTTTGGGCCTGTGGGTGAGCGCCTGCTGGTCAGCCCGCGTTTTCACCGCATTCACCATGGCATCGGGGTCGGGCATGAGGGCCCAACACCGGGTAGCCTCGGCGGCTGCAATTTCGCGGTGCTCTTCCCGGTGTGGGACATCCTTTTTGGCACTGCCCGCATCGATGCCCGTCCTGATCTCATCCTGGACCCCACCGGCGTGCGCGATCAACTGCCGGAATTCGGCGGCAAGGACTATGGGCGCGGCTTCTGGGTCCAGCAATGGTTGGGCTTGAAAAGGCTGTTCCAAGGAAGCTGAAGCCGACCTTGGGTATCCTGTCGTCATGCAAAAGACGATCGATGCTTTCTGGCGCGCGGCGGCCTACTGCCTGCATCCCCGTGTGATCTGGCTCTCCTTGCTGCCTTTGCTGGTGGCCGGGGTGCTGTCGGTGGGGCTGGCCCATTTTTATTGGGAAGGCGCGGTGGCCGGAGTGCGCCAGGGGCTGGACAGCTGGGCCATTAGCCAGACCCTGCTCGGTTGGCTGGACACCGTGGGCGCCTCAGGGTTTCGCGCGGTCATCGCGCCCTTGATCGTGGTGGTGCTGGCCGTGCCATTGCTGGTGGTGCTGTCATTGTTGTTGGTGGCCACCTTGATGATGCCCGCGCTGGTCCGTCTGGTGGTTCAGCGGCGTTTCGCCGGCCTCGAGGTTCGGCACGAAGCCCCGTGGTGGACCTCCTTGTCCTGGTCGCTTGGCGCCACCCTGATCGCCGTGCTGGTGATGGTGGTCAGCGTGCCCCTGTGGCTCATCCCCCCGTTTGGGCTGATCCTGCCGCCATTGATCTGGGGCTGGCTGACCTACCGCGTCATGGCCTTTGACGCGCTGGCCGGGCATGCCACTGTTCAAGAGCGTGTCACCTTGCTGCAGGATCACCGCATGCCATTGCTGATCATGGGGGTGGTCTCGGGTTACCTGGGCGCGGCGCCCACAGCCCTGTGGGCTGTGTTGGGCGCGATCTCGGTCGTGGTGGCCCCCTTGCTCATCATCGCTTCGGTCTGGCTCTACACGCTGGTGTTCGCCTTCTCATCACTGTGGTTCAGCCACTACCTCCTGGCTGCGCTGCGCGACTTGCGCGCGGCCGATCCCACGCCTCAACTTGTTATCCTGGACCCTGCATGATCGGCATCATCATCATTGGCGACGAGATCCTCAGCGGACGCCGCGAAGACAAGCACCTGGCCAAGGCCATCGAGTTGCTCAATGAGCGGGGCCTGCGCTTGTCGTGGGCCCGCTATGTGGGCGACGAGCCCGAGCAGATCACCGCCGAATTGCGTGCCGCCCTGGCGGGCAACGATGTGGTGTTCTCGTTTGGCGGCATTGGCGCCACGCCCGACGACCACACCCGCGCCTGCGCCGGTGCCGCTTGGGGCCGCCCACTGGTGCTGCACCCCGAAGCGCGTGAGCTGATCCTGGCGCGCAGCAAAGTGATGGCGGACAAGGAAGGCGTGCCCTTCTTGCCTGATCACCCCGACACCGTGCGCCGCCTGGACATGGGGCGCTTTCCCGACGGCGCCACCATCATCCCCAATCCCTACAACCAGATCCCCGGTTTTTCGATCGACCAACGGGTGCATTTCCTGCCCGGCTTCCCTGTCATGGCCTGGCCCATGATGGCTTGGGCGCTGGATGAACTGCACGGTGATCTGCGGGGGTTGGGGCAGCAGGTCGAGCATTCCGTGATTGTTTACGCCATGGCCGAGTCGGTGCTGACACCGATGATGGTGGAGTTGGAACAACGCTTTCCGGGCGTTCGCGTGTTCAGTCTGCCCAGCGTGGACCACCCAGTTCATGGTCGCCACATTGAACTGGGTGTCAAAGGCGTGGCGCAGGACGCCGTTCAGGCCTTTGAATGGATGCAGACCAAATTGTCACAAATTGGTGCATCAACTGGCCCAATAATGGTGCGTTAAGTTATTTGATGCATATATGCACTTTATTGGTGCAAATAAGAAGGTCTTCACGCCGGGGTCAAGCTGGCTTTGGGCCCCCATTCCTGGCCCGGTGATGCGTTGGGGTGCATCAAGCCCTGAATTTGTGGCATCGCGTCGCGGGTGGGTTTCCTAATTTCCAAAGTTGTTCGCCTGGGCGACGGCACGCTTTCTGCTATTACACTGCGCGCTGTTTCTGATCTGGAAACATCCTCATTCGATTACTCTGCTTGCAACCAAAGCCTCTAGCTAGGAGCTTCTGATGGCCAATAAGACCGTCGCCGACGTGATGAAGTTGGTGAAAGACAATGAAGTCAAATTCGTTGATTTCCGTTTCACAGACACCCGTGGCAAAGAACAGCACGTCACTGTGCCCGTTTCGCATTTCGACGAAGACAAATTCGTGTCGGGCCATGCTTTTGACGGTTCGTCGATCGCTGGATGGAAGGGCATTGAAGCCTCCGACATGCAGTTGATGCCTGACCCTAATACGGCCAACATCGACCCGTTCTTCGAAGAACCCACCCTGATCCTGTCTTGCGACGTGGTCGAGCCTGCCGACGGCAAGCCTTACGAGCGCGATCCACGCTCGCTGGCCAAGCGCGCTGAAGCCTACATGAAGGCCTCCGGCCTGGGCGACACCGCTTACTTCGGCCCCGAACCCGAATTCTTCGTGTTCGACAGCGTCCGCTGGGGCAACGACATGTCCGGCTGCTTCTCCAAGATCGACTCGGAAGAAGCCGCCTGGAACACGGGCAAGGAATACGAGCACGGCAACACGGGTCACCGTCCTGCCGTCAAGGGTGGTTACTTCCCCGTGCCCCCCGTTGACAGCTTCCAGGACATGCGCTCGGAAATGTGCCTGATCCTCGAATCGTTGGGCATTCCCGTTGAAGTGCACCACCACGAAGTGGCCAACGCCGGCCAGATGGAAATCGGCACCAAGTTCAGCACGCTGATCCAGCGCGCCGACTGGGTCCAGCTGCAAAAGTACGTGATCCAGAACGTCGCCCACGCCTATGGCAAGACGGCTACGTTCATGCCCAAGCCCATCGTTGGTGACAACGGTTCCGGCATGCACGTTCACCAATCGGTCTGGAAAGACGGCAAGAACCTGTTCGCAGGCGACGGCTACGCTGGCCTGAGCGAATACGCGCTGTTCTACATCGGCGGCATCATCAAGCACGCCCGTGCCCTGAACGCCATCACCAACCCTGGTACGAACTCGTACAAGCGTCTGGTGCCTGGCTTCGAAGCCCCGGTGAAGCTGGCCTACTCGGCCAAGAACCGCTCGGCCTCGATCCGGATTCCTCACGTGGCCAACCCCAAGGGCCGTCGCGTGGAAGCCCGCTTCCCCGATCCACTGATGAACCCCTACCTGGGTTTCTCGGCCCTGCTGATGGCCGGTCTGGACGGCGTGGAAAACAAGATCCATCCTGGCGAAGCCGCCACGAAGGACCTGTACCACCTGCCGCCCGAGGAAGATGCACTGATCCCCACCGTGTGCCACAGCTTGGATCAAGCTCTGGAATACCTGGACAAGGACCGCGCGTTCCTGACCAAGGGTGGCGTGTTCACCGACTCCTACATCGACGCTTACATCGAGCTGAAGATGCAGGAAGTCACCCGCTTCCGCATGGCCACTCACCCGGTCGAGTTCGACATGTACTACAGCCTGTGATCCCTGCCGGGATCACGCTCTGGCGTGTGTAAAAGGGGCGACTCCGGTCGCCCCTTTTTGCTTTTCAAGCGTTATGGGTGCTGGGCTGAAGGCATACTTGGCCCGAATCACGCTGGAGCGCTCCCACCATGCACGACAGGAAGAACACTTTGACGAAGGATTTTTCTCTGCCCCAGGCCGCCCGTGGGCTGGCTTTGCTGGCCCTGCTGCTGGCAGGTACCGCCCAGGCGGCGGATGACAAGCCGGTTTACCGTTGCCCTGGCAATCTTTACACCGATGCCTTGTCGGCCAAGGAGGCCATCGCCAAGGGGTGCAAGACGCTGGAAGGCACGCCCATCACGGTGATCCAGTCGATCAAACCCAAGGCGGGCTCGACATCCTCATCATCATCGGGCGGTGAAAAAGTGGCCGCCGATGACCAAAAGTCCCGCGATGCCGACAAGCGCCGCATCCTGGAGGCGGAACTCCAGAAGGAAGAGGCTGCTTTGGCCGCCTTGCAAAAGCAGTACAACAACGGCCAACCCGAGCGCCAGGGCGACGAGCGCAATTTCCAGAAGTACCAGGATCGGGTCAACGAGATGAAGGCTGCCGTGACCCGCAAAGAGGCCGACGTGGCCGCCCTGAGGCGTGAGTTGACGGCGGCAGGAAGCGGAAAGTGAGTCAGGCGGCATCATCGGGCCGCGCAGGCGCGCACTCCGGACGCCACGCCAGCATGGCCCGGGGCGGTTCCACCGTGGATCCTGGCGAGGTTCAAAAGCTGCTGCCCAGCAATCTGGACGTGTTCGATTACCTGGCCACGATGGTGGCGGTGGTCGAGCCTGACGGGCAATGCCTGTTCGCCAATGCTGCTTTTGAAGAAGTGCTGGGCCTGTCGCGCCGCAGCGTGTTGCGCGAGTCCATCTTCGACTGGTTCGAAGACCCGATGCTGCTGCAGGACATCGTGGGCGCCGTGGCGCGCAATGAATACGCCACCAGCCGCATCGAGGCCCAGCTCAAGCGTCATCCGCATGTCTTTGCGGATTCGTTGCCGGTTCAGGTGATCGTGACGCGGCTGGAGCATGCCGATCTGGTCCTGATCGAGCTGGTCGAAGTCGAGCAGCAAACCCGCCAGGAGCGGGAAGAGCGCGCGCTGGACCAGGCCCAGGCCAACAAGGAGTTGATCCGCAACCTGGCGCACGAGATCAAAAACCCGCTCGGGGGCATTCGCGGATCGGCGCAATTGCTGCAAATGGAGCTGGAATCCAAGTCGCTGACCGAGTACACCCAGGTCATCATCCACGAGGCCGATCGCCTGCAAGCGCTGGTCGACCGGCTGCTGGCGCCGCATCGCCGGCCGCATCTGGTGGGCGACGTGAATGTGCATGAAGTGTGCGAGCGTGTTCGCTCCCTGATCCTGGCCGAGTTTCCCAAAGGCTTGAAGGTCTGGCGTGACTACGACACCTCGCTGCCCGAGTTTCGTGGCGACCGTGAGCAGCTGATCCAGGCTGTTCTGAACATTGCCCACAATGCCGCCCAGGCTTTGTCGGACCGGATTCAGGCTGGTGAAGCGGTGCTGACCTTGCGCACGCGCGTGGCCCGCCGCCTCACCATCAACCGACAATTGCACCGCCTGGCACTGGTCTTGCATATTGAGGACAACGGCCCGGGCATCCCCGAGTCCATCCGCGATCGCATCTTCTACCCATTGGTGTCTGGGCGAGACGGTGGTTCGGGACTGGGTCTGACATTGGCACAAACCTTCGTTCAACAGCACCAAGGCACCATCGAATGCGAGAGCGAGCCAGGACGCACGGTTTTCAAATTATTGATTCCCTTGCCGTGACCGGGCTGCCCTGTCAGCATTCGACCATCGGGTGCACTCACTGACAGG
>CAZKPN010000136.1:0-8606 GCA_964554655.1 uncultured Aquabacterium sp. | reverse complement strand
GGTGGCCAAGCTGTACGCCTACTGGATCACGGTGAACTACCGCGAGGCCTATGGCATGTACGCCTGCAATGGCGTGCTGTTCAACCACGAAAGCCCGGTGCGTGGCGAGACCTTCGTGACGCGCAAGATCACGCGGGCCATCAGCCGCATTGCGCTGGGCCTGCAGGAGTGCCTGTTCCTGGGCAACATGAGCGCGCTGCGCGACTGGGGCCACGCCCGTGACTACGTCGAGATGCAATGGTTGATGCTGCAACAAGAGGTGGCCGAGGACTTCGTCATCGCCACTGGCGTGCAGTACAGCGTGCGCCAGTTCGTGGAGTTTTCTGCGAAAGAGCTGGGTGTGACGCTGGCTTTCGAAGGTGAAGGCGAACAAGAGGTGGGCAAAGTGGTGGCCGTGGAGCCGGTCAATGGTGAGCTGCTGGCCCGGTGCAAGGTGGGTGATGTGGTGGTGCGGGTTGATCCGCGCTATTACCGCCCCACCGAGGTTGAAACCTTATTGGGTGATCCGACCAAGGCCAAGACCAAGCTGGGCTGGACGCCGGTCATCACGCTGCAGCAGCTGGTGGCCGAGATGGTGTTGAGCGACTACACGGCTGCCAAGCGCGACAGTCTGGTCAAGCAAGCCGGTTACCAGGCCTATGACTATCACGAATGATCGGCCGCCTCATGTCTGAGGGGAGCGGGCAGCACAAATTGCCGTTCCAGGGGGTTTCGCATTCGTTGGTTGACCAAGTCTTGCTGAGTATCAGCAATTTTCTGATTGGCCTGGCCTTCATCAAGTTCGCGACGAAGCATGACTACTACGCCTACAGCCAACTGATTGGCTATGTGGCGCTGACCTTGGCCATCCAGGCGGCCTTGGTCAACAGCACCGCCCTGACGCTGCTGCCGCAGAAGCAGGGCCGTGAGCGCGCGCTGGCCACCAATGTATTTTTCGGCCTGCAGCTGTCCTTGAGCGCCACGCTGGCGGTGATCGGCGGGCTTTTCCTGTGGCTGGTCCCGGCGGCCATTTCCATGGACGAGATCGAGATGCCCCTGGCGCTGGCCATGACGCTGATGGTCCTGTCGTCCTGGTTGAGAGAGTTCCTGCGCAACGTGCAGTTCATCAACATGCGGGCCGACCTGTGCCTGCAACAGGACATGGCCTATGTGCTCCTGCTGGCCATGGCGATCGGCACGCTCGTGCTGTCCAGGAATGTCGAGGCCGACGAGGTGTTGCTGTTCATCGCGGCCTCGGGCATCCTGAGCGCCTTGCCCTGGCTCCACCGTGCGTCGATCAGGCCCGCGTTCGACTGGGCTCAGTGGGCCAGGTTGTGGCGCGAGATCTGGCCACTGGCCCGCTGGTCCCTGCCGGCGGGGCTGGTGTCCTGGGCGTCCGGCAATGGCTATTTGCTGATTGGCGCGGCGGTGCTGGGGCCCGAGTCCACGGCGGAGATCGTCGCGGCCAAGTTGTTCATGGCGCCGCTAGGCACGATCTTCCTGTCGTGGGGCAATGTGTTCAGGCCACGGGTAAGCCACTGGATTGCAGTTGGCGCCAAGGCCGATGTGGCGCGCGTGACCAAGTTCTCGATCCTGGGCGTGGCCGTGGTGGTGTTCGTGTACTTCCTGGCGATGGTGGTGGCCTACCCGTTCCTGGATGCGCACCTGCTGGGCGACAAGTACAAGGGCCTGCAGTTCGACATCGCGTGGTGGGGCGTCTTTTTCGTGGCCAGCGGCGTGTCTTCCGTCAGCAATGGCGTGTTGTTCGCCGGTGGGCATTTCAGGCGTTCTTTTTACGGCGCGGCCGTCAGCTGCGCCTTGAGCATTCCCGCCATGTATTTCCTGGGCCATGCCTTTGGCAAGAGCGGGCTGATGTTCGGCGCGGTGTTGGGCGAGGCGGCCTATGCCACCGTGCTTTTCTGGGGTGTGAGGCGCATGATGCGTGGCGTTGCGGTGACCCAAAAATCTGAGGTGATGAAATGACGACGACGCGTTCTCCCTGGACGATGCCGAAGTTCTATGCGGCCCCCATCTTCATCGCGATGTGCCTGAAGTCGGGCGTGGATGCGTTCTTCGAAGTCAATGCAGTCAAGTACCTTTACCTGTTCCTGCTGATCTTCGGCGTGTTCTTCCTGCGGACCGGCAGGGGCTTTGCGGGCGACAAGCTCAAGGCAGCCAGCGACTTGCAGTCGAAGCTGTGGGTGCACGTGATCATCTACTTCACGTTTCTCACGATGCTGATGATGTTCCAGAACGGTTCGCCGCAGCTCATCTTCAAGATCATCAGCCCGTTCATCTTCTTTGGCTTGGTGGTGGCTGCTGCCGATGAAAGCCTGCCGTTCGCCATCGCCATTGGCGCCGTCCTGAACATCGTGGCCAATGCCGCCCTGTTGCCCTTCGACTATGGCTGGATCTACTGGGGCGGGCCCCGCACGTTCAAGGGTTTCTACCTTTTCAAGACCGACCTGGCTTACAGCGTGACGACCTCGTTGCTGATTTTCGCGGCCTGGAACCGGTTCAGGTTGAATCCGGCCTACGTGATCCTGGCGCTGATCGTGGTGGTGGAGGTGGTGCTGGCCAACTCTCGGATGAATTACGTGACCCTGGCGATCGTCCTGGCGTTCGTGGCCATCAAGAACGGCGCCAAGCCCATGACCTTGCTGATCTACGGCGCCTTCCTGGCCATCGTGCTCGGGGTGGCTTTCCTGTTGTACGACTCGACGAAGCTGGGTTTCGACACGAGCAATATGGAAGGCTTCACACAGGGCCGGGACAAGGTGATCGGCATCCTGCTGAAGTATGGCCTGGCCAGCTACACGGCCTCAGAGTGGCTGTTTGGCCGCGGGCTCTATGCCGACATGATGATCTTCATGGAGAGCGTGGGCAGCGGCGCCGTGTTCGGGGCCCACAACGAGTACCTGTACCTGGTCATCACCCAGGGTGTGGTGGGGATGGGCTTGAACGTCACTGCCTGGCTGCTGCTGCTGAAGATCTCGCGCTCAGCCGGGCCTCGGCAGTGGGCCTCCGGCCTGGCGGGCGTGGCCTTCCTGATCTACATGGTGCAGGGTGCCACGACGACCATGTCGGTGTTCGCGCTCAAGACCTGGCCAGTGGCCACGGTGCTGGCGCTCATTTTCCTGTCGGAAGACCGGGATGAGCCGAAACCCGTTCCCGCCAAAATTTCCTGAGACAGTGTGAGGTTTAGGTTGTGAGTTCTTCACCGGTGATTATCGCGTCCCTCATGCGCCCGGAAGGCACGACGGGGCTCCAAACGCACATGCGGGAGTTCGAGTATTTTCTGAAGACGCGGAATCTGCCGCATGAAATGGCCACGCCTTTCTATTCGGCGGCGGCTCCCCTGCTTCACGTGTTCGTGGCCTTGCGCTGGTTGCTGGAAGTCGTCTGGCGCCCGGCCGCAGTCTGGCTCTACCGGGCCGGCCATGCCTTCTTGCTGCGCTTGCGCTTGCGTGCCTTGATGAGGAGGTATCCGCAATGCGTGGTGTACGCGCAGTGCCCGCTGTCGGCCGCCGTGGCGCTCAAGTGCGTCAGGTCGGCCAGCCAGACGGTTCACCTGGTGGTGCACTTCAACCTGTCGCAGGCCGACGAATGGATCGACAAGGGTGACATCGCGGTCGATGGGCCCATTGCGCGTGGGATCCGGCGGCTGGAGGCCTCGGTGTTGCCGCGGCTGCATGGCATCGTCTACGTGTCCAGGTTCATGCAGAACGAGCTCACGCAGCGCATGTCCTGCCTGACGGACGTGCGCTCCGCCGTCATCCCCAACTTCGTCAAGGCCTTGGCCAACGACGTGGTGCTGGAGGCCTCGCGCGGGCGCGACCTGGTGTCGATCGGCACCCTGGAGCCCCGCAAGAACCAGCAGTTCCTGCTGCATGTGCTGGCCGAGGCGCGTTCACGCGGACAGGTGTTGAGCCTGACGCTGGTGGGTGATGGCCCGGACCGTGGCGCGCTGCAGGCTCTGGCCCAGCAACTGGGCATCGCCGAGCAGGTGTTCTTCGCGGGCTTTTCCGCAGGCGCCCGGGCCTTCATTCCGGGCCACAAGCTGTACGTGCACGCGGCCAAGATGGAGAACCTGCCGCTGGTCCTGATCGAGGCCTTGTCGGCGGGTGTGCCGATCCTGGCCGCAGCGGTGGGAGGCATCGGCGAGGTCTTCGAGGACGGCGTGCAAGGTCGGTTCTGGCCACTGGACAATCCCTCCGTGGCCTGCGATGCCCTGCTCGAGGTGCTGCAGCAGGACGGCGCGCTGGACCGCATGGCCGATGCGGCCTCGCAGCGGTTCCGCACCGTGTTCGAGTCCTCGGTGGTGGGGCAACGCCTGTACGACTTCCTGCTCGGTCGAGTTTGAGGGTGGTCATGGGCGGTCGTGGTCATGCGCTGGTCCGAAAGGCGATCACCTTCATCGACAGCCCAATGGCGATGGGGGTGGTCGCGCAGGCGTCCAGCAGCGGGGTGTCCTTCCTGCTGAACCTGGTGCTGGTGGCCACCATGAGCCCGGACAGGTTCGGCGAGTACTCGGCCGCTATCACGGTGGTGTATTTCCTGTCGGGCCTGGGTGCCGCCTTGTGGACCACGCAGGTCACGGTGTTCGACACGGCCAGCGATGCGGACGGACGGCGGGCCCATTTCAAGAACCACATGCCGCCCTTCAAGTGGATGGTGGGCCTGGCCTTGCTGGCCTTGCTGTGGCTGGGCTGGGGCCATGCGCAGGCGGGGGGCAGCCCGGTGTTCTCCGCGTCCGTTGTCCTCTCCATCGTGCTGTGTGCCTATGGCTTCTTCTTGAAGGAGTACCTGGTCAGGTTCACCTACAACTCGAACAGCCTGAAGAACACCGCGGTGGCGCAAGTGATCTTCGCCACCGCGGCCTTGTCCTGCTTCTTCCTGGTCAAGTTCCTGCGCAAGGACCAGGTGTTTGAAGGCGTTTTCATTTCGCTGGCCGCCGGCAACTGCGCCGCCTTCCTGTTCATCTACGCGCGGTTCGGCTTCTTCAAGGTGCAGCCCGGCCCTGGTCTGGGTTGGGACAAGTACTTCCGCCCGGGCCTGCATGGCACGTTCTCGCACGTCCTGTCATGCCTGCGCAACTACGGCTATGTCTACATCTCGCCCATCTTCATTGGCATGAGGGGCCTGGCCGAGATCAATGCCGCGCGCATCACCACCTCGATTACCAGCATCACCACACCGCCCCTGACGCAGATCCACCAGGCCCGGATGATCCGGAAGGAGTCGGCCACGGACATCCGGCGTGGCCGTCGCCAGATCCTGCTGGTGACTTTGCTGTCATCCCTCCCTATCGCGGCCGCCTACCCGTACCTGAGCAAGACGGTGCTCAGCAAGTATGATGATTTGTTCCTGCTGGTGGTGCTGTGGTGTGTGCAGGCGATGGTGGCGGCCTATCGTTCCACCCTCGAGGTGGAAATCCTGGCCCAGCACCTGTTCCGGATCATCAGCATCACCAACGCCATCGCCCTGGTCTGCACCGTCGTGCTGGTGGTGGCCTTGAGCCATGCCTTTGGTGCCGTGGGCGCCCTCCTGGCCTTGATCGCGGCGGAGGTCATCGCCACCATCGCGTTCAAGTGGCTGCAGAAATACTATTGATAGAACAACGACATGCCGAGCATCAGGAGTCTCGAACAACGGCGCATTTGCTTCGTCGCACCTTACATGGGTGGCAATGGAAAGGCGCTTTACTGGGGCAAGCTCTTCGAAGGGCTGGTGGCCCGCGGCCTGTCCGTCGAGGTCCTCACGGGGCCCCGGTTCGAGCGCGAGGAATGCCCGAACATTGTGCAGAACGACACCGTGACCTTCACCCGCTTGTTCGGCATGGTGGTGCCATCGCCCTATGTGCTGGTGTCGCTGCTCAAGCTCAAGTGCGATGTCATGTTGATCCTGGAGTTCAACATTCTGGCGCTGATGGCCACCGTGCTTTCATGCCTGAAGGGGCGCACAAAATCCATCCTGCTGATCGAGAACGCGCCCCAGTTCACGTCCGCCAAACGAGGCGGCCTGTTCAGGCTGGTGCGCAAGGTCCAGTGCCGGTTGTGCACCGGCATCCTCACTAACAACGCGGCGGCCTTCGACTACCTGGTGAACCAGCTCGGGGTCCCGCCGTCCAAGATCATGACGTCCGTGTACCTGACGTCTTCCCTGGCGTCCGGCCCGTTGCCCGTGCGGGCCGCGTCGGCCGTGGGCCGCAAGGTCAGGTTCGTCTGCATCGGCCGACTCATCAGCGGCAAGGGCTTCATGGAGCTGATCGACGAGGTAGCCTTGCTCGATGAGACCGAACGCGGCCTGTTGGAAATCGATGTCTTCGGCGAGGGCCCCTGCAGGGCCGAACTGCAAAAGCGCATCGACGACCAGGGGCTGTCCGGGGTCTTCGGACTCAAGGGCAACATTCCCTATGCCGAGCTGGGGAGCCGCATCGCCGCGGCGGACGTCTTCATCATGCCGTCGCTGGGCGACTACCGTTCGCTGGCCTCGTTCGAGGCCTTGTCGCTGGGCCTGCCCTTGCTGATCTCGGTGCACGATGGCGCCCATGGCGAGGTGCTGGGCGGGCAGGGCAACGGGGTGCTCATCGACCCTTTGACGCGCGGCAGCATGTCCCAAGCCATCCGGGAGATCCTGAAGCATCCCGGGCAGTTGCAGGGCATGGGCGAGAAGTCGCTGAGCCATGCCCAGTCGTTCACTGTCGAGAAAGCCGTGTCCAATCTCGCGCTGGCGGTAGAGCGGGCGGTGGTCGGCCGGATGGCGCCCTGATCGGGGGCTCGGGCTGTCAGGTCTTCAGGCCCTTGATGGGCCAACCTTGGGCAGCAGAATCGACAGCAGTGGTTGCTCGACCCGCGTGAAGTAGATGGCCGCCGTGATGACGCTCAGGATGAAGGCCGTGGTGCCCGCACCGTAGAGCAGGGCCAGGCCCTGCAGTGGTGTCATGGCGAACACCTTCAAGGTGGCCAGGATGACGGGGATGTGCAGCAGGTACAGCGCGAAGCTCCAGTCGCCGAAGCGCATGCCCCAGTGGTTTGACTTCGCGGCCGATGGGCCGTTCGGATTGGAGGCACGGCTCCATTCGAAGGCCGCGCCGCCCAGGGTCAGCAGGCCGAAACCGATGCCGAACTGCAGCACCCGGAGGCCACCGTTCCAGTCGTTGATGGGATCGACCAGGGTGGTGTAGGCCAGGAGCCAGAGGGCGCCACCAGCCACAACCCAGCGGGCGGTGGTGGGCTTGATCCGCCGGTGGGCAAGGTAAGCCAGGATGCCGAAGACGAACTCCCAGTGGAGCGGCGATGCCAGGAAGCTGGTCGGAAAACTCAGCGGCACCCCGGACAGCGGCAGCAGCAACAGCGCGGCGGCGATGAGGGCGATCAGCACCGGGAACAGTAGCCACAGGCCGGCCATCACGTAGAACATGATTTCGTGGTGGAGCGTCCAGGCCACGCCGATCACGGGGGCGTTGTCGCCGGAGGGCAGCAAGGCCACGGCCAGGAGCCACTCGAGCGCGCCGAACTGCCGCAAGGTATCGCGCAAGGAAGGCAGCGCCAAGGACACGGCCAGGGTCAGGCCGAAGGCCACCCAGAAAGGCGGATAGACCCGGATCAACCGGCGCAGCAGGAAGTCGGAGGCCCGGGGGCGCGCGTTCAGCGTGTGCGCGATGATGAAGCCGCTCAGCACGAAGAAGAAATCGACACCCATCCAGCCGAAATCGAAAAAGCCGCCCAGGAACAAGGGCGCCTCGGGTTGGGCATGGGCCAGTTTGCCCGAGATGTGGTGGAGCACCACCAGGCAGGCGGCGATGCCTCTGCCGGTCTGCAGGCCGAGGTACCTCACACGGTGTGCTGCTGCGGTGGTGTCAGTACTCGTTGACGATGGCGCCAACGAGCCTGGCTGAACTCATTTTCACGGTGCGCACCAGATCCTGCAGCGCGGGAACCCGGCTTTGGTTCTGGCGCGCCACGACGAGGGCAGCGCCACATTTGGCGGCGATCACCGGGCCATCGGTGCCCAGGCTCATGGCCGGGGTGTCCACGATGATGCGGTCGAATTTGGTCTTGAGCTCGCGCAGCAGCAGGCCCAGGGCGGGGCGCTCCAGCAGTTCAAGCGGGTTGGGCGGTGTGGGGCCCACGGGCAGCACAAACAGGTTGGGCAACTCTTTGACCGACTGGATGACTTTGGAGGCTGCACGGCCCGACAAGATGGAAGACAGGCCCCCACTGCGGCTGGGCAGGTTGAACAACTCGTGGATGCGTGGGTTGCGCATGTCCGAGTCGATCAGCAGCGTGCGGCCCGGCAATTGGGAGAAGGCCACGGCCAGGTTGGCGGCGAAATAGGTTTTGCCATCACCGCTGTCCGGACTGAGGATGGCCAGCGCGGGGCGTGGGCCTTCGTCGCTGTAGATCTTCATGATCAGGTGGCTGCGGATGGTGCGGAAGGCTTCGGCCTGAACGGTGAAGGGGCTGGCGCCCACGACCAGTTCCGGGTTCAGGCTGTTTTTGCCTTCTGAGGCGTAAGGGTAATGGAACTGCTGTGCCAGCGCCCACAGCACATCGTCGGCATTGGCCAGGCCCAAGGCCACGGCAGCTTCGCCAAACCGGACGCCGTTGTCTTTCTGATAGCCC
>CAZKPN010000135.1:0-8662 GCA_964554655.1 uncultured Aquabacterium sp. | reverse complement strand
GTAGCGGGGCATTTTCTTCTCGTGCTTGCGCCAATTGCCTGCGGGGATCTTCAAGACGAAGCGTTTGCTGTCCGGTGAGAACACCACGCGGATATGCGGGCAATGGATCGGCTGGAAGGCGCTGGTCGTGGGCGTGCACTGGAACTTGAACTTGCCGAGCTTGGCGCCCTTGCGCTTTCGTTCCGGATCCCAGAGATAAGCCCAGGAGACCGCGGAGGCCTCGACGATGTACTCAGGCTCTGTCGATATTTTTTCCGACTCGGCGATCTTATCCTCGATATGGACGCCCAGCTCAAGCAATACAGCTCGCTGGTGCGACGTCTGGCCCACCAGATGATTGCCAAGTTGCCGGCCAACGTCGAGATCGATGACCTGATCCAGGTCGGCATGATCGGCCTGAGCGACGCCTTGACCCGCTTCGATGCCGGGCAGGGCGTGCAGTTCGAGACCTTCGCCACCCAGCGCATCCGTGGGGCCATGCTCGACGAGCTGCGCGGCGCCGACTGGATGAGCCGAGGCACCCGCAAGCAGCAGCGCGACATCGAAGGCGCTGTGCACCGCCTGGAGCAGCGCCTGGGCCGCGCGCCCCACGAAAGCGAAATCGCCAAGGAAATGGACATGTCCTTGACGGACTACCAGGAAATGTTGGGCAAGGTGCGTGGCACCCAGCTCATCCACCTGGAAGACATGAGTGGCGAGGACGGCGACAACGACTACCTCGACCGCCATGTGACCGACGAAGGCAACGACCCCCTGGCCCTGCTGGCGGACCACCGCATGCGTTCGGCCCTGGTCGAGGCCATCAAGCACCTGCCCGAACGCGAGCAGTTTGTGATGAGCATGTACTACGAGCAGGACATGAACCTCAAGGAAATCGCCGCCGTGCTGGGCGTGACCGAATCGCGCATCTGCCAATTGCACAGCCAGTCCATCGCCCGGTTGAGAGTCAAGTTGAGAGAATGGTGACCACGTGTTGGGTTTCAAGCGCAAGGACACGGTTGCAGCGCCGGCAACCACGTCCGCACTGATCGATTCGGCGCAGAAACCCAATTCCGATGTGCACACGCTGGCGCAAAAGCTCCAGCGCGACACCGATGGCCTGGGCCATGAAGCCGCCGAGTTGCGCGGCACGCTGGAAGACTCTTGCGCTGTGGCCTTGCACCAGGAAGAGGGCTTCACCGTGCTGGCGGCTCAGTTGAAAGACATCGGCCAGGCCCAGCACCGCATCCAGGACACCAGCCACCAGAGCCTGGCCTCGGTGGCGCAGGCCCGGCAAAGCGTCGAGCATGTGGGGCATGAAGTGTCCCAGGTGGTCGTCACGCTCAAGCACGTGGCCTCGGCCGCACGCGACATCACCCAGGTGGCTTTGCAAACCCGGCTGGTGGCCTTCAATGCCTCGGTCGAAGCCAAGCGCGCGGGCGAAGCGGGTCGTGGTTTCTCTGTGGTGGCCGATGCCGTCAAGGACCTGGCCACGCAAGTGGAGGCCACCTCCAAAACCATCATGAGCACGGTGAGTCAACTGGACGACCGCATCCAGGCCTTGTCACGCGAATTGTTGTCGCGGGATGCGGCCACCTCGTCCGGCGATGGCCGCGCCCAGCGGGTGACCTTTCACCAGGCTTTGACGCAGGTGGAGACGGGTGTGCTCAGCATCACCGAAGCTGCGGATCAAAGCCGTGGCCTGTCGGATGGCGTGAACCAGCAAGTCTCGCAAATGGGCGCGCAAATCAAGCGCACGCATGTGGCGCTGAACACGGCCATGAAACGCAGCGAAGCCGTGTTGGGCGTGTCAGAGCGCCTGATGGAGCTGATCGCCGGCAGCGGCATCCGAACCCCTGATACGCCCTATATCGAGCTGGCCCAGAGCGTGGCCAGCCAGATCGCCCAGTCGCTGGACAAGGCCGTGACCACGGGCAAGACCAGCCTGGTGGACTTGTTTGATGAGCACTACCGCCCCATCCAGGGCAGCCAGCCGCAGCAGCACCAGACCAAGTTCAATGCCGTCACCGACACCAGCTTCCCGGCCATCCAGGAAGCCGCGCTGACGGCCTTGCCCGAGATCGTGTTTTGCATCTCGACCGACCGCAACGGCTACATCTCCACCCACAACAAGAAGTACTGCCAGCCCCAGCGGGCGGGCGATGTGGTGTGGAACACAGCCAACTCGCGCTGGCGCCGTGTCTTCAATGACCGCACCGGTTTGGCTTCGGCGCGCAACCAGCGGCCCTTCCTGTTGCAGACCTACCGGCGTGACATGGGCGGTGGCCACTTCGTGCTGCTCAAGGAAGCGTCCGCGCCCATCGTGGTGCAAGGCCGGCACTGGGGTGGCCTGCGCCTGGCCTACAGGTTCTGAACTGTTTCTCAAGTATTCGGTCATTTGGCCGAAATACAGTGACTTCCAATCAGGTTTGACCATGAGCCAAGACACCACCCGTTCCATCTGGAAAGTCCAAGCCCAGGACTTTGTCGTCCTGTCGGCGATTGCCACGACCTTGGTCGGCACCCTGGTGTACGCCAGCGTTTACGGCAGTGTGGGCCTGGCCCTGACCATGGGATTGTCGATGATGGTGGTGGCCTTGCTGGTCGCGATCAGCTCTCGCGGCCAGGCGCTCAGCCAATGGGTTCTGCCCTTCCTGGGCATGGGCATGGTTGGCCTGATGATCCATGTGGCGCGCGGCCACAACGAAGCGCACTTTGCTGTGTTCGCCTTCATGGCTTGCCTGGTGACCTACCGCAAAGCGGTGCCGGTGCTGGTGGGCGCGACCACCATCGCCGTTCACCACGTGTTATTCAATCAGCTGCAAACCTGGGCTTGGGGCCCCATCTGCTTCACCGAGCCAAGCTTTGGCAAGGTGGTGGAACATGCCCTGTACGTGGTCGCCGAGACGGCGGTGTTGCTGTTCCTGGCCGCGCAAGCTCGCAAGGACTTCGCCACCGCAGAAGAGCTGATGACCGTGGTGGACCGGCTGCGAGCCGACGATGGCAGCGTCGATCTGTCGGTGGTTGATTCCCGCTCCGATGACCAGCGCACCACACGCCTGTTGGATGCCTTGCGCCACATCGCCCTGTCGATCAGCCAAGTGCGCCAGGCGGCTGAATCCGTGCGCGTGGCCTCCAGCGAGATCGCTTCGGGCAACCAATCGTTGAGCCAGCGCACCGAGCAAGCTGCGGCCAACATCGAAGAAACCGCAGCCTCGGTCGAGATGATCGTCAGCACCATCAAGTCCACTTCGGCCAACGCGCAGCAAGCCAACCAATTGGCGGGCACTGCATCGCAATTCGCGGTGTCGGGCGGTGAATCGGTGAGCCGCGTGGTGACCACCATGAGCGACATCCAGCAATCCAGCCGCAAGATCACCGACATCATTGGTGTGATCGACGGCATCGCTTTTCAAACCAACATCCTGGCGTTGAACGCGGCGGTGGAAGCTGCCCGGGCCGGTGAGCAAGGCCGTGGTTTCGCGGTGGTGGCCTCTGAAGTGCGCATGCTGGCCCAGCGCAGCGCCGAAGCGGCCAAGGAAATCAAGCAGTTGATTGGCAGCAGCGTGACCCAGGTCGAGGCCGGCTCATCGCAGGTGGACAGCGCGGGTCAGACCATGGGTGAGCTGGTGGGCCAGGTGCGCCGCGTGACCGAGCTGGTGGGTTTGATCGCCGTGTCCAGCTCCGAGCAGAACGACGGCATTGGCCAGATCAACCAGGCCATTGGCCGCATGGACCAGGCCACGCAGCAAAACGCGGCGTTGGTGGAACAAACAGCCGCCGCTGCAGAAAGCCTGAGTCGCCAGGCCGACGAGTTGTCGCACGCGATGGACGTGTTCCGCGTGCCTGCCTCGCTGCAACGCTGAGCAGCTTCAGCCTGGGTCAGCCAATGCGGCCCAGCAGCAGGTACTCCATGAGGACCTTCTGCACGTGCAGCCGGTTCTCGGCCTCGTCCCAAACTACCGACTGAGCGCCATCGATCACCTCGGCGGCCACTTCCTCGCCACGGTGGGCGGGCAGGCAGTGCATGAACAGGGCATCGGGCTGCGCCACGCCCATCATCTCTTCATCGACGCACCAATCGGCAAACGCCTTCTTGCGCGCTTCGTTCTCGGCCTCGAAGCCCATGCTGGTCCACACATCGGTGGTGACCAATGAAGCACCTCGGCATGCGTCCATCGGATCCTTGAAGACCTTGTAGCAGGCCGTGTTGTTGATGCCGGCCACAACGGGGTCGATCTCATAGCCGCTGGGTGTGCTCACGTGCACCGTGAAGCCCAGGATCTCGGCCGCTTGCAGCCAGGTGTTGGCCATGTTGTTGCCATCGCCCACCCAGGCCACCACCTTGCCCTGGATCGAGCCACGGTGCTCGATGTAGGTGAAGATGTCGGCCAGGATCTGGCAAGGGTGGTATTCGTTGGTCAGCCCGTTGATGACCGGCACGCGCGAGTTGGCCGCGAACTTGACCAGCTTGGATTGCTCATAGGTGCGGATCATCACGATGTCGACCATGCGCGAGATCACCTTGGCGCTGTCCTCGATGGGCTCGCTGCGGCCGAGCTGGCTGCCGTCGGTGGTCAGGTGCACCACCGAGCCG
The DNA here is from genome assembly GCA_964554655.1 of uncultured Aquabacterium sp. GTDB lineage: Bacteria > Pseudomonadota > Gammaproteobacteria > Burkholderiales > Burkholderiaceae_C > Aquabacterium. Next base: position 4,086 of record CAZKPN010000135.1, on the reverse strand, counting down.
CCCATCTGGTACATGCCCGCTTCAAAGCTCACGCGCGTGCGGGTGCTGGCCTTCTCGAAGATCATCGCCAGCGTGCGGTCGCCCAGCGGTTGGTACTTCTCGTAGTTCTTGAAGCGGCGCTTGATCAGGCCCGCGCGCTCGAACAGGTAGGCGTATTCCTCGGCGCGCAAGTCCTTGAACTGCAGGTAGTGCTTGATCAGGCTGGATCCGGGTTTCATGCTCAGGCCGCGTTGGGTTCGTTCAAGAATTGTTTGACCAGCGGCACCAGCAAGGCCACGATCTGGTCGGCTTCCTCGGTGGTCAGGATCAGGGCAGGCAGCAGGCGGATCACCTTGTCGGCGGTCACGCTCAGCAGCAGGCCGGCTTCCATGGCGCGGCTCAGCAGCACGCCGCAAGGGCGGTCCAGCTCAATGCCGATCATCAGGCCCTGGCCACGGATGTCGACCACGCCTTTCAGCTCGCCCAGTTCGCGTGTGAGTGCGGACTTGAGGTGCGTGCCCACGCGGTCGGCATTGGCCAGCAAGCCGTCTTCTTCCATGATCTTGAAGGTCTCGACCCCGGCGCGCATGGCCAGCGGGTTGCCGCCAAACGTGGTGCCGTGGTTGCCCGGTTGCAGCACGTTGGCGGCCTTGGGGCCGCACACCACCGCGCCGATCGGCACGCCCGAGCCCAGGCCCTTGGCCAGAGGCATCACATCAGGCTGGATGCCCGCCCATTGGTGCGCGAACCACTTGCCGGTGCGGCCAATGCCGCATTGCACCTCGTCCAGCATCAGCAGCCAGCCGCGCTCGTCGCACAGCTTGCGCACGGCTTGCAGGTAGTCGTTGCGGGCGGGGTTCACGCCGCCTTCACCCTGGATCACCTCCAGGAACACGGCGACCACATTCGGGTGCGTCTCGGCCACTTCGTTCAAGGCCGGCAAATCGTTCAGCGGCACGCGCACAAAGCCTTCAACCAAGGGCTCAAAACCGGCCCAGATCTTGGGGTTGCCCGTGGCCGACAGGGTGGCGATCGAGCGGCCATGGAAGGCTTTTTCGTAGACGATCACCTCGGGCCGGTCGATGCCCTTTTCATGGCCGAACTTGCGTGCGATCTTCAGCGCTGCCTCGTTGGCCTCCAGGCCCGAGTTGCAGAAAAAGACGTTGGTCAGGCCCGAGCGCTCGACCAGCATGCGCGCGAGCTCTTCCTGCAGGGGCACCTGGTAATAGTTGCAGCTGTGGATGAGCTTGGTGAGTTGATCTTGCAGCGCGGGCACCAGCTTGGCGTGGTTGTGGCCCAGCGTGTTCACGGCGATGCCGGCCAGCGCGTCCAGGTATTCGCGGCCATCGGTGTCCCAGACTCGGGTGCCTTGGCCGTGCGACAAGGCAATCGGCAGGCGACCGTAGGTGGGCATCACGTGGGGCATCGTCACAGGGGCGTTCATGGCTTGGTTTCTCGCAAAAAAGAAAAAGCGCAGTGGCAATACTGCGCTACGGGCATTCTAAGGAAAAGGCACGGCTTCGGCACACCGCCTGGTTCGTTGTGTTTGCGCCCACCAATGCACGGGGTTACTGGCATCAATGTTGCGGCGCACCAGTCTTGTGATCGACAATGTGGGGCTGTTGACGATGGATACCACCCTTGAAGTCGCGACCTCTCTTTGCAGCACGCCGGCAAAACCGGCCGCCATCGAAAGCTCCACCGTGTCATTGACTCCCCCTCGAAGTCCCAAACCTCGCGAGGTTTTCATCCAGGGCCTGACCAAGTCAGGCAAGCCTTTTCGGCCCAGCGACTGGGCCGAGCGTTTGGCGGGGGCCATGTCATCGTTCCGGCCGGGCGCCTCACACATGGGCCGTTCGGCGCACATCGGTTACTCGCCCTATTGCGTGCCGACGTCGATTGGCGATGTCAAATGCGTGATCGTCAACGAAGCCTTGCGAGACCTGGAGCCCATGGCCTGGGACTTCGTGATGAACTTTGCCCGTGACAACGATCTGCAGGTGACGGATGCCTGCTCGCTGCCCTGAAGTCTGGGTGGCACGTTTTGGATGCACCATGCAAAAGGCCCGCTTGACACGGGCCTTTTTGACAATCGAGGCCGAAGCCTGATTGATTGCTTGATCTTTCGATCAGGCGGCGGTCAGGGCCTTGACCTTGGCCGACAGGCGGCTCTTGTGGCGAGCGGCCTTGTTCTTGTGGAACAGACCCTTGTCGGCGATCGAGTCGATCACGCTTTGGGCGGTCTTGAAAGCGTCAGAGGCCACGGCCTTGTCGCCAGCCTTGACAGCCTTGAGCACGCCCTTGATGGCGGTGCGGAACTTCGAACGCAGGGCCGAATTGGCGGCGTTCAGTTTGACGTCTTGACGAACGCGCTTCAGGCCTGAGGCAATGCGGACGGTCTTTTTGGGCTTCGATGCTGATGGCATGATTTTTTTGGGCCTTGCAGATGCCTGAACGGAACCCCCATTCACGGGAACCCATCCAATTCGCACCCCACAAAGCCAATGTTGGTGGAAAAGCCGGCGATTATAACGTCCCTGAAAGCTTTTGCCTAGACGGCAGCCCGCGCTTCCTATAATCCCGGCGATGAGTTTGCTGAAATCTGCGTCCATCGTTTCCCTGCTGACCCTGGCATCCCGCATCACCGGCCTGGTCCGTGAACTGCTGATCGCCGCCACTTTCGGGGCCAGCGCCACCACCGACGCCTTCAATGTGGCGTTCCGCATCCCGAATCTGCTGCGCCGCTTGTTTGCCGAGGGCGCGTTTTCGCAGGCCTTCGTGCCCATCCTGTCCGAAAGCCGTGCCCGTCAGGGGGATGAGGGCACGCGCCTGCTCATCAACGCTGTGGCCACCATCCTGTTCTGGACCTTGCTGGTGGTGAGCGTGCTGGGGGTGGTGGGGGCGCCCGTGCTGGTCTGGTTGATGGCCTCGGGCCTGCGCGAAAGCGGGGGCTTTGACGCCGCCGTCGTGATGACGCGCTGGATGTTCCCCTACATCGGCTTCATGTCGCTGGTGGCCCTGAGTGCCGGCATCCTCAACACCTGGGGGCGCTTCGCGGTGCCAGCGGCCACGCCGGTGCTGCTGAACCTGTCGGTCATTGCGGCGGCCTGGTTCGTGGCGCCGGTGTTTCGCTCGCAGGGCCTGGACCCGGTGCTGGCGCTGGCCGTGGGTGTGATGGTGGGTGGCATGGCGCAATTGGCCATCCAGATTCCCGCCTTGATCCGCATCCACTCGCTGCCCAGCATCGGCGCCTCCTGGTCAGGCATCAAGAGCGCGTGGCATCACCCGGGCGTTCGGCGGATCCTGCGCCAGATGGGGCCAGCGGTGCTGGGCGTCTCGGTGGCGCAGCTGTCCTTGCTCGTCAACACGCAGATCGCCTCGCATTTGCAGGCCGGCTCGGTGTCTTGGCTGACCTATGCCGACCGGCTGATGGAGTTCCCCACTGCCATGCTGGGTGTGGCGCTGGGCGTGGTGCTGCTGCCGCAGCTGTCCAAGGCGCAGGCCAGTGGCGACACCACGCTGTTTTCCAACCTGCTGGACTGGGGCTTGCGCCTGGTGGTGTTGCTGGCACTGCCGTGTGCCGTGGCCTTGCTCTTGTTCGCCGAGCCCTTGGTGTCCGTGCTGTACCACTATGGCCGCTTCAGCCCGACCGATGTGCGCCAGACGGTGCTGGCCTTGAGCGGCTATGGCGTGGGCCTGATGGGCCTGGTGGGCATCAAGATTTTGGCACCGGGTTTCTACGCCACGCAGGACATCCGCACGCCGGTGCGCATCGGCATCACCGTGCTGGTGTTCACGCAGGTGCTCAACCTGGTGTTCGTGCCGTGGTTGGGGCATGCTGGGCTGGCGTTGTCGATTGGCGTGGCGTCGCTGATCAATGCCACCTGGTTGCTGATCGGGCTGCGCCGCACGGGGCGTTATCAGCCGTCTCCGGGGTGGTGGTTGTTTGCGCTGCGAGTGGTCTTGGCGTCTGCTTTGCTGGGCGTGTTGCTGTGGTTTGCGGCGCACCGGATTGACTGGCTCGGCTTGCATGGCCAACCGCTGTTGCGGGTGGGTTTGATGACGGCTTGTTTGGCGGCGGCCGGGGTGCTTTACTTTGGCACTTTG
>CAZKPN010000134.1:0-8870 GCA_964554655.1 uncultured Aquabacterium sp. | reverse complement strand
TGCACTGCAGGGGGTGCCCGGCTCTGCGGGCGGCGGCAAGAACGAGTTCGACCTTCGTGGCCGCGACGTCTTTGGTATAGACCCCGCACACACCACGACCTTCGTGGTGGATTTTGCGCATGATTTGCGTCGCTGTCTCGATGTCGTGACGGAAATATTCCTGCAAGACGATGATCACGAATTCCATGGGGGTGAAGTCATCGTTGAGCATCACGACCCTGTAGAGCTTGGGGGGCTCCAGGCTGACAGTTTCTTTTTCGGCAATGGCCAGCCCCTCTCCACCTTCACCAGGCCCAACGGGCGGTTCGGATGAGTGGGGTTGTAACGGTTCAGTCATGAATTCATTCTACGAGACGCGATTGCTTTGTGTCTTCACATGTTGCGGTAACCCACCTGAGTTCAAGGGGGGAAATTCACCCAGCTTTCACGACTTTTCAAAGCACCGTGGATTGATCGGGCATGTCCAGGCTGAACTCAGGTGGAGGCCAAGCGCAAAATTTCAAGCATATTTCACATCGCAAAACAAACAGGCTGTCAAGGCGAGAAACCCAGCCGCACCCTGGGTGCTTGACACCTGTGGATTCGGACTAGAAAATGACAACAAACTAACAGGAGGGACAGTATGGCTATAGGCACTGTCAAGTGGTTCAACGACGCCAAAGGGTTTGGCTTCATTGAGCCCGATCAGGGGGGCGGAGATGTTTTCGCCCACTTTTCAGCCATCCAGATGGATGGTTTCCGCACGCTCAAGCAGGGCTCGAAAGTTCAGTACGAACTGATAGCCGGCCCCAAAGGCATGCTTGCGCAAAACATTCAGCCCGTTGATGCCGTCACGGCGGAACAGGCTCAACCCGATGCCCTGAGCGACATGCACTTCAGGGAATTGTCTGGAGGGCCTGGGCACAGCTTGCCGCACTGACGCCCCGCACCAACAAGAACCCCGCCTTCAAGGCGGGGTTCTTGTATCAAGCTGTGACTCTTGTTAGTCGCATGTCAGCTTGCCGGGCGCCGGTGTGCAGGTGTCCTTGTGTTTGACGGTGCCACTGCCTTCAGTGGCGGCACGCCCCGCGCCGACCTCACCGATCACACTGTTGCGCACTCTGGATGAAACATTGGCGCCTGTCGGTGCCTGCCCGGCTTCGGCCACGCAATCCAGGCTGTTGGTTTTGGGCGTGCATTTGCCAGGCAAACGCAAAACGCGGCTGCCTTCAGACACGGGTTGGCCCGATCCAACGTGGGTGATCAAACCGCCGCGAATGCTCAGCGCATCGCCCTGCTTCAAGGACCTCGTCGCTGGCGTGCCTTGGGTTTGATCAAGCGCCTTCACCGCCGAATTCTTGGCGGCCACGCCAGGAGGCGTCGCAGCTTGCGACTTCGTGTCGACTGGAAACTGCCCTTCAGTCGGGGACGACGCCTGCGCCCAGATCGTGGAACAAAAACTGGCACAGCACACCGCCAAAGCGGCCCGAACCAGGTGATGGTGGGTGCAAGAGAAAGCTGATCGATTGGTCATATAGATTGCCTCAAGCCTTCAAGCTCAGAAATTCTTGGTCAGCACGGCATTGGCGCGCGGCTGGTGGGTGTTGTTGTCTGCCAGCGGCTCTCCAGTGGCACGCCACGCCAGATTCAGGCGCAACGCGAAATCACTGGGCCGCGCCCAGATCATGCCCAAACCATAACCGCTGAGGTTGCGGCTGGTCGAAGCCGACAGTGAGTTTGGCGCCAGCTTGGCATGGCCCCAATCATAAAAAGTGCTGAACGCCAATTCTTGCGCAAAACGTCCAAACCAGGCCTCCGGCGGCAAGAAACGCAATTCCGTGTTCACCACATGGGCGGTGTCGCCTGCGGCTTCGCCCGGGGCAAAAGCACGAACGCCCGTGGGCCCACCCACCGCGAAGCGTTCGGTCGCGTCCAAGGTGGTCCCGGCAATCTGGCCTTTGTAGCGTGCGTAGAGTTGCAACCGACCGCTCACCAGGTTTTGCAGGCGTGAATAGCCCAGACTGGCTTTGCCGAAATTGGTTTTCAGGCCAGCAGTCGTCGTGTCGGCCGCATCGAACTTCATTCGGCCTTGCAGCCAGCTGAGCTCGTAGGTGTTGACCCCGCCGTTCAACCAGTTGTCGCGGAAGTCCCCGACCACCCCCAACTGCACGTCGTCACTGGTCTTGCGGGAAGACACGCCCGAGTCCTGATCGTCAAATCGCTTGTTTTCGTAGCTCAGCAAGCTGAACACGTTGAGGTTGCGCGAACGCACCACCGGGTACAGCGCAAAGCCGCTGGCCGCGATGACGGTGCCCGTCAAGTCGGAAGAAACATATTCCTTGTCCAGCTCGTAGCGCACTTTCGACAGGGCCGCGCCCAGCTTCAAGCCATTTGCACCGACCGGCGACACGTAGCTCACGCCCGCAAACGCCAGGCCACCACTGAAGGAGCTCAGTGCATTGACGGACACGACATCGCCACGCCCGGTCGGGCTGGCCACGGTCAGGCCGCCGCTGATGCGGCCCATGCCGGTGTAGCGTGAACCCAGGGAGTCCAGCTCGACCCGGCCGCTGACCCGGGCTTCGGCGGTGGGCGTGACAATCAGCGACGCGGTGCCGGGTTCGCGACCTTCGCCAATCTCGAAGCGCGTGCGGACACCTTGCAGATCATTGAGCAGGAAAACGACCCGCTCGACGTCTTTCACACGGATGACCCCGCCGGGCTTCAAGGCGGCAAGGTGGCTTTCAAGCACATCGCGGTGCACAGGCATGGCGGTGTCGGGCCAGTTCAACTGCACTTGATCAAGGCGCCCCTCGAGGACCGCAATGTGCACGACGCCATCTTTGGCCTGCTGCTCCGGCAGGTAGGCAAAGCCAACGTAGTAGCCCAGCTCGCGCTGCATGTACAAGGTCACGGCGGCGGTGGCATTGACCAGGTCTTCATAGTTGCGCCCCTTGCCGGTGAAGGGTGCCGTGATGGCCGCCAGCCTCGCGGCTGAAGCATCGGGCAAGCCATCGACCTGGTAGGCGTTCACGTCCAGGGCCATGTCTTCTTCAGGCTTGCCCAATTCGCGCAGAGGCGCTGTGGACGAGCCAGCAGCAGATGGCGTGACGGGCTGAGCCCAGGCCCCGCCGGTGGCCAGCAAGATGGCCGCAGCGGCCAGGACTTTCAAATTCAAAGACGCAAAACGCACGGCAACAATCCCTTTTGAAATGGTGATTTCGCAAGGCTGCGTGGGCTTCAGACGCCGCAGTCCTCCGAGCACCCGTGAGGCCGGGCCGATGGTATATCAACACCCGTTCAATTGACAGCCGCCACGGGAAAACACAACGGCCGACGGATTCGTGGTCTTGACAGGAGGCATGCCATTCGCACGCCTAGACTTCCGCATGCCCAACCGCCCTGCACCCGTCACCTTCTGGGAAGCCTTTCGCTTCTGGCTCAAGCTGGGCTTCATCAGCTTTGGCGGCCCGGCCGGGCAGATCGCCATCATGCACACCGAGCTGGTCGAGCGCCGCCGCTGGATCAGCGAGAAGCGCTTCCTGCACGCCCTCAACTACTGCATGGTACTGCCCGGCCCCGAGGCCCAGCAACTGGCCACCTACATCGGTTGGCTGATGCACCGCACCTGGGGCGGCATCGTGGCCGGCGCTTTATTTGTGCTGCCCTCGCTGTTCATCCTGGGCGCCTTGTCATGGGTTTATGTGGCGTTCGGGCAGGTGCCGGTGGTGGCGGGCATCTTCTACGGCATCAAGCCGGCGGTGACCGCCCTGGTCGTTCACGCGGCCCACCGCATCGGCACGCGCGCGTTGAAGAACGGCTGGCTTTGGGGGATTGCGGTGGCCTCATTCGTGGCCATCTTTGCGCTGGAGGCGCCCTTCCCCCTGATCGTGCTGATCGCCGCCCTCATCGGGCATGTCGGAGGCCGGATGGCACCGCAGATTTTTGTCGTGGGCGGTGGCCACGGTACCAGCCAGCAAGCCTATGGGCCCGCGTTGATCGATGACGACACGCCGACCCCTGCACATGCCCGCTTCAGCCGAAGCCACCTGGTCAAGGTGCTGATCATCGGATTGGGTTTGTGGGCTGGCGCCATGGCCCTGCTCTTGCTCACTCATGGCGTGGATAGCACGCTCACACAAATGGGCTGGTTCTTCACCAAGGCCGCCCTGCTGACCTTTGGCGGCGCCTATGCGGTGCTGCCCTATGTCTACCAAGGTGCGGTGGAGCACTACCACTGGCTGACGGGGCCGCAGATGATCGACGGCTTGGCCTTGGGTGAGACCACGCCCGGACCGCTGATCATGGTGGTGGCGTTTGTCGGGTTTGTGGGTGCGTGGACTCAGCAGGTGTTCGGGCCCGATGCCCTGATGCTGGCTGGCGCCGTGGCCGCGACTGTGGTGACCTTCTTCACCTTCCTGCCCTCTTTCATCTTAATTCTGGCAGGCGGCCCCTTGATCGAGTCGACGCATGGCCAGTTGAAGTTCACCGCGCCGTTGACGGCCATCACGGCAGCCGTGGTCGGGGTGATCCTGAACCTGGCGATGTTCTTTGCGTACCACGTGCTGTGGCCGCAGGGCCTGAATGGGCGCTTCGATGGGATGTCTGCCTTGATGGCGCTGGGCGCCGCCCTGGCCTTGTTCCGCTTCAAACTGGGCGTCATGCCCTTGCTGGGCTTGTGCGCCCTGGTGGGCCTGGCCATCACCTGGCTGCGCTAGTCGGCCAATTCGTCCAGGATGGGGCAGTCGGGCCGGCTGTCACCCTGGCAACACTGGGCCAGGCACTCCAGGGTGTGTTTCATCTCGGCCATCTCGCGCATGCGCCGGTCCAGGTCGGCCACATGGGCCAGGGCAATGCGTTTGACGTCGGCGCTGGAGCGCTTGCGGTTTTGCCAGAGCTTCAGCAGTTCGGCCACTTCGGGCATGCCAAACCCCAGTTGCCGCGAGTGCTTGATGAAGCGCAAGGTGTGCACCTCGCGCTCGCCATATTGCCGGTACCCGGCTTGCGTTCGCGCCACCTTGGGCAACAAGCCCAGGGATTCGTAGTACCTCACCATCTTGGCCGAGACACCCGACTGCGCGGCAGCCTGGCCGATGTTCATGGGTTCCGCAGTCATGTCGAGCTTCCCTTCCAGCGGCGCAGCATCAGGGCATTGGTGACCACGCTGACGCTGCTGAACGCCATGGCCGCACCAGCGATCACCGGGTTGAGCAAGCCCATCGCGGCCAGAGGGATGCCCACCAGGTTGTAGACAAACGCCCAGAACAGGTTCTGGCGAATCTTGGCGTAAGTGCGCCGAGAGATGTCGATGGCATCGAACACCAAGGCCGGGTCGCCCCGCATCAGGGTGATGCCTGCTGCGTGCATGGCCACGTCGGTGCCGGTGGACATGGCGATGCCCACGTCGGCAGCGGCCAGGGCCGGGGCATCGTTGATGCCATCGCCCACCATGGCCACACGCAGGCCGGATGCCTTGAGCTCGCTCACGATGGACGCTTTGTCTTCAGGCAAGACCTCGGCGCGGATCTCGTCGATGCCCAGTTGCTGGCCCACGGCCTGGGCACTGCCCTGGTTATCACCGCTGAGCATCACCGTGCGCACGCCATGCTCGTGCAGGCGCGAAATCGCTCGTGCGGCTGAGGCCTTGACCGTGTCACCGAAGGCCAGCAAGCCCCGCAGCAGTGGCTTGCCGGGGTTGGTGACATCGGCGACCCAGGACACCGTCCGCCCTTGCTGTTGCAACTGCCCGGCCCGGGCTTGCAGCACTTGCAGCTCAACCCCCAGCTCTTGCATCAGGCGGGTGCTGCCCAACCTCAGGTCTCGCCCGCCTACCAAGGCGGCCATGCCTCGGCCGGCCAGCGCCCTGACGTCATGCGACGCGACCAGGGCCAGGCCCTCGTCTTGCGCAGCTTGCAACACAGCGTGGGCCAACGGGTGCTCGCTGCCCGCCTGGATGGCCGCGCTGTCGGCCAGGAGTTCGGCCGGGCTGCCGTTAGCCGCCTCAAATGCCACCAAGCGCGGCTTGCCCTCGGTGAGGGTGCCGGTTTTGTCAAAGGCGACCAGCTTGACCGCGTGAGCCACCTCCAAAGCCTCGGCATCTTTGATGAGGATGCCATGGCGTGCCGCCACACCGGTGCCGGCCATGATGGCGGTGGGCGTGGCCAGGCCCAAGGCGCAGGGGCAGGCGATGACCAGCACGGCCACGGCGTTCAAGATCGCGTTTTCCCACTGGCCCGTGCCCAAACCCCAGGCCATCAATGTGATGAACGCAATGCCGATCACCACCGGCACGAAGACGGCACTGACCTGGTCTACCAGGCGCTGGATGGGGGCCTTCTTGGCTTGCGCAGACTCGACCAACCGGACGATCCGGGCCAGTGTGGATTCCGCGCCCACCGCCACCGTGCGCACCAACAGCAAGCCCTGTCCGTTGACTGAACCACCCGTGACCAGGTCACCCTCGTGCTTGGCCACCGGCAGGCTTTCACCGGTGATCAGCGACTCGTCGACCTCGCTGCTGCCTTCGGTCACCTCACCATCCACAGGCACGCGCTCGCCGGGGCGGATGACCACGACATCGTTCACCCGAACGCGGGCCACGGGCAGTTCCAGGTCTTGCCCAGCGCGGCGCACGCGGGCCGTCTCTGGCCGCAGCGCGTTGAGTGCCCGGATGGCTTCGGTGGTCTGGTGTTTGGCACGCGCCTCCAGCCACTTACCCAGCATGACCAAGGTGATCACCACGGCCGAAGCCTCAAAGTACAAGTGGGGCATGTCGTGTCCGCCATGGCGCAACAGCATGTACAGGCTCAAACCATAGCCTGCCGAGGTGCCCAGGGCCACCAGCAAATCCATGTTGCCCGATCCGGCCCGCAAGGCCTTCCAGCCCGCGATGTAGAAGCGCGCCCCCAACCAGAACTGGACAGGTGTGGCCAAGGCCAGTTGCAGCCAACCGTTCAGCATCCAGTGCTCGCCCACCAGCATCCCGATCATCGGTAACACCAAGGGCGCTGACAGCGCTGCGGCGACAGCAATGGGCCACCAGTCGGGCGCCCACGGTCGCGCGGCGACCACTTCCGGCTCGCCTGCCAAGTCGACAGGGTGAGCGGTGTAGCCTGCTTTTTCGACCGCAGCCACCAATGCCGACATGTTCACATCGCCATCATTGGATTGGACCGTGGCCATTTCTGTGGCCAGATTGACCTGGGCCGACGTGACCCCGGGCACCTTGCCCAAAGCCTTTTCGACGCGTCCGACACAAGAGGCGCACGTCATGCCCTCGATCGACATCGTCCACTCCTGCAATGGCATGGCGGAGACAGCGGCGTTGGGAAGCGCATTCATGGCACGGCCTTTTTTCAAATCATCAACAAGCCAAGTTTGCAGCTTCCCACGGTGGGAAGGTCAACAGGCGGGTGACCCAATCCCCTACAGTTGACCTTACCATCATGGGAAGCCTGACAGTTTGTGCCTGATCAACCCATGCCGAGGATCCCTCATGTTTGAATTCCAAGTTCCAGCCGTGTCGTGCGGCCATTGTGTGAAGGCCGTGACCGAGGCCGTCCAATCGGTGGACGACCAGGCGAAAGTGCAAGTTGACTTGGCTCAACACCGGGTCACCGTCGAAACGTCACAAGAACGGCAGGCCATCGTTGATGCCTTGGCAGAGGCGGGCTACCCGGTCGAATGACCCCAGCAGCCCTGCATGCCAAGCTCAGGGGGCGGGCTCGATCTCGGTGATCACCAGGGCGCCATCCTGTTTCTCGACATGGAACTTCACGGCGTCACCGGGCTTGACCTTGTTCAGCAAGGCCTCGTCCTTGACCTGAAACACCATGGTCATGCCAGGCATGTCCAGGTTCTTGATTTCGCCATGCTTGATGGTGATCTTCTTGAGTGACTGGTCGATCTTGCGGATCACGCCATCGGACATGACTGGGTCTGCCATGGCCATGTTGACGCCAAAGGCCAGGGCCACGATCAAGGCCGAAGCAAGCTGTTGCAGTTTCATGGAGGCTCCTGTTCAGTGGCCTGTGTGGCCAGTGGGTTTGCGAACTGACATTTCAAGTTGGGGCGCAGGCACCTTGTCAACCTGGCGGGCAGGCTGTGCCAGCGGGCCGGTCCATTCGTAGGCGACTGTTCCGGTCGGTGGCTTGAACCAGCCCGGGTCTTTGTAGTCACCCGCTTTCTGGTCCTTGCGCACCTTGAGCATCGAGAACATCCCACCCATCTCGACCGAGCCGTGTGGCCCCTGCCCCGTCATCATGGGCACGGTGTTGTCAGGCAAAGGCATCTCCATTTCGGCCATGTCGGCCATGCCTCGCTCGCCCATCACCATGTAGTCCGGGATCAACTGGTTGATGCGGCGCGACACATCCTGGTGGTCCACCCCGATCATCGTGGGGATGTCATGACCCATGGCATTCATGGTGTGGTGGCTCTTGTGGCAATGGAAAGCCCAGTCGCCCTCTTCATCGGCCACGAACTCCAGTTGCCGCATCTGGCCCACGGCCACATCCGTGGTCACCTCGTGCCAGCGCGTGGACTTGGGCGTGGGGCCGCCATCGGTACCGGTGATCATGAACTCGTGCCCATGCAGGTGAATGGGGTGGTTGGTCATGGTCAGATTGCCAATGCGGATGCGCACCTTGTCGTGCTGGCGCGCCACCAGCGGGTCGATGCCCGGAAACATCCGGCTGTTCCAGGTCCACAAGTTCTGGTTCAGCATGGTCATGATCTTGGGCGTGTAGCTCCCCGGCTCGATGTCGTACGAGTTCAGCAGGAAGCAATAGTCGCGCTGCACTTCGTCGATCAAGGGATGCTTGCCTTTGGGGTGGGTGACCCAGAAACCCATCATGCCCATGGCCATCTGCGTCATCTCGTCGGCATGGGGG
>CAZKPN010000133.1:0-8928 GCA_964554655.1 uncultured Aquabacterium sp. | reverse complement strand
AGGATGGCCTTGCGGTAGTTCTCGACCACGACCTGGCGCTGCGAATCGGCCACGGTGATCGACGCGTCGCGCCGACCCGCATCGAAGAGGGTGTAGGTTAATGAGGCCGCCAAGCCAAGGCTGTTGCTGGCATTGCTGAGCGACAAGAGCGTGGCCGTGCCAAGGCCACCCGAGCCCGACAGCGTGAAGCTGGGGAACAAGGCCGCACGCGCCACTTGCACATTGGCATTGGCACCTTGCAGGTCGGCTTCAGCACGGGCCAGGTCCGGGCGACGGTCCAGCAACTCCGAAGGCAAGCCCGGCGCCACCTCGGGCACACGCAGGGCCGTGAACTGTTCGGCCTCCAGCGTGAAACCTTGCGGTACGCGGCCCAGCAGCACAGCCAGGGCAGCGCGTTGTTGCTGCTGCTGAACTTCCAGAGGCACCAGCGCCGTCCTTTGGGTCAACACCGTGGTCTGCTGTCGGGTGACGTCCAGCGAGGTGGCCACACCATATTTGTTCTTGGCCCGCACCACCTTCAGCACCCGCTCAGCCACCTCCAGATTGCGTTGGGCCGTGCCCAGGCGCGAGGCCAATGACAGTGCCTGAAAGTAGGTGCTGGCCACGCTGGTGATGAGGGTCAGGCGGGCTGTTTCGGCATCCAGTTCACTGGCCCGCAAGGAGGCTTTCGAACTATCGACTCCAGCCGCGATGCGACCCCAAAGATCTACCTCGTAATTCACCGACAAGGAGGCACTGGTCGATTCGCTGTCGCTGCTCGAAGAACCAGGACCTGGATCTGCACGACGGGTCGATGTGCTGAGCCCCAGGCTGGCCGATGGATAACGGGCCGCGTCGGCCGAACTCAGTTGCGCACGCGCCTGCCTGATCCGCTGAGCCGCCACCTTCAAGTCCGGATTGCCAGCCAGGGCCTCTTGAATGAGCGGGCCCAATTGCGCCGAACCAAAACCCTGCCACCAGTCACGGTCAGGCACTTGCGCGCGCGGCGGCGCGGGCTGAGCCCATTGAGAAGGCAGTGACACCTCAGGTCGAGAAACCGGTGTGGCAGTGGTGCAAGCAGCCAGGGACAGGCAAGCACCACTGATCAGAAGGATGGGATTGAAATATCGCACGATGAGAAAGTCATTCATTCAGAAGCCAGGGCCACCACGGGATCCAGGCTGGCGGCCTTGCGGGCTGGCAAGTAGCCAAACACCAGGCCAGTAGCGAAGGCACAGCCAAAAGCCAGCAGCACCGGGCTGGCTGAGAACTTGACAGGCGTTCCCAAAGCACCGATGACAGCAGCCGCTCCCAGGCCAATCGCCACACCGATCAGCCCCCCCAGGGCCGACACCACCAGCGCCTCAATCAGAAACTGCTGAAGAATGTTGCGCATGCGCGCGCCAGTGGCCATGCGGATACCGATCTCCCGAGTGCGTTCAGTGACGCTGACCAGCATGATGTTCATCACGCCAATCCCGCCGACCAGCAAGGAAATGGCCGCGATGGAACCCAGCAGGATCGTCATGGTGTTCTGCGTTTCGGTGGCCGTGTCGATGATCGAGGCCATGTTGCGTATCTGGAAATCCTCGGTGCCGTGGCGCTCCAGCAAGGTGGTGTACACCTCGTCCTGCGTGTCATCAATGCGGGCCACCTCTTTGACCGCCACGGTGATGTTTCGCAGGTAGCGCTGACCGAACAAGCGCAGGCTGCCGGTGGGATAGGGCACCAACACGGTATCGTCCTGGTCCTGACCTTGCGGCGAGGCGCCGCGCACCGCCATCACGCCCACCACCTGGAACTGCGTGGTGTTGATCATGACGAACTTGCCCACGGCATCGCCGTCGGGGAACAGCGTCTTGGCCACGGTCTGGCCCAGAACGGCCACCGTGGCGTACGACTCTTCGTCGTCGGCCGAGAAGAAAGTGCCTTGTGCCACGGCCCAGTTGCGCGCCACAGGAAAGCTGGCGGAGGTGGCATTGGCCTCGGTGCTGTAGTCCTGCCCTTCGCTGCGCATCGTCGCGCTTCCGGTCAACTCAGGCACGGCGGCCAGCACATTGGGCAACTTGCCGATGGCGTCCACATCAGAGGGCACCAAGGTGGCTGGGCCGCCCCGCCCGCGTTGATTGGCGGCCTGCGGCCTGACCAGCAGCAAGTTGCTGCCCATGGAACTGATGCGGTCGATGACAGCCTGCTTGGCACCGTCGCCAATGGCCAGCATGGCGATTACCGAAGCCACGCCGATCACGATGCCCAGCAAGGTCAGTATTGAGCGGAAAATGTTTGAACGCAGGGCCCTCAAAGCGGTCTTCGTAGCCTCAAACACATCCGCCAGCAAAGGTGATGCTTTCGTCGCGGTGCGCACCAACCGTGGCGGCGTGTTGGCGGCGGCGCTGGACGGGCCGGGATCGGACAGGATATGCCCATCCTTGATGTCAATGCGACGGTGGGCATGGGCGGCTACTTCGGCCGCGTGCGTGATCAGGATGACCGTGTGGCCCTGCGCCGACAGCTCGGCCAACAGCTTCATCACGTCCTCGCCACTTTGACTGTCCAGCGCACCCGTGGGCTCATCGGCCAGGATGACCATGCCGCCGTTCATCAAAGCGCGGGCAATCGACACCCGCTGCTGCTGCCCACCCGACAACTGGTTGGGCCGGTGGTGTCCGCGCTCAGCCAAGCCCAAACGCGCCAGCAGTTGCTGGGCACGCGCATGGCGCTGATCCGGCGGCAAGCCCGAATAAATGGCCGGCACCTCGACGTTGTCCGACGCCGTCCCCGTGGCAATGAGGTTGTAGCTTTGAAAAACAAACCCGAAGGCTTCGCGGCGCAACTCGGCCAATTCATCAGGCGCCAGGCGCGACACATCGCGGCCCATGAAGTGGTACGTGCCTGTGCTGGGCTTGTCCAGACAGCCCAGGATGTTCATCAGGGTGGATTTGCCAGAACCCGATGCCCCCATGATGGCGACGAACTCACCCGCGTGGATGCAAAGATCCACGCCGTGCAGCACTTGCACGGCCAGATCACCATTGCGGTAGGTTTTGGTCACCCCCACCAAGTTGATGAGGGGAATGTTCTGATCCTGACTTGCAGAAGAAGAAGTCATGGCCCAATCACCTGGGCTGCCTGCCACCGGCGCCTGCACGGCCACCCAGGCCACCTGCACCTAGGCCACCTCCCATCGGATTGCCAGCAGGTGCCTGGGCCTTGCGCTCACCTTGGTCCGCCTGCTTGATGCCCACCACAATTCGGTCACCTTCATTGAGGCCCGAGAGAATCTGGGCTTGCACGCGGTTGGTGATGCCTACCATGACTTCGCGATCCTGGACCTGCCCTTCCTTGTCGACAATCTTCACGGTGCCTTTGCGTGGCGTCACGCTCACGGGGCGTCGCAAGGACGTGGTGGGCTTGCTGGCGGGCAAACGATCAGGCCCTGCCCGCTTGCGGTCTTGCCCGGCACCGGCACGTGGCTTGGCCGCATGGCTTACCGATGACTCGGGCGCGACACTCTCGGGAGATTGCTCAGCCATTCTGCGCCGACGTTCGCCAAAGCCACGCTCACCCGACGCCCGATCCGCCGGCCAGGAGGCCCCCTCGCCCATCATCCTGGCCCGATCACGGCGGCGCGGTGACTCATCATCACCGCCCGGCCCACGTTCAAAATTACGCACAGATGAGGTTGCGTCTGAAGCGGCCTCCGGCGGCAGTGCCTGCCGTGGCCGCTGCCGGCGCTCTAGCTGGGGCTGAGCTTGACTTGGCACGGCCAACGAGCCCGAAGCCGCGCTGGCCGGCATCGCCGCTGAAGCAGCTTGACCACCTTCACCTTGTCCCCGACGGCGACCACCACGCTCACCACCACGCGCCAAGGTCACCGCCGACATGGGCGCAAGCAGCGTCCCCTCGGCCGACGCAACCACGAAAAACACCTGCGCCGTCATTTGCGTCATCAACGACTGCGTGGGATTGGCCACATCGAACAAGGCGTTGTACAAGACCACATTGTTCAGCACCGTGGGCGTCGGTTCAATTTTTCGAAGCCGGCCAAACCAACGACGGCCCCGGCTGCCCAAGGTGGTGAAGTAGGCCTCGATGCCCGGCCACAACTTGCTGACATCCGCTTCCGAGACCTGAGTCTGAACCGTCATCGTGGTCAAGTCAGCCAGGCGCAACACCGTGGGGGCCTGCTGATTGGTGTTCAAAGTCTGCCCCTGGCGCGCGGTGATGCTCACCACCGTGCCCGTCATGGGGGCGTAGATGCGCGCAAACTTCAAGTTGGCCTCCTCAACCCGCAAGCCAGATTCGGTCTGCTCCATCTGAGCCCGCAGCGCACTGATCTGCGCACGGGACACCCGCAAGGCGGTCTCAGCGCTCAAAAGCACATCAGCCGTTGTAGCGTCTTCCGCCTTGAGGTTTTTCTGACGCTGAAAATTCTGTTCTGACTGGGCCAACTGGGCTTCACGCTCCAGCATCTGTGCCTGCTGGTTGCGCGACTGGGCACGAATCGCATCGACCTTGGCGGTGTATTGCTCGGCATCGATCTCAGCCAGCAAATCCCCTTCCATGACCTCGGAGCCGACCTCAACATGGATTTTCTTGAGTTGCCCGGAAACTTGAGCACCCACATCCACATAGTCCCTGGGTTGCAGACTGCCCGTACCAGACACCAGATCTTCTATGTCACCTCGCTGAACCGTGCCAAATACATAGTCAGGCTGCTTGTCTTTCGCACCCCATGTTTTCGCCCAGGTGAAGTACCCCCCACCTGCGACCGCAGCAGTGCCAACTGCGATGGCTGACAAACGGAAAAAACTCGACCTGCGGCTCATCGCAGCGCCATCGCGCGCATCGTTATTCATAGGTATACGACAAGGCAAAGAAAAGGCACAAGGCGCGCATGTTGCACAAGGGGCGTGAACCAGTCATGTGCGCGACGTAAATATTTGTGAACTTAACAAGCTTAAGGGAACTTTCCAAAACGCCCACTCGCCTTGAGCATCGACACAACCATGTCATCTTCAGAAGGCAGATTCCGGTCCTTCAACCAACCCCTTTGAAGGATCTCCATGGACGCCCCAGAAGTCTCGACGTCACGCCGCACACTCCTCAAAGGCGGCTCTGCCGCCATCGCCGCCGCCTTCGGTGGCCCCATCGCCGCGATGGCCTCGCGCGTGGCCGAAGCCTCCACCTCATCCTGCATGGCGGCCACGTCGTCCGTTTTGCTGGACAGCCCTTATGGCGCACTGGCCCCCGTCAATGACCTGACCACCGGCCTGCCCCTGATCCAGCTGCCCCCAGGCTTCTCCTACAAGTCCTACGGCTGGCGCGGCGACGTGATGACCGACGGCCTGATCACCCCCAACGGGCACGACGGCATGGGCGTGGTCCGCGCTCGCAAGGTCGGCCGCAGCACCGAGATCGTGCTGGTGCGCAACCATGAACTGGGCACCGGCAGCAGCGCCTCGTCCATCATTGGCGCCAGCCGCACCGCCGTGGCCAAGTACGACACAGGCGCCACATCATCGGCCTACCAACTGGGTGGCACCACCAACCTGGTCTGGCGCGATGGCAACTGGGTGGAAAGCTACGCCTCGTTCGGCGGCACCAACCGCAACTGCGCGGGCGGCTCATCCACCTGGGGTTCGTGGCTCACCAATGAAGAGATCCGCAGCAACGCGGTCAGCAGCACCGGCAAAAAGCACGGCTACATCTTTGAAGTGCCCGCCGATCCCAGCCTGACCGCCGCCAACCCCAACCCCCTCGTCGACATGGGCCGCATGGCGCACGAAGCCAGCGCCATCGATCCGCTGACCGGCTACTGGTACCTCACGGAAGACCAGGGCAACGCCAACACGCTGTACCGCTTCCGCCCTGCCAACATCGCGGGTGGCTTGAACTCCCTGCACGCTGGCGGCACCTTGCAAGGTTTGAAGGTCAAGAGCCAGGCCAACGCCGACCTGCGCATGCCCACGCTGTGCCAGGAGTTCGACACCGAATGGTGTGGACATCGCCAACCCTGACCTGGACGGCGCCACCATCACCTCCGTCGTCGGCAGCGTTTCGGCCAGCGGCCCCTACCGCCAAGCCTACGCCAATGGCGCGGCCATCCTGGGCGCGGGTGAAGGCTGCTGGGTTGCCAACGGCACGGTGTTCTTCACCGACAAGCAAGTGACGACCAGCCCCAGCCGCGCCGGCCGCATCTGGGCATTGGACCTGGCCACCATGGTGCTCAAGGCCATCTTCGTCAGCAACGACCTGCAAGTGGGCAACTCGCCCGACAACATCTGCGTCAGCCCACGCGGCGGCCTGCTGTTCAACGAAGACGGCGGCACCAGCGGCCCCAACAGCGGCCCGGCCGTGACCGCGCAACGCCTGATGGCCCTGCACCCCAATGGCGGCTCCTACATGTTCGCCGCCAACAACTACAACTTCACGGCGGCTCAACTGGCTGCAGCGGGCAAGCCCAATGCACCCACCGGCAACCTGCGCAACACCGAATGGTGCGGTTCGTGTTTCAGCCCCGATGGCCGCGTGCTGTTCGTCAACCTGCAATCGCCTGGCGTGACCTTGGCCATCACTGGCCCCTGGGCCAACGGCACGCTCTGAACCCTGACCCCTTAGGAGTACCCATCATGAAAAAACTCATCGCATCCCTGGCCCTGTGCGGCCTGGCCACCGCACCCGCCTTCGCCGCCAACTTCATCGGCAGCACCAGCGCAGGCAACAGCGTGGTTGCTGACTACAGCGAAGCCGGCCTGATCTCGTTCGACCTGGACTTGAGCGACCTCGCGCCGGTCTCGCTCAGCTACCAGATCACCGCCGACGACCTGCTGTCGGGCCTGGACTTCAACGCCGTGCTGCGCAACCTGACGGGTGCGGGCTTGAACGAAGTGCGCTTCAGCCTGAGCCTGGCCAGTTTCCAGACGCTGGGCACCGTGACGCGCAGCTTTGACACCGCGTACACCGTGGCCTCCAGCCTGGGTGGCCAGCAGGCTTTGGTGAGCTTCGGCTCGCCCGAGTACCTGGACGTCGCCATCGGCAACCCCCTGGGCACGAACGGCGCGCAGAACTGGGTCATCGACACCGGCAACCTGCAAGTCGGCGATGTGCTGACAGTGACGGCCGCCGTGCCCGAACCTGAAAGCTATGTGATGGCTTTGCTGGGCTTGGCCGCTTTGGGCGCCTTTGCGCACCGCCGCAAGGCCTGAGTTTGAAGGATCAACTCGCCCGCAATTTCGTGGGCGAGCGTTTCTTCTGGCCCACCCCCAGCTGGTGGGCAATGAACTTGGCAAACACCCACAAGGCCGATTCGGTCGGCTTGGGGGCTTCTCCCTTGCCAATGCGCTTGAGCTGACCGGTGTACCAGGTCACCTCCAGCAAACCCATCTTGTCGATGAACTTGATGCCGGTCTTGATCGGCTTGATCACGTGCGTCGGCTCCTGCCCGTTCAGCAAACGCTTCGGCAGCGCAGGCTCCACCGCCAGTGCCCGCGCCAGGCCCACCATGTCCACCGCGCCCGAACTGATGGCCTCGGCCATGCCCTGCGATGAACGGAAGCCCCCCGTCACCACCAACGGCGTCTTGACGGCCTGGCGCGCCTTTTCGGCAAAGGCCATGAAGTAGGCCTCGCGCTGGCGCGTGCTGTCTTTCACCGGCGCGGCTTGGTCGGACTTGATGCCTGTCATGGCGGGCGCTTCGTACGTGCCACCCGACACTTCGATCAGGTCGATGCCCGCCTCGGCCAGCGCACGGATGGTGTCCAGCGACTCTTCTTCGGTGAAACCGCCGCGTTGAAAATCGGCCGAGTTCAGTTTGATGCCCACCGGAAAATCAGGCCCCACGTGTTCGCGCATGGACCGGTAAACCGCCAGCACAAAGCGGCGGCGCTTCTCGGCCGTGCCACCCCACTCATCAGTGCGGCGGTTGTGGTGCGGCGACAAAAACTGGCTGACCAGGTAACCGTGCGCACCATGGATCTGCACGCCAGTGAAGCCAGCCTGCTTGACGATGCCCGCCGCCCGGCCATAGCGCTCGACCAGGCCATGGATCTCGGCATCGGTCAGCTCGCGCGGCGTGGCGAAGAAGGCTTTCATGTCATCGCGAAACGGCACGGCCGATGGCGCCACGTTCTCTTTGTTCAAGCCCTTGGGCGATTGCTTGCCCGGGTGGTTGAGCTGCACCCAGCATTGCGTGCCGCCACGCGTGCCCGCCTGTGCCCAGGCTGTCAGTTCAGCCAGATGGCGATCGTCTTCGATGACCACGTTGCCAGGTTCGCCCAAAGCGCGCCGGTCGATCATCACGTTGCCGGTGACACACAAACCCACACCACCATCGGCCCACGCTTGGTACAAGCGCACCAGCTCAGGCGTCGGTGCGCGCTCACGGTTGCCCAGGGCTTCGGACATCGCCGATTTGAACAGGCGGTTCTTGATCACCACGCCATTGGGCAGCGTGAACGGTTGGGCCAAAACGGCTTGAGGCGTCATCCTAAGTACTCCTGAAAACACCGACAAAGACGCGATTGAACACTGAAAACGCAAGGTCTGCAGCGCGCGAAGGCTCGGACACCCGGCTCCAATGCACATTTCATTGACGTTGAAGGGCCACAAACATTCATAAACACTGTTTTTCAGAGGGAAGTGGCATTACCATCGCAGGCGCAATACCCTTGAGGAACACATGCGAACACAGCATGTGCCCGAGGCAAGGCATCAGATCTGACCCTAGATTGGAGTGAATTCACATGGCAACTGCGAAGAAAGTCCCGGCCAAAAAGGCTGCGGCACCTGCGAAAGTCCCGGCAAAGAAGGCTGCACCTGCAGCCAAGAAGGTCGCTGTCAAGCGCACCCCGAATGCCGCCTTCATGAAGGCTCTCACACCGAGCCCGGCTCTGGCCGCAGTCATTGGCGCTGAGCCACTGCCGCGTACGGAAGTCACCAAGAAGGTTT
>CAZKPN010000132.1:0-9313 GCA_964554655.1 uncultured Aquabacterium sp. | reverse complement strand
GGCTGTATGGCCCCAAGGGCGTGTTCACCGCCTTGGCCGGACATTTCTTCAGCTATTTCAAGCCGGGCTTTCACCCCAACAAGGCGGCTTTGTCGCCCAGCTATGAGCGCTGGAGCACGGCCTACGCACGGGCTGGCGACCCGATTGCCGCCAGCAACGAGCTGTACGCGGCTTAGTGGCTGTCCCGGTCAACGGGCTTGCGGGGCTTGTTGTCCGGCTTTTGAAAGGTCTTGGGGCGGAACACATTGCCATCCCAATCACCCCGGGTGCGGGCCCGGTTGATCACGGCCTGGGCTTCTTTGGCCGCTTTCTTCTTGGACACGCGCCAACGCCAGGTTTTGACCACCCAGGTGCTGGCGCGATGCCAGTTGCCCAGCACGGTGCGGTCAAGCCGCTCACGGCGTCGGCTGCCGATCATCAACCGCACCAGCATGACCAAGCACGCGGCGGCAATCGACAGGGCTATCGTCTTTTCGATCAGAGACATTGCTCGGTTCCATCCATCCTGGCCTCCATCGTAACGAATAAGGTCGCCGCCGTCCCCCCCTCCAAACGTGGTGTACAGAACCCCCAAAGGCACCGGGGCCATTGCGTCCACCCGATGCTTTGAGCGGATTTCCCTTAAAATTAAGTTGTACGCAATTTAATTTAACCCCAACTGCACTGTCTGGAGCCCACCATGTCGCTTGAAAAAATCGTCTACACCGCCCACGCCACCGCCACCGGGGGCCGCGAGGGCCGCGCCGTGTCGTCCGACAACCTGCTCGACGTTTCCCTGGCCTTGCCCAAGGAAATGGGCGGCAACGGCAAAGGCACCAACCCCGAGCAATTGTTTGCCGCCGGCTACTCGGCCTGCTTCCTGGGCGCCATGGGCTTTGTGGCCAGCCAGAAGAAAACGCCCCTGCCAGCCGGCACCCATGTGCAAGGCGATGTGTCGATCGGCCCGATCCCCACCGGCTTTGGCATCCAGGCCACGCTGAACATCACTTTGCCGGGCATGCCTGCGGACGAAGCCAAGGCGCTGGTGGACGCCGCCCACATCGTCTGCCCTTACTCCAACGCCACGCGCAACAACATCACCGTGACCTTGAACGTGCTGTAACCCGCAGGCACACAAGGGCACAAATGGGCGCAAGTTTCTTGAGGAATCGGTGATAACGTGATGTTTTGACCGTGTTTTTCGGGTTGACGTCGATCGCGAAGTCAACTTAAGCTTGCGCCCCATGCCTTTTGCGTTTTGCCGTAGCAACCCAGCTTTTGCCAAAGTCGCCAGCGCCACGCTGAGCCAGACTTTGAACGCTGGGCGCGCCAAAGCAGCCCTTTTGGCGGTTTGCCTTGCATTTTCAGCCCTGCCGGCCAGTGCGCAAACCATCAATCAGCAGCAGCAAACCCTCAGCCCCGATGCTGCAGCGGCCATCGCAGCGCTGACCGGGCAGGCCCCTGCAGCCAACACCGCCCCCGCCGAAAGCAGCGGCGACCCGATCAGCCGGTTTCTGTCAGACAAAGGTCTGCTCAACACCAAGCCGGTCACTGAACTGGCCCAGCAGGTTCGCGACAAGGCGACCAACGTGGCGTCTGAACTCGTGCTGTCGGCCATGAATTTTCTGGGCGTGCCCTACAAACGCGGCGGCCAGTCTTCTGAAAGCGGTTTCGACTGCAGCGGCTTCACCCGCCATGTGTTTGAAAACAGCGTGGGCCTGATCCTGCCGCGCCGCGCTTCCGAGCAAGCCAACTCGCCTGATCTGGTGTCGGTCAAACAGGCCGAACTCAAGCCCGGCGACTTGGTGTTCTTCAACACCTTGCGCCACACTTTTTCGCACGTTGGCATCTACATCGGCGACAACAAGTTCATCCACTCGCCCCGCGCTGGCGGCGAGGTGCGGGTGGAAGACATGCGCTTGTCCTACTGGCAAAAGCGTTTTGACGGCGCCCGTCGCGCGCCCAAGGTCGAGGCTGCCGCCCCCACCACGCCCTGATCGCGCCAACAACCCGACATCCCCCCGGGTTACGTGGTGAAGGCGCCGCTCACATCGCCCCTGCTGCCGCACAATGGCGGCCATGAGTGAGTCCACGCTGGTCCCCCTGCAACGCTTGCGCGAGCAACTGCGTTCGCCCCGAACCAGCCCCATCCTTCCCCTTCAAGGCCCCCGGTCAGCTGCGAGCGAGCCCATCGACAGGTTGGGCCGCCCCCTGCGCGACCTGCGCATCTCGGTGACTGACCGCTGCAATTTCCGCTGCGGCTATTGCATGCCGCGCGATGTGTTCGGCAGCGACCACCCTTTCCTGCCGCAGCCGCAATTGCTGTCCTTTGAAGAAATCACCCGCACCGCCCGTATCTTCCTGGGGCTGGGCGTGCGCAAGCTGCGCCTGACAGGCGGCGAACCTTTGCTGCGGCGGCACCTTGAGCGTCTGGTCGAGCAACTGGCGCAGTTGCGCACGCTGGATGGCGAGGCGCCCGAGCTGACCCTGACCACCAACGGCTCAATCCTGGCCCGCAAGGCCCAGGCGCTGAAAGATGCCGGCTTGCACCGCCTCACCGTGAGCCTGGACGCCCTGGACGATGCCGTGTTCAAGCGCATGAACGACGCCGACTTCCCGGTGGCCGATGTGCTGGCGGGCATCGAGGCCGCGCAGGCCGTGGGCCTGGGGCCGATCAAGGTCAACATGGTGGTGCAGCGCGGCGTCAACGACGATCAGATCCTGCCCATGGCGCGCCACTTCCGAGGCACCGGCATCGAGCTGCGCTTCATCGAGTTCATGGACGTGGGCAACACCAACGCCTGGCAGATGGACCAGGTGCTGCCGTCCAGCCAGGTGCGCCAACGCATCCACGCCCAGTTTCCCTTGCAAGCCGCCACCAAGCAGCGCCCAGGCGAAACGGCGGAGCGGTGGTCATATGCCGATGGCCAAGGCTCGGTGGGCTTCATCTCCAGCGTCACCAAGGCTTTTTGCGGCGATTGCAACCGCCTTCGCCTGTCCACCGACGGGCAGCTGTTCACCTGCCTGTTCGCCAGCCGGGGGCACGACCTGCGCACCTTGCTGCGCGCGGACCAGGGCCATTCACATTCAGATGACGAGATCGCCGCTGGCCTGCGCCACCTGTGGTCTCAGCGCGAAGACCAATACTCGCAACTGCGGGCCCAAGGCGTGGCGCCGGAGCACCGCATCGAGATGAGCTACATCGGTGGCTGAGCACCTGCCGCAGTCCGAGGTGACCGGGTGGCTGCTGGCAGGCGGCGAAGGCCGGCGCATGGGTGGTGCCAACAAAGGCCTGCAGCCCTACCAAGGACAAGCTTTGGCCAAATGGGTGATCCATGCCTTGCTTGCCCAGGTCGGCACCTTGCACATCAACGCCAACCGCGATCTAGAGCGCTATGCCCAGCTGCTGCAAGCGGCATCGGCCAACGGCCGGGTCTGTCCAGACTCGCCAGACATCAACGCATCCCTCGGCCCCTTGGCCGGCATCCTGACGGGCCTGCGCCACGTGGCCACCCCGTGGTTGATGGTGGCCGCCTGCGACACACCCGCCCTGCCCGCCACGCTGGTCCAACAACTGCACCAGCAGGCCCTGGCCCACCACGCCGACATCGCCGTGCCGGTAACGCAAGAGGCCAACGGCGAAACCCGCCACCACTGGACCTGCGCCCTGATCCACGCCCGCACCCGCGCATCGCTGGAGGCCGCGTTGGCCCAAGGCGAGCGCCGCGTCGGCCAGTGGATCAAGTCATGCACCTGGATCGGCGTATCCTTCGACGACCCTGCAGCTTTCATCAACATCAATACCCCGGAGACACTGCATGGAACCGTCTGAACCATCCAGCGTCCGAATAGCCCGCATCGGGCCAGCAGATCTGAGCGCCTACAAGTCACTGCGCGACGAAGGCCTGCGCCTGCACATTGACGCGTTCGACAACGACATCGAAAGCGAGCATGCGCGCCCACCCGAGGGCTACATCGGCAGGCTTGGCCTGAACGACACCTTGGGTGGCACATTTTTGCTGGGCGCCTGGCACGGCCGCAAACTGGTCGGCACCATCGGGCTGGAGCGCCAATCGCTGCAAAAGCTGCGGCACAGCGCCGAGCTCAACAGCATGATGGTCAGCCCCTCGCACATGGGCGAAGGCCTGGGCGACCTGCTGATGACCGCCTGCCTCACCGAGGCCCGCAAGGCCATCGGCCTGGAGCAAATTACCTTGCGCGTCAGCACCTCCAGCACGGCCGCCATCCGGCTGTACGAGCGGGCAGGCTTCCAGGCTTGCGGGGTCGTTCCCCACGTGATTAAGCTGATCGACGGGCCAGGGCAGGTCCGCTATTTCGACAAGCTGACCATGGTCATGATCCTGTAAGCCAGGGTCACATCACGGCTTCAGCCGCACCCCGGTTGGCCAAGCCATCGGCGCGCTCGTTGCCCGGATCGCCCGCGTGGCCCTTCACCCAGCGCCAATCCACCTGGTGCTCTGCGGCGGCCAGTTCCAGCTGCTGCCACAGGTCGGCGTTCTTCACCGGCTTGTTGTCCGCCGTCTTCCAGCCCTTGCGCTTCCAGCCCGTGATCCACTCCGTGATGCCTTTGCGCACGTACTGGCTGTCGGTGTAGATGATGACCGAGCAGCGCCGCTTGAGCGCCGTCAAGGCCTGGATCACCGCCATCAGCTCCATGCGGTTGTTGGTCGTCAAAGTCTCACCGCCCCACATCTCCTTTTGATGCTGGCCACTCACCATCCACACGCCCCATCCACCCGGCCCGGGGTTGCCTTTGCACGCGCCGTCGGTGTAGACCACGACCGGCTGTTCCGTCTCACTCATTCTTGTCCTTGTTGAAAATGGCCTGTCTTTGCTGGCGACTGGTCACGGCGGCAGGCGCGGCAGCCGGTAGCGGCACGCGCGCCTTGCGCACCTTGCCCACCAGACGCATGCCCCGAGCCCGCTTGACGGCCACCACGAAGTAAACAGCGCCCAACACCGGCCACCAGCGGTCGCCCGCACGGTCCATCCACTCCAGTCGATTCCACCATGTTTCACTGCTGATCATGGGGCGGTAGCAGCCAAAACTGCCCGCCTCCACCTCCAGGTCCAACAGGCGCAGCCAATCTCGCAAACGCCAGTAGGCGATGAACTCACCCTGCGGCAACACGGTGGCCCGATCAACCCCCCAACTGCCCATGCGTTGCCATAAGCCCCACAGGCTGGCGGGGTTGAAGCCTGCGATCACCACGCGCCCCTCGGGCACCAGCACGCGCTCGACCTCGCGCAAGGTGTGGTGGGGGTCTCGCGCCAGCTCCAAAGCGTGGGGCAACACCACCAGGTCCAGGCTATTGCTCGGGAACGGCAGTGCCTCGAAATCGCAGCGCAAACTCAAGGGCGCGCCCTGCTCCGGTGATGCAGGCCCTTTCTCGGTGGGCGGGGTCCAGCCCTGGTAGGCTGTGTCCAGGGCCAACCAGCGGTGGGGCATGCGGTTCGTGCGCAAACCATCCAGTTCCGGCAAGCCCAATTGCATGGCGTGAAAACCGAAAACGTCGGCCACCAGCCGATCGATCTGGCATTGCTCCCACTCCAGCAAAGCCTGGCCTGGCGCGAAGGCCAACCAGGGGTGCAACTCTATAATCGGCGCGACTTTAGTCATGAATCTGCTTGCCCTACCCGCCTTCACTGACAACTACATCTGGATGCTTCACGATGGCCAAAAAGCCCTCGTTGTGGATCCGGGAGACTCGACGCCTGTGCTGCAGGCCATGCAAAGCCTGGGCCTTGAACTGGCGCTCATTCTAGTGACCCATCGCCACCTGGACCATGTTGGCGGCCTGGCCGCCTTGCGGCCGCACCTGAAAGGCCCGGTCTATGGCCCTGCCAACTCCGACATCGATGGCGTGGACATCAAGGTAGGCGAAGGCTTTTACATAGATTTTCAGGGGCTGAGGGTTGACGTGTGGGACACCCCCGGCCACACTGCGGACCACATCACCTATTTGGTGCGCTCCGACCTCACTCAACCCGGCCAGCCGCCCTTGCTGTTTTGCGGCGACACCCTTTTCAGCGCTGGATGCGGCCGTCTTTACGACGGCACGGCCGAACAACTGTTCCAGGCCGTGAGTCGGTTCAGCACCCTGCCCGGCAACACCACCGTGTGCTGCACCCACGAATACACCCTGGATAACCTGCGTTTTGCCCACGCTGTGGAACCGCACAACACCGACACTGTGGCCTACGAACTCGATTGCCTGAACTTGAGGCAACTAGGCAAACCGACTTTGCCGACCACGATCGCCACCGAGATGGCCATCAACCCATTCATGCGCTGCGCCCAACCTCAGGTGATCGCCAGCGCCCAGCAACACGGCGCGCAGGACAGCTCCGGCTCGGCGGTTTTCACCGCCCTGCGCCAATGGAAGAACAACTTCAAAGCATGAGCATCAAGCCCACCCTTCGCCCCATCGCCCTGTGCGCTGCATTGCTCAGCGCCCTGCTGTTCGCCGGCTGCTCCAGCCTGGACTTCACCACCGGCCAGTCCGACCAAGACGGTGCCAGCCAACTGGCCCGTGCCACCACGGCCTCTGCCATGGCCGCCGTGACGCCATCGGCTCCTACCGCCAAATCCCAGGCCACGCAAGCTGACGCTTTGCAGGACGATGCCCGCGAAGCCGTTGGCACGCCCACCGACCCGCTGCGACCAGACACCACCTTGAACCTGGATGACGTGGCCGCCAACCAGGACTTGTGGGCCCGCGTTCGCCGTGGCTTCGGCCTGCCTGAACTGGACATCGCCTTGGTTGGCGACCACGAGCGCTGGTACAGCAGCCGCCCCGACTACGTGCAGCGCATGACCGAGCGCTCCAGCCGCTACCTCTTCCACGTGCTCGAAGAAATCGAGCGCCGCCAGATGCCCACCGAGCTGGCCTTGCTGCCCTTCATCGAAAGCGCCTTCAACCCGCAGGCCCAATCTTCAGCCCGCGCCTCCGGCATCTGGCAATTCATGCCCGCCACCGGCAAAGACTTCAGGCTCAAGCAAAACGTGTTTCGCGATGACCGCCGCGACGTGCTGGCCTCCACCCGCGCCGCACTCGACTACCTGCAGCGCCTGAACCGCCAGTTCGGCGACTGGCATCTCGCCCTGGCCGCCTACAACTGGGGCGAAGGCAATGTGCAAAAGGCCATCAACCGCAACATCAAGGCTGGCCTGCCTACTGATTACCTCAGCCTGAACATGCCGGCCGAGACGCGCAACTACGTGCCCAAGCTGCACGCCGTGCGCAACATCGTGCAGCGCCCGGACAGCTTCGGCCTGATCCTGACGCCCATCGAGAACCACCCTTACTTCGTCAGCGTGCCCATCCAGCGTGACATGGACGTGTCCCTGGCCGCCAAACTGGCGGGCTTGTCCACCGATGCGTTCAAGGACCTCAACCCCTCGATGAACAAACCGGTGATCCTGGCCGCCGGCACGCCCCAGGTGCTTTTGCCGTACGACAACGCCAGCCAGTTCGTGCACAACCTCAGCCAGCACAAGGGCTTGCTGGCCACCTGGACCGCCTGGACCGTGCCGCGCACCATGCGCCCGGCCGAGGCCGCCAAGCAAGTCGGCATGAGCGAGGCCACGCTGCGCGACATCAACCGCATTCCACCCAAGATGCTGGTCAAGGCCGGCTCGACCCTGCTGGTACCCCGCAGCCAACACCGGGAGCAAGACGTGTCTGAAACCGTGGCCGACAACGCCATGATGGCCCTCGCCCCCGACTTACCACCCCTGCGCCGCATGAGTTTGCGCGCCGGCAAGAATGATTCTGTGGCCAGCCTGGCTCGGCGCTACCGCGTGTCGGCGGAGCAAGTGGCTCAATGGAATCGGGTTTCGGCCTCGTCCAAGTTCAAACGCGGTCAAAGCGTGGTGGTCTATGTGCCTGCAGGCAAGAAGGTGCAGAAAAGCACCCGCACGCTGGCACGCGCAACCAGCAAAGCCACGGTCAAGGTGGCCAGCGCATCCCGCACTGGCAACCGTGCCGTGAAGGGCCGCGCGACACCCAGCCGCGCAAGCCGAGTGCGGGTGGCCAGCGCTCGCTGACCTCCACGCACTTCCAAGTCTTCTTCAGGCCGCCATCATCAGCAGTGCGATGTTGGTGGCCAGGCCCGCAGTCCACACCAGCGTGCGCAGAGAGCCCAAGTTGGCCAGGTACATCGCCGTGTACACCACGCGAATGCCAATGTAGGCCAGGGCCAGCATGTCGATGCGAGCCTGATCAGCCTGGGCCATCTGGGCAAAAATCACTGCTGCCGCGAACAGCGGCAAGCCTTCAAAACCATTGATCTGGGCGGCATTGGCACGTTGGTGCCAGCCCGTCAGCTTGCCCGCCCACTCGCGCGGGTTGTTATTGTCATAGCCGCCATTTTTACGGCCCAGGCGAATCGTGCCAGCCTTGGCCAGACCTACCGTCATCACTGGCAGCATGAAAGCGGCCAACACTGTCCATTTGGCAATCGTCATCAATATCTCCTCGGTCTCTTGGACCCATGTCTGTTGTGGAACTGCGCGCTCATCAGGTCAACGTCGATCCATGAACGCGTGTGCAATGGTACCCAGGTCCACGTACTCCAACTCGCTGCCAACGGGAACGCCTCGCGCCAGGCGCGTCACTTTCAAGCCACGCTGACGCAAAGCCTCGCCAATGACGTGGGCCGTGGCCTCACCTTCGGCATTGAAATTGGTGGCCAGGATCACTTCGCTGACCAGGCCGTCAACCGCGCGTTGCAGCAAGGCGGTCAAGCCAATGTCGTGCACACCGATGCCGTCCAGCGGGCTGAGCCGTCCCAGCAGCACGAAGTACAAGCCGTGGTAGCTGCCGGTGCGCTCAAAAGTAGCCTGGTCGGCCGGGCTTTCGACCACGCACAGCAGGCTTTGGTCGCGTGACTCGTCCTGGCATACATCGCACACCGGTGCGCGGCTGAAGGTGTGGCAACGCTCGCAATGCCCGATCTCATCAATGGACGCGGCCAGCGCGTGCGACAGCTTCATGGCCCCGACACGGTCATGCTGCAACAAGTGAAACGCCATGCGCTGCGCTGACTTCTGCCCCACACCGGGCAGACAGCGCAGCGCATCGATCAAAACCTCTAAAGCCGGATCGGCCATGTCGCGTCGATCAGAACGGCAGTTTCATGCCAGGAGGCATGGGCATGCCAGCGGTCAGCTTGCCCATCTTCTCCTGCGAAGTGGATTCGGCACGGCGCACCGCGTCGTTGAAAGCAGCAGCCACCAGGTCTTCGAGCATGTCTTTGTCATCGGCCAGCAGGCTGGGGTCGATGGTGACGCGCTTGACATCGTTCTTGC
>CAZKPN010000131.1:0-9618 GCA_964554655.1 uncultured Aquabacterium sp. | reverse complement strand
GCCATCCCCGAAGCCGCGCGGCGCTTCCGCATGGCCGAGCGCCCGCTGGATCGCGCCGCAGCAGCGGCCTCAGCCTTGGGCGATGAAGCCCGCGCCTCGGACCTGTTCGCCGTGTGCCGCGCCGAAGCACGGCTTGAACTCGACGGCCTGGCCAATGCCGTGACGCCACGCTTCGCCCTGAACGAACTGGTGCTGCCCACCGCGCAGGCGCAGCAACTGCGCGAAATCGTCGCTGCGATGTCCGTGCTGGGCCGGGTTCACCATGATTGGGGCACGGCTCAGGCCTGGAACGAAAGCGGCCTGTCGGTGCTGTTCTGCGGCCCGCCTGGCACCGGCAAGACCATGGCCGCCGAAGCCCTGGCGCACGAACTGGATTTGCCCATGTACCGCATCGACCTGTCCCAGGTCGTCAACAAATACATCGGCGAGACCGAAAAGAACCTGCGCCGCATCTTCGATGCCGCCGAGACCAGCGACTGCCTGATGTTCTTCGACGAGGCCGACGCCTTGTTCGGCAAGCGCACCGAGGTGAAGGACGCGCACGACCGCTTCGCCAACATCGAGATCAGCTATTTGCTGGAACGCATGGAGCGCTTCAAGGGCCTGGCGGTGCTGGCCAGCAACCGCCGCAAGGACCTGGACGAGGCCTTCACACGTCGCCTGCGCCACATCGTGGAGTTCCCGGTGCCGGGCGTCATCGAGCGCGAGCAACTGTGGCGCCAGGTTTTTCCCACACAGGTCGACATCAGCGAGCTGGATTGCCGCTGGCTGGCCCAGCAGTTCGACATAGCCGGTGGCCACATCCGCTCGGCCGCATTCAACGCCTGCCTGCTGGCCGCATCAAAGCAAAGCACGGCGTCGCCAGCACGCGTTGACATGCCCCACGTGCTCACCGCCATCAAGCGCGAGCTGGAAAAGATGAACCGCGTGGCCGGCCGCGAACAGTTTGGGCGCTATGCCGCACTCATGGAGGTCTGGGCATGAAGCTGGACATTGATCACCTGGCGGTCACGCTGCAAGGCGTGTCCACGGAGATGGGCGGACAGGTGCAAGAACTGCTCGGTCCCACGCTGACCCGTCGGCTGTCCGACCTGAAGCTGCGTGGTGCCAGTAGTGTCATTGCCCAAGCCGACCTGGGGGCCATCGACGCCCCCGCTGGCATGGATGCGCATTCGTTGACCGACCTGATCGCCGCGCGCCTGGTCTACTGGATCGGCACCACGCAAGGGGAGACGATCTGATGGCAATTTTCCCATTGCGCGGCGTGCTGGTGGAATACGGCGCCAACATCCTCGGGCCGATCCCGAACATCGTCGTCTTCCAGTTCAACCCTGAACAGATGACGCGGACCATCACCATTCCCCCGCCGCCCAGCACCGCGGCCGCTCAGCCGCGCACCGAGAACCACGCCGCTGCTGCGCCACCTTCCGAGCGCTTCGAGATCACTGCCCGTTTTTCGGCGGCGGATGACCTGGGCGCTGGTGGTGCTGTGTCGGCCATTCCCAGGCTGTTCGGCGTGGGCCCCCAGATCGCGGCGTTGGAAAAAATGGTCTACCCGCCCACCAAGCCCGGCGGACTGATCGGGGCGGCCATCGACGCGGTGGGCTCTGCGATCTCCGGGCCCAGCGCCACGCCACCATCAAAGCCCATGCCACGCGTGGCGCTACCGCGCATCCTCTTCATCTGGGGCCCCTCGCGCGTGTTACCGGTGACGATCACCTCGATGACCATCACCGAGCAGAAATACGACGTGCTGCTCAACCCCATACAAGCCGAAGTGAAGATCGGCCTGCAGGTGTCCAGCCAGGCCCCCATCGACGACGCCGTGGGCGCGGGCGCCTACAAGTACACGCAAATGATCAAGGACACCCAGGCGACCTTGAACCTCGCCAAGGCCGTCGAGTTTGCGCTGGACATCATTCCCTTTTGATGACGAAGGATGGAGAAGCCACCATGTTCCTGAAGAACTCCCGCTACTTCGGCCTGCCCACCGTCACCGCGCCAGACCGCGCCGGTGCGCCCGTCGCTGCCGTCAAGCTCAGGCCGCTGCCATCGACACCCGGCCTTGAGGTGACCGTGCGATCGCACGACCAACTCGATGCCCTGAGCGAGCAGCGCTACAGCGACGCCACCCGCTACTGGCACATCGCCGATGCCAACACCGAGCTCGAAGCGGCCTCGCTGTTGGAGCCCACCGGCCGCACCATCCAGATCCCCAACAGCTGAGCACCATGGCCAAGGCTGAATACCGCGTCTATTTCGACAATGCTCCGGCGTCAGCGGAGCAATTGGCGCTGTTCACCGAAATCCGCATCGATCAGGGCATCGGCATCGCGGCCGAGGCCGAGCTGGACCTGCCCGTGGGCACCGACGACGCCGGTGTGTGGGCTGGCATTGAAGATGACATCGCCCAACCCTTTGTGCGCGTGCGCATCGAGGTCAAGGTGGCCGACGCAGACTTCCTGCCCCTGATCGACGGCATGGTGGTGGGCAACCGCTACGAGATGAAATCGGCCCCCAACCAAAGCACCATGACCCTGATCGTGCAGGACGACAGCGTGCAGCTCAACCGCGACGAGAAGGTTGTGCTGTTCGAAGACATGGCGCCCCAGGACATCGTGACCAGCCTGTTCACCGACGTGGGCTTCAGCGCCGATGTGGATGCCGCCCCTGATGCTGGCGCGGCGCTTCAGCGCGTGGTGGTGCAGCGCGGCACCAGCATGCAGTTGCTGCGCGACCTGGCCAAGCGCTACGGCATGTTCACCTACGTGAAGCCCGGCGAGGCACCCGGCCTGAGCGTGGGCATGTTCAAGCGCCCACAGTTCGACGCGGCCGATCTGCCCGAGATCCTGCTGGTGGGCGACAAGTGCAATGTGGCCAGCTTCTCGGCCGAGTTCGATGCCCTGCGGCCCATCAAGGCCCAAGCCGGCAGCATCAGCCTGGCCGACCGCAGCGTGCTGACTAGCCGCACCGATGCCGCCGACATCGCACCTCTGGGCGATGCCGCCACACACGACCTGACCCAACCCGCCGTGATGCTGCTGACCGGCACGCGCGAAGAGCAGACCGACCTGGACGCGGCCACCTCGGCCACGGTCGATCTCTCGTCTTGGGCTTACGCCGCGAATGGCGAGCTGGACGCCGACAACTACGAAGGCGTGATGCAACCCCATCACCTGGTCCGCGTGCGCGGCATCGGCGGCTACCTGTCGGGCGACTACCTCATTGGTCGCGTCACCCATGTGCTGACGGACCACGGCTATCGGCAAAAGTTTTCTCTGCACCGCAATGCGCGCTCGGCCGGTGGCGCGGGTGGCGGTGCAGGCATGGCCTCGGGGGTGTTCTGATGGAAAGCGGCACGCTTGAAAAACTGGTGGTCGAGTTGGCGACGCAATCGCGCACGCGCCATTTCGGCAAGTACCGCGGCCTGGTCACCGACAACGAAGACCCATCTGCCATCGGCCGCATCAAGGCCCAGGTGCCCGAGGTCTTTGGCGAGTTGTCCACGCCGTGGGCCACGCCCTGCGCACCTTACGCTGGCCCCGGCGTGGGCTTTCACGCCATCCCGCCCGTGGGCGCAGGCGTGTGGATCGAGTTCGAAGCGGGCGACCCATCCCGCCCCATCTGGACTGGTGGCTGGTGGGGCACCAGCGATGTCCCAGCCGATGAGAAAGGCACCTCTGCCAAGCCCCCCTTGAAGATCCTGCGCAGTGAGAAAGGCCTGATGGTCGCGCTGGACGACGACGCCAACACCCTGACCTTGTCAGATGGCAACGGCAGCAACCTGATGACCATCAGCGTCAACGATGGGCAGATCAAGTTGCTGGCGGCCACCAAGGTGATCGTGGAAGCGCCGCTGATCGAGCTGACCGAAGGCGCCACACACCCCGTGGCCTTTGGCGATTCGCTGCTGCAGTACCTGAACCAGCTCGTCAGCATTTTCAACGCGCACCTGCACGTGGGCGAAACGGTGATCGGCATCCCGGTCACGCCCATCGTGCCGGTCACCCCCTTCCCACCCGCGACGCCAGCCTTGCTGTCGACCCGCGTCACCACCGGTTGATCGATCGAGGCCACCCCATGAGCTCCCCACTCAAAGCCGGCACCTTGGATGACTTTGCGTCCAGCCTGGCCGCGTACATCGACCAGGCCATGCAGAACGAATGGCAGGCGCGCAAAGGCGAGTTCCTGCCCACCGACGGCCAGGGCGCCGACGACCGCAAGATCCTGTTCTCGGCCATTGCCCAAGGGGTGCTGAAGTTCCTGGGCGACCACGTGGGCGACTTGGTCACCACCGACAACAGCGGCGATGGCGGCCTGACGAACCACCGGCACACCATGGCCTTCACGGTCGATACCTACCGGACGCCGCTGCCATGAGCACGAACAACGGCCGCCACCTGGCCTTCCCATTCCGCATCGGCACCGATGGGCGCACCGCCACACCCGCCGACCTGCCCGACCACATCCGGGGCGAGATCATCCAGTTGCTGCTCACCGCGCAAGGCGAGCGGCCTTTCCTGCCCAGCTTCGGGGCGGGTCTGCGTCGCCTGGTGTTCCAGCGCAATGACGATGCCACCGCCGGCATCACCAAGGCCCTGGTCAGCCAGAACCTGTCGCGCTGGCTGGGCCAACGCATCACGGTCGAGTTGCTGGACGTCAGTGCCGAAGACTCGACGCTCAATGTGGACCTGCGCTACCGCATCATCGCCACCGGCGAAGTGATCAGCGTGCGACTGCAACGCCAGGGAGCGCACTGACATGACCCTGCTGCGCAACGAAGAACGCCTGAGCGACCGCGCCCGCGACCTGGACGCCAAGGGCCTGAACGCCTTCAAGCTGGCCTATGTCACGCTGGAAGCCGCCCCCAAGCCCGCCTTTGCCTGGCTGGAAGTCGAGTTCTGGAACGACAACGCCCTGGCGCCCCTGCCGCCCAAAGAGGCCTTCACCGTTCAAGGCGCCGAACGCCACCGCGCGGGCAACCCGGCGCGGCCCGTTCAGTTGGTTCAGGTGCAAGCGGGCGCCACCGCCAACACGCTCAAGCTGAAGATCGCCCCGGTGGGCGACTACTCCACCTACCTGCTGTCGACCACCGCCGCGGGCCTGTCCGCGCCGGGCAATGCCTTGCCACTGGCGATGGACCCGCTGCTCAACGCCCTGCCCTTCAAGTTCCGCCCGGGCTGCTTCAACCTCAACTGCACGCCGTCGGAGCGCGTCAAGCCGCCCCCCATCGAACCCGAGATCGACTACCTGGCGCGCGACTACGACTCCTTCCGCCATGTGTTGATCGCCGCCATGATGCGGCGCGTGCCCGGCTGGTCGCCCACCAGCGAAGCCGACTTGGACCAGGTGCTGATCGACCTGATCGCCGCCGATGCGGACGAGCAGGCCGACTACCACGACCGGGTCTTGGCCGAACGGTCCATCGCCACGGCCCGCAAGCACGTTTCGCTGGCCCGCCATGCCCGCCTGATGGATTACCACATCCACCAGGGCAACCAAGCCAGCACCTGGCTGGCATTGAATGTCACGGCCACGGTGGACCTGCCCGCCACACCCAACGATGAGTTCGGTGCCTGGACGGGCGAGCACTGGAAAGACGCAGGCGCCGTGATCTTCGCCATGCCGCGCGAAGGCAGCAAGTGGCGCCAGCGCTGCTTTGCAACACTCAGCACGCTGCGCTTGTACACCTGGGGCGACACCGTCACCGCCCTGGCCCAAGGCAGCACCGAAGCCGACCTGACCGGCCTGTCGCCGCTCACCCAGGCTCAGGCCGAATCACTGCGCGATCTGTTCCTGGGCACGCACGCCAGCCAGGCCCCAGTACCCGGCGCGGAGGATGTGGATGTCGGCGTGGATCGGTTGTTGGTGCAGGAAGCCCTGAACCCTGCCACCGGCACCCCCAATGGCGCCCGCACCGCCCAGCGCCAATTGCTTCGCCTGTTGCCACTAAGCGGCCCCACACCCCGCGCCCAAACCCTGCAAGATCCCTTCACTGGCGAATGGCTGGTGCGCGTGCGCTGGCTGATGGAAGACGCGCTGCAACAGAACTTCTGCTTCATCTGTGAATGCTCGGGCGTGGTGGTCAACGATGTGAGCCTGTTTCACGCCAACCTGGTCCGTGCCACACAAGGCCGGCCACGCATCACCACCTTCCGCGCCCCCGGCCAGCCCCTGGGTGGCCTGGACGAACACAGCCTGGTCGCCACCGATGAAGCGCGTTATGAGCTCGTCACACGCCAGCAAGGCCGCGAGTCACCTCTGCGCGGCGTGCTGTGCCCCTTCCCGGCCTCGCCCCTGGCCTACCGCGCCACCACGCCCGGCGGCGACCTGCCCACGCGCACCACCGCACAGGTCTCGGTGCAGGGCTTTGCCCAGCCCTGGCAGGAGCAATCCGACCTGATCGAAAGCGAAGGCGACGACGAGCACTTCTTGATTGAGACCGATGAGCTGGGTGGCAGCTCGATCCGCTTTGGCGATGGCCTCAACGGAGCCGCCCTGCCTTCCAACGCCTTTGTTCGTTGCCGCTACCGCGTGGGCCAAGGCAGCCAGGGCAATGTCGGCGCCGACACCCTCGTCAACTTCGGCGATGCCAGCGGCGCAGTGCAAGCCGTCTGGAATCCGTTTGACGTGGTCAACGGGCGCGACCCCGAGCCAGTGGCCGAGATCGTGCGCCGCGTGCCCGAGGCCTACCGCCAACGCCAGTTGCGCGCCGTCACCTTGCAGGACTACGCCAAGCGCGCCGAAGAGTTGCCCGGCGTCTCGCACGCCAAAGCCCGCTATGCCTGGACCGGCAGTTGGCGCACCGTGCGCGTGGCCATCGACCCCATCGGCACCACCGTGCTGGCCGAACCCTTGCGCCAGACCATTGCCGACCACCTGGAGGCCGTGCGCCTGATCGGCGAAGACCTGGAGGTTCGCCCCGCCATCTACGTGCCGCTGGACATCAAGATGACCCTGTGCGCTCAGCAAGCCTATTGGCCCGAAGACCTGCGCGTCGCGCTCGAAGAAGAGTTCGCAGGCACCTGGACTCGCGACGGCCGCCCCGGCTTCTTCAACCCCGACGCCTGGACATTTGGCCAGCCCTTGTACGCCAGCCAGTTGATCGGCCGCGCTTTGAAGGTCACCGGCATCGGCCGCGTGCTGCGCCTGAGCATGCGGCGCTGGAACCCCGGCACCGGTGGCGGCATCACCGTCGTCGACATCGATCCCTTCGACCTGCCCGAGTCCCGCACCGAGAAGCTGGACGTGGGTGCCTTCGAGATCATCGTCGTTGCCAATGACCCGGACCACCTGGAAACCGGCCGCATCACCTTCGAGATCACCGGAGGCCGCCGATGAGCTGCGACAACGACTGCCGCCAACCGGCCGACTTCCCCAAGGTCGTCTTCAATCGACCAGGCCTGCCCACCATCGGCTACCGCATCGGCAGCTATGCCGACCTGCGCGAACACATGCTGTCCCTGCTGGACGCCAGCCCCGAGCTGGCCGCGTGGACGCACCGCCTGCCCGACGACCCCGGCATCGCCCTGATCGAAGCGGCCGCCGAGGTGGGCGACATCCTCAGCTTCTACCAGGATCTGTACGCCAACGAAGCCTACCTGCGCAGCGCCAAATGGCGTGACAGCGTGGCCGACCTGGTGCGCCTGCTGGGTTACCGCCTGGCCCCGGGCGTGGGCGGCAAAGCGCGCTTTGCCTTCGCGGTCAAAGGCACGCAGCCTGTGGTCTTGCCCATGGGGCTGGGCGTCAAGGCGCAACTGGAAGGCGAGGACAAGCCTGCCGTCTTCGAGACCAGCCGCGAGCTGATCGCCCACCCGGCCTTGTCGCGGTTTCACCTGTACCGGCCGCGCCAGGTGCCCGCCATCCGGCATGGCACCGACACTTTCACGCTGGTGCTGGAAGCTGGCAGCAATGTGAGCCTGAAGGCCGGTGACCGTGTGATGGTGGGCGTGGCGCGCGGCAGCGGCGATGCCTATGACCACTTGCAAGTGCTGGTGGTGGACAAGACCTGGGAATCCTTTGGCAGCACCGTCGTGAAGATGAAAGGCGGCGTCACCTGCTTGAAGAAACTGACCTTGCTGGCCTTGCCTTTGACCTTCAGTTTCAGCCTGAGTGCGCCAGCCGTCTCGTCCAGCATCAGCTTGTTGTCCTCGACCACCATCCTGGCCGCTGGCCTGGGCGTGCCCGCGCTGACCTCGACGCCACGCCTGCAAGCCTGGAAGCTGGGCAGCACGCACCGGCACTTCGGGCACAACGCGTCCGCGCAGCAGGTGGTGGTTGACAGCCTGGGGCGCGCCGTCACGGCCGAGGTGTCTTACAAGCGCCGGATCAATGCCAACACGGGCGCACCGGCCGTGCCCACCTTGAGCGCCATACAGATGCCCTTGGATGGCGAGGTGAGCAGCTTGGTGGCCGGAACCCGGATCCTGATCGAGGCCAACCTGCGGGCCAGCAGCAATGGC
The DNA here is from genome assembly GCA_964554655.1 of uncultured Aquabacterium sp. GTDB lineage: Bacteria > Pseudomonadota > Gammaproteobacteria > Burkholderiales > Burkholderiaceae_C > Aquabacterium. The sequence goes on along the minus strand of CAZKPN010000131.1, from coordinate 1,156 downwards.
AGTGACCGCAAGCGCCTGCTGGAGCGCCGCGTGTCGCAGGTTGATCGGCAATCGCTGACCTGGGGGCCTTTGACTGGCGCCAGCACCGTGCTGAGTCTGGACGATTCGCTGGCCATCACCGAGTTGTTCACCACCCTGGGCCACGCCGACATCCGTGGCATCAGCTTCCACGAGGTGGTGGGCGAGCCCTTCGTCTTGCACGCGGACTTCACACCCAGCCTGGCCACCAGCGGTCATGAACTGCATTTCTATGGGTCGGCACAAGCGGCCGCGGCACTGGCCAAGCGGAGCTTGCTGCTCAAAGGGCCGGGCGACGAGTTGACGCAAGCCACCGCGCTGTCGGTGGCCACCGCCGGAGTCGATGCCAACCAGCCCGGCTTTCACCGCGTTCAACTGGACCGCGCGTTCACTTACGCCCAGTTTGGTCACGATGATCCGCAGATCATGGTCTACGGCAACCTGGTCGAGGCCACGCAGGGCAAGACCGAAGCGCAAGTGGCCCTGGGCGATGGCGATGCGCGCGCCACCTTCCAGACCTTCGCCCTGCCCAAGACACCACTGACCTACCTCCTGGACACGACGCAGTCGCCACCCCACTGGCCCCAGGTCCACATTTGGGTGAACGGCATCGAATGGGCACGCGTCGACAGCCTGTTCGGACGTGGTCCCAAGGAACACGTCTACATCGTGCGCGAAGACGCCGAAGGCAAGAGCTGGGTGCAATTTGGCGATGGCAAGACCGGCGCGCGACTGCGCTCAGGCCGCGGCAATGTGGTCGCCGTGTACCGCACCGGCGATGGCGCGCATGGCCCGCTGAAAGTGGATGCCAAACCCCAGGCTGACAAGAAGCCTGCCGGCCTGGACGCCGTCTTCATGCTGGAGCCCGCCACCGGGGGCGCCAAACCCGAAACCGAAGAAGGTGCCCGCACGGCCGCACCCGGCACCATGCAAAGCCTCGGGCGCATCGTCAGCCTGGCCGATTACGAAGCGGAAGCCTTGTCCATCCCCGGTGTCCTGAAAGCCCGCGCCGCCTGGGTCAGCGTGGATGGCTCGCCCTTGGTGCGCGTCACCATCCTGACCGACAGCGCGCTGGAGGCCGATGCCCTGGCCGCCGCCGATGCTTTGCGCACGGCCGCTCGCACGCGTGGCGCGGGGC
>CAZKPN010000130.1:2720-9758 GCA_964554655.1 uncultured Aquabacterium sp. | reverse complement strand
CCAGGATCTGCGTGAAGCCGACGTAGAAGAACAGGCCTTCCATCAGGCAGGCGAACACGATCAGCGACTTGAGCAAGGTCTGGTCGGTTTCGTGCGTGCCGGTGTGGAAGTGCGGGTCGCTGATCGCTTCGATGAAGGGGATCAGGAACTGATCCTTGTCGCGGATGGACTGGACTTCGTTGTAGGCGTTGAAGATTTCGCTTTCATCCAGGCCCAGCGATTCAACGATGTATTGATACGCGTGGGTGTGGATGGCTTCTTCAAAGGCCTGGCGCAACAGGAACTGGCGGCACTCAGGGGCCGTGATGTGGCGGTAGGTGCCCAGCACGATGTTGTTGGCGGCCAGCGAATCGGCAGTCACGAAGAAGCCGAGGTTGCGCTTGATGATGCGGCGCTCGTCGTCGGTCAGACCATTGGGGTCCTTCCACAAGGCGATGTCGCGCGACATGTTCACTTCTTGCGGCATCCAGTGGTTGGCGCAAGTGGCGAGGTACTTTTCCCAAGCCCACTTGTACTTGAACGGCACCAGCTGGTTGACGTCGGTCTGACCATTGATGATGCGCTTGTCAGCGGCATTGACGCGGCGCCGAACGGGCTCGCCAATGTGCGCGACTGCGGCCATCGCGGTGGTCGGAACGGGGTGGTTGAAGGATGCAGCTGTCACAGTTTGAAGGACCGACGCATTCACTTCCCGTGCATCGCGTTGCGATGAAGGAGCTGAAGCGCCAGATACTGAAGAGCTTGATGGTGCGTCGTCTTCCCAGACCAACATGGTGTATACATCCTATGGGTTCGAATTATGAAAGGGTGTTGTGAAAAACACCAAGCACTTCTTGACACTGCAAGGCCCTGTTTGTTGCGGTCTTGCGTCGAAGTGCACTCATTGAATCAACAAAGTGAAGTCGAGAGATGAACAAGGCCTCTTTCGAGGCCTTGTTCAATGCATCACTGACAGGCTTCGCAATCGGGGTTGTCGATCGCGCAGAACTTGATGTCGGTGGCAGGCTCGCTCATTTGAGGCTCGGCTGTTTGCGGTGCAGCAACGTTGCTTGATGTGCCGCTCATGTTGGACACCGAGTTGAGTTGACCGCGTGACACGGTGGACTTCTCGGCATGCGTGGCGCCAACAGTGCGGAGGTAGTACGTGGTCTTCAAGCCGCGCAACCAGGCGAGCTTGTAGGTCTCGTCCAACTTCTTGCCCGATGCACCGGCCATGTAGATGTTGAGCGACTGGGCCTGGTCGATCCATTTCTGGCGACGCGATGCGGCTTCGACCAACCACACGGGCTCGACTTCGAAGGCCGTGGCATACAGGTTCTTGAGCTCTTCAGGCACGCGGTCGATGCGGCGCAGCGAGCCGTCGAAGTGCTTGAGGTCCATGACCATGACGTCGTCCCACAGGCCCAGCTTTTTCAGATCGCGGACCAGGTACTGGTTGACCACGGTGAACTCGCCCGACAGGTTGGACTTGACCGACAGGTTGCCGAAGCAAGGTTCGATCGAGGCATCCACGCCCACGATGTTGGAGATGGTGGCGGTGGGGGCGATGGCAACGCAGTTGGAGTTGCGCATGCCGTGCGTGTCGATGCGGTGGCGCAGGGCGTCCCAGGCCATGGTGTGCGAGGTGTCGACTTCGAGGTAGCCTCCGCGTTGTTCGGCCAGCAGCTTGATCGAGTCGATCGGCAGGATGCCGCGGTCCCACAGCGAGCCCTTGTAACTAGAGTAGCGGCCACGTTCTTCGGCCAGCACGGTCGAGGCCCAGTAGGCGTAGTAGCAAACAGCTTCCATCGAGCGGTCGGCGAAGTCGACGGCGGCCTGGCTGGCGTACGGAATGCGCATCTGGTACAGGCTGTCCTGGAAGGCCATGATGCCCAAACCGACGGGGCGGTGGCGCAGGTTCGAGTCGCGCGCCTTTTTAACAGCGTAGTAATTGATGTCGATCACGTTGTCGAGCATGCGCATCGCGGTCGTGATGGTTTTCTTGAGTTTGTCGTGGTCAAGGTCGCCATCGGTGATGTGCTGCGACAGGTTGACCGAGCCCAGGTTGCAGACCGCGATTTCGCCGCTGTTGGTGTTCAGCGTGATCTCGGTGCACAGGTTGGACGAGTGAACCACGCCAACGTGTTGCTGCGGCGAGCGCACATTGCAGGCGTCCTTGAAAGTGATCCAGGGGTGGCCGGTTTCGAACAGCATCGACAGCATCTTGCGCCACAGGTCGTTGGCGGGCAGTTGCTTGAAGAGCTTGATTTCGCCACGGGCAACTTTTTCTTCGTAGCGGGTATAGGCCTCTTCGAAGTCCTTGCCGAACTTGTCGTGCAGGTCAGGGCAGGTGGCGGGCGAGAACAAAGTCCACTGGCCACCTTCCATCACGCGGCGCATGAACAGATCAGGGATCCAGTTGGCGGTGTTCATGTCGTGGGTGCGGCGGCGGTCGTCGCCGGTGTTCTTGCGCAGCTCCAGGAATTCTTCGACGTCCAGGTGCCACGATTCAAGATAAGCACAGACGGCGCCCTTGCGCTTGCCGCCTTGATTGACCGCGACGGCCGTGTCGTTGACCACTTTCAGGAAGGGGACCACGCCTTGCGACTTGCCGTTGGTGCCCTTGATGTGGGAGCCGAGGGCACGCACGGGTGTCCAGTCGTTGCCCAGGCCGCCTGCGAACTTGGACAGCAGGGCGTTTTCCTTGATGGCTTCGTAGATGCCGTCGAGGTCATCGGGCACGGTGGTCAGGTAGCAACTGGACAGTTGCGAGCGGCGGGTGCCGGCGTTGAACAACGTGGGGGTCGACGACATGAAGTCGAAGCTGGACAGCACTTCATAGAACTCGATGGCGCGGGCTTCGCGGTCGATTTCGTTCAGCGACAGGCCCATGGCCACGCGCATGAAAAAAGCTTGCGGCATTTCGATGCGCTGGCCATCGTTGTGCAAGAAGTAACGGTCGTACAGGGTTTGCAGGCCGAGGTAGTCGAAGTTCAGGTCGCGGTCGGCCTTGAGGGCGGCGCCCAGACGGGCCAGGTCGAACTGCTGCATCTTCTCGTCGAGCAGTTCAAGTTGCACACCCTTCTTGATGTAGGTGGGGAAGTAGTCGGCGTAACGCTCGGCCATTTCGCCTTGGGTGACTTCGTCGCCCAGGATTTCGCGGCGGATGGTGTGCATCAGCAAGCGGGCGGTGGCGTGCGTGTAGCCGGGATCGTGTTCGATGCGGGTACGGGCGGCCAGGATGGCGGCCTTGTAGACCTCGTCGAGGGCCACGCCGTCGTACAGATTGCGGTGCGTTTCGGCCAGGATGGGGGCAGCCTTGACGTCGTCGCCCAGGTTCTCGCAGGCGGCTTCGATCAGGCCTTCCAGGCGGGCCAGGTCGAGCGGGATGCGGTGGCCGCGGTCCATGACCGTCAAGGTGGGTTGAGCCACGGCCGGGGCGGCCGCCTTTTGTTGGGCGCGTTCTTGCGAGCGGCGTTCACGGTACAGCACGTAGGCGCGGGCGATCTCGTGGTGGCCGCCGCGCATCAGGCCCAGTTCGACCTGGTCTTGCACGTCTTCAATGTGGAAAGTACCGCCGCCGGGGCGTGAGCGCATCAGGGCGCGCACGACATTTTCGGTCAGTCCGTCAACGGTTTCGCGCACGCTGGCCGAGGCCGCGCCTTGCGTGCCGTGAACGGCCAGAAAGGCCTTCATCAGCGCGACGGCGATCTTGTTGGGTTCAAAGGAAACGACCGCGCCATTGCGGCGGATGATCTGGTAGCCGGCGTAGGCCGACTGGCGAGGCGCGTTGGTGGCGTCGCTGGGGCTGGTGGGGAAGACGTTGGCCGTGGATTGGACGGTGCTGGACGGGGTCGTTTGCATGGGGTTCCCTTCGGAGTTAAGGCCTCCCGGAAACGACGGGGAGGCCTTAGTTTTGCGCTTGATTCGGTGCGTCACGCTGAACAACTGAAACGCTATATCTGGTGTTTTCTGGTGCCTTGGGCACTACAGGTAGCGTCTGGGTTCGACTATACCGCTATTTATACCGCCCCCGCAATCAGGGGGATAAATTCAAGGGAAAGTGCGTCCGGGGTAGCCCTGTATGGGCATTTTCAGAGCGATGTGATACCAGGGGGGAAGCGTTTGGAATCCCATCCCAGCATGGTCTGCAGGGCGGCCCAGTCAAAGGCCCGGCCAGGGTCACGTTTGCGGCCAGGGGCCACATGCTCGTGGCCTGCGATCTGTTCGATCGGACAGGCCTTGATGGCTTGCTGCAACAGGTCGGCCAAGGCTTGGTATTGAGCCCTTTCGAAAGGGTGGTCTTCCAGGCCTTCGAGTTCGATGCCGATCGAGTAGTCGTTGCAGTTGTCGCGGCCTTGCCACGACGATTGGCCGGCGTGCCAGGCTCGGTCATTGGCGGACACGAATTGCAATAGTTCGCCATCGCGCCGAATCACGAAATGGGCCGAGACTTCGGCGCCACGGATCTGATCGAAGTAGGGGTGGGCATCCCAGTCCAGGCGGTTGGTGAACAGGCGTTCGATCTCGTCGCCGCCATAGGTGCCGGGAGGCAGGCTGATCGAGTGGATGACGACCAGGTTGATGGTGGTGTCGGGCGGACGGGGGCCGAAGTTGGGTGAATCGACGCGGCGGGCTGATGGGCACCAGCCGTGTGGCCAGAAGCCCTGGGCCATCGTTGTGCTCATTCAGCGTCGGCTTCGGGGTCGAAGCGTTCGCCGAGCACGATGCCCTGGTCGGTGACCTTCACGCCCAGGCGGGCCATGCGGTAACGCATCTGGCGCAGGCTCAGGCTCAGGCTGGCGCCAGCGGCGGTGCGGTTCAAGCGGTATTTTTCAAGGGCCAGGACCAGGATGTCGCGCTCGACCTGGTCCAGGTGCGTCACCAGGTCAGAGGGCAGTGCGGGGGGCTGGGGCGCAGGCGTGGTCGGTTCCGGGGGGGCGGTCGGTGGGCTGCTGCTGATGCCAGCTTGCTCGAAGGCGCCGGGGGTGAGGATGTCTTCGGTGGCTTGCGGTGAGGCGTTGGGAAACCCCAAGTCATCCGCTTCGATCAATTGGTGGCCGCTCAAAGTGACCGCACGGTGCAGGATGTTTTCCAGCTCGCGGACATTGCCGGGGAAGGGGTGGTTGAGCAAGGTCACCAGGCCGGTTCGGCCCAACTGCGGCACCGTGCTCAAGCCGGATTCCGAGGCAATGCGTTCAAGGATGCGCAGGCACAGGGTGGGGAGGTCTTCCAGCCTTTCACGCAAGGCTGGCAGCGGGATCTGGATGACGTTGAGGCGATAGAACAAATCCTGGCGGAAGCGTTTGGCGGCCACTTCGGCGGCCAGGTCTTTGTGGGTGGCGCTGATGATGCGCACATCCACGGGTACTTCGGCCACAGCCCCGACCGGGCGCACGGCGCGCTCCTGGATCACGCGCAGCAATTTCGTCTGCATGGACAAGGGCAGGTCGCCAATCTCGTCCAGGAACAGCGAGCCGCCATGCGCGGCCTGGAAAAAGCCTTCTCGGTCTTCATTGGCGCCGGTAAAGGCACCTTTGCGGTAGCCGAAGAACTCGGCTTCGAGCAGTTGTTCGGGGATGGCGCCGCAATTGACGGCGATGAAGGGCTGATGGTGGCGGCTGCTGACGTCGTGAATGGCCCGGGCAACCAGTTCCTTGCCGGTGCCCGATTCGCCCCAGACCAACACGGGCGCCATGCTCCGCGCCACCTTGTCGATCAGGCCGCGCACATGTTGCAGTGCCTCAGAGTTGCCGACCATCCTCGACAGTGCAGTGGCCTCCGGCTTGCGGGCACCACGGTGCAGTGCCAGTGGGGGCGCGGCCAGCGGTGTGCTGGTGGTGGGTTCTTGAACCGAGATTGCGGCAGGCAGGTTCGATGAGGGGGTGCGCCCCAAGGCCGAGGACACCACAGCGCGGAACTGGCGCAGATCGACGGGCTTGGTCAGGTAGTCATAAGCGCCGGCCTTGAGGGCCTCGACGGCGTTCTCGGCGGAGCCGTAGGCGGTGATGACGATGGCTTTCTCGCGGCGGCCTTCGGCATCGATTCGGCGCAGCAGGTCCAGGCCGGTTCCATCGGGCAGGCGCATGTCCGTGATGATCGCGCTGTAGCTGCGGTCCTGCAGGTGCTGCCAGGCCTCTGTCACGTTGCCCGCCGTTTCCACGTCGTAGCCCTCGCGCAGCAGCGTGAGTTCGTACAAGGTGCGCAGGTCGGGCTCGTCGTCAACGACCAACAGGCTGTAGAGGGTTGGAGCGGTCATGCGGTGATCGGGGGTTCAAGGGGCATCGTCACGAAGAACTCGTTGCGGTGGCGCACGGCGCCGGGATGCTGGCGGTAATCGATGCTGGCCCCATGGCGCTCGCACAATTCTCGGCAAATATACAGGCCCAGCCCGGTGCCCCGGCTGCGCGTGGAAAAGAAGGGCTCGAACAGCGATTGTTCGGTGTCGTGGCTGATGAGCTCGCCATCGCTGCGCACCGACAAGACCAAGGGGCCGGTGCCTTCCAAGCCCTTTTGCCACCGCAGGCTCACCAGGATCGCGCCCGCCTGACCACTGTTGTGCCGCAAGGCGTTGTCCAGCAAATTGACCAGCACGCGGTGAAGGTGATCAGGCTCGAAGCGGACCTTGGGGGCCGGGCGGCCGATCTGGGGCTTGCAGGCGGACAAATCAACTTCACACAAGCTGTCAGGCCCCGCCGCGAGGCCTTCGGTCTGGCGCCATTCGTTGCAGATGGCGGCCACGGTTTCCCGCAGGTCGATTGCCGGGGCCGGTGGGCGTAAACCGGGGGCCACAGCCAACACGTCGTCAATGATGTTTTTGAGCCGGGCCACGTTGTCGGCCACCATCTGGGTCAGGCGCTTTTGAGTGGGCGTGGCGGCGTCTTCGCCCAGCAGGGCATTGGCCTGGGCGATGGCAGACAAGGGGTTGCGGATCTCATGCGCGATGCCGGCCGACATGCGGCCCATGGCGGCCAGCTTGTCCTGGCGCTGCCGGGCCATCACGGTGCGCAGGTCTTCGATGAACATCACGCAGACGTCTTCGATGGCCTGGCCATCGCG
>CAZKPN010000130.1:0-2620 GCA_964554655.1 uncultured Aquabacterium sp. | reverse complement strand
AGTCGGCCGGCCAGTTCACTGCCCATCACGGCCACGGCGAACAGGCCGAACCCGGTCAGTCCCGCTTGGGTCATCAAGGATGACAGGTTGCCACCTTCGGCCGATTGCAGCCAGGCGGCAGCCAGCAGGTTCAAGGTGGCGGCGGCGGCCACGCCCAGGGACATGATGCGGGGCATCAGGATGGCGGCCATCAACACGGGCAAGGCCAGCAGGGCCTGCGAGTTCAGGTTGCTGCTGGTCAGAAAATTCAGCCAGGCAAAGGCCGCCAGGTCAATGCCGATGGTGGCCAACGCCTGCCGGTGTTTGAGGCTGCGCTGGTCGGGGTCTTTGGGGGGGTGCCGCGATGCCCAGGACCAAACCATCAAAGTCAGGACGCTGTAAGACAAGGTGAGGCCCAACACCCAGGGGGAAGGGCGGTTGCCCAACAACCAGGCTCCTGCGGTGATCCCGATCAGCAGAATCGCGAGCACGGCCCGCGCGGTCAGGAAGGCCCGGTAAATGCGGAAGAACGAGGGAGGCCTGCGCTCTTTGCTGGTTCTGCTGGCCACCGAGGGCGGGGCTTTGTCCAGGGCTTGAGCCTCGGCGCCAATGGTGGGGGCATCGTGATCGTCCCCGTGGCCCCCGAACCAGGATCCTTGAGTTTCAACGCCCAAGGGGCCGGCAGCGTCTCGCAGCGCCTGATCGGAGGGTGTGGTTGGCCGAGGCATCAGTCAGTGAGCGCGAGGACCCGCGCGGCGATGATCCTCGCTGCAAAAGTAGTCGGCCCCTGTGGGCCGTTGGCCAAGCAAGGCTTCGTTGGCCGGCATGTGGATGCCGCAGTGCGCGCACTCCACCATGGCTTGAGGCTTGGGCGGCGGCGCTGGCTTGCCAGGCGCCTGGGTGCCGACTGAGCGTGGGCGGCGCCACACGTAGAACAGCCAGGCGGCCAACAAACCCAGTAGCAGGTATTTGATCATGGTGTGGACTTCAGGTGCTCTTTAGACGATGGCGGGACGGTTCAGCACCACTTCCATCACGAAGCGAGAACCCACGTAAGCCAGCAGCAGCAAGGTCGATCCAGCGTACAGCCAGCGCACGGCTTGGCGGCCCCGCCATCCAAACTGGTAGCGACCTGTGAGCAGGATGGCAAAAACCAGCCAGGACAGCACCGAGAACACGGATTTGTGATCCCAGTGCCAGGGATTGGACGACCAGATGCCCAGCACCAAGGTCAGTGTCAGCATGGCGAAGCCTGCCGCCACGAAGCGCAAGGTCAGCGATTCCAGCCTCAGCAAAGGCATGCCCAAGGCCTGGGGCGTGGCCAGTGAGAGGGTTTTGGCCGAGGGCGAGCCCGGGCGAGCACGCAACTGTTTTTCAGCCAGCCGCATCAAGGCCGCATGCATCAGTGCCGCGCCAATCAGGCCGTAAGAGGCAAACCCCGAAATCCAGTGCAGCGGCGCCCAGGGCGAGCCACTGGCAGGGTGTTCCTGGCCTGGAAATGCCCAAGACAAGGCCACCGTGATGGCGGCCAACCAGGCCAATGCGCGGCGCACCGCAGGCAGGCCCAGACGGTGGCTTTCAACGGCGTAGACCGCCAGCACCAACCAGGTGGTGACCGACAGGGCTGGTGCGAACCCAAAGCGCGCGGCGGGTTGGGCGCTGTTCCAGGAAAACGTGTCCAGGACAATCGAGATGGCATGGGCGAGCCATGCCAGTGCCAGGACGGCCCAGACGCGCCGATTCTTGGCGGCGACGGTGTCGCCTTCACCTTCGGGCATCACGCTGCCCAGGCCATAGGCCAACACGGCGATGGCACTGGGCCAAAAGGTCAAAGAGGCGGGCGATAGAATCATCCACACAGTTTAAGGTCGCCCGGGCATGTTTGCCTGGCCCCCAGCTTCGCGCATCACCGCTTTCACCGCACCTCCATGGCATCCAACCTTACCGAACGACTGAGCCGCCTGGTCAAAACCATGCGCGGCCAGTCCCGCATCACCGAGACCAATGTGCAGGACATGCTGCGCGAAGTGCGCATGGCCTTGCTGGAGGCCGATGTGGCCTTGCCGGTGGTGCGCGATTTCATTGCGCGCGTCAAGGACAAGGCCCTGGGACAGGAAGTGGTGGCCTCGCTCACGCCGGGCCAGGTGCTGGTCAGCCTGGTGCAAAAGGAGCTGTCCGCCACGATGGGCGATGGCGTGGCCGACCTCAATCTGGCCACACAGCCGCCCGCGATCATCCTGATGGCGGGCTTGCAAGGCGCGGGCAAGACCACGACCACGGCCAAGCTGGCCAAGCACCTGATTGAAAAGCGCAAGAAGAAAGTGCTGACGGTCTCCGCCGACGTGTACCGTCCAGCCGCCATCGAGCAGCTCAAGATGGTGACCGGCCAGGCCGGCGCCGAATGGTTCCCGTCCACCCCCGATCAAAAGCCACGCGACATTGTGTTGGCGGCCATCGATCACGCGCGCAAGCATTTCTTCGACGTGCTGCTGGTGGACACGGCAGGCCGCTTGGCCATCGACGAAGTGCTGATGGCCGAGATCAAGGAGCTGCACGCCCTGCTCAACCCGGTTGAAACCCTGTTCGTGGTCGATGCCATGCAGGGCCAGGACGCCATCAACACGGCCAAGGCCTTCAAGGA
>CAZKPN010000129.1:0-10176 GCA_964554655.1 uncultured Aquabacterium sp. | reverse complement strand
TGATCGGCATCGAGCTGGCGCGCTTCGCCTGCACCTTGCCCATCCTGCTGTGGCACTACCAGCACTTCTTCTACGTCAATGGCCAGCCGGTGGGTTTCGAGACCACGGCCCAGCCTTTGTACGCCTGGCTCCAGCCTTTTTACCTGTACGGCTACCTGAGCGTGCAGGCCTTCTGGTGCCTGTCGGGCTTCATCTTTTTCTGGAAGTACACGAAGCCGGTGGCGCAAGGTTCGGTGCCGTTTTCAAAGTTCGCGCTGCTGCGTTTTTCAAGGCTGTACCCGCTGCACCTGCTGACCTTGCTGATCGTGGCAGCCATGTCCTGGCGCTACGAGGCCATCAATGCCAGCACGGGCTTCGTCTACCCCAACCAGGACGCCTCGCACTTCGTGCTGCAACTGTTCATGGCGAGCGACTGGCGGCCGGGCATCAACTGGTCGTACAACGGGCCCATCTGGAGCATCTCGGTCGAGCTGCTGGTCTACGCGCTGTTCTACGGCCTGTGCCGCCTGGGCGTGACCAAGCTGTGGATGGTGCTGGCGCTGATCGCTGGATCGGGCGCGGTGTATGCGCTGAAGCTGACCACGCACCCGGTGGTGCTGTGCGTGTTCTTCTTCTACCTGGGGGCGCTGACCTGCCTGGCGCACGAGGCCTTCCAGCGGCTGCCATCCGATGCCCGCTGGCCAACCTTGAGCGCAGCACTGGCGCTGCTGGTGTCGGGCCTGGCGCTGGCCGTGATCGGGGTGCTGCGGCCCATGTTCTTCGTGGCCCTGTTGACGCCGATCGCCATCATCGCCCTGCTGCACTGGGTGCAGCCCAAGTCGGCCCGGGTGAAGCAGGCCATTGTCGGCCTGGGCAACATGACGTATTCCAGCTACCTGTGGCACTTCCCGCTGCAACTGCTGGCAGCGCTGGTGTTCATCCACCATCCGGCCGATCTGCCCGCACACAGCCCGTGGTGGTTGCTGGGCTACCTGGGGCTGACCTACACGCTGGCTGCCTTGAGCTACCGCTTCATCGAAAGCCCGGCGCAGAACTGGATCCGCGCCAAGGTGGCGCTGGGCCGCGCCCGCGCCACCGCGTGAACTGGGCCAGGGCCTCGCCAGGCCAAAGCAAAGGCCAAGCGCTCAAAGGCCTTTTTCGACCATCTCCGCCGCCGCCAACAGCGCGCGCGCCTTGGCCTCGGTTTCTTTCCATTCCAGCTCGGGCACCGAATCGGCCACGATGCCGGCCGCGGCCTGCACGTACAGCACCTGGTCTTTCACGATGCCGGTGCGGATGGCGATGGCCACGTCCATGTCGCCCCCAAAGCTGAGGTAACCCACGGCGCCGCCGTAGATGCCACGCTGCACGGGCTCCAGCTCGTCGATGATTTCCATGGCGCGGATCTTGGGCGCGCCTGTCAGCGTGCCGGCCGGGAAGGTGGCCTTGAGCACATCGAGTGCGGTCATGCCGTCTTTCAGGATGCCTTCAACATTGCTGACGATGTGCATGACGTGCGAGTAGCGCTCAACCACGAAGGCATCCGTCACCTTGACGCTGCCGGTCTTGGCGATGCGGCCGATGTCATTGCGCGCCAAGTCGATCAGCATGACGTGCTCGGCACGCTCTTTCGGGTCGGCCAGCAGCTCCACTTCCAAAGCCTTGTCCAGCTCGGGCGTGGCGCCGCGCGGGCGCGTGCCAGCCAGCGGGCGGATGGTGATGGTCTGGCCATCGGCGCCCTGCTCCTGGCGCACCAGGATCTCGGGCGAAGCGCCCACGACCTGGAAATCGCCCATGTCGTAGTAATACATGTAGGGGCTGGGGTTGATGCAGCGCAGCGCCCGGTACAAGCTGAGCGGGTGCGCCTTGAAGGTCTTCTTCAAGCGCTGGCCAATCTGCACCTGCATCATGTCGCCGGCCGCGATGTACTCCTTGGAGCGCAGCACGGCGGCCAGGTAGTCCGCCTTGTCGAACTCGCGCTCCACCGGCTGAGGCTCACTGGCTTCAATCGACGGGGCGACCACGGTTTCGTTCAGCAGCGCCTTGAGCTGTTGCAGGCGCTGGCTGGCCTGGGCATAGGCCCCGGGCTGCGCCGGATCAGCGTAGACGATCAGGTACAGCCGATCGGCCAGGTTGTCGATGACGGCGAGCTCTTCACACTGCAGCAGCAGGATGTCGGGCGTGCCGATGCCGCCGGATTTTTTCACCTTGGCCAGGCGAGGTTCGATGTGGCGCACGGCCTCGTAACCGAAGTAGCCCGCCAAGCCGCCGCAAAAGCGCGGCAAACCTTTGGGGATGGCCGCCTTGAAGCGCGCCTGGTAGCCGGCGATGAAATCCAGCGGGTTGCCTTCAAACGTCTCGACCACCTCGCCGTTGGTCACGACCTCGACATGGCGGCCGGTGGCGCGCACCAGCGTGCGGGCGGGCAGGCCCACGAAGGAGTAGCGGCCAAAGCGCTCGCCGCCCACCACCGACTCCAGCAGAAAGCTGTGCGGCGAACCACGCGTGAGCTTGAGGTAAAGCGACAGGGGCGTGTCCAGGTCGGCCAGGGCCTGAGCGACGAGGGGGATGCGGTTGTAGCCAGCAGCGGCCAGGGCCTGGAATTCGGATTCAGTGATCATGGGATGGGCTCAGCGTGCGGATCATCTATGAAAGGGCCTGTTACACCCCTGTGGGGGAGCCCCGCGACCGCGGTGGATCACCGCCTATGATGCGACGATGCAGACGCGGCCAATGTGATGGGGGTGACTGCACGACGCCAGGGCCAAGCCCCCCGGTCGTGTGACCCCTTGATCAGTTTGCGCGTCATGAACATCAATTCAGTTTAGCAGGGCCAACCCGGCATCAAGGGCATTACCCCATCTTGCAGAATCTCTGCAAGATTAAGATACCCAGACCAATGCGGTGGCTGTTGGACGCACGGAAGAGCACTATGTTGTCGAAGTATTCGAAGATGTTGTTGGCCAGCCTGGGGCTGGCTCTGAGCTTGCTGGCCCCGGTGGTGGCACAAGCCCAGAACGCCGATCTGGCAGGGGTTCACTACCCCGACTCCTTGAAGGTGGAAGGCACCTCGCTGGTCCTGAATGGCAGTGGCATCAGTTATCGGGCGGTGGCCAAGATCTACACCGTGGCGCTTTATGTTCCCAAAAAAGGTAACACCGCCGACGCGATCCTGACCATGGCGGGCCCCAAGCAATTGCGCTTCGTGATGCTGCAAGGCATGCGCATTGACGAGATCGGCAAGCTGATCACCACAGGCGTGGAGAACAACAGCACGCGCACCCAGTTCTATGGCCTGATCCCGGCCATCCGCAAGATGGGCGAGCAGTTCTCACGCATCAAGCGCATGGCGCCGGGCGATGTCTTCGCGATCGAGTGGGTGCCCAACCGCGGCACGATCTTCTTCGTGAACAACCAGCCCGCTGGCTTGCCGATCCAGGAGCCGGATTTTTTCAACGCCATCTTGCGCACTTGGCTGGGCAAGAACCCGCCGTCACAGGGTTTGAAAGACGCACTGCTGGATTACCACGCGCCACCAGTGCTGAACGCGCTGGATTGATGGATTAGCTTTCAGGGCCGAGCGGTGGCCAGCGCGGCCCAATCCAGCTCGTCCAGGCGGGCGATGTGGGCCAGGGCCGGCACTTGTTCAATCGGCTCGCCGTGGTTGTAGCCATACGTGACCAACACCACGGGGCAGCCTGCGGCGCGGGCGGCCTGCGCGTCGTTGCTGGAGTCGCCCACCATCACGGTGTTGGCGGGTAAGGCTCCCAAGGCCTCACAGGTTTTGAGCAGGGCCAGGGGGTCAGGCTTTTTGCGCTCGAAGGCATCGCCGCCAAACACGTGGTCAAAGAAGCTGCGCAAGCCTTTGCGCTCCAGCAGGGCCTGGGCGAAAGCCGTGGGCTTGTTGGTCAGGCAGGCCAGGGGCAGGCCGGCGGCCTTCAACTTTGCCAGGCCCTCCAGCACGCCGGGGAAGACGTCTGAATGTTGGCCGTTCAGGCGCGTGTAGTGCTGCTGGTAATGCTGCCAGGCCTGCGGCACGTGCTGGGCCACTTCGGCATCGTCATCGGGCAGGCCCCAGGCGTGGGCCAGTGAGCGGCGCAGCAGGTCGTCGGTGCCCTTGCCCACGGTGAGTTCGATGAAGCGGCGATCAACCCGGGCGATTTCGATGGGGTGGCAGCCCATCGCGTGCAGGGTGTGCTGCAGGACGACGACGAAGTCGCCGAGGGTGTCGACCATGGTGCCGTCCAGGTCGATGATGGCGGCTTGGAGTTTGGTCGTTGAGATCGGCATCTGGTGTGTCATGCCCGCCATCGTAGCGGCATGAGGCTTCGGTCAGATGCCGATGGGCATCAACGGCTCAGCTGGCCCGGCGACGGCGCACCACACACCCTGCCACACCCAAGCCCGCCAGCACCAAGGCGTAGCTCGACGGTTCCGGCACCGCCGTCAACGAGAAGTTGTCGATGCCGGCCTTCAAGGCGGGCGTGCCATCGATGCGGATCTCGGTGGTGTAAACCGAGCCCAGGGTTTGCGCCCAGCTGACGCTGCCGAAGCCATTCGCAAAGTCGGTCTCCCAGCCATTGGCCTGGGCTTGCGCATCGGTCCACGTGGCATCGAAGGTGACGCCGAAGGTCTGCCAGTCACGGCTGAGTTCATCCGTCAAACGGTAGCGCCAGCCGTTGAAGGTGGAGTCCTGAAAGCGAAAGCGCAGCCAGACGTCACTGGTGGTGCCGGTCAGGCCGATCAGGTCGACCTTGGCGTTCCAGACCTGGGTGCCAAAGCTGCCAGTGGCGGCGGGCAACAGGGTCATCGCGCCGATCGGGAAGGGGCCGGAGCGGGCGGTCTCAAGGTAACCGCCGCCGTTGCCCCCCACGCCCGGGTTGTTGACGACGCTGTCGGTGGTGTTGCCCAACCAACCGGCCAAGTCACCCGCCGTGTCCCAGGTTTGGCTGTAACCAGAGGTGGCCGCCATGGCGGGCAGGGCGCAGGCGGCGACGGACATCGCGAGCGCGGCGCGACCCAGCACTTGTTGGAATGAAGTCATGCGGTATCTCCTTGATTGAATGAGCCCCTGAGGCTAGGGTGGCCGGCGGGTGCCGGCAAGGCCAAGCTTTAGGGGGTCAGGTGCTTCGAACTAGGGAGGACACCGACTGGCCGATCAGAACAACTTGAGCGTTTTGGCGCTGCGGGGTGCCGATGCCGGGCCATTGCCCGAGGCACTCTTGGCGACCACGGTGCAGGTGTAGGTCACGCCGCCCGGCAGCCAGTTCATCGAGATGGGCGACTTGCTGGCCGTGGTGGTGACCGTGGCCCGGTTGGGCGCGGTGCAGGTAGACGTGTAGCCCGTGATGACCGCGCCCGGCACGGCGGCCGGTGATGAGAAGTACAACTTCAGCGAATACCAGCCGGGGGTCAAGGCGGTGATGGCGGGCGCACCGGGCAGGACGGCCACACCTTGCACCGTCCAGGTCCTGGAGGCGGTGGGGGCGTCCAGGGTCAAGGGGGTGTTGTCCTTGACCTTCAACTCGACGGTGTGTGGCGCGCTGTCGGGCACGGTGTAGCTGAAGGTCTGCGACTGCCCGTGCTGGGTCGCCACGGTTTTGACTGGCTGCTGGTCCACCAGCCAGGTGGCCGTCAGCGTGCCGGCCTTGGCCGAACCCGCCACGCTGGCTTGAAAGCCAACCGGGGTGCCCACGTTGGCCGTCACACTGGCGCTGGCAGGCAAGGCGCCAGGTTCGATCAAGCTGACGCCTGCGCTGGGCGCGCCCCAGCCGCCACCGAACAGTTGCTTGACGAAAGCTTCGCCGTCCACATGGCAGAAGGGTGCGCCCAGCGAGCGCATGATGCCGCTGAAGCATTGGCGGTACACGCCACTGGATTGGTAGCGCGCCCCTTGCCACAGGCCCGCCTCAATGGGGTCGGGCATGGGGGCCACGCTGGGGATGGGGGTGGTGCTGGCCACCCAACGCTGCCATTTCAGGCTGTTGCGCGCGGTCTGGTCGGTGACGTTGACTTCACAGGCGCCCAAGGTGGAGCCCGGCAGGTCACTGCAGGCGGGGTAGCCCGGGTAGGGGCTGTCGTACTCGTCGGCCAGCTTGCTGAAGGAGTGGCCCAGCTCGTGCTGCATGACATCGGCCGAAGAGCCGTTGGTGGACGACACTGAGATGTAGCCACCGGAGCCGCCGTACTCTTCATCGTTCACCAGCACGGCCACCATGTCCCAATCGGGCACATCGGCGGCGGCGGTGAGGACCTTGCCGCCATCAACCACCAGCAGTCGGCGCAGGCCGGCCGCGCAGTAGGTGGCGTCAAAGGCGGTGTCCACCATCACAACCTCGGCCCCCGGGGTTTCGCCGCAGTCGGGCTTGTCGGCGCCGGACTGGTTGGAGGGCACGAACAGCCAGCGCACATTGATGAGCTGCTGGTAGTCCTGGTAGGGCGAGATGGCCAGGAACTTGTTGGCCAGCTCGGTGGCCTGGGCCATGAATTGGGCTTTCTGGGCCAGGGTGTAGCCCTCGGCCACCACCAGCAGATCCAGGCGGTTGGCCGCGTCGCCGTTGTTGATCAGCAGGCCGCTTTCGCTGCCGGGCACGGCGGGGGGCGGGGCTGCGCGCAGCAAGGCGGGTGAGGTGTATTGGTCCAGGTCGATGTCCAGCACGGCCGGGGGGGGCGCCTTGGCAGCGGTCGAGCTGGCCCTGGCACTGACGCCAGCGGCCGTGGTGTTGCTTTTCAGGCGCAGCACCTTGCCGGCCTGCACGGGCAGGCGCAACACGTACTGTCGCTCACCGGCGGGCACCACCCGGCCTTCGATCTGGGTCTGGCCAGGGCTTTGAAACTCCGCGCGGATCCAGGGTGAGCCCAAAGCCTGCGTGTTGAAGACCGAGGCGCCGGTTTTTTTGTCGACCATGGAGGCGGCCAGCACGCTTTGCTGGCGCCCGGGCTGGCTGGACGCCAGAGGTGTGACCTTGCCGCTGACGCGCACCAGCCGGTGTGAGGCCACGCTGAGCGCGCCATTGGCCTGCTCGCGCACCACGAAGTAGTGGGCATCTTCGGCCTGCGCCAGGCTTCCAGCGAGGGCCAACAGTGCGCCGCCCACCCAGTTCAATCGTCCGCTGTGTCGTTTCATGTGCTTTCCCCGTTCCATGTGGTGGAAAGCGCTTTTTATCAGACACCAAGCGGAAACTCCGGGCCCATCGAACCCATTTGCATGCAGGCTTACCCGACCATGGAATCAACTTCCGGGGCCAGGTCGGCCACGGTGAGCAGCTTGTCCTGCAGCCAGTCGAGGTTCAGGTGCAGGCGCGCCACCAGTTCGGGCACGGATTGCTCAAGCGCCTCCACGGGGGAAGCCTCCAGGACCAGGGCATCGGCCAACAGCGCGGCCACGTGCAGCACCGCGCCCAGGCTGGAAAAGGGCTGGCTGTCCAGCGGGTGGCTCACGGTTTCGAAAGCCACCAGCAAGGTGTCGGGAAACTTCCAGCGCCGGGCCAGTTCGGCCGTCACGTCGCTGTGGGTGCAGTGCCAGCGCTGCTGCTCCAGGCGGAAACGGTCGCCGGGATGCAGGATCTGCGACTCGACCTCGGCCACGCCGGTCTTGTCGATCTGCATCATCAACAACTGGCCCGTCTGCAGCATCAGGCCGCCCAGGTAGGCGATCTCGGGGTCCACCAAGGTGGCACGCCCAACCAGGCCCGCGTAGTGGGCGGTGGCGATGCCTCGGCACCAGAAGCGCCTTCGGTCCAGCCCCGCCACGGCCGGGAAGGCCTTGGCCATGCAGGTGCCCAGGGCCAGGTTGCGCAAGGTCGTCATGCCCAGGGTGGCGGTGGCCTCGCGCAAGCTGCTGACGCTGCGCAACGGGCTGTAACGGGCGGTGTTGGCAATGCGCAGCACGGTCGCGCTCAAGGACGGGTCCTTGCCGATCAGCTCGGCCAAGGCTGGCAGCGACATCGAATCGTCGTTCATGCTGCGGATCAGCTGCGCGGCCACGCCGGGCATGTTGGGCAGCACCAGCGAGAACGGGAAGAAGTGACTGACTTTGCTGGCCATGGCCGCCCTGGATTGGATGATGTGGTGGCCGCGGTGAGCCCCTTGGCGACCAAGTCTAGGGGCTCGAGGCACGCCTCAATCGGGCAATAGGCGGCCTGGCAGGCGCTACTTCTGGAACACCGCCCATGTCCATACAAGTGCATGCACAACTTGCAGGCACATTGAATACAACTTTTGTATGCAATCTGGTGCGCCATTGCAGATTTCGCCCCGTAAAAGCGCAAGGCCAGGCGGTTTGGGCACGGCTGGGGCCTGGCACATGCATTGCAATGAAGGCCTCCGTTGGCGCAAGCCTGATGGAGATGCCCGATGTCCTCCCCGCCGCTTCATGAACAACGCAGGGCCACCATGGCCGCGCAGGCCGACCTCGAGTTGGTGAAACTGGTCAAGCGCTACGGTGCCGGCCCGCAAGCGCCCATGGCCGTGGACCACATTGACCTGAACATCAAGGCAGGCCACTACTGCTGCCTGCTGGGCCCTTCGGGCTGCGGCAAGACCTCGACGCTGCGCATGATCGCGGGACATGAAGACGCCAGCGAAGGCGACATCATTTTGGGTGGCCGCAACATCACACGCTTGCCCGCTTCGGCGCGCGGCACGTCGATGATGTTCCAGAGCTATGCACTGTTCCCGCATTTGAGTTCGCTGGACAACGTGGCCTTCAGTTTGAAGATGCGCGGCATGGACAAAGCCGAGCGCCAGGCCAAGGCGCAAGCCCTGCTGGAGCGCGTGTCGCTGGGCCACCTGGCGCACCGCAAACCGGCCGAGTTGTCGGGCGGCCAGCAGCAGCGCGTGGCCCTGGCCAGAGCCCTGATCACCGAACCGCGTGTGCTGCTGCTGGACGAACCCCTGTCGGCGCTCGACCCCTTCCTGCGCATCAAGATGCGCGCCGAACTGAAGGCCTGGCAAAAGAGCCTGGGCATGACCTTCATCCACGTGACCCACTCGCAGGAAGAGGCCATGGCCCTGGCCGACCAGGTGGTGGTGATGAACGCTGGCCGCATCGAGCAGGACGGCACGCCGCACGAGATCTTCAACGCCCCGCGCACCGAGTTCGTGGCGCGCTTCATCGGGGGCCACAACGTGATCCCCACCAGCACCGCCAAGCTGGCCGTGCGAACCGACAAGACCCAGCTGAGCCGTGAGGTGCTGCCCACCTCGAACACCAGCCTGCCGGCCACCGTGACCGGTGTGGAGTACCAGGGCACTTACGTGCTGCTGACCTTGCGCAGCCAGGCGCTGCCCGATGACGGCGAGCTCAACGTGGTGCTCAGCGAGGCGGTGTTCGATGCCGCGCCGTGGCAACCCGGCGAGACCGCCTCGGCCCATTGGCGCGAGGCCGACGTGCACGCGCTGGCCGCCTGATTTTCATCCCCCGTCATTGCTTTTGCTTCACCCCCTTGGAGAGACCCATGCCTCAACGCCCCGACGATCTCAACAACACCTCCCCTGAATCGCCTGAGACGGGCACCGGCCTGTCGCGCCGCACCGTGCTCAAAGGTGGCCTGCTGGGCGCCACCGGCATCCTGGCCGCCGGCTATGGCCCGGCCGTGCATTCGGCCGATCCCATCGTGCTGCGCTACCTGGGCACCGCGGTGAACCAGGACAAGACCATCTCCGAGAAGTTCGAGGCCGACACCGGGATCAAGGTGCAGTACATCCCCGTGACCACGGACGATGTGACCAAGCGCGCCGTGACCGCGCCCAACAGTTTCGACCTGATCGACACCGAATACTTCTCGCTCAAGAAGATCATCCCCACGGGCAACCTGAAGGGCATCGACGTCAAGCGCATCAAAAACGCGGACAAGATCACCTCGCTGTTCACCAAGGGCGAAGTCAATGGCAAGAAGGTGGGCGACCAGGGCACCGCGCCCAAGAAGGTGATGTTTTTGGAGGGCGAGAAGAGCAAGAAGTTCGCATCCTCGCCCACGCAGTTCATGACGCTGATCCCCACGGTCTACAACGCCGACACGCTGGGCATCCGACCCGACCTGATCAAGCGCCCCATCACGTCGTGGAAAGAGCTGCTGAACCCCGAGTTCAAAGGCAAGGCCGCCATCCTGAACATCCCCTCGATCGGGATCATGGACGCGGCCATGGTGGTCGAGGCCATGGGCATCTACAAGTACCCCGACAAGGGCAACATGA
>CAZKPN010000128.1:0-10745 GCA_964554655.1 uncultured Aquabacterium sp. | reverse complement strand
ACATCGTCAAATGCATCCAGCTGGTCAAGGCCAAGGGCGTGGACTACCTGGATGTCAAGCCAGCCGCCATGACGCGCTTCCTGAACGAGGTGACGCAGGCGCTCAAGGGCACCGTGTGGTCATCGGGCTGCAAGAGCTGGTACCAGACCGCCGAGGGCATCAACTTCGCGATCTGGCCCAACTCGACCTGGAAGTACTGGTTGCAAACGCGCAGCATCAACGAGTCGGACTATGAGTTCGTGAAGTGCGATGAGCAGAAGCTTGGCGCTGTGCTTGCCAGCGATGTGATCGGCAAGCAACTGATGGCTTGAATGAGGCTAGCGGCGGCGAGATGCAAGCCGCTTGGCCACGCTCACCGTGGCGGTCAGCCCGATCAGCATCAGGGCGCCAGTGCTGGGCTCGGGTACCGCAGAGCTTGCCCGGACCAGGAAAACGCCGACCTGTGCGCTGCTGTCCTGGGCGTACCGCCAATCGGTGGTCATGATGCGGGTGAAGCCATCGGGGATGGGCCCCACTCGGGGGTCATTGGGGTCGCGGTAGGGGGCCAGGGTCATGCCCTGTGCCGAGTTGGTACCTTGTTCGCGGATGGAGCCACCAAGGCCGCCTGGCCAAACATATTCTCCGGGCGTGATGGCGACGTTCTGGGTGTACATCACGGTGACCACCGGGACTTTCAAGTCAGCCCGTGCAGGATCTCCGCCAATGGCGCCCACCAACACGTCGGTCGGCCCTCCTGCGAGCTGGCTCAATTCGACCGGCGCAGCCTGTCCCCCCATGTCCAAAATGTAGGAGCCGCCTGGCCCAGCATTGGCCACGAGGTCCGCGAGTTGCTGGGATGTGGCCAACGTGAAGCCTTGTGCCGCCCAGCGGCCGTCGGCCATGACCTGATCAATCGACCAGCCTTGGGTTTGTGTCAAGTCCAGCCAAGCCAGGTTGGATTGCGAATCCACCGTGAGCAAGGCATCACCGGGCGCGGCAAGGTCGGCCACCGTCAAGGTTGCCATGGCTTGGGTCGACGCCAAAACCAAGGCTGCAACGCCCCCCAGGACTGATCTGATTTTTTTCATGCCGGTGTCATCTGCTTGGATGGCATCAAGTTTACAGGGCGACCTCAAAACACCAGCTTGCCGGCGTAACCGGTCATCTCCAGGTAGCCCTCGCCGACCACGCGCTGGTCGGCGTGGCGCAATTCGCTCAAGCCTTCCCAGTAGACGGTGCCGGTGCTTTGCTGGCCGGCGAGTTCTTGCGCATCCAGCAGGGCGCGCACGGTGAAGCGGCCGGCGGGCGTGTCCACTTGCCATTCGACCGGGTAGGTGGCGTGCGTGGCGGGGCTTTGCCAGGTGCGCCCGGGGGTGAAGCGCACCTCGTCGGGCTTGAAGATGCGGGCGGCCCGGCCGGGCGCGCGGAAGCTGCCGCCGGCCCACAGGGTGGCGCCATCCTGGCGGCGCAGGCGGAAGGCCATGAGGGCGCTGCCATCGCGCAGGTTCATGCCGATCCAATCCCAGCCCACGGCCTCGGGCGCCAGCAAGCCTTCGCTCCACTCGTGGTCCATCCAGGCCAAGCCGCTGACCGGTTGTGCCTTGCCGTGCAGGGTGACCTGGCCGGTGACCGCCAGTTGTGGTTGCGAGTAGTAGCGGCTGGCCTGGCTGGGCAGCGGGCCTTTGCGTGAATACCCGGCTTGGCCTTGCACCAAGGGGGCTTGTGTGCTGCGCATGGCGAGCGTGAAGCCGAAGTCCTGCGCCTTGGCTTGGGCTTGGTAGAGGCTTTGCGTGGCATCGCCGCTGCGCTTCAATGACCAGTCTCTCAGGTGCACGTGCGTGTCTTCCAGCTTGGCGCCAGCCAGGCCCAGGCCTTCGCGGGCGATGCGTTGGTCGTGCAGCAACTGGCGGCCAGCCACGTCGGTGATGGCGGCGTGCGCCAGGATCAATTGCCTGGCGGCGAACTGGCTGGGGTTGTCTTGGGCTGTGTCCACGCGCGATCGGAAGAAGGTGACCTGGAAGCCCAGTGTTTGGCGATCAGCGGTGCGCAGGCGGCCGGTGATGTACCACCACTCGGTTCGGAACTCGGGGTGGGCGCCGAAGTCGCGCGGGAAGCGCAGGGGCTCGCCGGGCTTGACTTCGGGGTGGGGCTGCGACGCGGGAGCAGCAGTAGCCGACGGTGCCGAGAAGGCGGGTCGTGCAGTCAGGCTACCCATTAGCGCGAGCCAGCGCCTTCGGTCAATCTTGCTGGCCATGTCCGTCCTAGCTTGTTGAATTCGCCATGCCCACTTCAGTGCTTACGCTCGCATTTCCGCTTGCGCAAGCACCAGCTCGCTGACCTGCGTCAAGCCCCACCCTGCTCGCCGAAGGCACCACTGTCAAAAGCGCATAGCAACTCCAGCTTGAGTTCATCCGAAAAGTCATCTTCTTCAATGAGTGAGACGAGGATTTTTTGAAGCAAAGGCTTGTCGATTTTGCCCTCTGCGACCGCGACCACGATGTTTTCCATTTGAACGACAAATTGAGGCACGCAATAGTCGTAGCCGTTTAAGGTCAGAAAATAGGCGCCCAAGGTCAAGCTTGATCTTTTGTTGCCGTCATGAAACGCATGGAATTTGTTGATGCCAAATATCAAATGGGCTAATTTCGCATCAAGCGTGGGGTAATAGTTTTCGTTTTGAATGTGCTCCAAAACGCTTTCAAGCGGGCCTCTGTCGCGCATGCCTGGCAGACCACCGGTTTTCTCAATGATCCAGTCGTGCACATTGATGGCATGCTCAGCATCAAAGTAGAGAGTGAGGTCCGCCATGTGGTTCAGCGATCCTTCAGTCTCTTGAGCACGGCCAGGAGCTTGGGGTCTGACAAGCGGTCTTCCAGGGCTTGGCTGCGTTCGCCCAAAAAGCGCTCGAAATCGCCTTCGGGGATGGCCTGCAGGTAGGCTTCCAACTTGTGATGCAACGCATCCCTGAAGCCAAGGTCGCGACTGGCCATGCGGGTTCTGGCATCCTCGATCGAGGGTTTGAGATAGGGGCTGGCTGCCGCCTCTGCCAGCAGCTGCTCTACTTCGCTTGGTTTGAGCTGCCTTCCCAATTGCTGTGCCTTTTGCTGGATATGGGATGCCAGCCCGCTTTCAAAGCTCGCCAGCGTTTTCAGCACTTCGGCATACATGGTGTCTCGCGTGCTGTCGCCATCGGCCAGACGCAGAACCTGCTTGTACTCCTTAGCGTTTTCGCAAAACACGGCTTGGTAAATTTTGTCGGTGAAAACCGCATATTTGTGGTTGCCCATCTCCACGTGGTCACGCAGGGCATTGGTGAACTGCTTGCGGTAGCTGTCCTCCATGAAGGCCGAAGACAGGTAGTCTTGATCGCGTTGATTGATGAAACGTGTTTGTCCCCCGGCCCTTTCAGCCATCACGTCGATCACGATGTCCAGCATGCGGCTGCGAATGGCCCTGGCACGCGCACTTTCGGTCACCAACATGGCCAGGTTCAGCACGGCTCGGAAAGGGAACACGCCGAGCGACGGTGTTTTGGCGCCGATCAAGTCGACGACATGGATGTCGTCGACTTGAGCTAACTTCATGTTTTTTAAAGATTTTCCCTTGAGGATCCTGTAGCCACTCTGCTTGAGTTCGACTTCGTGACTGGCCAAGTAGCGGTCGATCGTCCGCTCGTCAATGTCTAGCAGTTCGGCGACTTGCACCTTGAAAAAAACGAGTTCGCCATTGATGTGCAAACCACCCAGGGCGAGATGTGTTTCTAGCTTGCCAAGGGCATAGCGGTTGTTCAAGACATTGCTTCGAGCAACGGCTGAGGTGGTCAAGTCCTTGGTCATCCATTGACCTCTTCGATCAAGCCAGGGAAAACAGAAATCGAACCAAGAATACCTGTATTCAAATGGGGCATCGGCGCAGTTTTTTTGATATTGGCAATCACGGATGCCGATCTTATCGGGCAAAGCGGAGGGGCATCCTCACCAGTCTTCCTTCACCGCCATCACCGCATCGCGCCCGATGGCTTGCCGACCCGCGACCAAGGCAGTCACCGTGCCGGCCAGCACCACGCCCAGGCACAGCAGGGCCAATCGATCCCATGGGGCCAGCAGGTCCATGGTCCAGTGAAAACTCTGCGGGTTGACCACCTCGACCAGCACCACGCTGACCGCCAGCCCCAAGCCCAAGCCCATCAAGGCGCCGATGCCGGTCAACACCAGGCCTTCTCCCCCCACGATGCCCAGCACCTGCCGGGGCGTGAAGCCCAGGTGGCTGAGCAGGCCGAACTCCTTGCGACGCGCCAGCACCTGCGCCGAGAAACTGGCCGCCGTGCCGAACAGGCCGATGCCGATGGCCACGGCCTGCAACCAATAGGTGACGGCAAAGCTGCGGTCGAAAATGCGCAAGGTGGTCTCGCGGATCTGGCGCGGCTCGGCGAACTCGATCAGGCCACCGGCCAGGCCACGCGCTTCGGCCGCGCGGCGGATGGCGCTTTGCACATCGGGCGTGCGCGCTTCGGGGGCCAGCCACAAGGCCAGGTCGTTGACGCCGAGGTCGCCGGTCAAACGTTGGTAGTCGGTCTGGTCGATCACGATGGCGCCTTGCTGGCGCGCGTAGTCGCGCCACACGCCGCGCACATGGGCTTGAACGGGCGGCTGGCCCGCGTGCAAGGGCAGCGCCAAGGTGCGGCCGGGTGCGGCGCCGTGCAGGTCCACCATGGCCTCGCTCACATAGATCGACACCAGGCCGGGCTTGGCGGGCAGCAGGTCGCCCACCAGCGGCAGGCTGCGGTCGGCCTGGCCCACCGGGCGCGACAGCAAGGCCACGTCGCCGAGCGCGCGGCTCAAGCTCAGCGAGGTCACGCGGATGCCCACGGCGCGCTGCACGCCGGGCACTTGCCGCACGTCATCCAGCAGGTCCTGGCCCAGGTTCAAGGTGTCGCTGCCCGCGCCGCTGGTAGCGCGGACATACAGGTCGGCGGGCAGGACCACGTCCAGCCAGGCGGTGACCGAACCCCGGAAGCTGGCCACCATCACCGTGAGGGCGACCGACAAGCTCAGGCTGGCCACCACGCCTGCGATGGCCACCGTGGCCGTGTGCCGCATGCGCCGTGCGCGCTCAAAGGCGAGCAAGGGTGCAGGCTGGCTTGGCGTGGGCCACCAGTGCAAGAGCAGGCCCACCGTGCCGGGCACGCAGGCGATGCCGCCCATCAACAAACAGGCCACGCTCAGATACGCCCACAGCGGCACGCCGGCCACGGGCGGCAATAACGCCAGTGCCACGCCCAGCAGCAGCAACACCGGGCCCAGCCACGGCAGGCGCGAGGCACGGCTCGTGTCGCCCAGCCCTTTCAAGGCCTGCGCGGGCGGCAGGTCTTGCGCGGCGCGGGCGGGCAACCAGCCGCCCAGCACGGCGGCCAGCACGCCCAGGCCGCCATACAGCGCGGCTGCCCAGGGCGACCACTGCAGGGTGGGCGCGATGCCCGGGAAGTAGCCCCCGCCCAGGTCGCCCGCCAACAGCTTGAGCGCCGTGTAGGCCAGGCCCGTGCCTGCCGCGATGCCCAGTGCCGAGCCCAGCAAACCGAGGGCCGCCGACTCGCACAGCACCAGCGTCAAGCGCTCACGCGCGCTCAAACCCAGCACGCCCAACAGCGCCAAAGACGGCTGCCGCTTGGCCACCGACAGCGACAAGATCGAGAACACCAAAAAAGCACCCGTGAACAGCGCCACCAATGCCAGCACCGTCAGGTTGACCCGGTAGGCGCGCGACACATTGGACACCCGCTGCGTGGACTCGTCCCCCGAATCGCTGACCACGCCGTCGGGCAACTGCAAAGCCTTCAGCACCTGGGCCGCTTGAGCACCGCCGACCAGCTTGACGTCGATGCGGCTGAGCTGCCCCAGCGTGCCCAGCATCGCTTGTGCCCCCGCGATGTCCATCACGCCCAAGGCCTCGCCACCCGCGATGACCGTGCCCACCACGCGCAGCTGCTTCAAGGCCAGGCCCGACTGCACCTCGATCGTGTCGCCCGCCGCCACGCCCAGCTTCTGGCGCGCCTGTGCGTTCAGCGAGATGGCATCGGTGGCGAACAACATCAGGCGGTCCTCGCCCTGGGCCAGGCGCGGGATCAAGGCGGGCGACAAAGGCGCGGCGACCAGCGGGTCCAGCCCCAGGATCTTCAAGGCGTGCTTTTGCCCTTGCGGGCCGATGGCCAGCGTGGTCACCTCGACCACTGGGCTGGCCAGGGCGACATCAGGATGCCGGGCCACTTTGGGGTACAGCGCTTCGCCAAAACCCCCGCGTGCCGCCCGCAAGCTCAGGTCGGCCTGGCCATTGACCGAACGCACCGCCGAGCTGAACTCGCTCAAGGCCGATTCATTGATCAGGTGCACCGAGAACGCCAAGGCCACACCCAGCAGCACGGCCAGCACCGCCGTGGCATGCCGCCAGCCGTGGTGCCGCAATTCCGGCCAGGAAAAGTGAAGCAGCAGGGTCCGGACTGGCGAAGCCTCACGCTGCATCGCGCAAACCTTCGCGGGTCAGGCGCAACACACGGTCGGCGCGCTGCGCGGCCGAGGGTGAATGGGTCACCATCACACACGCCGTCTGATGTTCGCGGATCTGGGCCACGAAAGCGCTCATCACCTTGTCCGCCGTTTCGGGGTCGAGGTTGCCGGTAGGCTCGTCGGCCAGCAGCAGCGCGGGCCGGTGGACCAAGGCGCGGGCGATGGCCACGCGCTGCAGCTGTCCGCCCGACAGCTGTTGCGGCAGGCGTTCGCCCAGGCCCTCCAGCCCGACCGAAGCCAGTGCCTGCGCCAAACGGTCTGCATACGCCGAGCTTCTGTTCTCGCCCAGCAGCATCAATGGCAGGCCCACGTTCTGCGCCACGCTCAGGTGCGGCAGCACGTGAAAAGCCTGGAAGACGAAGCCCAGGTGGCGCCTGCGAAAGTGCGCCTGCGCGGTCTCGTCCAGCGACTGCACGTCCACGCCTTTCAGCGAAACGTGGCCTTCGTCGGCCCGGTCCAGCCCCGCCAGGCAGTTCAGCAAGGTGGATTTGCCGACCCCCGATTCGCCCACGATGGCGATGAATTCACCGGGCTGCACGCTCAGATCAACCTGGGCGAACACCGGCTCGGGGCCATAACGTTTGGTCAATCCTCTAACTTCAAGCATGCGGATTCAGGGCCGGGAGCGAACGAACCGGTAAACTGTATCCCTTTCGAGGTCTCGCTGCCCCATGGCTGTTGTCTCCAAAGGGAACACCCCGCTCATCGTCGATCTGAAAAGCGCCACGCTGACCTTGGTCGCCGTGGTGCTGAAAACCACCGACCTGGCGGCCCTGGCCAGCGAGCTGAACGAGCGCTTTGGTGCGTCGGCGGACTTTTTCAACCAGGACCCGGTGGTCATCGACCTGACGCCCGTCCAGGGCGACGACAAGGCCATCCCCTTCAACCACCTGATCGCCCTGCTGCGCGAACACAGCATGGTGCCGGTGGCCGTCAAGGGCGGCAGCCCCGCACAGATGGCCGCAGCGCAAGCCGTGGGCTTGTTCGAGGCGCCCGACGGCCCCTCGGCCAAAGTGCCGGTCCGTGTCGAGACCGTGGTGCAGGAAGTCATCCGCGAGGTCGAGGTGATCCGCGAAGTGCCTGTTCAGGTGCCCGGCCCTTCGGTGCCCACCATGGTGATCCACAAACCCTTGCGCTCCGGCCAACAGGTCTATGCCAAGGGTGGCGACCTGGTGGTGCTGGCGGCGGTCAACAACGGTGCTGAAGTCATCGCCGATGGCCACATCCACGTGTATGCCCCGCTGCGCGGCAAAGCCATCGCTGGCGCGCGCGGCAACACGGACGCCCGCATTTTCACCACCTGCCTGGAAGCAGAATTGCTGTCCATCGCAGGCATTTACCGCACGTCTGAAACGGCGCTGTCACCCGATGTCCTGGGCAAACCCGCCCAGGTTCGCCTTGAGGGCGAAAAGCTGGTGATGGAAGCCATCAAACTCAACTAACTTAGAAGGACTCGATACCGATGGCCAAAATCATCGTGGTGACCTCCGGCAAGGGAGGGGTGGGCAAAACCACCACCAGCGCCAGCTTTTCGTCAGGTCTTGCCCTTCGTGGCCACAAGACCGTGGTGATCGACTTCGACGTCGGTTTGCGCAACCTCGACCTCATCATGGGCTGCGAGCGGCGCGTGGTCTATGACCTGATCAACGTCATCAATGGCGAAGCCAACCTGAACCAGGCGCTGATCAAGGACAAGCAGTGCGACAACCTGTTCGTGCTGCCGGCCTCGCAAACGCGCGACAAGGATGCGCTGTCC
The DNA here is from genome assembly GCA_964554655.1 of uncultured Aquabacterium sp. Taxonomy (GTDB): domain Bacteria; phylum Pseudomonadota; class Gammaproteobacteria; order Burkholderiales; family Burkholderiaceae_C; genus Aquabacterium. Next base: position 2,450 of record CAZKPN010000128.1, on the reverse strand, counting down.
AAGGAAGGCATCGAAAAGATCCTGGCCGACCTGGCCGCGATGGACTTCGAGTACATCATTTGCGATTCGCCCGCGGGCATCGAGACTGGCGCTCTGCTGGCCATGCACTTTGCCGACGAAGCTTTGGTGGTGACCAACCCCGAGGTGTCATCGGTGCGCGACTCGGACCGCATCCTGGGCATGCTGGCCTCCAAGACCAAGCGCGCCATCGAAGGGCAAACGCCCATCAAGGAGCACCTGCTGATCACCCGCTACAACCCCACCCGGGTTGAAGAGGGCCAGATGCTGTCGCTGCAAGACATCCAGGAGATCCTGCGCATTCCGCTGATCGGCGTGATCCCTGAATCCGAATCGGTGCTGACCGCTTCGAACCAGGGCCTGCCCGCGATCCACCTGGCAGAGTCGGACGTGTCCGAGGCCTACAAGGATGTGATCGCCCGCTTCCTGGGCGAAGACAAACCCATGCGCTTCATTGAGGCCGTCAAGCCCGGCTTCTTCAAGCGCATGTTCGGGGGGAGGTAAGCAGCATGTCTTTCCTGTCCTTCTTCCTCGGTGAAAAGAAAAAGACCGCCAGCGTGGCCAAGGAACGCCTGCAGATCATCCTGGCGCACGAGCGCAATGGTCGGCACGGCAACCCGGACTACCTGCCGGCCCTGCAGCGCGAACTGGTGGCGGTGATCACCAAGTACATCGCCATCAACCCGGACGACATCAAGGTGAGCCTGGAGCGCCAGGACAACCTGGATGTGCTGGAAGTGAAGATTGAGTTGCCTGACGGGGGGCGTTGAGCCCCTTGCGCTGGGCTTCTCACGGGGCCCAGCGATCGGCCAGCGCGTGACACGTGGCCTGCGTGTCTTCACGGTTGACCCCGTGTGACAACAACCCCTCTATCGTGAACGCCACGACGCGTGCTTCCGCCCTCCGCTGTGCTTCAGGCCACGCTGACGGCAGCTCGGTGTTCAAAAAGCCTTCAAAAATAGTGTGAAAGGCCTCGTGCCATTCGTTCAGTCGCGGTGACAGGTTGACGCGGTTGTGCACCGTGGTCACCAGGCCTTTGAAGGGGCGAAGGCGCTCGACCGCCCACATCAATTTCTCCACCGCCGGCTTGGTGGCGGCCTCGCTCGCGTAGGCCTGCAGGTCCTCTTGCAGCAGGACGTCGAGCACCCCCACCAACAGCTCATCCTTGTCCTTGAAGTACCAGTAGATCGTGTTTGGCGTCACGCCCGCCGTGGCAGCAATGCTGGCCATGGATGTGGCGTCATAGCCGTTTTGCGTGAACAACTGTCGAGCTGCGGCCACGATGGGGCCGCGCCTTTCCGCCTCGGGCTGAATTCGTCGGTTACTTGGCACAAGCCCTCTTGATTGGCATTTAAGATTCGGCTATTCTATTCTTGATTGGAAATCAAGAAAAAGCATGCAGCATTCAACTTCACCCCAACACGCCGCCACCGCAGGCTCTGAAACACCCCGCCAAGACATCTGGTTCGCTTCAGGCAAGGACCGGTGTCACGCCTGGTTCTATGAACCGCCAGCGGGGACATCAAGCCATCGCCTCGGACGTGTTCCTGTCATCGTGATGGCCCATGGGCTGGGCGGCGTGAAGGCAGGCGGCCTGCATGCCTTTGCCGCCCGGTTCCAGCAGGCCGGCTACGCCTGCCTCGTTTTTGACTACCGCTGCTTCGGCGACAGCGAAGGGGCGCCGCGCGAATGGTTGGACATTCGTCGCCAACGGGAGGACTGGCGGGCCGCCATTGCCTGCGCGCGAAGCCTGCCCAACGCCGACCCTGACCAGGTGATCTTGTGGGGAACCTCCTTCGCAGGCGGGCACGTGATGGCCGTGGCCGCGGGGGACCCGCGCGTGGCCGCCGTCATTGCACAGTGCCCTTTCACCGACGGCCTGGCCTCCACCCTCGCAGTGGATCCCTTGACCAGCCTTCGCATCACTGTTCGCGCGCTCAGCGATCAAGTGGCCGCCTGGCTCGGCATGGGCCCCGTGCGTGTGGCGACCGTGGGCCAGCCCGGCTCCGTGGCATTGATGAATTCGCGGGATGGGCTGGCTGGGCACAACGCCATCCTCCAGGCCGCGGGCCTGGACCATGTGCCCATCGATGTGCCGGCCCGGATCGCCCTGCAGATCCTGTTGGATTCGCCGGGGCGGCAGGCCCGCCACATTCAGTGCCCCGCGCTGTTCTGCGTCTGCGACAAAGACACGGTGGCGCCCGCCAAGGCGACGCTCAAGCATGTGAAGAACGCGCCCAAGGGCGAGGTGATCCGCTATTCCGCAGGCCACTTCGACATCTATGTGGGCGACGATTTCGAGCGGAATGTGAGTGACCAGCTGGCATTCCTGGCCAGGCATTTCGGCACTGGCCATTGAAGGAATTTAGGCGGGTGAGGCCGTCACCCCATCCGCCTTGAACATCGCCTTGATGCCCCGCACCGCCTGGCGG
>CAZKPN010000127.1:0-10761 GCA_964554655.1 uncultured Aquabacterium sp. | reverse complement strand
TTGTCATCGGCCAGCAGGCTGGGGTCGATGGTGACGCGCTTGACATCGTTCTTGCAGGTCATCAGCACTTTGACCAGGCCAGCGCCAGACTGGCCTTCCACCTCGATCAAGCCCAGTTCGTCCTGGGCCTTCTTCAGGTTGTCCTGCATTTGCTGGGCTTGTTTCATCAAGCCGGCGAGTTGTCCTTTGAGCATGACGGTTCCTTATCTTCTAACTTCGAACGCAAACCACGATTGTCGCCCGGAACACGGGCTTCGGCTCACACCGGGCGGATGGACCCGGCCACGATGCGGGCACCAGGATACTGGGCCAAGGCCGAGATCACCAGGGGATCGCGCTGGATCAGATCCTCGGCCGCGCGCTGGCGGCGTTCTCGGGCAGCCTGGTCGCGCTGAGCCGGGGTGTTCACCGCCGCGCCGCCTTCCAGTTCGATGGTGGCCGTGTGCTCCAGCAGCTGTGACAAGGCCTGGGCCAGGCGTTCGCGGTGCATGTCGCCTCGCAGGCTTTCACGCTCGACGCGCAAGCGCCAACGGCTGCCGCCGCCCTCTTCCATGGTGGCCACACACTGGGCCTGCATGGCCAACTCACGGACCAGGGCCGTGATGCTGTTGCGGGCGGCCATTTGCGCCACCAACTGCGCCCAGCGGTCGGCCAAAGGATCCTCCGGCAAGGCCGCAGCCACGACCAGCTGGGCAGCGGGCGCAGGCGGTTCGGCCAAGGCTGGGGCTTCTGCGGGCGCCGAGTCCGGTTCTGCATTGCCCGCCTCGTAAGCCTGATCGGGCAAAACCTCCCACGGTGGGATGCCCTGAGACACCTCAGGCGCCCGCGCCGACGCAGGCTTGGGCGTCACCGCCACCGGCTGGGTGATGGGCTGCGCCGTTGCGGCCCTGGCCGTTTGCACGACCGCCTGAGCGACCTTTTGCACTGCTGGCTCGGGGGCCCACCTGTTGGCGGCACCCGAGCCCTCAGCTTTTGGGCTGGGCGCTGCCCGGTCTCCCACGTGTTGTCCGGCCTGTGCGGGTTTGAAAGCAAGCAAACGCAGCAGCAGCATCAGCAGGCCGCTGTACTCATCCGGCGCCAAGGCCAGTTCAGCCCGCCCTTGCAAGGCCAGGCTGTAAAACAACTGGGTTTCATCCGGCGCCAGCATGCGGGCCAGGGACTGCCACAGCGCTGCATCAGGATCCGAGGCATCAGCAGCCTGCGGCACTGCCTGGATCACGGCCATGCGCTGCAAAGCCGTGGCCAACTCTTCCAAGGTACCCGAAGCCGACAGCCCCAACTCGCGCAAGGTATCAACCGCGGCCACCAAACCTGCGCCATCGCCGGTAGACACCGATTCAATGATCGCCTGAATGTGCTGCCGGTCCACCGCGCCCAACATCAGCCGCACATTGGCCTCGAGCAAGCTGCCACCACCAAAGGCGATGGCCTGGTCGGTCAGCGACAAGGCATCTCGCATGGAGCCACGCGCTGCGCGGGCCAGCAAGCTGAGCGCCCCGGGTTCAGCGCTGATCGCCTCGGAGGCCATCACCTGCTGCAAGTGATCCTGCACGGTCTGCATGGCCATCGGGCGCAAATTGAACTGCAGGCAACGCGACAACACGGTCACCGGCACCTTTTGCGGATCGGTCGTGGCGAGCACGAACTTCAAATAATCAGGCGGCTCTTCCAGCGTCTTCAACATGGCGTTGAAGGCATGGTTGGTCAGCATGTGCACTTCGTCAATCATGTAGACCTTGAAGCGCCCCACCACTGGCTTGTAAACCGACTGATCCAGCAGTTGGGAGATCTCTTCAACACCGCGGTTGGACGCGGCATCCAGCTCGACGTAATCCACGAAGCGCCCCGAATCGATGTCGCGGCAAGGCTGGCATTGGCCGCAGGGACGCGCGGTGATGCCACCTGTGCCATCCAGCCCCACGCAATTGAGTGACTTGGCCAGGATGCGCGACACCGTGGTTTTGCCCACACCCCGCGTGCCGGTGAACAAATAGGCGTGGTGCAAACGCTGTTGGGTGAGCGCATTGCTCAAAGCCTGAACCACATGCCCCTGGCCAACCATGGCCTCGAAACTGTGTGGACGGTATTTACGGGCAAGAACCATTGAACTCATCGCACGATTTTACCGGCCCCCACGCGCCTTATTTCAGAGCCTTCGGACCAGTTTGCAGCCCGATCGATACAGGTTGACGCCAATAGATCGTCAGCAACCCCCTAAGATTTGGGACAGGCTATGCAATATTCACGCTACGCCCTACAATTTAACGTTGGTGAATCCGAGCAACCTTTACTTACATGTCATCATGTCAGGTTGCCCACGCACCACCGGTTGACTCGTCTATTCCAGGCCCGGAAAAAACGAGTGCAGTCGCCGTATAACCTTTCTTGGGCCTGTTTTATGTCGTTTGAATCATTGGGGTTGGCCGAACCGTTGCTGAAAGCAATCGCCGAAGCCGGCTACACCATCCCAACACCCATCCAGGCACAGGCCATTCCGGCCGTGCTCAGTGGTGGTGACCTGCTGGCAGGCGCGCAAACCGGAACTGGCAAAACCGCCGGTTTCACCTTGCCCTTGCTGCACAAATTGGCCGTCAACCCGGCACCTCAAGGTGCCAAGCGTCACATCCGTGCGCTGATCCTGACACCCACCCGCGAACTCGCGGCGCAGGTCGAAGAAAGCGTGCGCGTGTATGGCAAGTACCTGCCGCTGCGCTCCATGGTCATGTTCGGCGGCGTCGGCATGAAGCCGCAGATCGACGCCTTGCGCCGTGGCGTTGACATCCTGGTGGCCACCCCCGGCCGCCTGCTTGATCACCATCAGCAAGGCACGCTGGACCTCGGCCACGTCGAGTACTTCGTGCTGGACGAGGCCGACCGCATGTTGGACATGGGCTTCATCCATGACATCCGCCGCGTCCTGGCCATCGTGCCTCCCAAGAAGCAAAGTCTGCTGTTCTCGGCCACCTTCTCAGACGAGATCAAGGCGCTGGCAGATCGCTTGCTCAACGCCCCGCAGATGATCGAAGTGGCCCGCCGCAACACGACGGCCGAGACGATCTCGCAAAAGATCCACCCGGTTGATCGCGATCAGAAGAAAGAGTTGCTGACGCACCTGATCAAGTCGCAGAACTGGCATCAGGTGCTGGTGTTCACACGCATGAAGCACGGCGCCAACCGCTTGGTCGAATACCTTGAAAAGCAAGGCATCACCGCCATGGCCATCCACGGCAACAAGAGCCAGAGCGCCCGCACACGCGCTTTGGCCGAGTTCAAGGCGGGTGACTTGCAGGTGCTGGTGGCCACAGACATCGCGGCACGCGGCATCGATATCGATCAACTGCCTCACGTCATCAACTACGAGTTGCCCAATGTGGCAGAAGACTACGTGCACCGCATTGGCCGCACCGGTCGTGCTGGCGCCGAAGGCGAAGCGATCTCGCTGGTGTGCGTGGATGAAGAAAGCTTCCTGGCCGACATCGAGAAGCTGATCAAACGGCCTATCGCGCGTGAAGTGGTACAGGGCTTCGAGCCCGACCCCAACGCCAAGGCCGAGCCCATTCAACTGGGTCGCCGCACCTTGCAGGGCGCGCCTAGCGGTGGCCGAGGGGGCTCCAGTGGCGGTGGCCGTCCTGGCGGCGGTGGTGGTGGTGGCCGTGCTGCGCCTCGCAGCGGCTCATCGCGCGGCGGTGACTCACGCGGCAATGGCGACAAGCGTGGCAGCGGTGGTGGTGGCAATCGCGGCGCCGCTCCGGTTGCGCGTGATCGCACACGCTGATCCAGGCGCCTTTGGTTTGGACAACAAAAAACCCGGCATGGCCGGGTTTTTTGTTGGGCTCGACGCGAATTACTTCGAAGCAGCGGGAGCGGCAGCAGAAGCGGCTTCAGCCTTAGGGGCAGCCTTCTTCTTGGCGTGGTGCTTGACCTTCTTGGCAGGCTTGGAAGCAGCAGCCGAAGCTTCAGGAGCGGCGGCAGCAGGAGCTGCATCAGCGGCGAAAGCGCCCACTGCAAACATCGAAGCGATCAAAGCGGCGATCAGTTTCTTCATGAAAAACTCCAAAGGATTTGAATAAGGTTGGTTTTCAGATTCAAGAGGCCCGAATCTGTAGATGCTCAACGCGGGCCGAAATACCCCGGTTGACAGCCCTTCATGAATTTTCAAAAAAGTTTTTCGAACACGCGTCATTCAAAACGCTGCTCGCGCAACCATTTGGTAGCCACCCATTTCTCGCCTGACAACACCGGAGCGCCGCCATGCAAGGTTTGCGTCATCGGGTGAGGAAGGGCGTAACTGAAAAATACCGCATTGCCCGCTACGGCGCTGACCTGCAAACCTATGTCCGGGAATATCGTGGCGCCCCCTGCGGCCGGGGTATTGAGGTAAGTGACCAAGGTGGCCACGCGCTGCCCGCCCCGGCGCAAAACAGCCGGGGTGCCAGGCTGGCTAGGATCAAAGTAGTCGTAATGCGGTTTGTACTCGGCACCAGGGCCGTAACGCAAAATCTGCAGCCCCTCACCACGCTCGACAGGCCAATTCAACAAAGCTGCAATGCGCGCCTCGACACGCTGGCATAACTCGTTCTCCGCCCGTGCGAAGAACATGCCCTGGCTGGTGCGTGCCACGTTGATTTCACTGCCGCCAGTGGCGTTGATCACCGTTTCCGAACGGGCCAGCCGAGGTTGCGCCAGCTCAATCATCTCCTGGCACTCCTGGGCCGACAGCAGGCCACCCAGCACCAGCACGCGAGGACGCGCCATGCTGGCCAACACGCTCACCTCGCGGTCATGCGCCCACACGGTCGTGCCGCCCTCACCCATCACCACCTCGGGCAGCGGACGACTGGCTTCGACCAAGGGCAAGGCTTGATCTTTCAAGGTGTTTTCAAGGGCCGCCATCGCGGTGTCATCGCGCCACCCACTGGCCTTCATGGCGTTGAGCACCGACTCCGCGCTGTGCCCCGCTGCAAACTGATCAATGATCCATTGCTGCAACTCGGGTGTGATGACCTGCTCTGGCATGTCGACCTCTTTGGTCAGTCAAGATGTCAATCGACGCCTGAAAACCAGTCGATCAGGCTCGGAGGCCTCTTCCACGTAAGCGTAGCCCTCGGCGGTGAAACCGCGCAAATCCTTCAAGGTTTTGGCCCTGTGGACAATGGCATGGCGGGCCATCAAGCCCCTTGCACGCTTGGCGTGAAAACTGATGATCTTCCAGTTCCCGGACTTCCAATCCTCAAACACGCACTCCACCACGCGCCCGGTGAGTGCCTTGCGTTTGACGGCCTTGAAATACTCTTGCGACGCCAGGTTGATGATGAACTTGTCCGGCTGTTGATCCAAACGTTCATTCAAATGCAGGGCCAGGGTGTCGCCCCACCAGGCGTACAAATCCTTGCCGCGCGGGTTGGCCAGTTTGGTGCTCATTTCCAGCCGGTAAGGCTGCATCCAATCCAAGGGCCGGAGCACCCCATACAGGCCACTCAACATGGCCACGTGGTCTTGCGCCCAATCCAGATCCGCCTGCTTGAGGCTGGTGGCATCCAGCCCGCCGTAGACATCGCCATTGAATGCCAGGATCGCCTGTTTGCTGTTCCTGGCGGTGAACCTGGGGCGCCAGGCACCGAAGCGCGCCACATTGAGCGTGGCCAAAGCATCGCTCAAATCCATGAGGGAGGCAATTTGCGCGGGGGTGTAAGGACGCAGCACGTCAATCAGTTGCGCAGCCTCCTTGGCGAACACCGGCAAGGTGTGTTGGTCGGTGGTGGGGGCGGTCTCGAAATCGAGGCTTTTGGCGGGGGACAGCAGGATCAGCATGGTGGTGTGATTGGCGGGCATGAAACCCATGACTCAGGGCATGATAAAGCGACTGCGGGCACGGTCGCCCTAGAATAAGGGCACCGCGTCCCCACATTGAGTCCATGGCCCTTTACCGCATCAAGGACAAGCGTCCGCAAACCCACCCTTCCGCCTACGTTGCCGAATCGGCCGACGTGATTGGCGAGGTGCACCTCGCCGAGGGCAGCAGCGTGTGGTCCCAGGCCACTTTGCGGGGTGACAACGAGCCGATCCGCATCGGCGCGCGCTCAAACATCCAGGAATCGTCGGTGCTGCACACCGACATTGGCTTTGCACTGACCGTCGGCGCCGACGTGACGATCGGTCACCAGGTGATGCTGCACGGCTGCACCATCGGCGATGGCGCCCTGATCGGCATCCAGGCCGTGGTGCTCAATGGTGCCGTCATTGGCAAGAGATGCCTGGTGGGTGCTGGAGCCCTGGTCACCGAAGGCAAGGTTTTTGACACCGAAGGCATGCTGATCCTGGGCAGCCCTGCCAAGGTCGTGCGCCCCTTGACCGAGATGGAACTCGCCCGCATGAGCATCGGCACCGCCATGTACGTGCAAAAAGCAGCTGAGTTCAAAACAGACCTGGTGCGCATTGACGCCCCCCAAGAGTGAACAAGATGACGACGGAACTGCACAAATTTTTGTTCGATGGTTTGCCCGTGCGCGGGATGCTGGTTCGCCTGACCGACGCCTGGCAGGAAGTGCTGCGCCGACGCGATCCCAGCGAAGCCTTTGAAGAGCCGGTGCGCCAGTTGCTCGGCGAGATGGCTGCAGCGGGCGTGCTCATGCAAGCCAACATCAAGTTCAACGGCGCCGTGGTTCTGCAGATTTTTGGCGATGGCCCGGTGAAAGTGGCCGTGGCCGAGGTTCAGCCCGACCTGGGCTTTCGCACCACCGCCAAGGTGGTGGGCGAGTTGCCCTCCACCGACTCGGGCCACCTGCCCCTGGACGTGATGGTCAACGTGGGCGGTGAAGGCCGTTGCGCCATCACGCTCGACCCGCAGAACCGCATGCCCGGCCAGCAGCCTTACCAAGGCGTGGTGCCCTTGCATGGCGACCAGCGCGAGCCTTTGCTGCAACTGAGCGAGGTGCTGGAGCATTACATGCTGCAGTCCGAGCAACTGGACACCAAGCTGATCCTGGCGGCCAATGACAACATCGCCGCAGGCCTGTTGATCCAACGCCTGCCCATGCAAGGTGCTGGCAACCTGGCCGGTGGCCCACAACGCCTGGACGAAGACGAGATCGGCCTGAACGAGGCGTACAACCGCATCGCCTACCTGGCCGCCACTTTGACGCGGGAAGAACTGCTGACCCTGGACGCCGACACCATCCTGCGCCGGCTGTTCTGGGAAGAAGACATCATCCGTTTCGACCCGATGAAGGGCCTCGAAGGACCGCACTTTGCCTGCACCTGTTCACGCGAGCGGGTGTCCACCATGCTGCGCAACCTGGGCCGCGAAGAGGTTGAAAGCATCCTGACCGAGCAAGCCCAGATTGACGTGGGTTGCGAGTTCTGCGGCGAGCATTACCGGTTTGACGCCGTCGACGCCGCCGAGCTGTTCACCGAGACGACCGACCACCCGCCGGGCTCCACCAGCTTGCAATGATGGGCAGCGGCGTCAGGCGCGAGGTAGCCAGTGCTGCTCGCAGTCGCCGTCGTCGCATTTCTCACACACCCAGCGCCAACGGGGGCGCCCGACATTGTCTTGTGCCCGCTGGGCGGCACTCAAGGCCTGCCTGACCGCGAGCAAGGCCTGATCCAGGCGGTGCGTGCCCTGACCTGCCACCACGGAAAACGCCAAGCGGGCACTCCCCAGACGCTGCCGGATCAGGCTGTCCACCGGTTCACGGACGTGGGCACCGTCGCGCTGCAGGCCGTCAGCCTGCCAAGGCAGGTCCAGTGCGGTCAACAAGGTCAGGTCGGCAAAGGCGTGATCGGTCAGCGCTTGCGCGTACAGGCTTTGGTCATTGAACAAATGATCGCTGTACACGGCCGTCATCAAGGCGGTGGTGTCGGCCACCACCACGTCATGCACCTGTGCTGCCAGGGCCATGCGACGGGTTTGCTCCTGAGCGATGCCGACCTGCTCATGCGGGTAAGGCGTGCGACCCCGGTCATCGCAAAACTCGCGCAAAACCTCGGGCACCATGACCGCGTTCACCCCATCGGCCAGCAGGGCCTGGGTCAGGCCGGCGGCCAGGGTGGTTTTGCCCGTGCTTTCAGCACCCACAATGACAATGATGGTGCCCCGCCGCTCAGCCATGGTGAGGCACGGGGGCGACATGGCGCCGCCATTGCTGCCAGCCCGCCACTGACAGCACCGCGAACAGGCCATACAGGATGACCGTGAGCCACAGGCCCTTCTGGCCGAACAGGACCATGCTCACCAGGTTGACCACCAGCCACGTCGACCAGTTCTCGATGTACTTGCGACCCAGCAACCACTGGCCCAACAGGCTGGCAGCCGTGGGCAAGGCATCAAGGTAGGGCACGTCGGAGTCGGTGGCGTGGTCCAGCAGCAAACCCAGCAGCGGCCACATGAGCAAAGTCACGGCCAGCGCCCATTGGCGACCACGCCGGCCCAAGGCCTGCGGCGTCAAGGCCGCATTGGATTGATCACGGCCCCATAACCACTGCCACCAACCCCAGCACGACAAGGCCACAAAAACCAGTTGCAAGGTGGCCTCGCCATACAGCTTGCTGCGCGCGAACAGCACGCCATACAGCAGGGAGCTGATGATGGCCAGGGGCCAGCCCCAGGGATTGACGCGCAGGTTGAACAGCACCATGCCCAACGACAGCACAAAGGCCCAGACCTCCAACTGCGAGACGGGCACACCCCAGGCGGTGAACATGGGAGCCAACCATGGATCAGCCCAGGCAAACAGGTCGGACAGCGGTGTGTTGTTGGGCATCAAGGCGCGGCAGCGGAGGCCTCGCCAGCGGTAGCTGATGCAGAAGCTGGCGGCTGCTTGGTGGTGGTCAGCTGCACGTAGATCTCGTCAGGCTTAATCATGCCCAGTTCGGTGCGGGCTTTTTCTTCGACCATTTCCAGGCCTTCTTGCAGATCCCGGACCTCGGCCACCAGTTGCTCGTTGACGGCCTGGGCCTGGTCGTTGAGCTTTTGCTGATGCTGCACCTGGGCACGCAAGGACATGACGCGCGGCACACTGCCTTTGCCGAACCAGAGCTCGGCATGCACCACGGCCAGAAGGGCCAGAAGGACGATGGTAGCGACGCGCATTATTTCAATTTTACCAGACTGACCACACCGAAAACTCAAGCCGCCTGGCGAACCTGAATTTCATCGGGCGCGACATCGGGGGGCTGGCCCAAAGCCAGTTTTGGCTTCGTGTAGATGACGCGGCGTTTCAGAAATGGCGCTTCGATGAGCCGGTAACTGAGTGCTGCCACTGGCAGAAGCAAAATCAGACTGACCAAGGATGCCATCAACGCCAAATAGGTGTTCTCAATGCCGAGTATTTTGTGATTGATGAAGTCTGCCAACCTGAAAACCACAAAAGTATGAAGCAAGTAAATCGAGTATGAATAACGCCCAACCATGGCCACCAATTTTGAGGCTCGACCCGGTGCTGAATGCTTGAACGAGGTGTCATACCAAGCCACCGTCAGGCCATAGAAGACACCCTCAATGGTGGTGAAAAATATCCACCATGTCGACATGTCATGGCTTTTGGAAAACATGCTGCCTTGGTGATCCACGTAGGACATCAACCCGCAAAAAATGATGGCTGCCAAGGACCACAACGCATGACGCCCCCGGATCATGTCGCGCCACTGGTAAGCCAGGCAGCCCAACAGGAACTGGTCAAGCCGGCCAATCATCGTGTAGTACGACAAATACTCCATGGGGCCATCCAACGAGTGAATGACGGCGCGCCCCGCCATGGCCGCCAACACGATCAGCAGCAGCCCCACACGGCTTGTGGCCGCCACCCACAAAATGACGGGCAGCATCACATAGAAATGCATCTCCACCGTGACCGACCAGCCCCCTTGCGGCAACACCGGAGCCAACCACCCCCATGACAGCCGCTGTGGCAAATCAAGGTCTTCGTGGGTGACGATGCTTTTGACATAGGCCAGCGACACCACCACCACCAGCAAAGGCAACAGCCTCAATGCCCGGTTGAACAGAAAACGCCCATAGAGAAGCTGCTGCCCATCCGTCAAGCGCGCAAAAAGATAGCCGCTCAAAACCATGAACAATGACACGCCCCCATAACCCTGCGTCAACAGGGACAGGGGTAGAAACCAGGGTGCTGATCCATCCAGGGGGACAATATCGCGCGAGTGAATGAAATGCCATGAAAAGACCATGAACACGGCCAAGGCACGCAAATGATCCAGCCCGATGTAGTACTGCCCTGAAGACGATTTCACTCGACCCCCCCGATCAATTTATAGGTATGGCCGAGATTCTCGTTCAAAGACGAAGGGTCAGGTCCCCCGTGAATGAGCGCCCATGTGGCTGACCACCCATGACAAAGGGGGCCTGAGCCCCCTTTCTTTTGAAACACGCCAACTTGGCGATGCGATCAGCGCAGGTTGTAAAACGCGCTGCGGCCCGGGTACACGGCCACGCCGCCCAGGTCTTCTTCGATGCGCAGCAACTGGTTGTACTTGGCTGTGCGGTCGGAACGGCTCATCGAACCGGTCTTGATCTGGCCCGCGTTCAAACCCACCGCGATGTCGGCGATGGTGTTGTCTTCGGTTTCGCCAGAGCGGTGGCTGATGACGGCGGTGTAGCCGGCGCGCTTGGCCATCTCGATGGCGGCGAACGTTTCAGTCAGGGTGCCGATCTGGTTGATCTTGATCAGGATCGAATTGGCGATGCCCTTGTCGATGCCTTCTTTCAGGATCTTGGTGTTGGTGACGAACAGGTCGTCGCCC
>CAZKPN010000126.1:0-10890 GCA_964554655.1 uncultured Aquabacterium sp. | reverse complement strand
CCGTAGCGGCGCATGAGGGCGCGCACGGTTTCTTCGAGCCATTCCCAGCGCGCCGATTCGGGCGGCAGGATGTCGTTCATGCCTTTGATGGCTTGGAGGATGTCGGCCATGAAAATGAAAGTCGAGACGGAGTCTGTGAGAGAGCGGCGCAGAGCCTGCGCCGGGAAAAAGAATCAGGCCTGGGTGGCTGCTGCGCCGAAACGCCGATCAATGTAGTCCTGCACCAGCTTCTGGAAGTCATCGGCGATGCGGTCGCCACGCAAGGTCAGGGCTTTCTCGCCATCAATGAACACCGGCGCGGCGGGTGCTTCGCCAGTGCCGGGCAGGCTGATGCCGATGTCAGCATGCTTGCTTTCACCGGGGCCGTTGACGATGCACCCCATCACGGCCACCTTCATGTTTTCGACGCCGGGGTACTTGACCCGCCAGACCGGCATTTGGGCCCGCAGAAAGTCATCGATCTGCTTGGCCAGTTCCTGGAAGGTGGTGCTGGTGGTGCGGCCACAGCCCGGGCAGGCGGTGACGCTGGGCACGAAAGTGCGCAACCCCAAAGCCTGCAAGATCTCAAGCGCGACCACGACTTCTTGTGTGCGCGACTCGCCGGGCTGGGGCGTGAGGGAAACGCGGATGGTGTCGCCAATGCCCTCTTGCATCAGCACCGACAGCGCGGCTGCCGAGGCCACGGTGCCTTTGGTCCCCATGCCGGCCTCGGTCAAGCCCAGGTGCAGTGGGTAGTCGCAACGCTGGGCCAAGCCTCGGTACACGCTGATCAAGTCTTGCACGCCGCTGACCTTGCACGACAAAATGATCTGCTCGGGGGCCATGCCCAACTCGCGGGCGGCCTGGGCTGATTCAAGCGCCGAATTGATCAGGGCCTGGTACATCACCTGCTGGGTCGTCCAGGGCTGGGCGCGCCTGGCGTTTTCGTCCATCAGCGAGGCCATCAGTTCCTGGTCCAGACTGCCCCAGTTGACGCCGATGCGCACGACCTTGTCGTACTTGAGTGCGGCCTCGATCATCTGCGCGAACTGCTTGTCGCGCTTGTCGCCCTTGCCCACATTGCCGGGATTGATCCGGTACTTGGACAAGGTCTTGGCGCACTCAGGGTAATCGGTGAGCAGGCGGTGGCCGTTGTAGTGAAAATCGCCCACCAAGGGCACGTCGATGCCCATGCGGTCGAGTTGTTCGCGGATGTGGGGCACGGCTGCAGCGGCCTCAGGCGTGTTGACCGTGATGCGCACGAGTTCGGAGCCGGCAATGGCCAGCTCCTTGACCTGGATGGCCGTGCCAATGACGTCGACCGTGTCGGTGTTGGTCATGGATTGCACGCACACGGGGGCATCGCCACCGATGGTGACGACGCGCTGACCCCAGACGACGCGAGCTTGCCGAGACCGCCTCGCGGCCGGTCGGGCCACGTCGATCGGGTTGGCCAAGGATGAGGAAAAATCGTTCATTTCAGTTCAAGTCGCGCCACATTGTTGCGCGTGTGAGAGGCCAGTTCAACCTGCTGGCCTTGGTAGATCACGCTCAGGGCCGAAGAGTTTCCAAGGTGCAGCTTGAAAGGCGGCGTGCCATCCAGCTCAACGGTTTCGCCCTCTTTGAGGTGGCGGGACAGCAAGACGCCCTTGCCATCGCGTATCTCGACCCACGCAGATCGGCTGCTCTTGAGCACCAAGGGCACCTCGCTCGCAATGGCTGGCGAAGAGGCGGCCAGTGCCACTGGTGACCCAACTGCAGCCTGAGACGCTGCCGGGTCGGACGCCGCCGATGAAGCGGCCGCATCAGCCTGCGAAGGCACTACCTCTGGTGCACTGACCGCATCGATTGATGCCACAGGCGCCTCGGGCACCGATGCGGGCGCAGCCACCGTGTCGATGGCGACCGGTTGCTGGCTTGGGCCCGCCCACCGAGGCCACTGGACAGAGTCCGGCATGAAATAAACCACCAGCGAAGCCAGCAGCAACACGATCGGCGCCAGCCATTGCGGCTTGAGCAAGGCTTTCAAATCAAACGAATCGCCCGAATCAAACGACAAATTGGCGCCACGCGACTCCTTGAATGGCTGGTTCAAGGCAGGTTTTTGCGGTGACAGCGGAATGGCCTGGGCCGCAGGCAAAGCGGCCAGAACGGGCGCCGGATCGATCTTCAGGCTACGGCACACGGTCATCGCCAGTGCACGCGTGAAATTGGCATCGGGCAACTGATCATGCCGACCGTTTTCAAGCGCTTCCAGTTTGGCTGGAGACACCTTGATCATTGAGGCCAAAGCATCAATTTCCAGATTCTGCGCCTGCCGGGCCTCGCGCAGCAAATCGCCCGCTTTGGCACCCAAAGGAGAATTCGCGCTGAACGCAGTTGGATCACTCATCGAAACGCCCCAACTCCAACGCCGTGGCCTCGCGCGAATTGGGGAAGCGGCTGCGCAAAATCCCGGCCAGCTCATCACGGCCACCCACGTTGCCCATGCGATTCTCAACGCGAGCACCCAGCCAGATGGACTCAGGCGTGATCTGCTCTGGAATGTTGTTCACTCGGCGGATGTAAAAGCGCGCGCGCTCGTATTCACCTCGGCGGTACAGCACGGCGGACAGGTTGTAGGCGGTGGCAGGGTTGGTGACATCTAACTCGTAAGAACGTGCCAGGGACTTCTCGGCCTCGGGCAACAAACCGGCGCGAACCTGGCAGACACCGCGAGCCATCAAGGTTTTGCTGGTGGCAATGCTTTGCGGCAAATTGGCAGCACGCTCGAAAAAGGCGTCTGCCTCAGGGTAGCGTTGTTTGCTGCACAACCACCAAGCGTAGTTGTGAATGGCACTGCCATTGCGTTCATCCAGCTGAATGGCCCGCTTGAAGCTTTCGTCAGCCAGTGCAGGTTCGTTCATGGCGCTGTAAATCAGGCCGCGCAGTTCATGGGCCTCGGACATCCGGCCATCAATCGCCAGCACGTGCTTGAGCTCGTCGAGGGCCGTGGTGAGTTGTCCTTGCGCAAAATAAGCCGTCGCCAGTTCCAGCCTGATGCGAGCCCTCTTGCGCACATCACTCTCATCCGAGGTGGTGACCACATCGTCGGACACGGAAGCCGCCGCCGACCTGGCCATGGCCTTGCTGGGGGATGAACGCTCAGCCTGTGGCGCGTTGACGCAGCCCGCCAGAGAACCAAGACTCAAGGCCACAACAACGCCCAGGCAAGCCAGCAGCGTACAACGGGAAATGGTCATGCGGTCGGTCTCCTGCGCCGGGAACGGGCCGCCGGCGCTCAATTCGATGGGGGGGTGCCGCGGCCAGCGGCGCCCGGGATCAGGTTGATAACAACAGGTTGACGGGTCATGCGCCCCTTGGCGTTGGTTCGGTCCTGCACTTCACCGGCGAGTTGACCACAGGCGGCGTCGATGTCATCGCCACGGGTTTTGCGCACGGTGGTGATCAGGCCGGCATCCGCCAGGATCCGCGCAAAAGCTTGCACGCGGGCATTGTCGGAACGATGCAAGCCGGACGCAGGGAAAGGATTGAAAGGTATGAGGTTGAATTTGCACGAAATGCGGCCACGCACCAAATCAATCAACTGGTAGGCATGTTCGTCAGTATCGTTGACGCCATCGAGCATGCAGTATTCAAAGGTGATGAAGTCGCGCGGAGCGGCCGTCAGATAGTCTGAGCAAGCGGTCAGCAACTCGTCAATCGGGTATTTGCGGTTGATGGGGACGAGCTCATCACGCAGCAGATCATTGGGGGCGTGCAAGGACACGGCCAAGGCCACTGGGCAGTCGTTCTTGAGCCGCTCGATCATGGGCACGACGCCCGAGGTGGACACCGTGACACGGCGACGCGACAAGCCATAACCATGGTCGTCCAGCATCATGCGCAAGGCGGGCATCACGGCCGAATAATTTTGCAAGGGCTCGCCCATGCCCATCATGACCACATTGCTGATGACACGCTCGGTCTGCCCTAATCGCTTGCGCAGGGAATGCTCGGCGTACCAAAGCTGGGCAATGATTTCGCCAGTGGTCAGATTGCGGCTGAAGCCTTGATGGCCGGTCGAGCAAAAGCGACAGCCCACGGCGCAACCGGCCTGGGACGAGATGCACAAGGTGGCTCGATCGTCCTCGGGGATGTAGACGCTCTCGACGGCATTGCCGGCACCGACATCAAACAACCATTTGATGGTGCCATCGGCCGAAACATGTTCGCTGATGATCGGCAGCGGCTTGAGGGTGGCGATGCCTTGCAGCTTGCCCCGCAGCGATTTGGCCAGGTCCGACATCTGATCGAAGTCGGAGGCGCCTTTTTGATGGATCCAGCGGAACAGCTGGGTGGCGCGAAAGCGCTTTTCACCCAGTTGTTCGCAGAACGCGGCCAAGCCATCCAGGTCGAAATCGAGGAGGTTGACAGCGCTCATTTGCAATCGACTTAGCGGCTGTAGACGTTCAGGCCAGGGAAGAAGAAAGCGATTTCTTGGGCAGCGGTTTCAGCGGCGTCAGAGCCGTGAACGGCGTTGGCGTCGATGCTGTCAGCGAAGTCGGCGCGGATGGTGCCCTTCTCGGCCTTCTTGGGATCGGTGGCGCCCATCAGGTCGCGGTTCTTGCCGATGGCGCCTTCGCCTTCGAGCACTTGGATGAACACGGGGCCGGAGACCATGAAGTCCACCAGGTCCTTGAAGAAACCACGCTCTTTGTGAACGCCGTAGAAGGTTTCGGCTTCCTGACGCGACAGTTGCACCAGCTTGGCAGCGGCGATCTTCAGGCCAGCGCCTTCAAAGCGGGCCACGATTTGGCCGATCACGTTCTTGGCAACGGCATCAGGCTTGATGATCGACAGGGTGCGTTCGATGGTCATTATTAAGTTCTCCTAAATCTAGATTGGACAAAACCCAGCATTGTATCGCTGGGATATGACGGGCAACGTCAAGATGAGGCTTACCCGGTGAAGGGCAGAAAGCTCAGCGACGGCCGCGACCGCCGCCACCCCCGCCGCCACCACCATGGTTGCCACCGCCTCCGCCGCCACCTTGGCCGCCGCCGCCACGTCCTGAGCGACCGCCGACCTTGTTGAAGTAGGCATCGGCGCCGATGTAACCGACCGAGGTTTGCAAAGGATCAGGCTGACGCGGGCCGCCCTTGGGCTCGCCAGCGCGGTCAGCGTTGTGGTCGGGACGACCAAATCCCTGGGTGATGCGCTTGGAGCCCTTGGCGAAACGCTTGTCGAAGGTTTGCTCCAGCGGATTGGGGATGGGGCCAATGTGGTCGAAATCGTCGTTGTGCTCGCCTTGAGGCCCTTGCTGGGCCTGCACACCACCGCTTTGCGGGCGGTCCATGGGCGGGCGCCCTGGACGATTCTGGTTCTGGTTGTTGCGGCCCTGGTTGCCACCCTGGTTGCCGCCTTGCGGACCATACCCGCCCTGACCCTGCTGGGGACCACGGCCGTTGCCTTGCTGGCCATTGCCTGCCTGCTGGCCACGGCCTTGGCCGCCTTGCCGGCCCTTGAAATTATCCTGGCCCTGAGGCGCTTGTTGCTGCTGGCCGCCACCTTGGGGCTTGCCATTGCGGCCACCCTCCGGGCGACCACCCTTCTGGAAGTTATCCGGGCGGTCAAAACCAGCCAGCGACTTCACGGCGCGAACGTCGGACTCGCCCAACTCGACCCAGACACCGCGCTTGAGGCCACGGGGCAGCACGATGGCGCCATAGCGAACGCGGATCAGGCGGCTGACCGCCAGGCCCACGGTCTCAAACAACTTGCGCACTTCGCGGTTGCGGCCTTCGGTGATGACCACGCGGTACCAATGGTTCACGCCTTCGCCACCACCGTTTTCGATGGACTTGAACGAGGCCATCTGGCCTTCGATGTTGACGCCTTCCAGCAACTTGTTCTTGGACGACTCAGGCAGGGTGCCCAACACGCGCACAGCGTATTCGCGCTCCACGCCAAAACGGGGGTGCATCAGCTGATTGGCCAGCTCACCGGAAGTGGTGAACAGCAACAGGCCTTCGGTGTTCAGGTCCAGGCGGCCCACCGACATCCACTTGCCATTTTGCAAACGCGGCAGGCGGCGGAACACGGTCGGACGGCCTTGTGGATCGTCATGGGTGACCACTTCGCCCACAGGCTTGTGGTAGGCCAGGATGCGCGCAGGTTGCGGCGCGATGCGGATCCGGATGGGCTTGCCGCCAATCTTGACCTGATCGCCATAAGACACGCGCTGACCGATGTGGGCAGCGTGCCCGTTGACCGTGATGCGGCCATCTTCGATCATCTGCTCGATGTCGCGGCGCGAGCCCACGCCCGATTGGGCCAGGACTTTTTGCAGCTTGGGTGCATCCGGTTCCGGGCGCAGGACGCGCTTTTGCGGATCGGCCTCGGCGCCCTCGGACTGCTCTTCGGTGACTTCGTCGCGCACCGTGTCGAAATCGCCTGACAGCAATTCGGCAAAGACTTCATTGGCCTGCTCGGCCGCGATCGCAGCGCGGCGGGAGGGCAATTGCTCCGGATCGCGGGCTTCGTCGCCCTCGCCTTCCAGGGTCTCACCACCGGCTTCAGTACCTCGCTCGCCAGCTTGCTGTTCAGACACATTGCGCGCAGGACGATCACCTCTTGGGCCACGGGGGCCGCGATCCCGGCGACCACGCTCACCGCGCTCTTCAGAGCGGGGCTCGGCATCAGGCGCCCCGCCTTGCTCACCCTCTTGCGAGACTTGCACCGACTCAGGCGCAGACTCACTCACGTCAGGGCCCAACTGCAAGAAACCGTCACCGGCGGGCTCGCGGGCCACTGGTGCCTCTTCATTGGCCAACTCAGCCTGCACTGGCGCCACTGCCACTGATTCGGCGTCTGACACAGGCTTTTTGCGCGGAGCGCGCTTGGGTTTGGTCTCAACAGCTTCTTCAACCGCAACCTCAACCACCGCCGCCGGCACGTCCTCGGCCACCACGGCAGCCTTGCGGCGGCGCGGTGCGGGCTTGGCAACCTCTTCCACCACAGCTTCAGCCTCCGGGGCAACCTGGCTTTCGACGGCTTTGGGGCGGCGAGCCCGTTTGGGCTTGGGTGCATCTTCGGACGCGTTGAGCGCGGAAGGATCCAGCTCAGGTGAGGAGTCGTTGGGGTCTTGCATGGGCGCGTTGTCTGAAGTCATGGAGCGGGAGAGGGTTCGGCGGGATCGGCTGGGTCAGCCGCATCGGCATCGGGGGTAGAGGAAGGTTCGGACTCGAGCAATTCGGCTTGCGCTTCCAACAGCGTGCCCTGCCCTTGTTCGTCGTGTTCTTGTTGTGCAGCGCTCGCGGCAGCCTGGGCCGCAGCTTCCGGGTCGTTGTCCAGGCCGGGCAACATGCCCTGGGCGCCAAGCATGCCGTCCAAAGCGGGCAATTGGTCCAGGGACTTCAAGCCCATGTCGTCCAGGAAATGGCGGGTCGTGGCGTACAGGCCGGGTCGGCCGGGGGCATCGCGGTGCCCAATCACTTCGATCCAGCCACGCTCTTCAAGCTGCTTGACCATCTGGGTGCTGACGGTCACGCCACGGATGTCTTCGATGTCGCCCCGGGTGACGGGCTGCTTGTACGCAATGATGGCCAGGGTTTCCATCGTGGCCCGCGAGTACTTGGGCGGCTTTTCAGGGTTGAGCCTGTCGAGGTACTCCTGCACATCGGCGGTGGTTTGAAAGCGCCAACCCGAGGCTGACTCTCGCAACTCAACACCCCGACCATCCCATTGCTGAGAAATGTCGGCCAACAAAGCACGGACCCCGTCGGCCGACAGGGTGTCTTCGAAGAGGGCGCGCATGTCACGCACCGTCATGGGCTGATGTGCGCATAAAAGCGCCGCTTCTAGTACGCGTTGAGCGTCCTGAGGATTGAGGACTTCCATCTCTTCAATCGGTAAACACACGCCACCCGTTCAAGGTGGAGGTTCAAACGCCGCGCGCCCTGGCTGTCGGGCTGCGCGGCACGGACCCAAGTGGCATCGACCGGCAAATGAATGCACACGCCTGATGACCGAGTTTGACCGCCTGGTTGGGCTGTTTGACGACTTGGGTTTGATCTTCGCCCCAGTGAGGAGCATCCGCTTATGGGCAAAGTCGTCAGATCAAACGCTCTTTGCCGGATGGTTGGCACGCCTTGGCGAAACCACCTGATTTGCGAGCCATTATGCACCAGTTACCGGTTTTTGGTTGGCCATTTGCAGACGCCCCCAGGCCTGGGCCAGATCGTCAGGCAACGGCGATTCGAATTGAAGGGTTTTGCCGGTGATGGGGTGGTCAAAACCCAGGCGGTAGGCGTGCAAAGCTTGCCGGGTCAGACCCAAAGCGGGTGTGCCCCCGTAAACCGCGTCGGCCACCAGTGGATGCTTGCGGCTGGCCATGTGAACACGGATCTGGTGGGTGCGCCCGGTGTGCAAGGTGCACTCCACGGCACTGAAAGCACGGCGAATCGGGCCGTTAGGATGGTCCTCGTCCAGCACGACCCGCCCCAGACAGCGCACATCGGTGCGCGCCGGCTTGCCCGAGGCCAGCACCGCCATTTTCACGCGCGAAGCCGGGTCGCGGCCAATGGGCGCCTCCACCGTGAAAGCGTCGGCCACCGCGCCGTGAACCAAAGCCACGTATTGGCGCTTGACCACGCGATCGGCAATGGCCCTGGACAAGGCCGTCACCGCCTCCAACGTCTTGCCCACCACCATCAAGCCGCTGGTGTCCTTGTCCAGGCGGTGAACAATGCCTGCCCTGGGCAAGTTGACCGCGCCAGCATGGTGGGCCAGCAGCCCGTTCATCAGGGTGCCATTCCAGTGGGCGGCGGCAGGGTGAACGACCATGCCCGCCGCCTTGTTGATGACCAGCAAGTGCTCGTCCTCGAACACGATGGGCAGCACCATGGGTTCGGCGATAAAAGCCTGGCTCTGCGCGGTGGGCCGCAGCTCGACCCACACCTGCTGGCCACTGCTGACCTTGCGCGAGGCTGAATCGGCCAATTTGCCGTCAACGCGCACGCAACCCGCGTCGATCAAGCCCTTGAGGTGGCTGCGCGAGAACTCGCCAGCCAGACTGACCAACCAGGCGTCCAGGCGCTGCCCATGCTGCGCCACCGCGACCACGCCCTCCCGCGTCAGCACGGGCAAAGGCTGACTGGCGGGCGCCATGGTCTCGGCACCCCAATCTTCGTCCAAAGCGTCAATGTCCAAAAGCGGTGGAGGTGAAACGGGAGATGGGGACATGAAAGCTTTGCAAACGGGTGGATGAAAGGGGTGGTGCCATGCTTCTATACTGCCGGGTAATGCGCACCCTCGTGCGAAACTCTACGCGGTTCCAACCTCCGCCTTATAAACACGTGAAACTGCTGAAAAACACCTTCTGGGGCCGATCATCTGGCGTGAAAACCGGCCTGGTCGGCAGCTTGGCCGCCATCCTGATGGTGCTCAGCCTGAGTGGCTGCGGATCAACGCCTGAAGACGAGTTTGGTGGCATGGCACCCGACAAATTGTACGCAGACGCGAAAGAAGAAGCGGCTGACGGCAATTACGAGAACGCCATCAAGCGCCTGGAGAAAGTGGAAGCCCGCGCCTCGGGCACGATGCTGGCCCAGCAAGCGCAACTGGACTTGGCCTACGCTTACTACAAGACGGGCGAAAAAGCCCAGGCCCTGGCCAAACTGGAACGCTTCATCAGATTGCACCCCACCAGTCCCGCCGTGGATTACGCCATGTACCTTCAGGGCCTGGTGAACTTCAATGACGACCTGGGCTTGTTTGGCCGCGTGGCCCGCCAGGATCTGGCCGAGCGTGACCAGCAAGCGGCACGCGATGCCTATGAATCGTTCAAGCAATTGTCCACGCGCTTCCCGACGTCCAGGTACGCCGCCGACGCCAAGCTGCGCATGAACTACATCGTCAATTCGCTGGCCTCTGGCGAAGTGCACGTGGCGCGTTACTACTTGCGCCGTGGCGCCTACCTGGCCGCCGCCAACCGGGCACAACAGGCCTTGACCGACTACCGGAGCTCACCCGCCATTGAAGAGGCCCTGTTCATCATGGTGCGCGCCTACGATCAACTGGGCCTGATCCCGCTGCGGGATGACGCCGAGCGCGTGCTCAAACAAAGCTTCCCGAACAGCCCCTATCTGGCAGGCGGCGTCAAAGCCGCCGACAAGCCTTGGTGGCAACTCTGGTGATGTGACAGAGGCCCAACGGGCCTCAATTGGCCGAGCTGCCACCTGCGGTGAACCCTGTCAGGCGGCCTTGGTCATGAACCGCCGGACCTTCGGCAGGCACATCCACCGGCTCTTCCACCGGCGCGGACTCTGAAGAAGAGTCCGACTCGGCCGCCGCCAGGTGAAGCTTGTGCACAAAGCGGCGCCCCCGGTCATAGGGGAACACGTCGTGCACATAGCCGGCCTTGATGCGCTCCTTGTGCTGCTGCCAGAAATCGGCCTCCAGCAACTCGGCATGGTGCTTCATGAAGATGGCACGCACGCGCGGATCGCCGAGAAGGAAGGGCCCGAACGTCTCCGGGAACACATCGTGCGGGCCGACTGAATACCAGACCTCGCCGGACATCTCCTCCTCCTCGTTGCGCGGCTCGGGCACCTTGCGGAAGTTGCAGTCGGTGATGTACTCGATCTCGTCGTAGTCGTAGAACACGACCTTGCCATTGCGCGTGACGCCGAAGTTTTTCCAGAGCATGTCGCCCGGGAAGATGTTGGCCGCCACCAAGTCTTTGAGGGCGTTGCCGTACTCGATGACCGCGTGCTCCAGTTGCTCGCCTTCCGCCTCCTGGATGTAAATGTTGAGCGGCACCATGCGCCGCTCGATGTAGAGGTGCTTGAGGATGAGCACATCGCCCTCCTCTTCCATCACGCTGGGCGAGAAATGCTTGAGCTCGGCGATCAGCTCATCGTCGAAACG